>NZ_JBYTBC010000009.1:0-316100 GCF_058788795.1 Variovorax sp. FW301-JW7
GTGAACTTGCCGCCGTGGCAACTCCCTGGCCAGAGCGCATTGAGCGGGTTCAGGAGCCGGGAGCTGACGGAAGGTGGGGGCAACAGTGCGGCGGGCCGATCGAATCATCTGATCCTGGACGATACGGCCGAAAAGATCCAGGTGCAGCTCAAGAGCGATCACCAGAGCTCAAGCTTGAGTTTGGGAGCGATCACGCGCATCGAGGACAACGCGGGGCGCAAGGACCCCAGGGGTGAGGGGTTCGAGCTGCGCACGGACGCCCATGGCGTGCTCAGGGCGCAGGACGGGATGCTCATCACGACCGAAGGCCGCCCCGATGCGGCCCGCCACGCCAAGGACATGGGCGAAACCATCCAACGCCTGACGAGCGCACGCGACCAAATCGAAGGCCTGGCCGAAGCGGCCCGCACAGCCGAGGCCCAGGACGGCAACGACGACCAGTCCACCGTCGCCCAGGCCATCAAGCAGCAGAACGACGACCTCCGGGGCCACGGCAGTCCATCGACCGAAGGCTGCTTCCCCGAACTGGCCGCACCGCATCTCGTGCTCGCCAGCCCCGCAGGCATTGCAGCCACGGCGACCACTCACCTGCACGCGCACACCGGCACGCACATCCAGCTCACCAGCGCCGGCCACACCTCCCTGAGCGCCGCCCAGCGCATCCTCGCCAGCGTGACGGAAGGCATGCGCATCTTCACGCTCAAGAGCGGCATCAAGGCCTTTGCCTCGCAAGGCGACATCCGCATCGAAGCGCAAAGCGACGCCATCGAGGCCACGGCCTTGAAAGACATCGACATCGTGAGCACCGAAGACACGGTCTACATCACCGCCAAGAAGAAGGTCACGATCAACGGCGGCACCAGCTTCAGCGAATGGAGCGAAGGCGGCATCCGGCACGGCACGTTGGGCACATGGATCGAACATGCCGCGATGCATGGAACGCCGGGGTCGGACAAGAAGCCGGGGCCCACGGCTCAGAGCGTGTGTTGGGAGTGCCTGGCACGTGCCGCACGTCAGGCCTCGCCCGTGGCGCCCCGCGTTTGACAAGACCGACACCGATGGAAATTCCAGCGTACGAACGCGAGGCGTTCGAGGACGAGATTTCGCAGACCATCGCACAGGACATCGGCAGTTTTTCCCGCCTCGCGCGCCAGACGGGCCAACGTTGTCACGCACTGGTGAACGCAGGCCAATGCGGGGCGGTCGAAGAAAACCGGCAAGAAGATGGGTGGGCGGCGCGTCTGGTGGCGCAATACCAACTCGACGCGATGCCCTTGTTCCTCCATACGCAAGAAGCAGACGCGGCCGGCGTCGGTCCTTGGCTGATTGAACTGCCACCCATGCCCACATCGCCAGGCGCAGCCCCATGGTTGTATGACCTCGCACGCGGTGCAGGTGCCGTGCAGGCACTCAGTCTCGTGGCGTCGCCACTGCGGTCGATCACGCTGGCCGCGCATCTTCGCAGTTGGCTCGACGCCGTGATACCCGCGGACCCGGCTCTCGACGACGACGAGGCCGTCGGCGCCGTGCTTCGCTGGTTCGATCCGCGCATCGGCTTCGACATGGTGGCCCGTTGGCCCGACGACGCTCGACAAGACTTCTTGAGCGCGTTCACCTGGGCAGGATGGAGCGCCGAATTCCATCCGCGTGGTCTTCGGTGCAGCAAACCACATGCGCCTCAAGGTGCCGCACGCACCAAGCCCTTGCAATTGGACAAGGAACTGCTGCTCGCCATGGCTCCGCTCAATCGGGCCGATGGGCTCCTCGCCCATGTGCACGACCGTTTCGGGTCGCGAGCGTTCGAGCACATCGCCCCTGCCTTGCAGCGGTGGATCGCTCTCGATCAGCTTCAAGCCGTGCAGCAACTCGGCCTGACCGATTTCGAGGACTGGGTCACGCTGCTGCACCGGTCATTGAGCCTGCACCCCGAACTGCCGTACTTGCCTGGCCTTGCAGGAAGCCTGGTCGACGCGCGAGCTGCGGGGCGCACGCTCGCCCACGTGCTTGAAGCGCAGCCCGCCAAGTGGTGGCAACAACAACAGAATGCCGCGCCTCACATGTGGGCCCAGTGGACGTCTTGCTTTCTCGCGCCATTGCAGGCGCGACGCAGCACTCCCGATGCCGCCCATGCATTTTCCACGCTGTTTTCGGCCGCGCTGCCCACCGCCTGACGCCGACATCTCCCCACTCGCCTCACCCCAGATCGATCCGTCATGCCCTACCAACCCAAGCCCGGCGTCTGCGACTGTTCCGAAACGCCGCTGCTCGAAGAAGAAGCCGTCATCCTGTTCCCTAGCCTGGGCACACCTTTGCTGTTGGCCCCTGGCCAGGTCAAGGCCAGTATCTTCATCGCCGCGCCTTCCAGCATGCGCAGCAAGGCCAAGGCGGCCGTCCCGACCGGTGAAGCCGTCGAGATGTACAGGCTTGTCGACCAGCATCTGCGTGTGGTCGACCTTGCAAGCAAACAGGAAGCCGAGCAGGCCGAGGGGTCGACACAAACCGGCACTCTTTTCGGAGATGGCACGGCATGTGCTGCCGCAAAACCTTGCATCAAGGCCTGGCTCGTTGGCGCTTTTGGACCTGGGGCGCTCGTCAGCGATCGACACGGCCGTCCCTTCGCCACCATCGCCCCCGCAGCGGCCCAGATCTACACCAAGGTGCAGGACATCTATGAGATCGAACTCGACTTGTCAGCACCGCCCTTCGCCGATCTGCAGACGCCCGGCGCCATGAAAGGCCTCGCCTGGATGATCCGGTTGGGCGCCGAAGACAGGAAGCTTGAGGCCTTCAAAGGCGTCAAGTACGCCGAGGCCCAAGACCTTGCCATCGCACGCTTCCTGCAACAGCAGGCCACGCGTGATCCCTGGCACTTCGACAAGCTCCACGAATTCGCCATGCCGCCGCCCGATGTCCCCTTCAGCTGGAGTAAGCCGGGCCAGAGCCCTGAGCTGGACACCCTGCTCAAGAGCTGGCACCCCGTCAAGCGCATGACCAAGCCGCGGCTCAAGCTGGGGCATCTCTCCGACGTTCATATCAACGTGCGCCAGAACGCCATGGGCCGCAGCGATGCCAAAGTGCTCGAGGAGGCCGACGCGGCCTGGAACCGGCCCGTCGGCAGCAAGGTTTGCAACAGCTTCGAGGCCCTCAAGAAGCTGTTCGAGACGATGGCCACGGGCAGCGACCGGGTCGATGCCGTGCTCCTCACGGGAGACCTGATCGACTACAACCGCAACTTCAATCCCATGGCAGAACCCGGTGGCCCGGGCAGGATCGGCGAGCAGTGGAAAGCCTTCAACCTGCTGGGCAACGTTTTCGACAAGGAAAAAGGCCGCCGCCTCTATCCGAGGGGCCTGGACGACATGATGGTCTTCAGCCTGGTGCGCGAGATGTACCGCAACCCCAAGTACCAGTTGCCCATCATCATGACCAGCGGCAACCACGAGGCCTACCAGGTGCCCTACGGCATCAGCGCACGCGTGGAGGCGGGTGACCGGCACAACTGGGCGTTCATGCTCGGCGTGCTCGAGACGACTACGCCCAACAGCCGCGACGCACGCAAGCGCATGGAAGAGAACGCCCGCACGTCCTGGCCCGACGGCAACGTTCCGGCAGAGGCCCGACGGGCACAACGAGCCCTTGCGCAGCCCGATGCCGTGGAGCGCCACCGCACCCAATTCGAAGCGGCGAGCGCCTGGACGCGCGGCAAGGCCAATGAAGGCATGAGCCGCGACCACAACATGACCATCTACGAGGCTTGTCTCGCCTATGGCCCCACCTACGGTCACGCATTGACGGGGTACAACTTCGACGGCGGCCAGTTCGACTGGTTCTATGCGTTGTTCACGCCGCTCGCGGACGTGGTCTATGCCTACGGCGCGGACAGCACCGACAAGCCGGGCGCCAACGCCGGACAAGTGATTGCAGCGCTGGGCTGGGGCATCGACGAAAACTTCAAGAACCTGCTGGGCGTTGCCGAGGCGGGAGTAGACCGCCAAGGGTCAGGAATACTCCCGCGTGCCACCGAGTCCTTCAGCCATGACCAGCTGAAGCTGCTGACACAGGCTCGAAGCTACAAGGCCGCGAGCGAGAGCACGCTCACCGTTGCCACGCACTTCACCATCGTGAGCTTCGATGAACCCGAGCCCTACAGCAACGTGGCCAAGAAGAAGGACCGGGTCTTCTTCCACCCCCGCGACGGCGCCACCGGTGTCTGGGGCATGAAGGCGGCGCTGAACCACGTCAACGTGGGCACTTGCGAAAAAAACCAGGCCACCTACCTGGCCCAATACGTTCAGCCGATGGGGCAGGCGAAGACCGGCCCCAACCCCAAGGTGGATTGGCATCTGTCGGGCCACAGCCATCGCTCGGGCGTCTACAAGCTCGGTTGGGACCCTCGTGGCATCTACGCGTCAGACGGCTGGCGCGTCGAGGTGCGAGAAGCCAAGGACCCAGGCATCCACAACACCCAAACCGTCAAACCGAACACCGTGACGGCGCTGATCGTCTCCAGCTGCGGCGGACCCATCGGCTACCAGAACCTGGACGGCGAACTCAGCGCCTGGACTGGCCGGCCACCCGCGGGGACCGCGCTCGATCCCGCGACGGGTGAGATCCGGCAGGTGAAGACCGATCGGTGTCACATCCAGGGCGAATTTCAAGGGAAAGGCTTCAACGAAAAGCCGCGGTTGGCGGTGGCACTCGACTACCTGCACGCCATGAGCGGCTTGCCCAAGAAAGGCAACATTCGTGTGCCATTGCGCTTCAAGCCTGAGTACTTCGGCAAGAGCGGTCAGCTGGAACTGGTCTTGAGCGAGCAAGTACGCAAGCTGGGGTGTGTGACAGAAGTGAAGTTGTGGGTGTTCGACAAGAACAACCCAAAGCGTCCCGACGGTTCGCGCGGCGAAACCAAGACCTGGCATCTCATCGCGCCCAGCTTGAAAGGCACCACACTGAGCTTCAAGGATGAAGACACGGCAATGCTGTTGTCGATGATGAGTTCCAAGACGGTGAGTTCCAACGGTGCCTTGGCGATGGCGTGGAGTCCCCGATCAGTGGTCGAGAACCACCCCAATACCGAATACGTGACGCTCCGCCAGCGACTGGTTCAGGCTTTCTGCGAAGTGACGCTGAAAGAACCCAGCCCCACTGACGCAGGCGAGAACTGGGCCAAAGACATGCTCCATGCGGACCCTTGGGTGTTTCCTCTGGACATCGCACTCATTGACGGCAACGTGAACATGGGCGGGTTCAGCCTGGACAAGTCGAACCCGGCGCGTCCGAAGAACGCTGTGTGGCACTTTGGACGACCGATGGGAGAGCGTGGGGAAGTGCCGGATTGGGAATTTCTGTCTGACAACTTTGGAAGCAAGGGATACATCCCTGCCATCAGCGCCATCAGGCTCAATCGCCGATGACCGACTCTCCGACCCGTCGAAGCACCCTTTGCACACTGGCGCTTTTCGCCGCCTCCGCCTTGACCGGATGCAACATGACCTCCAAACGAAACATCAGAACCTTCGGCAAGGCCTTTGCCCACCTCAAGGACCCGGCACTTCGCACCAGGGAGAACGGTCATTCTCTGCTTGTCGTCGACGGCGCTGAATTCAGCGGCGAGAGGTTTGAAGGGATGGATTGGCACAACGTCCTCTTCAAAAACTGCGATTTTGTCGGCGCCTATGAGATCAACCCAAAGACAGCAACCAATGTCCGCTACGAGGACTGCCGATTTTCTGGAATTCTGAGCTATGGCGTGACGACGAACGTGCATTTTCTACGCTGCGCCTGGGTCGGGAACTCGGTCATGTTTGCAGAGAAGGGAAGCAAGTCCACCGTTTTTGAGGAGTGCAATTTCGCAGGGACAAGCGCAAACCGCAATCACCAGGGCGCAGTGGGATCAGACGGCGAAGCGGAATTCGTGCGATGCAGATCGAAGTGGTTCGCGTGGACCGGGAACAAAAGACTCTCGATCACGGACTGCACATGCGAAGACGTCACCATATTGACCGACAGCATCGGCAACAGCGGCGAAGAATTTCTGTACGCCACCGCTCGTATCGAGGGCTCCAAGCTTCGCGGCACTTCTAAGCTGGTGGCGGCCAATCTCCAATCTCTCACCATCCGCGACACCGTCATCGACACACTCGACTTGACCGGCGCCACCATCAAGGAAGAACTGCTGATGGAGCGCGTGCGCGGCGGCAGCGTCGAGGCGATCGTCAAAGGCGCCAAACGCCTCGCCGTGCGAGACAGCCAGTTCACTCCTCCCACATCCGGCGGACGGTTCGTTTTCAGTCTCGCAAGCAACGATGCCCAGGAGGTGCTGATCGAGAACACCGCCATTCTTGGAGACAACATCCTCGTGGACATTGGCGGTGGCCCGCAGACCGAGTCCCTTGTTTTTCGAAAGAGCAAGTTCACCCGGCTTGACCTGCAGTACGCCCATGCGACGCATCTGCTTCTGGAGGAATTCGAAGCGAACTCCGTGCGCTTGAACGACGCACGCATCGGCAAGCTGGAAATGCGCTCGGCTGTCTTTGCCTTGACCCTGGACCTGTCCAACACCCAGGTCCACGAATTCAAGAAGACTGGTGGCACCGACTTGAAGAAGCTGGGCAGTCTCAAGCTCGACGGATCCAACATCAAGCTGCCGCAATGAACCGTCCCCACGCGAGAAAAATAGGCAAGTACAAGCTCGCCGGCTGCCACATCGGACCGACATGACCGGCTGCTTTACAGATCCATTTCTCCTTCTTCTATGCGGCATCCCATGGCTTCTTCTTGGGTTGCTAGTCGGTGGCACCGTGCTCGGGTTCAAGATGGCGCGAAACAAGGCGGGATTTGCGAGTTTTGCAGGCGCTCTGATCTTCATCATCTGCCTGCTTTGTGCTTCTGTTCTTCTTTGGGGCACCCTCCTGATCTTCAGCAAGGATCTGTCGTTCGGCAGCAATTGGATGGGCACTCGATAGCCGGTGCTCTGTGGCCGCACCCACGGCCACGTCTTCCCCGCTGCGTGCCTACGCCGAACGAATTGCCTTCGCAGCACGCGGCGCGTACCCTTGGTTATTTGCTGCACGCATCCTGACCATGACACGCATTGCCGAACGCCTCCACGCTCTGGGTCTCATCCTTCCCCCGCCGGTCACGCCACCTCCCGGCGTCCTCCTCCCCTTCCAATTCGTTCGCCTCATCGGCCGGCGCGCCATCATCTCGGGCCACGGCCCGTTGAATGCAGATGGCAGCATCGCCGCGCCACTCGGCAAGCTCGGCGCCGAGTTGACCGTCGAGCAGGGCTACGCCGCAGCGCGCCTCACCGCACTCGCGATGATCGGCAGCCTGCAGCGCGCGCTCGGAGACCTGGACCGCATCACCGCATGGACACGCGTGTTCGGCATGGTCGCTTCGGCGCCTGGCTTTCAGCAGCAGCCAGCGGTGATCAATGGGTTTTCCGACCTGATCCTCGAGCTCTTCGGCCCTGAGGTCGGTGCGCATGCGCGCAGCGCGGTGGGCATGGCGGAGCTGCCTTTCGGCATCCCGGTGGAGATCGAGGGCGAAGTCGAGTTCGACGCGTGAGCGCCGACGCAACGCGTTGGACCCTGCGCCGCGCAAACGCCGACGACGTGGCGGCCGTCACCGCGTGCGCCGTCGAGGCTTTCCGCACCTACATCCCACGCCTGGGCCTTACACCGAGGCCAATGACACGCGACTACGCCGAGGCCGTCGCGCACCTGCAGGTCTGGGTGGCCGAGCGGCCGGAGCAACAGATCGGCGCGGCACTGCTGCTCGACGTGACCGACGAAGGCTTCCTGATCGACGTGATCGCCGTGCACCCCGACCACCAGGGCAGCGGCGCGGGCCGCGCGCTGCTCGAACTGGCCGAACGCGAAGCGCTGCGCCAGGGCCACGCGTCGATCTACCTGTTCACGAACGAGAAGATGACCGAGAACCTCGCGCTCTACCGGCGCATCGGCTACGTCGAGTACCGGCGCGAATCCCTCGACGGGCGCACGCGCGTCTATCTGCGCAAGCCACTGCCGGCCGCATGAAATCTCAGGCGTCGTCGCCGAAGGTCACGCTCACGCGCAGGCCGGTCGGCTCGGCGGCTTCGAGCCGCAACTCGGCCCCCAACAGCTCGGCATAGCGCGCCACGATCGACAGCCCCAGCCCCGCGCCCTGCCCCAGCTTCTGGCCCGCGGGCCCTTGTGCCCAGCGTTGCATCAGGTCGCGCTGCGCTTCGATCGGAATGCCGGGCCCGTCGTCGATCACGCTCAGCGTGCGGCCCGCAAGCTCGACGGTGATGGTGCGTCCGCCGTAGCGCAGCGCGTTGTCGATCAGGTTGTCGAGGATGCCCTCCACCAGGGCTTCGTTCGCAAGCACCGTCACGCCGCCCTCGTCGAGGCCGCGTGCGCCCAGGTCGACGCCGCGCGCATCGGCACGCGCAAGATGCCGCAGCACGGTCTGTTCGGCCAGCATGTCGAGCTGCACAGGCGTGCGCTGCAGGTCGGTGCGCGCCTCGTCGGCCAGCGCCAGGGCGAGCAGCTGGTCGATCAGGTGGCTCGCGCGCGCCTGCCGCTCGGACACGCGCGTCAGCTGTTCGCGCCACACGCCGGTGTCGTGCTGCGCGAGCCCGTACTCGGCCAGGGCGCGGATGCCGGCCAGCGGCGTGCGCAGTTCGTGCGCCACGTTGCCGACGAACTCACGTTGCGCGCGCACGCTGTAGCGCAGCCGGTCGAACAGCGCGTTGACGGCATCGCCCAAGCGCTGCAGCTCCTTCGAGGTCTGCGCCACGGTCACCGGCGAGAGGTCGCGCACATCGCGCGTGTCGAGGGCGCGCTGCAGTTCGCCGAGCGGTCGCAGGTCGCGCCGGATGCCATGCCAGAGCCACACGGCCAGCAACACCAGCAGCAGCACCTGCGGTGCCATGGCATAGAACAGCAGCCGCTGCACGAGCGCCGCACGGCTGAGCGTGGTCTGCGCCACGATCACGCGGTAGGGCACGTGCAGGCCGGGCTCGGCGTCGTGGTCGAGCACCACGGCACGCAGCACCTGGCCGGCGTAGTCGATGTCGGAGAAGCGGTAGCGCGAGCTTTCGCCCGGCAGGGGCGCCTTCAGGTCGGGATCGCCCGAGATCGTCGTGCCGTCGAGCCGCTGCACCGAGAAGTAGACCTTGTCGGTCTGGTCGAACAGCACGGTCGCCACCTCGCGCGGCGTCAGCAGCAGCTCGATGCCGCGCTCGCCGGCCTGCACGTTGGCCGACAGCGCATAAGCGTCGTCGAGCATGCCACGGTCGAAGGCCTGCTCGGAGAAGTAGTTGGCGATGACCAGCGCGATCACCGCGCCGGTCATCCAGGTGAGCGCCAGCGGCACCAGCACGTTGCGCAGCACGCGCCGCGTGAGCGAAGGTGCAGTGCGCGTGACCGGTGGGGTGGCCTCGCTCACGGGTCGCTTCTCACACCTCGGCTTCGAGCAGGTAGCCGATGCCGCGCAAGGTGCGGATGCCCGCGCCCGAGCCGAGCAGCTTCTTGCGCAGGCGCGAGATGAAGGCCTCGAGCGCGTTGTCGCCCAGCGATTCGTCGAAACCCGAGAGCTTGTCCGACAGCGCCCGCTTGCTCACGGTGCGCCCCGGCGGGCTCATGAGTTCCCACAGCACCTCGAACTCGCGCGCCGGCAGGTCCAGCGGTGCGTTCGCGACCGCGAAGCGCCGCGCCTTGCGGTCAAGCTTGAGCTGGCCGAGCACCACGATGTCTTCGGTGCCCTTGGCGCGCCGCACCAGCGCGCGCAGCCGCGCCTCCACCTCGGCGAGGTCGAAGGGCTTGCCCAGGTAATCGTCGGCGCCGGCGTCGAGCCCGGCGATGCGTTCTTCGGTGCGCCCGCGCGCCGTGAGCACCAGCACCGGCGTGCGGTCGCCGCGCGCACGCGCCTGTCGCAGGGCCGTGAGGCCGCTCGCCAGGCCGCTGGTGGGGCTGGCGGTGGCGGGCAGGTTGAGGTCGAGCAGCACGGCGTCGAAGGGCTGCACGCGCCACAGGTGGTCGGCGTCTTCGACGTTGGTCGACACGTCGACCCGGTGGCCGGCGTCGGCGAGGCTGCGCAGCATCACGTCGCGTAGCACGGTGTCATCTTCCACAAGCAGGATTCGCATGGTGAGTGAATGAGTGGTGGGTGATTTGTTGGTCTGCCCTGGCGATGGACGCGTCAGCGGCCGGTCAGTCGCTCCCCGCGATAAACGCGACATGAGCATACGACACACCTCCCGATGAGTGCACGCGATCCCTCCGATCCCTTGAGCCTGGTGTCCCCCGCCGTGCAGCGCACCGCGGTGGTCCTGCTCCATGGTTTATGCAGCACGCCTGACGAGTTGCTGACCGTGCAATCGACCCTGCAGCGCCACGGGTATGCGGTGCAGCCGCTCTGCATCGCGGGCTACTCGTTCGACGCCGCCGCGCCGCTGCAGAAGGCCGTGCCCTTCGAGCGCTGGCTCGACACCCTCGAAGCGCACGTGAAGACGCTGCGGCGCACGCACGACCGCGTGATGCTGGTCGGCATCTCCGCGGGTGCGTCGCTGGCGCTGGGCGGCGCGATCCGTTGCGGGCGTGAGGTGGATGCATTGGTACTCATGTCGACCACGCTGCGCTTCGACGGCTGGGCCGTGCCGCGCACGCGCTTTTTGCTGCCGCTGGCCTTCTACACGCCGCTGGGCCGCCTCTGGCAGTACCGCGAGCGTCCGCCCTACGGCGTGAAGAACGAGCGCGTGCGCACCTGGATCGAGCGCGAACTGCGCCATCGCCAGGTCTCGCGCGCCGGCAGCGCGGTGATCGGCGTGAGCCACCTGCGCGAGCACGACCGGCTGATCCGCCACGTGCGGCGCCGGCTGGACCAGGTGCAGTGCGAGCAGGTGTTGGCGCTGCATGCGCGCGAGGACGAGGTGGCCAGCCTGTCCAACCTCGACCTGCTGGTGCGCGGGCTGCGCTGCGCCTCGCTGCGCACCGTGGTGTTGAACAACAGCTACCACATGATCAGCATCGACAACGACCGCCAGCAGGTCGTGCGCGAGACCCTCGCCTTCGCCGAGACCGTGGCCCACGGCCCGGTGCCCGAACCCGTGTTCCGCGCCCGCGGACTCGTTCTCCACGCCTGACCCCAGGCCCGACCGAAAGGAACCCGACCATGTCGTCCTCTCCCACCTTCAACAGCATCGCCACCATCCTCGAGACCGACTTCCGCGTGGAACGCGCGAACATCTCGCCGGCCACCGCGCTGTCGGACCTCGGCCTCGATTCGCTGGCGCTCATGGAGTTCGTCTTCGCGGTGGAAGACGCCTTCCACCTGCGCATTCCCGAAGACCGGCTCGACCCGCGCGAAGCAGGCATCACGCTGCAGCGCCTGTGCGAGGTGATCGATGCCGAAGGCGAAGCAGCCGCTGTCCGCAGCGAGCCCATGGCAGCAGCGGCATGAGCAGCGGCGCCGCCCATGCCGTGCTGGCGGCCACCGCCACGGCCCACACCGCCGCCGCGCCCGTGCACGTGAGCGGCCTCGGCTTCGTCACGCCGCTCGGACGCAGCATCGAAGCCTTCGACGACGCACTGTTCGCCGGCCGCTCCGCGGTGCGCGCGCAGACGCTCGAGATCCCCGGCATGGACCCGATGGCGATCGCTGCCGCCACCTGCGACTTCGACGCCAGCGGCGTGCGCAGCGCCTCGCGCCTGCCGCTGGACCGCGGCACCGCGATGGCCCTGGCCGCCGCACAGGATGCCGCGGCCGATGCAGGGCTCGACCTCGACGCCATCGACCGCGACCGCCTCGGCGTCTTCTGGGGCAGCGGCCTGGCCGGCGCCGGCACCTTCGATGCCACCACGCGCGCGCTCTACGGCGAGCAGCGTCGCATGCGCCCCACCACCGTGCTCACCGTGATGCCCAACGCCGCGGTCGCCGAACTGGCGCTGCACTTCGGCGCGCGCGGCGCGGCGCTGGCGTATGCCTGCGCCTGCGCTTCGTCGGCGGTGGCGATCGGCGAAGCCATGCGCGCCATCCGCGGCGGCTGGATCGACATCGCCATCGTCGGCGGCCACGACGCGATGCTCACGCCCGGCGTGATGGCCAGCTGGCACGCGATGCGCGTCATGGCGCCACCGCCGGCCGATGCACCCGCCACCGCCTGCCGACCGTTCTCGGGCGACCGCGCGGGCTTCGCCATCGGCGAGGGCGCGGCGGCGCTGGTGCTCGAATCGGAAGCCCATGCGCGCGCCCGTGGCGCCGGCGCGCAGCCCTTCGTGCTCAGCGGCTACGCCAGCAACTGCGACGGCACGCACATCACCAACCCCGACCCGGCCGGCCAGGTGCGCGCGATGCGTGCCGCGCTGCGCGACGCCGGGCTCGTGCCGTCGGACATCGGCCACATCAACGCCCACGGCACAGCCACGAGCGCGGGCGATGCCGCCGAGGCCGCGTCGATCGGCGAACTCTTCGGCGACGCCGCACCGGTCAGCGCGACCAAGGCGATTCACGGCCATGTGCTCGGCGGCGGCGGCGCCATCGAACTCGTGGCGGCGCTGCGCGCACTGGCCCGCGAGACCCTGCCGCCCATTGCCCACCTGCACACGCCGGATGCCGCATTCGGCAACGTCGACTTCGTGCGCGGCGCGGCGCGCGAGGCGCAGGGGCTGCGCCATGTGCTGTCGAATTCCTTCGCCTTCGGCGGCACCAACGCGGTGATCGTGGCGAGCCGGCGCTTCCCGGAGGGCTGAACTTCGGGGGAGGAAAAAAGCGGGGCGGTTGTCAGCACCGCCTTGCCATGGCTATGCTCGGCCGCATCCATCCTTGCGGACCTCATAGAAGAAGCGCGACATGCCCCTGCACCGCCTCGCCACATCCTCCGATTTCGACACCGTCTTCGATCTCTACATGCACGAGCGGGTCGTGCCCTATCTGGGCTACGACCCGATGCCGCGCGGCGACTTTCGCCCGATCTTCCAGGGCTTGCTCGACAGCGGTGCGTTCTTCATCTTCGAAGTGGATGGCCAGGTCGCCGGCTTCTACCGCGTCACACGCTATCCGGGCCGCGCGCAGCATGTGGCGAGCCTGGGCACGCTCGCGGTCGATCCCACATTGCATGGCCGCGGCGTCGCGCAGACCATGGTGACCGACGTGCTCGCTCGGCTGAAGGCCGAAGGCGTTCGCCGCGTCGAGCTGATGGCCGAGAGCGACAACGCCACGGCCCTGCGTTTCTATGCCCGGCTGGGCTTCGTGCAGGAAGGCACGCTGCGCCAGTTCTACCGCCGGGCCGGTGAAGCGGACTTCGTCGACGAGCACCTGATGGCGCTGCTGTTCGACTGATCCGCGGTTCGGTCAGTGGTGTTGTGGGTGCTTGGGCTTCCAGCGCCGCAGCAACAGCGCATTGGCCATCACGCTCACGCTCGACAGCGCCATCGCCGCACCGGCCACCACCGGGCTCAGCAAACCGAAGGCTGCTAGCGGGATGCCGGCCACGTTGTAGGCAAAGGCCCAGAACAGGTTCTGCCGGATCTTCGCCACCGTGCGGCCCGAGAGTTCGAGCGCTTCGGCCACGAGCGCGAGGTCGCCGCGCATCAGCGTGATGCCGGCCGCTTCCATCGCCACATCGGTGCCGCCGCCCGACGGCGCCATCGCGATGCCCACGTCAGCCGCGGCGAGCGCCGGCGCATCGTTCGCACCGTCGCCGACCATCGCGACCACATGGCCGTTCTTGCGCAGCGCGCTCACCTGCTCGGCCTTGTCGGCCGGCAGCACGTCGGCGCGCACGTCCTCGGCCGGAATGCCCAGGCGCGCGGCCATCGCCTGCGCCGCGCGCAGGTTGTCGCCCGAGATCATCACCACGCGCAGGCCACGACCGCGCAAGGTGCGGATCGCTTCGGCAGCCTGCGGCTTCGGCTCGTCGGCGAAAGCCAGCAGCGCCTGCACATGCGCGGAGCCGGCGTCGTCGAAGCGCAGCAGCGCGGACACCGTGGCGCCTTGCGACTGCAGGCGTTCGATGTCGGCCTCGGCCGGCATCGCATCGAGTTCGCGGCACCAGCGCAGGCTGGCGATGGCCCAGGTCGCGCCGTTCACTTCGCCGCGCACGCCGCGCCCCGGCATCGCCTGCATCGCACCGAGCGGCGGCGCCTGCACGCCGCGGTCGGCAGCGGCAGACAACACGGCGCGTGCGAGCGGATGCTCGCTGCCGCCTTGCAGGCTGGCGGCCGTGGCGAGCAGGTCGTTCTCCTTCGCCAGCGCACCGGCCGCGGGCAGCAGCGCCGTGAGCACCGGGCGGCCCACCGTCAGCGTGCCGGTCTTGTCGAAGGCTACGGTGTCGACGCGGTGTGCAATTTCCAAAGCCCGCGCGTCCTTGATGAGGATGCCGTGCTTCGCGGCCACGCCCGTGCCCGCCATCACCGCGACCGGCGTCGCGAGGCCCAGCGCACACGGACAAGCGATCACGAGCACCGCCACCGCATGGATCAGCGCGGTCTCGACGCCGGCGCCCGCGACCATCCAGCCCGCGAAGGTGACGAGCGCGATCAGCAACACCACCGGCACGAACACCGCCGCCACCTGGTCGACCATGCGCTGGATCGGCGCCTTGGCGGCCTGCGCGTCTTCGACCAGCCGGATGATGCGTGCCAGCACGCTTTCGGCGCCGACCGCGCGCACCTCGATGACCATGCGGCCGTCGCCGTTCACCGCGCCGCCGGTCAAGTTGTCGCCGGGGTTCTTGGCCACCGGCAGCGGTTCGCCCGTGAGCATCGATTCGTCCACCTCGGACTGCCCTTCGAGCACACGCGCATCGGCCGGCACGCGCTCGCCGGGACGCACGGCGAGCCGGTCGCCGACCATCACGTCGGCCAGCGGCACGTCGCTTTCCTTGCCGCGTGCGTTGATCAGGTGCGCCACTTCGGGCCGCAGTTGCTGCAGCGCGCGGATCGCCGAAGTGGCCTGGCGCTTGGCGCGCGCCTCGAGCCACTTGCCCAGCAGCACCAGCGTGATCACCACCGCCGAGGCTTCGAAGTACAGGTGCGGCACCATGCCGTGCCCCGCATGCTCGCCGGTGGCGGCGCGCCACCACAGCCACAGCGAGAGGCCGAAGGCCGCGCTGGTGCCCAGCGCCACCAGCAGGTCCATGTTGCCGGTGCGGGCCTTGGCCGCGTGCCAGCCCGCGCGGTAGAAACGCGCGCCGAGCCAGAACTGCACCGGCGTCGCGAGCAACAGCTGCACCCAGGGCGGCAGCATCCAGCTCTGGCCGATCAGGTCGCCGAGCATCGGCGCCATCAGCGGGATCGACAGCGCCAGGCCGACGGCCACGGGCATGAAGCCGTGCCAGGGCGACATCGCGGCCGCTTCGTCCTGCGCGGTGCTTTCGGCACGCGGTTCGTAACCGGCGGCGCGCACGGCACGGCGCAGCAGCAAGGCCATGTCCTCGCCGCCGGTGGCCACGATGCGGGCCGACTCGGTCGCGAGGTTGACGCTCACGTCCTGCACGCCGGGCACGTTCTTGAGCGCGCGCTCCACGCGCATCACGCACGAGGCACAGGTCATGCCGCCGACCGAGAGGTCCAGCGTGGCGGCGGCCGATGAAGGTTGGGGCTGAATGTGTTCCATGGTCCCGAGGCTAAAGCCTGACACCATGGCAAGGTCAAGCGCGGATTGCTTAAAGCCCTTGGCTGGACATTGACATCGTGAGAGGGTTGAAACTGGCGTTGTCCCCGATTCGGGTGTTCAATCCTTCCACCCTTCATTCATTCCCACAAGGAGCAACGACGATGAGCCAGAAATTCCAGGTCTCCGGCATGAGCTGCGGCCACTGCGTGGACGCAGTGCAAGACGCAGTACAGACGGTCGATCCGCATGCGCAGGTCACGGTCGATCTCGAAACCGGCCATGTGGACGTGTTGAGCCAGCAGCCGCGCCAGGACATCGTGGCCGCGATCGAGAACGCCGGCTACACCGTTCAATGACGACGGCGACCTCCGCCCCCGGCCGCCAGGTCGCCATCGGCGAGGCCGCGCGGTTGTCGGGCGTGTCGGCGCGCATGGTCCGGCATTACGAAGGCCTGGGCCTGCTGCCGGCGGTGGCACGCACCGAGAGCGGCTACCGCCAGTACAACGACGCCGACATCCACACGCTGCGCTTCATCAAGCGCTCGCGCGATCTCGGGTTCTCGATGGAAGAAATCGCCGAACTGGTCGGCCTGTGGCACAACCGCCGCCGCGCCAGTTCGAGCGTGAAGCGCATCGCGCAAAAGCACCTGGGTGAACTGGAACAGCGCATCGCCGACATGCAGTCGATGCGCAGCACGCTCGCGCACCTCGTGCATTGCTGCCACGGCGATGCGCGGCCCGACTGCCCCATCCTCGACGACCTGAGCCAGGTCTAGAGTCCAGGGACTCCCCCAGGCTTCGCGCACTTCGTGTCGCTGCGCCAACCCCCTCGCCGGGGGCGATACCGGTGGCCCGGCAAAGCCGGTTCCACGGTATCCCTGGAAAAAATCAGGCGTTTTTAACCAGCGACAGGACCTGGCTCGTGTCCAGCGTGCGTGCCCGTTCCTTGATCGCCGGCAGGTACTGCGTCTGCAGGCCCTGCCCTTCCTTCACCACGTTCGAGAACGCGTCCTTCAGCATCTGCGTGGAAAGCGTGCGCCCGCCCGCGTAGTAGCGCTTGGCCACGTGGCCCAGCGCATAGGTCGACGCGAAGCTCATGCCCGAGCTCACGGCCTGCTTGCCGAGACCGCCCAAGAGGCCGCCGCCGACCTTGCCCAACAGGCCGCCGAGCAGCTTGCGCCCGGCCTGCTCCAGGTACTGCGAGGTCAGGCCCACGCCCACGGTGGCCAGGAAATCCTTGATGTGGCCGGTGTCCAGCTGGTAGCCGTGCGCCTGCCCGATGCGGTAGACCAGCTTCATCTGCAGCGGAATGATCGCCATGGTCGACAGCGTCTCGGGCAGCAGCTCGAGCGCGCCGTTGAGGATGGCGGCGTTGAGGATCGCGCGGTCGAGCTCGGTGCTGTCGGGCGCCTGCGGTGCCGCGGGGGTTGCCGCCGCTCCGGCCGTCACCGCCACCGCCGCCGGCACCGCGGCGGCAATGTCTTCCGCCCGCTGCGAGAACTGCGCCGCCGAGGCGTCCAGGCCCAGCGAGCTGCGCACGTCCATCAGGAAGAGCCGCTCCGGCTCCGACTGCACGCCGTCGGCGTCGCACATGCACACCGCCATCTCGTACGCGAGCTGGCGCGACTCGGCGCTTTTCAGCTCGCCGGCCACCGACGCCAGCGACACCCGCTTCATGAGCACGTCCTGGTAGATCGTCGGCAGGTTCACGCCGTCGGCCTGCGACAGGCCCTCGGCGATGCGCTTGATCTCGGCGCGCTCGCGTTCGTGCTTTTCGCCGTCGACGAAGGCCGCCAGCAGGCTCAAAGTGACGATCGCTTTTGTTTCAGAAGGTGTCATGTTCGAGATTTTTCGTCATGTGAAGGAGCGGATTGGGTCCGCGCCGCGCCCGAAGGTTCCTCCGTGCGTTCTCCCCACAAAACTGGGGCAACTCTGTGGATAACCCCGGCACTGCTCTGTAGGGGTGTTGCAAGTCATTGATTTGCAAGGGAAATCTACAACCTGCTCAATTAACAGGCAATGAATTTCTCGACCCGAAAACCGTCTTTCGCAGAATTGGCGAAGGCTGTCAAAGGACAACTCTGGGGAGAGTTTTTGCACAAGCCATCGGTTATCCACAGGGCCGGCGGGTTACCCCATGTTGTCCAAGTTGCGGGTACACCACGGAAGCGCGGGTGCGCACAGTGACGCGGGCATGACAAGTCGTTGTCACGTCAAGGAAAAAGTGACCTTTCCACAGACGGGTGCGACCCTTATCTACTACTACTAATTTGAATAAGAAGAATAAGAAGACAGGAAGAGGAAAAGCCGCGCCCGAAAAAAAAGCCGCGAAAGGCCGCGCCGGTCCCCGGCGCCTCGGGCGAAAAACCGGGCACGGGTCGTCCGTGGCCCTCGCTAACATCGCCGGATGAGCTTCAAACCCCGGATCCTGATTGCCGAAGACGAATCGGGCATCGCCGACACGCTCCAGTACGTTCTGAGCAGCGACGGCTTCCAGCCGGTCTGGTGCGCCACGGCCGAAGAAGCCATCGCGCAGTTCGCGCAGGAACGCCCCGCGTTGGCCATCCTCGACATCGGATTGCCCGACCTGAACGGCTTCGAGCTCTTCAAACGCCTCCAGGCGCTGAATCAGTCGATGGGCGGCCCGGAGGTACCGATGGTGTTTTTGACGGCCCGCAGCGACGAAATAGACCGCGTGGTGGGCCTCGAACTCGGTGCGGACGACTACATTGCCAAGCCGTTCTCCCCCCGGGAATTGGTCGCCCGGGTGAGAACCATCCTGCGGCGCAGCGCCAGAAACGGCTCAGGAAGCCCGCCAGCCGCCGCAGCGCCGATTCATGGGGTACCCCATCAAAACGCGCCGGCGCCGCCTCCAGCGGCACCACAGACCCCTGCAACGCCCTTTTCGCTCGACAGCGAGCGCATGCAAATCCGTTACTACGGACGGCTGCTGGAACTCTCGCGCTACGAATACGGCCTGCTGAAACTCATGGTCCAGCGCCCGGGGCGCGTGTTCACGCGCGACGAACTGCTGCAACTCGTCTGGGACGACGCCAGCGACAGCTTCGACCGCACGGTCGACGCGCACATCAAGACGCTGCGCGCCAAGCTCAAGACCATTGCGCCGGAGGTGGAGCCGATCCGCACCTTGCGCGGCACCGGTTACGCGCTGCACGAAGATCTGCCTGCCAGCAAGGAATGACGCGGCGCACGCGGATCTTCATCGGCATCCTGCTGATCTACACGGCGGGCATCGCTTTCCTGCTGTACCGCGTCGTCTCCGACATCGACCCGCGCTACCGCGAGTCGGCCGAGGAATCCTTGGTCGAGACCTCGCAGCTCATGGCCAGCCTGGTCGAGCAGGACGTGATCGCCGGCGCCATCAACACGGCGCGGCTGGAGCCGCTGTTTCGCAGCGTCTACACGCGCGAGTTTTCGGCCCAGATCTACAACCTGCACAAGAGCCGGGTCGAGCTGCGCGTGTACGTCACCGACCGCACCGGCCGCGTGATGTTCGATTCGCTCGGCCGCCACCTGGGCAACGACTACTCGCAGTGGAGCGACGTGAAGCGCACGCTCGGCGGCCTGTACGGCGCGCGCACCTCGCGCGACGTCGACGGCGACCCGCGCACCTCGGTGATGTACGTCGGCGCACCGATCCGCTGGAACGACGAGATCGTCGGCGTCGTCAGCGTCGGCAAGCCGGTGCAGAGCTTCGGCCAGTTCGTCGAGGACGCGCGCGTGCGCACCATCTGGGTCGGCGTGGGGTCGGCGCTGGCGCTGCTGCTGCTCACCGTGATCGTCTCGGTCTGGCTGGTGCGGCCCTTCGGCCTGATCCGCGACTACTGGACCTGGGTGCGCGCACAGCGCAGCCTCAGCCTGTCGCGCATGGCAAGGCGTGCCGTCGACGCGGTGCGCACCGGCTTCGGCGAAATGCGCGACGCGCTCACCGGGCGCAACTACGTGGCCGACTACGTGCAGACCTTCACGCACGAAGTGAAGAGCCCGCTCTCGGCCATCCGCGGCGCGGCCGAGCTGCTGCAGGAACCGCAGATGCCGCACGACCAGCGCGAACGTTTCCTGAAGAACATCGAACGCGAAACCCAGCGCATCCAGGAAATCGTCGACCGCATGATGGAGCTCACCGCGCTCGAGACGCGGCGCACCCTCGACCGCACCGAACCCGTGGCGCTGGGCCCGCTGATCGAAGACATTGCCGCCAGCGCGCAACCCGCCGCGGGCCGGCGCGGCATCCAGCTGATCGTGAACATTCGCGAGCCTGCGCGCGTCGAGGGCGATCCGTTTTTGCTGCGCCGCGCGATCAGCAACCTGCTTGACAACGCGCTCGACTTTTCACCGCCCGACAGCGAGGTGCTGCTGACGCTGGAAACCACAGCGCGCCTGGCGCGCATCAACGTGCGCGACCACGGCCCGGGCATCCCGGACTACGCGCAGGACAAGGTCTTCCAGAAGTTCTATTCGCTCGCCCGGCCGCACAGCCAGAAGAAGAGCACGGGGCTGGGGCTGGCGTTCGTGAAGGAAATTGCGACGCTGCACCGGGGCCGCATCGACCTGGGCAACGCGACGCGTGGTGGCGCTGTGGCGACGCTCACGCTGCCGCTGCTGTCAACGCATCACTGACCCACGAGCACGCGGTAGGCCTCGCGCGTCTCGGGGCTCACGGCCTCGAGCAGCTGTTCGTACGAGGTCTGGTGCCGCGCCAGCATGCGCGCCGAGGCCACGGCCTTCGATTTGCAGAACCAGTGGCAGGTGTGCTGCATCAGGAACAGCTCGGCCGACATCGTGAAGGCCTTCGATTTCGGCGACCGGCCTGCCGCATTTTTCGCCACGCCCGCGATGCCGCGCGCATGAATGCGCAGTGCTTCGCGCAGGTCGAAGCTGGCGGAAGGGAACAGCGTGGTGGCGAACGGCAAGGCCACCGGCAGGCGGCTCACGCGTGTGTCCGCTTCGGGTTCGCGCGCCAGTTCGGCGGCGAAGGTTTCGAACTGGGCGGCGAGTTTTTCCTCGGTGGCGTCGAGCAGGTGCCAGATCTGCTGGCGGCGCTCGGCGTCGTCTTCACCGAGGCAGCGCAGGTAGCCCTGGGTCAGGCTCTCCATCAGCTTTTCGATCTGGTAGCGGCCCAGATGGCGACCGAGCAGCGCGATGCGCTGGCGCTGTTCCTTGGACTTGAGGATGTAGAAGCCGGCGGCGATCAGGGCCACCAGGGTGAGGATTTCCATGGATGCGAAAAAAGGGGAGAGACAAAAAAGAAGCGGGGGCCGCGGTACCAAGTGTAGGCACCGCGCGTCCCCCGCGTCCTTGGGTGATCTCGCCGCTGGCTAGCGGAAGAAATCAAGAATGCGGTTGCGTTCCTCGGGCGGTGGCGGCGCACCGATCGGCGGGCCCGTCAGCACTTCGACCGGCTGTATCGGCTGCTCGGCGCTTTCCAGGCCCAGGCTCGCCACGTTGTGGCCCGGCGTGAAGTCGTCGAAGTACCACTCGCCGTCGACGTTGACCACGCCGGGCGGTTCGGCCGGCAGGGTCACGGGCACGCCGCGCAGCGCCGACTGCATGTAGCCGATCCAGATCGGCAGGCTCAGGCTGCCGCCAGTCTCGCCGCGCACGCCGAGCTGGCGCGGCGTGTCGTAGCCGACCCAGGCGATGCCCACGCGCGTGGGCTGGAAGCCCGCGAACCAGGTGTCGAAGGAGTCGTTGGTGGTGCCGGTCTTGCCGAACAGGTCGTCGCGCTTGAGCGCCTGGTAGGCCTTGAAGCCGGAGCCGCCCTTGACCACGCTCTGCAGCAGCGATTCCATGATGAACGCGTTGCGCGCGGGAATGGCGCGGCGGCTTTCGTCGAGCACCGGGGGCTCGGTTTCCATCAGCACCTTGTCCTTGAGGTCGGTCACGCGGGTCACGAGGTACGGGTTCACGCGGTAGCCGCCGTTGGCGAACACCGAATAGCCCACCGCCATCTGCATCGGCGTGACCGAGCCGGCGCCCAGGCCCATCGGCAGGTTGGCTGGGTGCTTGTCCTTGTCGAAGCCGAACTTGGTGACCCAGTCTTGCGCATAGGGCGCGCCGATCGACTGCAGCACGCGCAGCGTGACGAGGTTCTTCGACTTCATGAGCGCGTTGCGCAGCGGCATCGGGCCTTCGAAGCCGCCGTCGAAGTTCTTCGGGTCCCAGGGCTGGCCGCCGTTGGCGGCGGCGTCGAACACCAGCGGTGCGTCGTTCACCACGGTGGCGGGCGTGAAGCCCTTTTCGAGCGCGGCCGAGTAGATGAAGGGCTTGAAGCTCGAGCCCGGCTGGCGCCAGGCCTGCGAGACGTGGTTGAACTTGTTCTTGCCGAAGTCGAAACCGCCGACCAGCGCCGTGATGGCGCCCGTGCGCGGGTCCATGCCGATGAAGGCGCCCTCCACTTCGGGCAGCTGCGTGATCTCCCAGGTGTTCTTGGGCGTCCTGGCGACGCGGATCACGGCGCCGCGGCGGATCTTGATGTTCGGCGGCGCCTTCGCGGCCAGGCCGGACTGCGCGGGCTTCAGGCCCTCGCCCGAAATTTCGAAGGCTTCGCCGTTGGCGCGCACCACGGTCACTTCCTTGGCGCTGGCTTCCAGCACCACGGCCGAGATCACGTCGCCGTTGTCGGGGTGCTCGGCCAGGGCTTCGTCCACCGCCTCGTCGATTTCCTTCTGGCCGCTGGCCGGCAGGTCGACGAACTTCTCGGGGCCGCGGTACACCTGACGGCGCTCGTAATCCATGATGCCCTTGCGCAGCGACTTGTACGCCGCCGCCTGGTCGGCCGCGATCAGCGAGGTGTAGACCTTCATGCCGCTGGTGTAGATGCTGTCGCCGTACTGCGCGTACATCATCTGGCGCACCGTCTCGGCCACGTACTCGGCATGCAGGCGGTTCGGGTCGGCGGCGTCGCGCAGGTGCAGTTCTTCCTTCTTGGCCTCAGCCGCCTGTTCGGCGGTGATGAAGCCGGTTTCGTGCATGCGGTCGATCACGTAGAGCTGGCGCGCCCGCGCGCGGCGCGGGTTGGCCACCGGGTTGTTGGCGCCGGGCGCTTTCGGCAGGCCGGCGAGCATGGCGGCCTCGGCGATGGTCACCTGCTGCAGCGGCTTGCCGAAGTAGGCCTCGGAGGCGGCGGCGAAACCGTAGGCGCGGTTGCCCAGGTAGATCTGGTTCAGGTAGATCTCCAGGATCTGGTCTTTGCTGAGCTGCTGCTCGAGCCGGAAGGCCAGCACGATCTCCGACGCCTTGCGGCTGAGCGTGCGCTCCGAGCTCAGGTAGACGTTGCGCGCCACCTGCATCGTGATGGTCGAGGCGCCCTGCTTGCGTCCGCCCTTGAAGCTGGCCACGGCCGCGCGCGCGAAGCCCTTGTAGTCCACGCCGCCATGGTCGTAGAAGCGCGCGTCTTCCACGGCCAGCACGGCGTCTTTCATGACCTTCGGAATGTTGGCGAAGGGCGTGAGGTTGCGGCGCTCCTCGCCGAACTCGCCGATCAGCGAACCCTCGGCCGTGTACACCCGCAGCGGCAGCTTGGGCCGGTAGTCGGCCAGCTCGGAAATGTCGGGCAGCTTCGGGTAGATGGCGACCACCCCCACGATGGCAGCGCCCAGCAGCGCAACGGCGCCGGCACCGGCCGCGATGGCGCTCCAGCCGGCGATGCGTTTCCACGGGAGCTGGCGCAGCGCACCGGCGGGTTGGGAAGGGCGAGGTTCTTGGGACATGGGATGGGGGCTAGCGAAGAGGTTGGAGCCGTGGCGCGCGCGGGCGTTCCGTCACCCGGGGATCGAGCGCGCCGCGCCGCACGCCTTCCAGCGCGCAGTGCATGGCATCGAAATACTTGTCGTGGTCGTAGGCGATGAGCAGCAGGTCCACCCCGGCGTCGAGTGCGCCCAGCGTGGCGTTGCAAAGACCTCGGTTGTAGGCCCCGCCCATCGTGAGGTCGTCGGTGACGAGCAGGCCCTGAAAGCCCCATTCGCCTCGAATCACCTGCTGCACGATTTTGCGTGAGAAAGAGACCGGCGCGTCCGCGTCGAGTTCCCCAAGGATGACATGGGCCAGCATGATCGCGGCATCCGAATGTTTCGACACGTCTTGAAACGGCTTCCAGTCGCGCGCGGCCAGGCGGGCCACGGGCGTGCGCAGTTCGGCACCCATGTGGTGCGTGTCCTCGGTCACGCTGGCCAGGCCGGGAAAGTGCTTGAGCGTTCCGCGCACCCCAGCCGATTCAAGGCCTTGCTCGTAAGCGAGCGCCACCTGCGCGGTGACGTCGGGGTCGCTGGAAATGGCGCGTTCCTCGATGCGGGTGTGCAGGTCCCAGCGGCCCGGGGCGCGGCCGGGACGCAGGTCGACCACCGGGCTGAAGTTCAGCGTGATGCCCAGCGCGGCGAGCGCCCCGCCCTGCTGCGCGCCGTAGGCGCGGGCACGTTGCAACAGTTCGTGTGCGGGCACGTCGGCCTCCAGCAGGCTGGCGAGTGCCGGCTGGCGGGGCACCATCGGCGACAGGCGCGAGACGCCGCCGCCTTCCTGGTCAGTCGCGACCACCAGCGGCGGCAGGCCGGCCGCGAGCCGCAGCGCCTGCAGGCTGGCGATTTCCGCGCGCAGGGTGTCGGCGCTGCGGCCCTTCACGTTGCGGCCGGTGACGAAGATGCCGCCGATCAGGCCCCGGCGGACCAGCTCGCGCAGGTCGCTCGCGTCGTCGTAGCCGACGATGAAGCGCGCACCCAGTGCCTGCGCCACCGGGCCCGAGGCTGCGTTCACTTCCAGCCGGTGCTGGCGCGAGGCCAGCTCGTGGCCCAGCGCCGTCAGCGTCGCGCCCACCACCAGGGCCAGCGCCACGACTCGGCGCGCACCGCGTGCGCTGCGCCAGGCGATCGCGGCGGCGGCGCACAGCGCGGCGAGCAGCAGCGGCAGCTCTTCCTCGCGCAGGAAGCGCAGATGCGGGTCCTTCAGGTGCCAGGCCCAGGCGCACAGCACGGCCAGCAGCAGCCAGCCGAGCACGCCGGGGAGGGCGCGCAGCAGTCTCATGCGTCCACCGTGGCCGCTGGCGCCGCCTCGTTGCGGCGCGACAGCGCATACCAGTCGACCTTGCGCGTCACCAGCATCAGCGTGGCCAGCATGCCGAAGATCAGCAGCGCGCCCAGCAGCAGCGCATTGCTTTCCGAGGCCAGCAGGCCGTAGAGCGCGCCGTACAGCAGCGCCACGAAGGCGGCGAACGACAGGCCGCGTTGCCAGCCGCCGAGCACCGCGCTGAAGTACACGGCCAGCAGCGCCACGCTCGCACCGGCCGCGCCCGCGTAGGCCATCCAGAAGGCGAACTTCTCCGACAGCGCGAGCAGCAGCAGGAAGAACAGCGCGATCGACAGGCCCACCAGCCCGTACTGCACCGGGTGCAGGCGCAGCTTGCGGAACAGCTCGAACATGAAGGCCGCCATCAGCACCAGGCCGATGAAGAGCGCGCCGTACTTGCCGGCCCGCGTGCTCATCGAATACACGTTGACCGGCTGCGCGAGCGACACGTCGAAGGTCTGCAGCGGGCCCGAGGCATGGCGTGGCGGGGGCGCCGTGCGCACGACGGCCGCCGCGGCGTTCTGCGCGGCATCGCCTTCGCTACCCCACAGGCCGGCGCGCACCTGCTCGCGCGCCGTGGTCACGAGCGAGGACACGCGCCAGTGCGCGTCGAAGCCCTGCGGCGTCACCTCGCGCTGCGTGGCCAGGAAGCGTCCGCCGAAGCTGGGGTGCGCCCACGGGGAACGCAGGTGCGCGGTGGTTTCCTCGGCGATCGGCACCATCGAGAGCGTGTCCTGGCCCACCAGCGAGAGCTTCATGTCGAAAGTCAGCGGTTTGCCCGTCTGCCATGCGGCGAGCGCGGCGCCCGAGAGCGGCGCGTGGATGCCGTCGGCATAGGTGGCGTTGTCGGGCAGGCCGGGCACGCGCTGGCGAAAGCGCAGCGCTTCGCCTTCGATGGTGAGCGCGGGCGAGCCGTCGAGGCCGCGCAGGTCGCTCACGTGAAAGGCGATCAGCGGCGGGCGGAACTCGATCGACGAATCGCTTTCGCTGTGCGGCACGGCGCGCGGGTCGAAGCCCGCGAAGCCGCCGTCGAGCGCGGCCGTGAGCGTGTAGAACGGAATGCGGAAGATGCCGCGGTAGCGCTCCTGCGTGGCCATGCTGCCTTCGATGTTCAGCTTGTCGGGGAACACGGCGTGCGTCATCTCCTTGCTCTGCGGGGCCTGGCCGATCACCTTGCCCTGCGCGTCGCGCAGCGGCTCCATCCAGCGCTCCACATACGGCACCAGCAGCACGGGGCCGACCATGGTTTGCGGCCCGGCATAGGACGCGGCCAGTTCGCGCGCGGCCTCCTGCTGGCTTTCGCCGCGGGCGTGGTTCAGGTCGTCGATGCGCGCCAGCGGAATGCACAGCACCAGCAGCAGGAAGAACAGGCCGGCCACCTTGACCAGCACCGAAGCCTGCAGGGCCTTCAACAGTTGAAGCATGGGTTTCTCCCCTCTCTTGCGGGTTTTTTCGTGATGAGGCGCCGATGCTCTCCGGCCGATCCGAAGGCCGTATGAAGCCGCCGCGCCGCGCACTTCACACAGACTTCACACAGCGGCGCATCCGGTTGTGGCGACTTCAACGCGCCTTCCAACTGCCTTCTCGCACGCTCACGACAGTGAGGGCCGTGCAAGTTCGCACGCAGAAGGACACCCGCCATGGACACCCCCACCACCCCACGCCCCGGCCGTTGGCTCTGGCTCGCCACCGTGAGCCTGGCCACCGTGGGTTTCATCGCCATGGGCGCCCGCCCGGTCCACGCGCAGGAAGCGCCCGCCGGTCCGCGCCTGAAGACCGAGAGCCCGTACTTCTTCGTCAAGAGCGACGACCCCTCGGTCGATCGCCTGCCGCTGAAGGGCACCGAGGTCTCGGTCAAGATTTCGGGCGTGATCGCCGATGTCACGGTCACGCAGACCTACCGCAACGAAGGCCAGCGCGCCATCGAGGCGAAGTACGTGTTCCCCGGTTCCACCAAGGCGGCGGTGAGCGGCCTCAACGTGCGCCTGGCCGACCGCCTGATCACGGCGCAGATCCGCGAGAAGCAGCAGGCGAAGATCGAATACGACACCGCCAAGAAGGAAGGCAAGACCGCCGCGCTGCTCGAGCAGCACCTGCCCAACGTGTTCCAGATGAACGTCGCCAACATCCTGCCGGGCGACGACGTGAAGGTCGAGCTGCGCTACACCGAGCTGCTGGTGCCGCAGTCGGGCAACTACCAGTTCGTGTTCCCGACCGTGGTCGGGCCGCGCTACAACAGCCCGCAGTCGGAGAACGCACAGGCGAAGTGGCCGGCGCAGCCCACGCTGCGCGCCGGCGTGGCACCGAGCACGAGCTTCAAGCTCACGGCGAGCATCGACACGCCGATGGGCCTGAAGGAAATCCGCTCCGCCACGCACACCATCGACGTGAAGAAGCGCGACGAAGACCAGCACGCCGACATCACGCTCGGTGCCGACGGCCGCCCCGCCGACAACCGCGACTTCGTGCTCGACTACCGCCTGGCGGGCGAGAAGATCGAGTCGGGCCTCATGCTCTACAAGGGCCAGGGCGAGAACGCAGAAAACTTCTTTCTCGCCATGGTCGAGCCGCCCAAGGCCGTGACCGCCAGCGCCATCTCGCCGCGCGACTACATCTTCGTGGTCGACATCTCGGGCTCGATGCACGGCTTTCCGCTCGATACCGCCAAGACCGTGCTCGAGCGCCTGATCGGCGGCCTGCGCCCCAGCGACACCTTCAACGTGCTGCTGTTCTCGGGCAGCAACAAGATGCTGTCGCCGCAGTCGGTGCCGGCCACGCGCGCCAACATCGAGCAGGCGCTCGCCACCATCAAGAACTACAGCGGCAGCGGCAGCACCGAGCTGATCCCGGCGCTCAAGCGCGTGTACGCCGAACCCAAGGCCACGAACGTGTCGCGCACCGTGGTGGTGGTGACCGACGGCTACGTGACGGTCGAGCGCGAAGCCTTCGAGCTGGTGCGCAACAACCTCTCCAAGGCCAACGTGTTCGCCTTCGGCATCGGCTCGTCGGTGAACCGCAGCCTCATGGAAGGCATCGCGCGCGCCGGCATGGGCGAGCCCTTCATCATCACCGACCCGGTGCAGGCACCCGAGCAGGCCGCGCGCTTTCGCCGCATGGTGGAGTCACCCGTGCTCACGAACGTGAAGGCCACCTTCGGCGGGCTGGACGTGTACGACGTGGAGCCGCAGGCGCTGCCCGACGTGCTGGGCGAGCGCCCCGTGATCGTGTTCGGCAAGTGGCGTGGCGAGGCCAAGGGCCGCGTGATCATCGAAGGCCAGGCCGCCACCGGCCCGTACCGCGAGGAAGTGCGCATCACGCCGCAGACGCGCCAGGACACCGCCGCGCTGCGCACGCTGTGGGCACGCCACCGCATCCAGAGCCTGAGCGACCAGGAAGCGCTCGAGGGCAGCGCCGCCTTCAAGGACCGCATCACCGAGCTGGGCCTGAAGTACAGCCTGCTCACGCAGTACACCAGCTTCATCGCGGTGGACAAGGTGGTGCGCAACGTGGCGCCGCAGAACAGCGTGGACGTGAACCAGCCGCTGCCGATGCCCCAGGGCGTGAGCGACCTGGCACTGGGCGCCGAGGTGCCGAGCACGCCGGAGCCGGAAACGCTGGGCGCGATCGCCGTGGTGCTGTCGATGCTGGCCATGCTGCGCCGCCGCGCGCGCCGCAACGATCCGCGCCGCTTTACTGCTTGAACACAGGACGCACGACCATGTCTCTGGCAACCCTGGCCCACCACCATCCGCGCGTCGTGGACTGGGCCATCCGCATCGACCGCACGCCGGCCTTCGGCTGGCTCGCGCTGCAGTGCGCCGCGCTCGCGCCCACCTGGGCCTGGATGGCGCGCCGCCTGCAGGACGGTTCCGACGATCCGCTGGGCCTCGTGGCGCTGGTCACCCTGGCGGCGCTGGCCTGGCAGTGCCGGCGCGAGCTGCGCGCCTCGCCGCGCCTGGGCTGGCTGGCGCTGGCCGGAGCCGGCACCGTGCTCGCCACGCTGCTGCGCACGGGGCTCGGTGGCCTGCCCGCGCTGCCGCCGCTGGCCTCGGGCCTGGTGGCGGTGCTGTCGCTCGCGGCCGGGCTGCTGGCCTTCCTGCCGCGTGGCGTGGCGGCGCTGCCGGTGGCCGGGCTGTCGGTGCTGGCGCTGCCGCTGCTGTCGTCGCTGCAGTTCTACGCCGGCTACCCGCTGCGCGTGGTGACGGCCGAGGCCAGCCGCTGGCTGCTCGCGCCGGGTTTCGAGGTGGCGCGCGAAGGCGCGACGCTGATGGTCGACGGCCGCCTGGTGATCGTCGACGCGCCCTGCTCGGGCGTGCAGATGGTGTGGCTGGGCTATTTCACGGCCTGCGCGGTCGCGCTGTGGGCGCGGCGCAGCGACCGCGCCTTCCTGCGCCGCCTGCCGGCGGTCGGCCTGCTGGTGCTGGCCGGCAACATCGTGCGCAACAGCGTGCTGATCGCCTGCGAAGGCGCCGGCCACGCGCTCGCGCCCTGGGCGCACAACGCGCTGGGGCTGGTGCTGCTGGCCGTGGTGTGCGGCGCCATCGCGCGCCTGATGGTGCCGGCGCGCGTGGCGCCGCGCATCGAGCTCGAACGCCCGCTGCCGGGCCTGATCACCGCCGAAGGAGGCCGCCGTGTCGATACCGTTCGTTGAGCGCTGGTTCGCCAACCATTTCATCAACCGCGTGGGCCACAAGAGCGCGTTCGCGCTGGCGATGCTGCTGTGCGTGCTCTGGTCGGCTGCGGCGGCGCTGCGCGCGCCCGCTGAAGAGGCTGACGCCGTGGGTTCCCACGAATGGCCCAGCCAGTGGGACGGCGTGCCGCTGCGCCCGCTGGCGCTGAGCGAGGTCGAGCAGCGCTTTGCCGATCGCTTTCCGGGCGCCATCGGCCGCATGACCGACGGCCAGCAGACGCTGGTGATGCGCGCCGTGAACCGGCCCACGCGCATGCTGCATCCGGCCGCCGACTGCTACCGCGCGCTGGGCTACCGCATCAAGCAGGCGCGGCTGGAACGCGACGCGCAGGAGCGGATGTGGCGCTGTTTTGTGGCGCAACGGCACGGTACGGCAAATTTCCGCGTCTGCGAGCGCATCGTCGACGCCCAAGGCACGGCTTTCACCGACACTTCGGCTTGGTACTGGGCGGCGGCCAGCGGCCAGTCGCACGGTCCGTGGCAAGCTGTCACCGTGGCAAGACCGATGTGATGAGAACGTGTTTGTGAAGAAGACCCTGAGATTCGTGATTTACGGGCTGCTGGCCCTGGTGCTGACAGCCCTGGTGGCTATCTTCCTGATAGCCAAGATCGCCCTTGCCCCCTCCGCGGGCGAGTGGAGCACCACGGTCAAGGCCGGTCCGCTCGACTTCGAGGTCGGCGTGCCGACTGCGGTGCGCCTGGCCACCTCGTCCTGGTTCGCGCCGCGGCTGAACGGCCACGCGCTGGACACCCGCTTCGGCACCGTGCATTTCACCTGGGACGACAAAACCGGCCAGCAGCAGATGCGCTGCGCGCCGTGCAGCGCCGACGTGCCTGCGCTCGGTACACAGCCCATCAAGGTCGAGCGGCTGGTGGCCACCGTGCGGCGCGACGGCAACACGCTGGCCGGCACCTTCGAGGCCACGCCGCAGGCAGCCGACAGCAACGCCCTGCTGCAGGGCACCTGGACCGGCCGCCTGGCGCCGAAGAACCTGCAACTCGACGTCCGCGTGCAGGACGCGCCCATCGCCCGCTGGTATGCCGTGCTGGTGCCGGCGCTGCCCGAACTGCAGCGCGCCCGCATCGGCGGCACGCTGGCGCTGCAGGCGCAGCTGCTGCTGCCCGACGCCACCTTCGCGGTGCAGCCGGCCATCAGCCAGTTCACCGTCGAGGGGCTTGGCACCGAGGCCATGCTGGGCGCGCGCACCAGCTGCGGCCCGTCGGCCAAGCTGGCCAACGACAGCTGGCTGGCGCGCGCCGTCATCGCGGCGGAAGACCAGCGCTTCTTCAGCCACGCCGGCTACGACCTGACCGAGATCCTCGCCTCGATCGACCACAACCAGAAGCCCGGCCAGACCCGGCGCGGCGGCAGCACGCTCACGCAGCAGCTGGCCAAGCTGCTGGTCACCGGCAGCGACCGCACGGCCGAGCGCAAGCTGCGCGAGCTGCTCTACGCGGTCGAGATGGAACAGACGCTGGGCAAGGCCCGCATTCTGCAGCTGTACCTCGACAACGCCCCGTGGGGCGGCAACCTGTGCGGCGGCGAGGCCGCGGCGCGGCGCTACTTCAAGCGCAGCGCGCGCACGCTCGAGCCGGCGCAGGCGGTCTGGCTCGCGGCCATGCTGCACAAGCCGCAGGCCGTGCTCGAGCAATGGCGGCGCGACGGCCAGATCGATCCCGACCGAACCAAGTGGGTGGCCGAGAGCGTGCGCGGCATCAGCCGCAACCAGCGCGAGGCGCTGCTCAAGAGCGTGGCCGCGGCCAAGTACGCGCCGCCGGAAGCCGTGCAATGAGCATTGCCCCGCACGACATCGAAGCCATCGAGCGCGCCACCGTCGCGGCGGTCGCACCCGAAGCCTGCGAGGAACTCGACGGCTGGCTGCTGCCCTTCGACCGCGGCACCGTCAAACGTGCCCGCTCCGCCGTGCCGCTGCACCGCGACCCGGTCGAGCCCGCCACGCTGGACCGCATCGAAGACCGCTGCGACAGCCGCCAGGTCGCGCCCGCGCTGCGGCTGGCCGACGCTGCCTGCTTCGACACGCTGCGCGCCGAACTCGCCCGCCGGCATTACGTGGCCGACAGCCCGATCTGCGTGCAGACCGGCTTGGCACGGCGCATGCGCGACCTCGTCGCGGCGGACGTGCGGCTGGCCGATGTCGACGCGACACCCGACCCGGCCTGGGCCGCGCTGTTCCTCGGCGAGGGTTTCGACCCGGTCGATGGCGTGCACCGCGTGCGCTCGCTGTCGCGCGCCACGGGTTCGCTCTTTGCGAGCGTGCGCGAAAACGGCGCCACCGTGGCGGCCGGCGCCATGGCCTTCGGCCACGGCTGGGCCAGCGTGCATGGCATGCGCACCGAACAGTCGCAGCGCGGGCGCGGCCTGGCCGGGCGCGTGCTCGCCGGCCTGGCGCAGGCGGCACTGGCGCGCGGCGTCGAGCGCGTATTCCTGCAGGTCGACGCGCAGAACCAGCCGGCGCTGGCCCTGTACCGCCGCGCGGGCTTCGAGACGCGCTGGCAGTACTGCTACTGGCAGCGCCAGCAGTGGCCGCGCTGAGCTGAACCCCACCGGCAGTGGGCGCCCCCACCGGTGGCGCGGTCGGGGCTTTGGTGCCACCATGGGCGGCATGACGAACGTTCATGCCCACCACCACCCCACCGATCCCGTCGCCACCCCGCGCGGCATCGACCACATCGTGGCCGGTGTTTCCACCAGTGACGGCGACGGCGTCAAACTCACCCGCGTGCTGCAGCAGCCGCTGCAGAAGCGGCTCGACCCCTACCTGATGCTCGATGCCTTCGGCAGCGACAACCCGGGCGACTACATCGGTGGCTTTCCGAACCACCCGCACCGGGGCTTCGAAACGGTCACTTACATGATCGCCGGGCGCATGCGCCACCGCGACAGCGCGGGCCACGAAGGCCTGCTCGAGAACGGCGGCGTGCAATGGATGACGGCCGGCCGCGGCCTCGTGCACAGCGAGCTGCCCGAGCAGGAAGAAGGCCTGATGGAAGGCTTCCAGCTGTGGCTCAACCTGCCGGCGAAGGACAAGATGCGCGAGCCCTGGTACCGCGACATCCAGAGCCACGAGATCCCCGAGTTCACCACCGCCAGCGGTGCGCATGTGCGCGTGATCGCCGGCACCAGCCACGGCGTCGTGGGCGCGGAGCAGCGCGCGCACACCCAGCCGCTGTACCTGGACATCACGCTGCCGCCCGGCGCCGAGTTCGCGCAGCCGCTGCCGCCCGACCACAACGCGTTGGTCTACGTGTTCCGCGAGTCGCTGTGGATCGCGGGCAGCGAGGTGCCGACGCGGCGCATGGCCATCCTGGCGAACGACCCCGGCAGCGACGGCACGGTGCTGCGCGCCGGCGCCAGCAACCACAGCCCGGCGCGCGCGCTGCTGATCGCCGGCAAGCCGCTGAACGAGCCCATCGCGCAGTACGGCCCCTTCGTGATGAACACACAGGAACAGATCAAGCAGGCGGTGCACGACTTCCAGAACGGCAAGCTGGGTTGAGCCTGTGGTCGCTCGCCTGCCGCAAGTCGGCGCGACGTTCGGTTCGCGCCGGCAAGCTGCAGGCGCCCGACCGCGGGTTGAAGGCGCCCCGGCCCAAATAAGTCACGCTGCAGGCGGCAGGACCGCGCTGCGGTTCATGCTTCTTTACGCACGCTCACGTTCGGCTCACGGACGCGTTACAGAGACGTTCCACACTTCGTCTCACCCGCTGCCCTTTGGTGGCGGACTTCTTCGAAAGGAAGCGACTCTCATGATCTCTCTTCGCCAACGCATCGTCTGGGCCAGCCTGCTGGGTTCGGCCGCCCTCGCCTCTTCGGGTGCCTTCGCTCAGGCGCCGGCCGCCACCACGCCGTCGACGGCCGCACCCACGGCCGCCACGGCCCCCGCCGACGCCACCGCCGCACCCAAGGCGCAGCACCAGCGCATGGACCCGGCCCAGCGCATGGAGCGCATGAAGGAGCACCGTGCCAAGCGCATGGCCGCGCTGAAGGACAAGCTCAAGCTCACCAGCGCCCAGGAAGGCGCGTGGAGCAGCTTCACCGAGGCCAGCCAGCCGCCGGCCGGTGCCGCCCGCCCGCAGCGCATGGACCGCGCCGAGTTCGCGAAGCTGACCACGCCCCAGCGCCTGGAGCACATGCAGGCCCGCCAGGCCGAGCGCAGCGCCCGGTTCGCCAAGCGCGCCGAAGCGACCAAGACCTTCTATGCCGCGCTGACGCCCGAGCAGCAGAAGACCTTCGACGCCGAGACCGCGAAGTTCGCGGGCCACGGCCATCGCTTCCATCGCGGTGGGCATGAAGGCCACCACGGTGCAGCGCCTGCCAAGAGCTGACGACCGGGCGGCCGGCTGAAGGGAGCCGGCCTCCAGGAAAGGGCAGGAAAAAGCCCGCGATGCCTTGCGCATCGCGGGCTTTTTCGTGGGCGGGCGCGGTGTTACTGCGGCGTGCCCGTCTTCTCGGTCGGGTTGGTCGGCACCGCCGGGCGTTCGCCCGGCTGGCCGAAGCGCGGCTTCACGTGCTGCGCCTCGGCGCGCACCTCCGCGCGCGAGCGCTCGCCGGTGGGCGACGGCATCGCGTTGGGCTGGTGGTTCACGGTGGTGCTGGCCTCGCCCTTGGGCACCACGCTGTTGGCGTTGTTGCGGTTCTGCGCGCGGGCCTCGGCCTTCACGGCCTCGCGCGAGGCGGGCATCGCGCTATCGCCCGCCATCGGTTCAGCAGGTGCCGGCTTCTGGGCCTGTGCGGTGCCGGCGCCCAGCAGGGCGGCGAGCAGTGCGGCGGGGATCGTCAGGCGTTGCAGGGTGGTCATCATGGAATGCTCCTTTCGGGAGATGAAGAAAAGGCAAAGCGCGAGTGCTTGTCCAGTGAGTGGGATGGCATCGGCTTTGAAATCACCGTAGGAGCCTCGTTTCGGGCGCTGTGTGGGGGGGCGGCAGGCCTGCCTGTAGGAGCCCGCCGCCCTTGCGTGAAAGGCACGCGAAGAAGGTGGCGCGTTCCTACAGTCGGCGCGGGCGCGGCCACGTACAACGACAGCACCGATGTCCTCTTCCCCTTCTTCTGCGCTGCCTGAGCCGGCCCTGGCCGCCCCGCCGACCTCGCTCAAGGTCATGACCGTGAACACCCACAAGGGCTTCACGGCGCTCAACCGCCGCTTCATCCTTCCGGAGCTGCGCGATGCGGTGCGCACCGTGGGCGCCGACGTGGTGTTCCTGCAGGAGGTGATGGGCACGCACGCGCGCCATTCGCGCACCGTGAACAACTGGCCCGAGGCGCCGCACTACGAATTCCTGGCCGACACCATGTGGCCGCAGTTCGCTTACGGGCGCAACGCGGTGTATCCGAAGGGGCACCACGGCAACGCCGTGTTGTCGAAGTTTCCGATCGTGCATTTCCGCAACCACGACGTGTCGGTGAGCGGCCCCGAGAAGCGCGGCCTGCTGCACTGCGTGCTGCGCCTGCCCGGGCGCACGGTCGACGTGCATGTGATCTGTGCGCACCTCGGGCTGGCCGAGGCGCACCGTCAGCAGCAGCTGGAACTGCTGTGCCACATCGTGCGCGACGAGGTGCCGGCCGACGCGCCGCTGATCGTCGCGGGCGACTTCAACGACTGGCGCGCCCGCGCGCACGACGTGCTGGCCGAAGGCGCGTCGCTGCGCGAGGTGTTCGTGCATGCCCACGGCCGCGCCGCGCGCACCTTTCCGGCGCGCCTGCCGCTGCTGCCGCTGGACCGCATCTACGTGCGCAACGCGGGCGCGCACGCGCCCGTGGTGCTGCCGCGCCGGCCCTGGTCGCATCTGTCGGACCACGCCCCGCTGGTGGCGGACATCGACCTGTGAGCACCGAGGCCCCCATGCGTGACACCCCCGAGCGCGCCGGCCACTGGACCGGCGGCAACCGCATCGACCTGCTGGAGAACGGCGAGGAATTCTTTCCGCGCGTGTTCGAGGCCATTGGCGCGGCGCAGCGCGAAGTGATCATCGAGACCTTCATCCTCTTCGAGGACAAGGTGGGCCTGGCGCTGCACGCGGCCATGCGCGCGGCGGCGCAGCGCGGCGTGAAGGTCGACCTGATGATCGACGGCTTCGGCTCGCCCGACCTCTCGCGCGAATACCTCGAAAGCCTGGCCACGGCGGGCGTCAAGGTGCGCGTGTTCGACCCGGGCCAGCGCTTCCTGGGCCAGCGGCTCAACGTGTTCCGCCGCATGCACCGCAAGATCGTGGTGGTCGACGGCGAGCGCGCTTTCGTGGGCGGCATCAACTACTCGGCCGATCACCTGCTCGACTTCGGCCCCAAGGCCAAGCAGGACTACGCGGTCGAGCTGGCGGGGCCGATCGTGGCGGAGATCCATCAGTTCGTGCTGCGTGCCATCGCGGTCGGCGGCAAGGGCGTGGGCTGGTTCCGTCGAAGGCTGAAGCAGGCGCCGCCCGTGTCGCAACTGCAGGCCGCGGCGGGCGAGGCCGACGCGATCTTCGTCACGCGCGACAACCGCCGCCACACCAACGACATCGAGCGCCACTACCGCGCCGCGATCCGCGCCGCGCGCGAGCGCATCGTGATCGCCAACGCGTACTTCTTTCCGGGCTACCGGCTCATCAAGGAGCTGCGGCGCGCGGCGCGGCGCGGCGTCGATGTCCGCCTCATCCTGCAGGGCGAGCCCGACATGCCGATCGTGAAGACGGCCGCCGGCATGCTGTACCACCACCTGCTGCACGCGGGCGTGCGCATCTACGAGTACTGCGACCGCCCGCTGCACGGCAAGGTCGCGCTCATGGACGACCGCTGGAGCACCGTGGGCTCGAGCAACCTCGACCCGCTGAGCCTGTCGCTGAACCTCGAGGCCAACGTGGTCGTGCGCGACACCGCGTTCAACCACCTGCTGTGGGAGCGCATGGACCATCTCATGCAGCACAGCTGCAAGCAGATCGGCCCGGACGACCTGGCCAGCGAGTGGAGCGGCTGGCGGCTGGTGCGCAGCTTCTTCGTCTTCCACTTCTTGCGCTGGTACCCGTCGTGGTTCAACCGCCTGCCACGCCACGTGCCGCGTCTCACGCCGGCCGAGGCGACCGACCTGATGGCGCAGCAGAAGAAGCGCGCCGGCGACGAAGGCACGGCGCGCACGGAGACCGCATGAGCGCCTCGCTCGCGCTCACGCACCGGCCCTGGTGGCCATGGGTGCGGCGCGTGGCGATCTGGGCCTTCTTCGGCGGCATCGCCTGGCTGCTGCTGAAGCAGGCGCGCACCATCGACTGGGCCGAGGTGTTCGCTGCGCTGCGCGCGCTGCCGGCTCTCACGCTGCTCGCGGCCGGCGCGCTGGCCGCCGCCAGCTTCGCGCTCTACAGCACCTACGACCTGCTCGGGCGCCACCTCACGAAGCACCGGCTCGGCGCGGGCACCGTGGTTGGCGTGACCTTCATCAGCTACGCCTTCAACCTCAACTTCGGCTCGCTGGTGGGCGGCGTGGCCTTTCGCTACCGGCTGTACTCGCGCCTGGGGCTCGGCAACGAGACCATCACGCGCGTGCTGGGCTTCAGCATGCTGACCAACTGGCTCGGCTACCTCGTGGTGGCCGGCGCAGCGTTCTGCTTCTGGCCGATGGCGCTGCCGCCCGACTGGAAGATCGACGGCGGCGGCTTGCGCCTGCTCGGCGCGGTGCTGCTGATGGTGTCGCTGGCGTACCTGGCGCTGTGCGCGTTCTCCGATGGCCACGTCTGGCGCGTGCGCGGCCATGCGCTGCGCACGCCGGGCTTGCCGATGGCCTTGCTGCAGCTGGCGCTGTCCTGCGTCAACTGGTCGCTCATCGGCGGCGTGATCTGGGTGCTGCTGCAGGGCGAGGTCGGGTATCCGCAGGTGCTCGCGGTGCTGCTGGTCGCGGCCGTGGCGGGCGTGGTCACGCATGTGCCGGCGGGGCTCGGCGTGCTCGAGGCGGTGTTCGTCGCGCTGCTGGCGCACCAAGTGGCGGAAACCCGGCTGCTGGGCGCGCTGCTGGCCTACCGCGCGCTGTACTACCTGCTGCCGCTGGCCGTGGCGCTGGTCGCCTACCTCGTCACCGAGGCGCGTGCACGGCGCTTGCGCGCAGATGCCGGCAACAACCACAACAAACGTTAAATATTGCCCGCAGAAAGCAATCGATCGGTGAAATGACGGTCAGGAATTGTTGCACTGCAACAATTTTCACTTTGCAGGCCTATAGTGCCCCTCTGTTCCCCTACGTGCCCTCTTCCCATGTCGTCCTTCAGTACCACCGCCCGCGTGGCCAGCCCGCTGATGCAATGGGTCGACCTGGCCCTCAAGACCCACGAAACCCTGCTGTCGTCAGGCACGGTGATCCGCATGCGCACCGAGCGCATCGCGAGAGCCGGGCTTACGCCCAGCGCCGCCGATCTCGCAGAATTTCAGCTGATGGGCCACGAAAAGCTCGCCGCGGCGAGCGAATCGGGCCTGGCGATGGCGAAGCAATGGCACAGCAGCCAGGCCTCGCTGGCCCAGCGCGCGTGGCAGCAATGGCTGCAGGGCACCACCGCCCTCTTCTCGCTGGCCGGCAGCTTCACGCCGGCCCAGGCGGCCACGCATGGCGACGCGCTCGTGCAGGCCACGGCGCGCGGCGCCAGCACGGCGGGTCAGCTCACGGGTGTGGCGGTGCGCATTGCGCGCGAAGGCCTGAAGCCGATCCACGCCGCCGCCACCTCGAACGCACGGCGGCTGCTGGCCGAACTGCAGGCCTGACGCCGCTGCGTTTCAGGGTGGCGCCGGGACCAGCGTCACCAGCGTGATTTCCGACGGCGCGCCGAAACGCTTCGGCGGCCCCCAGTAGCCGGTGCCCCGGCTCACGTAGATCCACATGTCGTGCAGCCGGTGCAGGCCGGCCGTGAACGGCTGCTGCATCGGCACGAACAGGTTCCACGGGAAGAACTGGCCGCCGTGCGTGTGGCCCGACAGCTGCAGCTGGTAGCCGGCCGCGGCCGCCACCGGTGCGCTGCGCGGCTGGTGCGCCAGCAGCACGCGCGTGTGGACCAGCGGCGGCGCGTCGTACAGCGCCAGATGCGGATCGCTTGCGTGCGCGGCATCGAAGTGGCCGGCGGTGAAGTCGGTCACGCCGGCCAGCACCAGGGCGCTGTCGAACAGCTCTTCGTCGGTCTGCGCGCCGCGCACGTTGCGCGTCTGCAGCACCACGTGTTCGTTCAGCAGCACCTTCAGTCCGAGGCGGCGCAGCTCGTCGATCCAGGCATGCGCGCCCGCGTAGTACTCGTGGTTGCCCGTGACCACGAAGGTGCCGTGGCGCGCGCGCAGGCCCGCCAGCGGCGCGATGTGCTCGCGCAGTTCGGGCACGCTGCCGTCCACCAGGTCGCCGGTGATCGCGATGGCGTCGGCGCCGAGCCCGTTCACCGCATCGACGATGCGCTGGATGTAGCCGCTGCGGATCGTCGGACCCACGTGGATGTCGCTGAGCTGGGCGATCGTGAAGCCGGCCAGCGCCGCGGGCAGGCCGCGAATGGGCACGTCGACCTGCTTCACGCCGGCCGTGCGACGCGCGTTGACGAAGCCGATGAGCGACACGCCCGTGGCCAGCGCCAGCACCGCCAGCGCACTCCAGGGCCCGACCTTGTCCCAGGGCACCAGCAGGCCGCCGAGCGCGCTCGCGAGCCAGGCCAGCAGCAGGCCGAAGTCGCGCACCAGCGTCAGGATGAACAGCGAGGAGAACCAGCCCATGCTGATCAGGCCGATCCAGTGCAGCGTTTCGCCCGCGGGCTTCGCCTTGCGGCCGGCCTTCTGGCTGCGCGACACGAACGGTAGCGGCATCGTGACCGCCGACACCGCCAGCAGCACGAGCGCGAGCGGCCACGCAGGCGTGAGCGACGCCAGCGCGGGCAGCAGGCGCAGCGCGATGTAGACGTGCAGCAGCGCGGTCAGGACGCTCAGGGGACGGATCGGCATCAGGGCGGGGGAGGCGCGGGCATGGCCCGGGACACGTCATCTGCAAGGCGCATGCCGCGCATTCAAGGCGTCGAAAGCTGCCTGGGTCGCTATTTTTTCTATAGCGCAAGGCAACCGGATAGCGGGCGTTGGGGCGCCGCGGGCGTGACGGTTCGGTGTCCGTTGCGGCGCGGTGCCGCTGTGCTTACCGCACCGTGCGCGTGCCGGCGGAGGCCATGTCGGTGCCCGCCGGCCATTCGAACACGGCCTTGGCCGGCGCGCCCAGCGACACCTGCAGCGTTTGCTTGAGCGTCTGGCCGCCGATGCGAGCCTCCACTTCATAGCGGCCCGGCTCGAGCCGCGCCACCATGAACGGTCCGCCCGAGACCACGTTGTTGAGCAGCGCGGTGCCGTGGCTGTCGCGCACGGTGACATGCACGCCGGCCGCGAAGTCGGCGCGGCGCCCGTCCTTGATCGCGAATTCGAAGCTCGCGGGCCAGCGCGGCGACACGGTTTCCATCAGCTGCGCCTCGTCCCGGCCGATGCCGCCGCTCATGTACTCGACGCCGTGCGCCATGAGGATCGGCGGGTTCACCGCGGCCTGGGCCGGCTGCGCCGAGAGCGCACCGCCGAGCAGCACGAGCAAGGCGGCGCCCGTCGCCGCGGCGATGGGCCGCGCGTGCGAGAACAGAAACAGGGGGGTGGTGGTGGTGAGAGACATCGAAGCCTTCCTTTCCGGGCGGTGGTGGCGACAGGCCACTCAGGAAAGCACTGTGCCGGGCACGACTTAAGGAAAACTTAACGGCGCGCGGGCCGCAGCGGCCCGCGCCGGGTCAGCGCGCGGAAGTCTGCGCCAGCGCCTGCGTCTGGGGCAGCGGCGGTGCGATCGAGGCCATGTCGAAGTTCGACGGCCAGACGAACGAGGCGCGCGCCGGGATGCCGGCGATCACGACCAGCTGCTGCGTGAGCGTGAGCCCGCCCAGCGTCACGTCGACGTCGTAGGCGCCCGGCTCGAGCCGCGCGAGCATGTAAGGCGCCTGGGTCTGCACCTGCATCACCGTCTGGCCTGTGTATTTCTGGCGCACCTGAATGTCCGCCTTGGCCGGGAAGCCGGCCTGCTGCGCGCCCTTGCCGTCGTTCACGCGGAAGTCGATGGTCGCGGCCCATCGCGGCGCGACCATTTCCAGGAAGGCGGCCTCGCCCTTGGCGGCGCCGCCGCACATGTATTCGATGCCCTGCGCGACCTGGATCGGCGGGTTCGAGAACGCATGGGCCGGCGACACGGCCCCGAGGAAGGCCGCGGCGATCGATGCGCCGCCCAGAACCAGTGCCGCCACGGGCTGTTGGAAACGCTTGGGGTTCATTGCTCTGTGTGTCCTCGATCTTGCGTGACAGGAAATCCGTCAGGAATTTTGCTTAGCAAGAGTCGGGCTAGATATAGCGTTTACGAGGAAGCTTCTGCGTTGCGCAGGTGAATGCTATTGTTTTCATAGCTGGTGACGCCCGTGTGACGGGCCTCATTCACACTTTTCGGGAGCCTTTCATCGGAAACCCTGAGACGGGGCTCGAGACCGCCCAGTGACGGACCCCTCACCGAGTCGGCGCAGCCCTCGCGTGGCGTGGGTCCACCGTGGCCCCTGGGTCTGCGAAATCTTCAGCCTCCATTGCTCGTGATGAATCGGCAACAAAAGACGGAAGTTGAGCGCAATTGACTGGGCATACCCTAGCTATTGAAGGCGGTACAAAGAAATTAGGCTCGGCCTTTCCTCCAAAGCGCTCAATCCAAATGCCTCATCCAAATCGCCGATTCATTGTTCTGTTGATGGGTTTTGGACTGGCCGCCCAAGCCGCTGCACAGCAGTCCGCGCCTGCCGCCGCGCCGATCCGCATCGGCGTCATCGGCCCTTTCACGGGGCCATCGGCCGATTTCGGCCTGCCCATGCTCAACGGCGTGAAGATGGCCGTCGACGAAATCAATGCCGTGGGCGGGTACCTTGGCCGCTCGCTCGAACTGGTGATCAAGGACGACCAGGCCAATCCGGACATCGGCCGTTCGCAATCCCAGGCCCTCGTCCATGAAAAGGTGGTCGCCACCATCGGCTTCTGCAACACCGGTGTGGCGATGAATTCACTGGCAGTTTTCAATGACGCGAAATTGCCGCTGATCGTGCCCTGCGCCACCGGCTCGCCGCTGACCTCGACCTATCCGCCGGCCACGAGTTATGTGTTTCGCACCTCGCCCAAGGACAGCATCCAGGCGCCTTTCGTGGTCGACGACCTGCTGGCGCGGGGCTGGAAGCGGGTTGCCGTGCTGCACGACACCACCGGCTATGGCGAGGCGGGCGTGAAGGATGTGGAGAAGGCGCTGGCGACCAGGAACCTCAAGCCCGTGTACGTGGGCCGCTTCCAGCTCGGCGTGAAAGACCTGACGAAAGAGCTGTCGGAGGCCAAGGCGGCCGGCGCGGACGTCATCTTCAGCTACACCGTGGGCCCCGAAAACGCCGTCATCGCACGCGGCCGGCAGGCCCTGAACTGGAAGGTGCCGCAGGTCGGCGCCTGGCCGCTGTCCTTCCCATCGTTCATCGACGGCGCGCGGGAGGCCGCCGAAGGCGCGTTGATGGCGCAGAGCTTCATCGCCGAGCCCAGCAACGAGCGCCGCTCGTCGTTTCTGTCCAACTACGTGCGCAAATTCAACACCAGGCGCATTCCGGTCCCGATGGCCGCCGCACAGGCGTACGACGCCACGTACCTGCTGGCCCATGCGATGTTCAATGTGCCCAGTGGCAAGCTCGAAGGCCCGTTCATCAAGGCCTCGCTCGAGCAGCCCAAGCGGCCGTACTACGGCGTGGTCACGACCTACGACAAGTCGTTCTCGGAAAACGACAAGGACGCGCTGTCGCCCAACATGCTGGTGATGGGCGTGGTGCGCAATGGGCAGATCACCTTCGCGTACCCGGAGGACGCGAAGCGCAACCTGTTCGTGCAGCGCAAGCAGTAAGAGGAGCCAAAAAAAAGGGGCGCTTGCAGGCGCCCCCTTGGTGAACAGCGCGACACCACCGGTGCCGCGCCATCGATCGATCAGACGTCGATGTTCGACGCGCGCAGCGCGTTCTGCTCGATGAACTCGCGGCGCGGTTCCACCTCGTCGCCCATCAGCATCGTGAACACGCGGTCGGCTTCGATCGCGTCGTCGATCTGCACGCGCAGCAGGCGGCGCACGGTCGGGTCCATGGTGGTTTCCCACAGCTGCTCGGGGTTCATCTCGCCCAGACCCTTGTAGCGCTGGCGCGACGTGGCGCGCTCGGCTTCGCCGATCAGCCACTTCATGGCCTGGCGGAAGTCGTCGACCTTTTCTTCCTTGGCGCGTTCGCCCTCGCCGCGCTTGACCAGCGCGCCTTCTGCGCTCAGCAGGCCGCGGAAGGTGTTGGCGGCCTGCGCGAGCGCGTCGTAGTCGGCGCCGTGCACGAAGTCCTGCGAAATCACGCTGGACTTGATGTTGCCGTGGTGGCGGCGGCTGATGCGCAGCAGCGGCTTGTCGGTGCGGGCGTCGAACTCGCTGCTCACCTCGGCCGGCACGCCGGTCGTGTTGAGCTCGCGCAGCTTGGCCTGCAGCGCGACGGCCGAGGCCTCGGCGGCGGACGGCGTGTCGAGATCGAGCGCCACGCCGTCGGCGATGGCGCGCAGCGCTTCGGCGTCCATGAAGTTGCGCAGGCGCGCAATCACGGCCTCGGCCACCTGGTGCTTGCGCGCCAGCTCGGCCAGGGTGTCGCCCGAGAGCGTCGTCGAGGTGGCGCCGCCGGTGTCGATGCTCGCGTCTTTCAGTGCGACCTTGAGCAGGAAGGCGTCGAGCGCGGGGCCGTCCTTCAGGTACTGCTCTTCCTTGCCGACCTTCACCTTGTACAGCGGCGGCTGCGCGATGTAGATGTGGCCGCGCTCGACCAGCTCGGGCATCTGCCGGTAGAAGAAGGTGAGCAGCAGCGTGCGGATGTGCGCGCCGTCCACGTCGGCGTCGGTCATGATGATGATGCGGTGGTAGCGCAGCTTGGCGACGTTGAAGTCGTCCGCGCCGCCGCCCGCGGTGGTCGCGCCGGCGCGGCCGATGCCGGTGCCGAGCGCGGTGATCATCGTCAGGATTTCGTTGCTGGTGAGCAGCTTCTCGTAGCGCGCCTTTTCGACGTTCAGGATCTTGCCGCGCAGCGGCAGGATGGCCTGGAACTTCCGGTCGCGGCCCTGCTTGGCGGAGCCGCCGGCGGAGTCACCCTCCACCAGGTAGACCTCGCACAGGGCGGGGTCCTTTTCCTGGCAGTCGGCCAGCTTGCCGGGCAGGCCCATGCCGTCGAGCACGCCCTTGCGGCGCGTCATTTCGCGGGCCTTGCGGGCGGCTTCGCGGGCACGGGCGGCCTCGACGATCTTGCCGCAGATGATCTTGGCGTCGTTCGGGCGCTCCTGCAGGTAGTCGGTCAGCAGGCGGCCGACGATGTCTTCCACCGGCGCGCGCACTTCGCTGGACACCAGCTTGTCCTTGGTCTGGCTCGAGAACTTGGGCTCGGGCACCTTCACGCTCAGCACGCAGCACAGGCCTTCGCGCATGTCGTCGCCGGTGACCTCGACCTTCGCCTTTTTCGCGAACTCGTTCTCTTCGATGTACTTGTTGATGACGCGGGTCATCGCGGCGCGCAGGCCGGTGAGGTGGGTGCCGCCGTCACGCTGCGGGATGTTGTTGGTGAAACAGAGGACCTGCTCGTTGTAGCCGCTGTTCCACTGCATCGCCACCTCGACGCCGATGTGCGTGCCGGGGATGCCGCCGTAGGTATCGGCCGGCTTTTCGCCCGCTGCGTAGAACGAGTTCGGGTGCAGAACGGTCTTGCCCTTGTTGATGAACTCCACGAAGCCGCGCACGCCGCCGGCGCCGGAGAAGTCGTCTTCCTTGCCGGTGCGCTCGTCGAGCAGGCGGATGCGCACGCCGTTGTTCAGGAAGCTCAGCTCGCGCAGGCGCTTGCTCAGGATCTCGTAATGGAAATCGTTGTTTTCCTTGAAGATTTCCGTGTCGGGCAGGAAGTGCACTTCGGTGCCGCGCTTGTCGGTGTCGCCGATGATCTTCATGGGCGAGACCTCGACGCCGCTCACGGTCTCGAGCAGGCGGTTCTGCACGAAGCCGCGGCTGAATTCGAGCTCGTGGATCTTGCCTTCGCGGCGCACGATCAGGCGCAGCTTCACGCTCAGTGCGTTCACGCACGAGACGCCCACGCCGTGCAGGCCGCCCGAGACCTTGTAGCTGTTCTGGTTGAACTTGCCGCCGGCGTGCAGTTCGGTGAGCGCAATCTCAGCGGCCGAGCGTTTGGGCTCGTGCTTGTCGTCCATCTTCACGCCGGTCGGGATGCCGCGGCCGTTGTCGGTGACGGAGATCGAGTTGTCGGAGTGGATCGTGACGACGATGTCGTCGCAATGGCCCGCCAGCGCTTCGTCGATGGAGTTGTCGACCACTTCGAACACGAGGTGGTGCAGGCCCGTGCCGTCGGAGGTGTCGCCGATGTACATGCCCGGGCGCTTGCGCACGGCTTCCAGACCTTCGAGGATCGTGATCGAGCCTTCGCCGTAGCTGGTGTCGGCGGGGACGCCTTCGGGCGCCACGATCTGGATTTCGGGGGTATAGACCGGCTCGGTGTGCGGCACGTCGGGCTTGTTCTCTTCTGCACTCATTCGGATATTCCTCTGTCTCTCACGGGTTTCCCGTGATTTTTCGGGCTCTCAAAAGCTCAATTCGCCGCCTCTTGAAAGCGCAAACCCGCGGGGGGCCGCGGGTTGTGTGCGCAAGGCGCTGTGTCCTGGGGGGTCTAGATGCGCATCGGCATCACGACGTACTTGAAAGATGCGTTCTCGGGGATGGTTAACAAGGCCGAGCTGTTGGAGTCGGCCAGGTCCAGCTTGACCATGTCCTGGTCCATGTTCGACAGCGCGTCGATCAGGTAGGTGACGTTGAAGCCGATTTCGATGCTGTCGCCGCCGTAGTCGATGTCGAGCTCGTCCTGGGCTTCTTCCTGCTCGGCGTTGTTCGACGCGATGCGCAGCGTGCCGGGCTCGATGTTCAGGCGCACGCCCTTGAACTTCTCGCTGGTCAGGATGGCGGTGCGCTGCAGGCTGGCCAGCAGCGGTGCACGGCCGAGCGTGACGGTGTTCTTGTGGTTCTTGGGAATCACGCGGTTGTAGTCGGGGAACTTGCCCTCGACCAGCTTGGTGACGAACTCCATGCCGCCGAAGCTGAACTTGGCCTGGTTGTTCGCGAACTGCATCTCGATGGCGCCTTCGGCGTCCGACAGCAGGCGCTGCATTTCGAGCACGGTCTTGCGCGGCAGGATCACTTCCTGGCGCGGCACTTCGACGTCGAGCAGGGCCGACGAGAACGCCAGGCGGTGGCCGTCGGTGGCCACCAGGCTCAGCTGCTTGCCTTCGGCCACGAACAGGATGCCGTTCAGGTAGTAGCGGATGTCGTGCACGGCCATCGCGAACGAAACCTGCGAGAGCAGGTCTTTCAGCGTCTTTTGCGGCACGCTGAACACGGGGCCGAAATTGGCGGCTTCCTGCACCAGCGGGAAGTCTTCGGCGGGCAGCGACTGCAGCGTGAAGCGGCTCTTGCCACCCTTGAGCACCAGCTTGCTCGCGCTCGATTCGAGGCTCACGGTCTGGTCGGCCGGCATGGTGCGCAGGATGTCGATCAGCTTGCGCGCACCGATGGTGGTCGTGAAGTTGCCCTCGTCGCCACCGAGTTCGGCGGTGGTGCGGATCTGGATCTCGAGGTCGCTGGTGGTCAGCTGCAGCTGGCCGCCGGTCTTGCGGATCAGCACATTGGCCAGGATCGGCAGGGTATGACGCCGTTCCACGATGCCGGCCACCGACTGCAGCGCGGCAAGAACTTTGTCTTGGGTTGCCTTCAAAACGATCATGTCTTCTTCCTCTTCTCTTATCTCTTTGAATCAGCTTTCAGGACGCCATTCTCCGCTGTCGCGAGGGGCGTTCTTGATGACATTCGGCTTCAGCCTTTGAGGGTCTGTTCGAGGACGTGCAGCTGCTGATTGAGTTCGGTGAGCTGCTGGCGCTCGCCCGAAATCTTGCGCACCGCGTGGAGCACCGTCGTGTGGTCGCGACCGCCGAACAGCTCGCCGATTTCCGGCAGGCTCTTCTGCGTGAGCTCCTTGGCCAGGTACATCGCGATCTGCCGCGGCCGCGCAATGCTGGCCGGGCGTTTCTTGCTGTACATGTCGGCGACCTTGATCTTGTAGTAGTCGGCCACCGTCTTCTGGATATTTTCGACCGAGATCTGCCGATTCTGGATCGACAACAGGTCGCGCAGCGCCTCGCGCGCCAGGGCGATCGAGATCTCCTTCTGGTTGAAGCGCGAGTACGCCAGGATCTTGCGCAAGGCGCCTTCGAGCTCGCGCACGTTGGAGCGCACGTTCTTGGCCACGAAGAAGGCGACTTCCTCGGGCATTTCAGTGCCTTCGACGCGGGCCTTGTTGATCAGAATGGCCACGCGCATCTCGAGCTCGGGCGGCTCGATCGCCACCGTGAGGCCCGAATCGAAGCGCGACACCAGCCGCTCGTGGATGTCGGCCAGCCCCTTGGGGTAGGTGTCGCTGGTCATCACGATGTGCGACTTCTTGGCCAGCAGGGCCTCGAACGCGTTGAAGAACTCTTCCTGCGTGCGGTCCTTGTTGGCGAAGAACTGCACGTCGTCGATCAGCAGCAGATCGAGCGAGTGGTAGCGTTCCTTGAACTCATCGAAAGTCTTGCGCTGATAGGCCTTGACCACATCCGACACGAATTGCTCGGCGTGGATGTAGAGAACTTTGGAATCGGGCCGGTCGGCCAGCAGCCGGTTACCCACCGCATGCATCAGGTGGGTCTTGCCCAGGCCGACGCCACCGTAGATGAAAAGCGGGTTGTAAAGATGGCCCGGCATGCCGGCCACGTGCATCGCCGCAGCGCGCGCCATGCGGTTGGCCGTGCCCTCGACCAGGGTGTCGAAAGTGAGCCCCGAATTGAGGCGGTTCTTGAAGCCGGCGGCAACGGGCTCTTCGCCCGGACCGGCCACGTCGCGTGGCACATCCGTTTCGGCCAGGACGGCCATAGGGGCAACACGGACGGGGGCTTCACGCGGAGCGAGCGCTAACTCGATGGCGACCGGCTGGCCGTACATCTTCTCGGCCATGGCCGCGATCTTGCCCGCGTACTGGGCACGGATCCAGTCGAGCTTGAAGCGGTTGGCCACGAACACTGTCATGCGCGAAAGGTCGTCGGCGACCTGCGCGTGGAGGGGCTTGATCCAGGTATTGAACTGCTGCTCGGACAGCTCCTGCGCGAGCTGGTCGACGCAGGCTTGCCACAGGCTTTCGCCGATGCCGTCAGTCGACATGGGTGCTTGAAAAAGTGAGGGAACCTTCGGGCATTTCTTGTATAGGTATTGTGGATATTCTCTGCTGGAAGGCGCCGGGCATTCTAACTTGTCAAAACCTTATCCACATGCTGCAGTGCACATGGAAAGGCCCGCAAATGCAGTCGAAGATTGTTCCGGCGGCCAATGTTTGCGATAATTGCGGGTTTCCCTGAAAAGCCTTCATAGCGTCTTTCGGGGGCCATCCGAAACTCGCTCCCCCAGCGCTCGTCGGGTTTGTGCATGCCTTCATGCGGAAACCGGCGCAAACAGGGAATCAGGAAACCATCATGAAACGCACTTACCAAGCATCCAAAGTCCGCCGCGCCCGTACCCACGGCTTTCTGGTCCGCATGAAGACCCGTGGCGGCCGCGCCGTGATCAACGCACGCCGCGCCAAGGGCCGCAAGCGCCTGGCCGTCTGACGGCACCTCACCTGCCGTTGTCAGCCGCCGATACGTCCGCGCAGGCTCTTGCAGCCCCAGCGCCTGGCCCCGCCAGCAGCGACGTACGCGGCCCGGCTTCCATGCAGCGGCTCAAGACCCGCGCGCAATTCCAGGCCGTCCTCGCAGGTGCCACCGTGGCGCGCACTGCCCATTTCGCATTGCACCGCTGTGCGCTCGATGCTTCTGCGTCGGGCGCTGCTTCGCTGTTTCCGTCCGATGAGGTCTGGCTGGGCGCCATGGTGCCCAAGCGCTGGGCACGCCGCGCGGTGACGCGCAACGCCATCAAGCGCCAGATCTACACCGTGAGCGCCGCGCCTGGCGTTGCTTTGCCGCGTGCCGCGCACGTGGTGCGTCTGCGCGCCGGTTTCGATCGCAAGGTATTCGTGAGCGCCTCTTCGGACCAGCTCAAGGCCGCCGTGCGCGCCGAGCTCCAGCAATTGCTGGCGCGCGCCGGCCGCCCGCCGGCACCGGCCGGCCCCTCCCCTGCACGCGCTCCCGCATGAAACGCCTGTTGATCGGCCTCGTGAAGGCCTACCGTCTGCTGCTGAGCCCCTGGCTCGGCCAGTCGTGCCGCTTCACGCCGACCTGCTCCGTGTATTCGATCGAGGCGCTGGAAGTGCACGGCGCGCTCAAGGGCAGCTACCTGACTCTGCACCGCATCGCGCGCTGCCAGCCCTGGTGCCAGGGCGGCCACGATCCGGTTCCACCGAAATCACAGCGTCGCACTGAGCGGTCAGGCTCGCTGTTTTCGTCTCTTCTCTCCTCCGACAAGAAGTCTTCGTCATGAACGATATCCGCCGCACGATCCTGTGGGTGATTTTTGGTTTCTCGCTCGTGCTGCTGTGGGACCAATGGCAGGTCTTCAACGGCAACAAGCCGACCTTCCTGCCGTCGACCAAGCCCGCCGTCACGGCACCGGCTGCCGGTACTGCCACGAACAACGGCGTGCCGACCGCGGCTGCCGCAGCCGGCGGCACCGCAGGTGCCGTGCCCACGCAGGCGGCCCCGGCCGCGCCGCGCGAGCAGGTCGTGGTGACCACCGACCTGTTCAAGGCGACGATCGACAGCGAAGGCGCCACGGTCAACCACCTCGAACTGCTCAAGTACGACGAAGCCGACCGCACCAAGCGCGTCGTGCTGTTCGAGAACGGTTCGCCCGCCACGCGCTACGTGGCGCAGACCGGCCTGCTGAACCCCGTCGCCGGCGAAGCCTTCCCCAACCACCTGACGGCCATGACGCCGAAGGCCGGTCCGCGCGCGATGGCCGACGGCCAGAACACGCTCGAAGTGAGCTTCGAAAGCGCCCCCGTCGGCGGCCTGAAGTACATCAAGACCTACGTGTTCAAGCGTGACGACTACGTCATCGGCGTGCGCCACGAAGTGGTCAACGTGAGCGACCAGCCGCGCGACGCGCAGCTGTACATGCAGCTGCTGCGCCACGGCACCGTGGCCGCCGGCACCATGTTCGGCACCAACACCTTCACCGGCCCGGCCGCGTACACCAACGAGAAGAAGTTCCACAAGCTCGACTTCAAGGACATCGCCAAGGGCAAGATCGAGCCGCCGCCGCCGGCCAACGACGGCTGGATCGCGATGGTGCAGCACTACTTCGCGTCGGCCTGGCTGCTCAAGGGCGACCCGGCCAGCGAACAGCTGCGCCGCGAATTCCGCGTGAAGGACCTGGGCGACAACCTCTTCACCGTCGCCATGGTGGCCACGCTGCCGAAGATCGCCCCGGGCGCCACGCAGGTCGTGAACAGCGCGCTGTTCGCCGGCCCCGAAGAAGAAAAGAAGCTCGAAGCCATCGCCCCTGGCCTGGACCTGGTGAAGGACTACGGCATCTTCGCGATCATCTCCAAGCCGCTGTACTGGCTGCTCACGCAGCTGCACGGCATCCTGGGCAACTGGGGCTGGTCGATCGTGGCGCTGGTGGTGCTGCTGAAGGCGGCCTTCTACTGGCTCAACGCCAAGGCCTACGCCAGCATGGCCAAGATGAAGGCCATCAACCCCAAGATCATGGAAATGCGCGAGCGGCTGAAGGACAAGCCGCAGGAAATGCAGCAGGAAATGATGCGGATCTACAAGACCGAAAAGGTCAATCCGATGGGCGGCTGCTTCCCGATCGTGATCCAGATTCCGGTGTTCATTGCGCTGTACTGGGTGCTGCTGTCGTCGGTTGAAATGCGCCACGCCCCGTGGATCGGCTGGATCACCGACCTCTCGGCACCGGACCCCTGGTACATCCTGCCGATCGTGATGACGGCCACCTCGCTGTTCCAGACCTGGCTCAACCCGACGCCGCCCGATCCGATGCAGGCCAAGCTGATGTGGATCATGCCGCTCGCGTTCAGCGTGATGTTCATCTTCTTCCCGGCCGGCCTGGTGCTGTACTGGATCACGAACAACGTGCTGTCGATCGCGCAGCAGTGGTTCATCAACAAGCGACTGGGCGTGCTGGGCAAGTAAGCCAGCCGGCCTCCGCCACCCGCAAAGGGCCGCATCCGCGGCCCTTTGCTTTTTGCTGAAAGAATCGCGCTGTCATGACCCTCGCCCGCACCACCGATCCCATCGTCGCCATCGCCACCGCCCCGGGGCGCGGGGCGGTCGGCATCGTTCGCGTGTCGGGCGCCCGGCTGGCGCCGCTGGTCCAGGCGCTGTGCGCCCGCGCCCTCAAGCCGCGCGAAGCCACCTACCTGCCCTTTCGCGATGCGCAGGGCGAGCCGGTCGACCACGGCCTGGCGATCCACTTCCCGACGCCGCATTCCTACACCGGCGAAGACGTGCTCGAGCTGCAGGCGCATGGCGGCCCGGTCGTGCTGCAGCTGCTGCTGTCGTGCTGCCTCGAGGCCGCGGCCGAAGTCGATCCGGCCTCCGGCCGCCCGCGCCTGCCCGGCCTGCGCGTGGCCGAGCCGGGCGAGTTCAGCCAGCGTGCCTTTCTCAACGGCAAGATCGACCTGGCGCAGGCCGAGGCCATCGCCGACCTGATCGACGCAAGCACCGAGGCGGCCGCGCGCAGCGCCGGGCGCTCGCTGTCGGGCGCGTTCTCGCGCGAGATCCACACGCTGCGCGACGCGCTGATCCATCTGCGCATGCTGGTCGAGGCCACGCTCGATTTCCCCGAGGAAGAGATCGACTTCCTCCAGAAAGCCGACGCGACCGGCCAGCTGCAGCGGCTGCAGGCGCAACTGGCGGCCGTGCAACAGCGCGCCAAGCAAGGGGCGTTGCTGCGCGAAGGCATCAAGGTGGTGATCGCGGGCCAGCCCAATGCGGGCAAGAGTTCGCTGCTCAACGCGCTGGCCGGCGCCGAGTTGGCCATCGTGAGCGCCATCGCGGGCACCACGCGCGACGTGGTCTCGCAGACCATCCAGATCCACGGCGTGCCGCTGCATGTGGCCGACACCGCCGGCCTGCGCGACAGCACGGACGAGGTCGAGCAGATCGGCGTGGCGCGCGCCTGGGGCCAGATCGAAAGCGCCGACGCCGTGCTGTTCCTGCACGACCTGACGCGCGCTGGCCAGCCCGACTACGCCGCCGCCGACGCCGAGATCCTGGCCGGCCTGCGGCGCAAGCTGCCGGCGAGCGTGCCGGTGCTCGATGTGTGGAACAAGCAGGACGCGGCGGCGTCGGCCGCGCCGCCGTCCGAAGGCATCGCGTTGTCCGCCAAGACCGGCGCGGGCATCGAGGCGCTGCGCGACCAGTTGCTGGCGATGGCCGGCTGGCAGGCCGTGCCCGAAGGCGTCTACCTGGCACGCGCGCGCCACGTGCAGGCACTGGCCCGTGTCGAGACGCACCTCGCGCTGGCGGCAGCCCACCTGGCGGCTCAGGCCCAGCTGCTCGACCTGCTGGCCGAGGAGCTGCGGCTGGCCCAGAACGCGCTCAACGAGATCACCGGCGAGTTCGGCGCGGACGACCTGCTGGGTGTCATCTTTTCGCGCTTCTGTATCGGGAAATAGCGACACATGCCTGCGCTTCGCTGGCGAAAGCGTAAACAGTTGTAGCCGAACCTCGGGGCCTTCGCGGATACTTCGGATCACTTGCGGGGGTCGAGAAAAACATGTCCATCCAGAACCTGAGCCGCGCCATCGCGGAGAACCTGAGCGCCGATGCGTTCGCGCTGACCTTGAGCGTCGCGCAGTGGGACACGCTCGCGGGTTATCTGCAGCCCATCGAAACCAGCATCGGCGACGTGCTGATCTCCCAAGGCACGCACGACCGCTCGGTGTTCTTCATCGAAAGCGGCGCCATCAGCGTGCACCGCGTCAGCAGCAAGGAGCAGATGCGCCTGGCCGTGCTGTCGCCGGGCTCGGTGGTGGGCGAAGGCTCGTTCTTTTCGCGCGAGCCGCATGCGGCGAATGTCGTGGTGACAGGTGCGGGGCGCGTGTGGCGCCTCACCGCCGTGCGGTTTTCCGAGATGTCGAACCGTCAGCCCAACATGGCGCTGGACATCGCGATGGCGCTCGGCGCCGTGATCGCCAAGCGCATGGCGCACCGGTCCAAGCGGGTGGCCGTCACTTGAGCCTTCCAGCTTGCCGCGCGCTGCCAGCCGCCGCACAACAACAAGAACAAGTCTTCGTTTCCGATCCTGAGAATTGCTGGTGAGCCATGGCCTTGATCTGCCCGGTCTGTGACGCGGACAACCGCGACGGTGCCAATTTCTGCAGAAGCTGCGGTGGCCGGCTGTCGGCCGCCGACCGCGTGCCGCCTCCGGCGCCCAGTCCTGCCGACCGCGAATGGGCCACCACCGCGCCCGCCCAGTTGCGCGCGCCGACCATTCCTGCGCCGCTGTTCGACCCTGCCGAGTCGAAGCGCGCGTCGTCGCCTGCGTCCAACGGCTGGATGCCCGAGCCGCCACCCCCACCGCCGCCGGCGGATGAACGAACCGTGATCGTGGCGCCGGGGCGCGCAGGCGCGGCATCGTCCTTGCCTCCGTCCCCGCGGGCCGACCGGCCCAAGACGCGGATCAAGGTCAAGCGCATCAAGCCGCCCGAACCGGTGCTGCGCCCGCGCGGCATCGGGCTGTGGCTGGGGCTGCTCGCGGTCGCGCTGCTGCTGGTCGTCGCGGGCTGGCTGGGCTACGGGACCGGCAGCAAGGCGCCCGAACCCGCCGTGGCACCGCCTCCTGTCGCCGCGCCGTCGCCCGCTGCGACGCCACCGGTGGTCGAAACACCGCCTGTCGCGACCGAGCCTGCGCCGCCCGTGGCCGAAGCTCCCCCCGCGGAGGCGGTCGCCGAGCCGACGGAAGCCGCACCCAAGCCGACGCCCGTCGCGAAGCCGCGCAAGCCGGTGACGCCTGCAGCACCAGCGCCCCAGGCCCCAGCCGCCGCAGCGCCTGTGGCTGCCGCGCCTGCCCCTGCGCCCGCGACGCCCTCCCCACCGGCCGACCCGCAGGCCCAATGCGGCGACCGCAACTTCATCGCCAAGGCGCAATGCATGGCGGCCCAGTGCGTGAAGCCCGAATACAAGTCGCACGCGCAGTGCGAAGCGGTGCGCCGTCAGCAGCGCATCGACGAAGAAAAGCGCAACCCGTCGCTCTTGAACTGAGCGCGCGCCCGCGCCGGCCGCCTCAGCCCTTTTGCAGCCGCTCGATGGCAATCGCCAGCGCGGCGGGTTTGCCCGACAGCACCAGCGTGTCGCCGTCCGACAGCAGCGTGTCGTCGTCCGGCACGCGCGCCTGACCGTCCTGCCGGCGCAGGTTGGCCACGCGCACGCCCAGCGTCGGCAGCGCCATCCGTCCCAGCGTCTGGCCGATGGCGCGTGCGCCCGGCGTGAGCGTGAAGCTGTTCAGGCGCTCGTGATCGATCTCGTCGGCGTTGTCGTCGTCGGCGCCGTGGAAGTAGCCGCGCAGCAGGTTGTAGCGCGCGTCGCGCTGGTCCTGCACCACGCGGATCACGCGCCGCATCGGCACGCCGACCAGCGCCAGCGCATGGCTGGCGAGCATCAGCGAACCCTCGATGGCTTCGGGCACCACCTCGGTCGCGCCGGCGGCTTGCAGCTTCTCGAGGTCGTGGTCGTCCTGCGTCCGCACGATCACCGGCACGTGCGCCGCGTGGGCGCGGGTGTTGGCCAGCACCTTCATCGCGCCCCCCACGTCCAGGTAGGTGACGACCACCGCGCTGGCGCGCGCCAGGCCCGCGGCCATCAGCGCCTGCAGCCGCGCCGCGTCGCCGAACACCACCGAATCGCCGGCCGCAGCGGCCTGGCGCACGCGGTCGGGGTCGAGGTCGAGCGCCATGTAGGGGATGCCTTCGCGCTCCAGGATGCGCGCCAGGTTCTGGCCGCAGCGCCCGTAGCCGCAGATGATCACGTGCTGCGCGGTGTTGATGGTCTTGCGCGCGATGCTTGTCATCTGCAGCGACTGCTGCAGCCAGTCGCTGGCCACCAGCTTGCGCACGATGGCGTTGCTGTACATGATGATGAAGGGCGTGGCCAGCATCGACAGCACCATCGACGCCAGCACCGGGTTGGCCAGCCACGGCGGCAGCAGGTTGCGGTCCTGCGCGAGCGCCAGCAGCACGAAACCGAACTCGCCGGCCTGCGCCAGGTACAGGCCGGTGCGCAGCGACACGCCCGAGGTGGCGCCCAGCACCCGCGCCAGCACCGTCACCAGCCCCAGCTTGAACAGCAGCGGCACCAGCAGCAGCACGGCCACCAGCAGCCAGCGTTCGACCACGATGTGCCAGTCGAGCGACATGCCGACGGTGATGAAGAACAGCCCCAGCAGCACGTCGTGGAAGGGGCGGATGTCGGTCTCGACCTGGTGCTTGTATTCGGTTTCCGACACCAGCATGCCGGCGATGAAGGCGCCCAGCGCCAGGCTCAGGCCGGCCAGCTCGGTCAGCCAGGCCAGGCCCAGCGTGATCAGCAGCACGTTCAGGATGAACAGCTCCTCGCTGCGCCGCCGCGCCACCAGCGTGAGCCACCAGCGCATGATGCGCGGCCCGCCGTACAGCAGCACGCCGATGAGGAAGGTGGCCTTCACCAGCGCGAAACCCAGCGCCTTGGCCAGCGCCTCGGGCGGCGCGCCCAGGGCGGGAATCAGCACCAGCAGCGGGACCACGGCCAGATCTTGAAAGAGCAGCACGCCCATCACGCGCTTGCCGTGCTCGCTCTCCAGTTCGAGCCGCTCGGCCATCAGCTTGACCACGATGGCGGTGCTGCTCATGGTGAGCGCACTCGACAGCGCCAGCGTGGTCTGCCACCCCAGCTGCCAGGCCGGCGGCAGCTGCGTCGCGATCAGCAGCGCGCCGGCGGTGGCCAGCGCCATGGTCAGCAGCACCTGCGCCATGCCCAGCCCGAACACGTGCTTGCGCATGGCGCGCAGCTTGGGCAGGCTGAACTCGAGCCCGATCACGAACATCAGGAACACCACGCCGAATTCGCCCAGGTGGCGGATGCCTTCGGAGTTCTGCGCCAATGCCAGCGCATGCGGGCCGATGAGCACGCCGGCCGTCAGGTAGCCGAGCATCGGCGGCAGCTTGAGCGACCGGCAGGCCACCACGCCGATCACCGCGGCCAACAGATACAACAGCGTGAGATCGAACGAAGACATAGGCGCCGATGCTAGAGCAATGTCCGTGCCCCGGGCTTCCCCGGGCCATGTGATCGCCGACCGCGCCCGCCTCGTAAAATCCGGCGATGAGCTCCCGCCCCGCCCCGACCCACGTGGTCGACCCCGAAGCCATCCTGGCCCGGGCACGCGTCACATTCGACATCGAAGCCGAAGCCGTCCTCGGCCTGAAGGCCCGCGTCGGTCCGAGTTTCGTCGAGGCCGTGCGCAAGATCCTCGAAGTGCGCGGCCGCGTGGTCGTGATGGGCATGGGCAAGAGCGGCCATGTCGGCCGCAAGATCGCCGCCACCCTCGCCTCCACCGGCACGCCCGCGATGTTCGTGCACCCGGCCGAGGCCAGCCATGGCGACCTTGGCATGATCAAGGCGGTCGACCTCGTGCTGGCCATCTCCAACAGCGGCGAGGTCGACGAACTCACCGTGCTGCTGCCGGTGGTCAAGCGCCAGGGCGTGCCCCTGATCGCCATGACCGGCCGCCCCGACTCCACCCTGGCGCGCCATGCCGACATCGTGATCGATGCCGGCGTCGCCAAGGAAGCCTGCCCGCTGAACCTCGCGCCTACCGCGAGCACCACCGCGCAGATCGCCATGGGCGACGCACTGGCCGTGGCCCTGCTCGACGCGCGCGGTTTCGGCTCCGAGGATTTCGCGCGCTCGCACCCCGGCGGCGCGCTGGGCCGCAAGCTGCTCACCCACGTGAGCGACGTCATGCGCTCGGGCGACGAAGTGCCGTGCGTGCCGCCGGCGGCCACCGTCAGCGAGCTGATGCGTGCGATGAGCATCAAGGGCTTCGGCGCCGCCGCGGTGGTCGAGCCCGACGGCCGGGCGCTGGGCATCTTCACCGACGGCGACCTGCGCCGCCTGATCGAGGCCGGCGCCGACCTGCGCACGCCCAAGGCGGCCGACATCATGCACCGCGACCCGCGCACCATCCGCGTCGACGCGCTGGCGGTGGAGGCGGCCGAACTCATGGAGCAATGCGGCATCACCCGCCTGTTCGTGATCGACGGCGCGGGGGTGATCGTCGGCGCGGTGAACACCAACGACCTGATGCGCGCGAAGGTCATCTGATGCCGCTTGATTTCCAGGCCGAGACCCTGCTGGCCGCGCAAGATGTGCGCATCGTCTTCTTCGACATCGACGGCGTGCTGACCGATGGCGGCGTGTACTTCACCGAGCACGGCGAGACGCTCAAGCGCTTCAGCATCCTCGACGGCTACGGCCTCAAGCTGCTGCGCAAGGCCGGCATCACGCCGGCCGTGATCACCGGGCGCGACTCCAAGCCGCTGCGCGTGCGGCTCGAGGCGCTGGGCATCGAGCACGTGCGCTACGGCACCGAGGACAAGCTGCCCGCCGCCGAGGCCATGCTGAAGCAGCTCGGCTTCACCTGGGCGCAGGCCGCCGCCATCGGCGACGACTGGCCCGACCTGCCGGTGCTGACCCGCGTCGGCTTCGCCGCGGCGCCGGCCAACGCGCACGCCGAGGTGCGCGCCGTGGCGCGCTACGTCACCACCGCGCGCGGCGGCGAAGGCGCGGCGCGCGAATTCTGCGACCTGCTGTTGACGGCCTGCGGCCAGTACCGCCCGCTCCTCGACGCTGCCTTGGGCCCCCGACCATGAGCCCGCAGCTGCGACGCGCCTGGAACCTGACGCGCGATGTGCTCGACCGCACCACCATCTACCTGCCGATCATCCTGATGGCGGGTGTGGCGCTGGGCACCTACTGGCTGGTGCGCAATGCGCCCAAGCTGCTGGAGCCCACCGCCAAGGCGGCGCCCACGCACGAGCCCGACTACTTCATGCGGGACTTCGTCATCAAGAACTTCCTGCCCAACGGCGACCTGCGCAGCGAGCTGCACGGCACCGAGGGACGGCACTACCCGGACACCGACACCATCGAGGTCGACCAGGTGCGCATGCGCTCGGTGTCGCCCGAGGGGCTGGTGACGCGCTCGTCGGCGAACCGGGGCCTGTCGAATTCAGACGGCAGCGAGATCCAGCTGTTCGGCAATGCGATCGTGATCCGCGAACCGACGGTCAGCGCGAGCGGCAAGGCCACGCCGCGGCTGGAGTTCCGTGGCGAGTTCCTGCATGCGTTCCTCGACACCGAGAAGGTGCAGTCGAACAAGCCGGTCACGCTCATCCGCGGCAGCGACCAGTTCACGGGCGATACGCTCGACTACGACAACCTGAGCGGCGTGGCCAACCTCACGGGCCGCGTGCGCGGTGTGCTGGTGCCGTCGGCCGCGGCGGGCAAGCCGCGCTGAGCGGCTGCCACACAAGAACAAGTTCCCGGGAGACGATCCACGCATGACCACCGCCGCACCGCTCGTCTTCATCACCGGCGCTTCCAGCGGCATCGGCCAGGCCCTGGCCGCGTCTTTCTACGACGCGGGCTACCGGCTGGCACTGGTTGCGCGGCGCACGGGCGAGATCGACACCTGGGCGACGGGCCGCCAGCTGGACGCGGGCCGCTACGAGGTCTACGGCGCCGACGTGGCCGACACCGACAGCATCGTGGCCGCCGGCGCCGACTGCGTGGCGCGCCAGGGCGTGCCCGACGTGGTGATCGCCAACGCCGGCATCAGCATCGGCATCGACACGGCCGAGCGTTCGGACCTCGACGTGCTGGCGCGCACCTTCGCCGTCAACAACGTGGGGCTGGCCGCCACCTTCCATCCCTTCGTGCAGGCCATGGTGAAGCGCGGCAGCGGGCGGCTCGTGGGCATCGGCAGCGTCGCCGCCATCCGCGGGCTGCCGGGGCACGGCGCCTACTGCGCGAGCAAGGCCGGCGTGGTGGCGTACTGCGAGAGCCTGCGCGGGGAACTGCACAACAGCGGGGTGAAGGTCGTCACGCTCTGCCCTGGCTACATCGACACGCCGCTCACGCAGGGCAACCGCTACGGCATGCCCTTCCTCATGCAGCCCGAAGACTTTGCGGCCCAGGCGCTGCGCGCCATCGAGGCCGGCACCAGCTACCGCGTGATTCCGTGGCAGATGGGCGTGGTCGCCAAGGTCATGCGCCTGCTGCCCAATGCCGTGCTCGACCGCGCGGTGCAGGGGCGGGCGCGCAAGAAGCGCAGCGGCGAAGCCTGAACGCCACGGCACCGAACGCAGGCAAAGAAAAAGGCTCCCGAGGGAGCCTTTTCTGTGTGTGTGCCGCGGGGCACGCGAAGAGGTGAACAGGGTTCAGTAACCACCGTTGCCGCCGCCGCCGTAGCCGCCGCCACCGCCGCTGCGACCACCGCCGCCACCGCCACGGGGACCTGCGCCGTAGGGGCTGCGGAAACCGCCATCGCCACCACCGCCGCCGCCACCCGAACGACCACCACCGCCGCCGTAGCCGCCGCCACCGCCGGAACGGCCACCGCCGCCACCACCGTAGCCGCCACCACCGCCGCCGCCGTAGCCACCGCCACCACCGCCGCCATAACCACCACCACCGCCGCCGTAGCCGCCACCGCCGCCACTGCGGGGGGGACGTGCTTCCATGGGACGTGCCTCGTTGACGACCACGCTGCGACCACCCAGGGGCTGGCCGTTCATGCCGTTGATGGCGGCCTGTGCTTCCGCGTCACTGCCCATCTCGACAAAGCCGAAGCCCTTCGAGCGACCCGTGTCGCGCTCCATCATGACCTTGGCGCTGGTCACTGCGCCGAACTGGCCAAAGGCCTGTTCGAGATCACCGTCGCGCACCGAGTAAGGCAGGTTGCCGACGTAGAGTTTGTTGCCCATCAAGGGACTCCTATAAACACATCAAGAAAAGCGATGGAGTCCCGAAAGCATCACTCAAACGAGAGCCGCCGAGCCGCGCGAAACTGACCGATCACCGAATTGCTCCCGCCCAAAATCAAGAGGGAGGCTCGTGCATTATGGGTGAAATATCAAAAAAGCAAGCAGGAATTTGCGTCTTGAGGTAGCACCTTTTGAAAGCAATAGAAGTTAGCGCACGCCTACCTATTTGAGCCGGGGGAATTGACGATGCGGCTACAATTGGCGGGTCATTGGGGAGTAGCCGCCTTCCGCATACGAGAAGGGCCCGCGTCAACAGACTTGTCCTTGCCCCACGAGGACATGGCGCGTGCAGTGAACACACCTGGCGAGACCTTTGACCGCACAACTTCGGGAATATGGCCGAAGGTGTTGTGCGGTCAATTGCGTCCTTCGGCCCAAGGAACCCCACATCCATCATGGAAGCTTTTCTCGTTGCAACGGGCGTGGTTGCGCTCGCCGAAATGGGCGACAAGACCCAACTCCTGGCCCTTTTGCTGGCCGCGCGTTTCAGGAAACCCTGGCCGATCGTGCTCGGCATTTTTGTCGCCACGGTCATCAACCACGCGCTGGCCGGCGCGGTCGGCAACTACATCACGCGCTGGCTCGGCCCCGAGGTGCTGCGCTGGATTCTGGGCGGCTCGTTCATCGCCATGGCGGTCTGGATGCTGATTCCCGACAAGCTCGATGAAGACGACGCCCCGGGCGTTTCGAAGTTCGGCGTCTTCGGCACCACCGTGATCGCCTTCTTCCTGGCCGAGATGGGCGACAAGACCCAGATCGCCACCGTCATGCTCGCCGCCCGCTTCACGCAGGACTACGCCTGGGTCGTCGTCGGCACCACGCTGGGCATGATGCTGGCCAATGCGCCGGTCGTCTGGCTGGGCGACAAGATCGTGCGGCGCGTGCCGATCAAGCTGGTGCACGGCATCTCGGCGGCGATCTTCCTGGTGCTGGGCGTCATCATGATCGTCGGCTGGTAGCAGGAAAAAGTCACGGGGCTATACTTGCCCTGCGCCGATTTGCTTCAGCTTGCGGGCGCTTTATAAATTCTGCTAAAGACGGCTGCCGAACCCGGCTCGTTTTTGGCGAGGCCGGGTTTTTTCATTCATGTCGTCGCCATCACCTTTGGTCGTCACTCCGCAGTCGATGCAGTTCGCAGGCCCGCTGGCCCTGCGCAGCGGCGCTTCGATCAGCGGCTACACGCTCGCCTACGAAACCTACGGCACCCTCAACGTCGAGCGCAGCAATGCGGTGCTGGTGTGCCATGCGCTCAATGCTTCGCACCACGTCGCGGGCGTGTACGAGGGCCAGGCCCGCTCCGAGGGTTGGTGGGACAACATGGTGGGCCCGGGCAAGCCGCTGGACACCGACCGCTTCTTCGTGATCGGCGTCAACAACCTCGGCTCCTGCTTCGGCTCGACCGGCCCGATGCACGTGAACCCCGCCAACGGCCGCGTCTACGGCGCCGACTTCCCGGTGGTCACGGTCGAAGACTGGGTCGACGCCCAGGCCGCGCTGCTCGACGCGCTCGGCATCCAGACGCTCGCGGCCGTGATGGGCGGCAGCCTCGGCGGCATGCAGGCGCTGTCGTGGACGCTGCAGTACCCCGATCGCGTGCGGCATGCCGTGGTGGTGGCCAGCGCGCCCAACCTCACGGCCGAGAACATCGCCTTCAATGAGGTGGCACGCCGCGCCATCGTGACCGACCCCGACTTCCACGGCGGCCACTTCTACGAATACGGCGTGATCCCCAAGCGCGGCCTGCGCATCGCCCGCATGATCGGCCACATCACCTACCTGAGCGACGATGTGATGAACGCCAAGTTCGGGCGCCTCCTGCGCAGCGCCGTCGAAGGCGAAGTGGCGGGGCTCGACTACCGCTATTCCACGCAGGACGTCGAGTTCCAGATCGAAAGCTACCTGCGCTACCAGGGCGACAAGTTCAGCGAGTACTTCGACGCCAACACCTACCTGCTGATCACCCGCGCGCTCGACTACTTCGACCCCGCGCGCCACCACGGCGGCCAGCTCAGCACCGCGCTGGCACAGGCCACGGCCAAGTTCCTGCTCGTGAGCTTCAAGACCGACTGGCGCTTCTCGCCCGCGCGCAGCCGCGAGATCGTGAAGGCGCTGCTCGACAACCGCCGCAACGTGAGCTACGCCGAGATCGACGCGCCGCACGGCCACGACGCCTTCCTGCTCGACGACGTGCGCTACATGGGCGTGGTGCGCTCGTACTTCGAACGCGTCGCCAAGGAATTCCAATGAGCGACCTTGCACACCAACGACTGATCGCCGAGCTCGTGCCGAAGGGCTCGCGCGTGCTCGACCTGGGCTGCGGCGACGGCGCCCTGCTCGACCTGCTGCAGCGCGAGCGCGGCTGCACCGGCTACGGCGTGGAGATCGCGGACGGCAACGTGCTGCAGTGCATCCGCCGCGGCGTCGACGTGATCCAGCTCAACCTCGACGAAGGCCTGGCGATGTTCGACGACGCCACCTTCGACGTCGTGCTGCAGATCGACACGCTGCAGCATCTGCGCAATGCCGAGGTCATGCTGCGCGAGACCGCGCGCGTGGGCCGCTTCGGCATCGTGGCCTTTCCCAACTTCGCGCACTGGCCCAACCGCCTGAGCGTGGCGCGCGGGCGCATGCCCGTGACGCGCCGCCTGCCCTACCAGTGGTACGACACGCCCAACATCCGCGTCGGCACCTACAAGGACTTCGAGGTGCTGGCCGGCAAGAACAACCTGCGCGTGCTCGACGCCTTCGGCCTGCAGAACGGGCGCGACGTGCGCTGGCTGCCCAACGCGCGCGCCAGCACGGCGGTGTTCAAGTTCGAGCGGGGCGGCTGAGCACGCCGCCCTCGCACCGCACGGACATCGGGTCGGAATGAGCTTCACGCTCGCGCAGCCGGTTCACAGCGAACTGCTCATCAAGAAAAGCCGCTTCATCGGCTGCGTGCAACCGGTGCCCGACCGCGCGGCCGCGCTGGCGGTGGTGGCCTCGCTGCGCGCCGAACACCCTGGCGCCGCACACGTGTGCTGGGCCTTGATGGCCGGCGGCCAGTCGGCGGCGAACGACGACGGCGAGCCCGGCGGCACGGCCGGACGCCCGATGTTGGAGGTGCTGCGCCACCAGCAGGTGGAAGGCGCGCTCGCCACGGTGGTGCGCTACTTCGGCGGCGTGAAGCTCGGCGCCGGCGGGCTCGTGCGGGCCTACACCGACGCCGTGGCCCAGGCCCTGCTCGGCGCCACGCTGGTGCCGCTCGTGCGCCAGCGCCAGCTGCAGTGCGCCGTGCCCTATGCGCTCGAGGGGCTGGTGCGGCGCGAGCTGGCCGCCATCGGCGCGGTGCTGGAAGACGTGCAGCACGGCGACGACGTGCGCTTTGCCTTCGCGCTGCCCTCGCCGGAGGCCGATGCCTTCATCGCGCGACTCGACGATGCTGCGCAAGGGCGCGTCGTCTGGCCGACGGCGTGAGCCGCTTCGCCGGCGCCTTGCCTGGCGTCGGCTCTGTTGCCAGGGCGAGCACGCCGCGCGAGGCGAGCGCGATCGGCTCCGCCAGATCGTCGTCGACGCTGCGCCGCGTCATCTCGGCCGTCACGATGCCGGTGGGCACGGCCAGCACGCCCCAGCCCAGCAGCATCATCACGGAGGCGATCGCGCGGCCCAGGTCGGTCTTGGGCACGAGGTCGCCGAAGCCGACCGTGGCCATGGTGGAGATCGCCCAGTAGATCGCCACCGGAATGCTGGTGAAGCCGTGCGTCGGGCCTTCGACCACGTACATCAGCGTGCCCATCACCAGCACCACGAGCATCACGAAGCCCACGAACACCGTGATCTTGCGACGGCTGGACGCCACGGCCTGCACCAGCGCGCGGTACTCCACCGAATAGCGCGAGAGCTTGAAGATGCGGAACACGCGCAACAACCGCAGGATGCGCACATCGATCAGGTAGGCCAGCTCCGGCGCGAAGGCCACGAGAAAGGTCGGCAGCAGCGCCAGCAGGTCGATCACGCCGTAGAAGCTCAATGCGTAGCGCAGCGGCTTGTTCACGCAGCACAGCCGCGCGATGTACTCCAGCGTGAAGAGGATCGTGAACACCCATTCGAGGGCATTGAACAGTGGGCGCCACTGGTCGCGGATCGACTGCACGCTGTCCAGGATGACGACCAGCACGCTCATCACGATCACCGCGATCAGCGTCAGGTCGAACCACAGGCCGGCGGGCGTGTCGGCCTCGAAGATCACGGTGAACAGCTTGCGGCGCCAACCACTCGCCGGCTTGTCGAACCGCGAGTCGGTGGCAGCGGGCGTGGACAGGGCTTCGATGTTCGGGCGGATCAGGCGGGTCATGCGGGCATTGTCAGGGGGCCAGGCGACTTATTCAGTTACGCTTCTTGCGCAATGAAGTGCCGCATGCCGCGAGCGCCTTCTTACGATAGTCCCCTTTCTTGAGGAGCTCCCCTTTGGCCACACAGTCCCCCTTTTTCGGCAAGCGCGATCGTGACACCGACTCGCTGACGTCCCGTCCCGCACCGCTGGTCGGTTCGGGCACCAATCTCTCGGGCACTCCCGTCAATCCCTCCTCGTTGACCGCGCAGGCCGGCCTGGCCCCGGTGGCCGCCGCTCCCGCCGTCAAGGAAGGCGGCAGCAAGCTCACCGTCGGCCCGAACATCAAGCTCAAGGGCGTCGAGATCACCGATTGCGACACGCTCGTGGTCGAAGGCCTGGTCGAAGCGACCATGGACTCGCGCCTGATGCAGATCGCCGAACAGGGCGAGTTCAAGGGCTCGGCCGAAATCGACATCGCCGAGATCCGCGGCGTGTTCGACGGCAACCTCACCGTGCGCGAAAAGCTCGTCATTCACTCGACCGGCAAGGTCACCGGCAAGATCCGCTACGGCAAGATCGTGATCGAAGAAGGCGGCCAGCTGTCGGGCGAAATCAGCTTCGGCGCCAAGGCGTCGTAAGCCAGCCCATGCAGGCCGCCCTCAGGCGGCCGGCGGCTTCCATCCCAGGCGCTCCAGCAAGGCACCGGCCGCGGCCGGTGCCTTTTCTTTGGCGCCGTTGATGAAGTACACGAACACGTCGCGCGCCTTCGGTGCAGCGGCCCAGCCCTGTGCGCGCTCGGCCCAGGTGTCGAGCGCCTTCGGCCCGTAGCCGGTCTTGAGCTTGGCGTCGGCCATCATGAGCCGCGCATAGGCAACGTCGCCTTCGGGCTCCTCGAAGGACGGAAACTTGTCGGCGTCGGTGAACACGGTCGACACCTTGTGTTTCTTCGCGAGCGCCTTGTAGGCGGGCGTGATGAAGCTCTCGTGGCGCACGTCCATCACGTGGCGCAGCACGCGGCTGCCCTCCTTCTTGGGCAGCAATTCCAGAAATGCCTCGAAGTCTTCGGGGTCGAACTGCTTGGTCGGCATGAACTGCCAGACGATCGGCCCGAGCTTGTCGCCCAGCTCGGCCACGCCGCTGTCGATGAAGCGCTGGATCGACTCGCCTGCGCTCGCCAGCACCTTGCGGTTGGTCGTGAAGCGCGAGGCCTTCATCGAGAACATGAAGTCGTCCGGCGTGTCGTCGTGCCACTTGCGGAAGGTCTCGGGCTTGAAGGTGCTGTAGTAGGTGCCGTTGATCTCGATGGCGCTCACTTGCCGGCTGGCGTAGTTCAACTCCTTCGCGTGAGCGAGGCCCTTGGGGTAGAAGTTGTCGCGCCAGGGCTCGAAGGTCCAGCCGCCTATCCCTGCCTTGATCCGCGTCGATGTTGCCTTGCTCACATTGCGCTCCGGGTTTTGAGATCGCCCGCACTCTACGCGCGCTCGCCGCGAGGCGCAAAATGCGTTTTTTCGTCCCCGCGGAGAACCCCCCGATGAACGCCCCCCTGCACCGTGAAATGCCCGCCGGCACGCTCGACGCGACGCGCGCCCTCTCTGATGTCACCGCCCAGTGGGACGGCGACATCGTCAAGCAACTCACCGACTACATCGCCATTCCCGCCAAGTCGCCCGGCTTCGACAAGGACTGGTCGGCCAACGGCTACCTGGAGACCGTGCTGCGCAACGCCGCGGCCTGGGTCGAGGCGCAGAAGGTCGAGGGCCTGAAGCTGGAAATCGTGCGCCTCGAGGGCCGCACGCCGGTGCTGTTCTTCGAAGTGCCGGCCACCGGCACCAACATGGCCGAGACCGTGCTGATGTACGGCCACCTCGACAAGCAACCCGAATTCACCGGCTGGCGCAACGACCTCGGCCCGTGGACGCCCAAGTACGAGAGCGGCCTGCTCTACGGCCGCGGCGGCGCAGACGACGGCTACGCCGTGTACGCCAGCGTGGCCGCGCTGCAGGCGCTCAAGGCCCAGGGCGTGGCGCACCCGCGCATCGTCGGCCTCATCGAGACCTGCGAGGAAAGCGGCTCCTACGACCTGCTGCCCTATGTCGACGCGCTGCGTCCGCGCCTGGGCGAGGTCGAGCTGGTGATCTGCCTGGATTCGGGCGCCGGCAACTACGACCAGCTGTGGCTCACGACCTCGCTGCGCGGCATGGCCAGCGGCACGCTCAAGGTCGAGGTGCTGACCGAAGGCATCCACTCGGGCGACGCCTCGGGCCTCGTGCCCTCGAGCTTCCGCATCATGCGGCAGGTGCTCGACCGCCTCGAAGACAGCGCCACCGGCCGCCTGCTGCCCGCGAGCTTCCATTGCGAAGTGCCGGCCGACCGGCTGGCACAGGCCAAGGCCACCGCGGCCATCCTCGGCGACGAGGTCTACAAGCGCTTTCCGTGGGCGCACTACGACTGCGGAGGCTCGACCATGTTCGCGCTGCCGACCACCACCGACCCGGTCGAGGCGCTGCTCAACCGCACCTGGAAGCCCACGCTGTCGGTCACCGGCGCCGAAGGCTTTCCGGCCCTGAAGGATGCGGGCAACGTGCTGCGCCCCTACACCGCCTTCAAGCTCTCGCTGCGCCTGCCGCCGCTGGTCGATGCGGCCGAGACGGTGCAAAAGCTCAAGGCCCTGCTCGAAGACAACGCGCCCTACCAGGCGCGGGTGACCTTCGAAAGCGGTGGCGGCGCCACCGGCTGGAACGCCCCCACCATCACGCCGTGGTTCGAGGACGCGCTCAACAAGGCCTCGCGCGCGCACTTCGGCGCGTCGTGCGGCTACATCGGCCAGGGCGGCACGATCCCGCTGATGAACATGCTGAGCGCCGGCTTCCCGACGGCGCAGATGATGGTCTGCGGCGTGCTGGGCCCGAAGAGCAACGCACACGGTCCCAACGAGTTCCTGCACGTGCCCTATGCCAAGAAGCTGACGGCCGCCGTGGCCGAGGTCATCGCCGCCCTGCCGGTGGCGCACCGCGCTGCGGCTGCGGAGCCGGTGGCGGCTTGAGCGCCGCGCCGGGCCGCCCCAAGCAAGCGCGCTCCCGCCTGGCGGGAAGGCGCGCAGCGCCAAGGGTGCACCAATGAACGACGCGCTGCCCCTGCCGCACCGCGTGTCGCTGTCCACGCCGGACGGCGAGACGCTGGCGCTGCGGCGGCTGCCCGCCGCCGGCAGGCCCCGCGCCGTCGTGGTCGTGGTGCACGGGCTGGGCGAGCATGCGGGGCGCTATCACGGCCTCGCCAAGCAGCTGCATGCCTGGGGCTTCGCGGTCTGGGCGCACGACCACCACGGGCACGGCGAGTCCACCGGTGCGCGCGGCGGCCTGCCCAGCGAGCTGCGGCTGGTCGACGATCTGGCCCTGGTGATCGACGACGCGCGCCGCGAGAACCCCGGCGTGCCGCTGGTGCTGCTCGGCCACAGCCTGGGCGGCCTGGTCGCCGCGAGCCTGGTGGCGCGCGGCGTGCGGCCGGTCGATGCGCTGGTGCTGTCGTCGCCGGGGCTCGACCCGGGGCTGAACGGGTTCCAGAAGATGCTGCTGGCCGTGCTGCCGCGCATCGCGCCCAACCTGCGCGTGGGCAACGGGCTCGACGACAAGTACCTCTCGCACGACCCGGTGGTGGTGCAGGCCTACCGCGACGATCCGCTCACGCACGACCGCATCGGCAGCCGGCTGGCGCGCTTTCTCGCGTACGAAGGTGCCACGGTGCAGCAGCACGCGGCGCGCTGGCCGGTGCCCACGCTGCTGATCTACGCGGGCGACGACCGGCTCGTGCGGCCGGCTGCCAGCCGTGCCTTCGCGGCGGCCGCTGCGCCCAGCGGCAAGGTCGAGGCGAAGTGCTTCGACACGCTGTACCACGAGCTGTTCAACGAGCTCGATGCGGAGCCCGTGTTCGACACGCTGCAGCGCTGGCTCGACCGGCGGTTTCCGGCGGCGGCTGTTTCGGCGCGCGTGGCCTGAGGCTCAGGCCTTGGCCACCGGCGTGCGCCGGCGTTGCGTCTGCGCGAGCCAGAGCAGCGCGGCGCCGGTCAGCGCCACCGGCACCAGCGAGCCGTAATTCAACAGCTGCCAGCCCTGTGTGGTCACCAGCACGCCCGAGGCGAACGAGGTCAGCGCCAGCGTCGCGAACACGCAGAAGTTGAGCGCGCCCTGGGCGCGGTCGCGCTCCTCGGCCGTGTAGGCCGTGAGCGAGAGCGTCGTGCTGCCGGTGAACAGGAAATTCCAGCCCACGCCCAGCAGGAACAGCGCCACCAGGAAGTGGTGCAGCGCCACGCCCGACAGTGCCACCACGATGCAGCCGAGGTTCAGCGCCAGCCCCACCCCCATCACCGGCAGCGTGCCGAAGCGGCGGATCAGGTGGCCGGTGAAGAAGCCCGGCGCGAACATGCCGATCACGTGCCATTCGAGCACCAGCGCCGCATCGGAAAACGGCAGGCTGCAGATCTGCATCGCGATCGGCGTGGCAGCCATCAGCAGGTTCATCACGCCGTAGCTCAGGGCGCCCGCGGCGGCCGACACGATGAACACGGGCTGGCGCATGATCTCGCCCAGCGACCGGCCGCCGGCCGCTTCCTTGCGGGTCGGTGACGGCGGGAATTCGATGAAGCGCATCACCGCCATCGAGAGCAGCGCCACCGCCGCCAGCGCGATGTAGGCGCCGGCGAAGGGCACGGAGAGGGCGTCGCGCGTGAAGGTCGCCAGGTTCGGCCCCGCCACCGCGCCGATCAGGCCGCCGGCCATCACCATCGACACGGCCTTCTCGCGCCAGGCCGGCAGCGCCAGTTCGGCTGCCGCGAAACGGTAGAGCCCGGCGTTGGCGTTGTAGTAACCCGCGACCACGGTGGCGAAGCACAGCAGCCAGAAGTTCTTGGAGGACGCCGCGTAGGCGCACAGCAGCGCCGAGCCGACCGCCACCGCCAGCCCGATCTGGAACGAGCCGCGGCGGCCGAAGCGCTGCTGCGTGCGTGCCACCAGCCCCGTGCTCAGCGCGCCGCCCACCACATAGCCCATCACAGGCAGCGTCGCCATCCAGCCCTGCGGCGCGATGCCCAGGCCCACGAGACCGTTGATGGCGATGAAGGTGACGTTGTTGGTCAGGAGCAGGCCCTGGCAGATGGCCAGGAGCCACAGATTGCGATTCATGGGGCGCGGTTCTACGCGATTGGGCGACGAAGGCAAGGCGCCGGCCAAAAAAAAAGCGCCCTCGCGGGCGCCGGAATTCTGAGAATGAAATTCGCCGGGTGGCAGGTCAGGTCGGCTTGTTGCCTTGCAGCAGGCCGCTGAGCGAGCCCAGCAGGTCTTCATGGTTGCCGAGGCCTTGCTCGGGCACCTTGCCCTGCGGCGTGAGCTGGTTGATGAGGGCCGGCAGCATGGTGGCCAGCATCGGCAGCAACATTTGTGCGTTGATGCCGAGTTTGGAAGCGATGGCAGCGATCGTGTCGCCGCCCAGCGCGTTCTGCAGCTGATCGCCCGACACCGGCTTGTTTTCACCGTTGCCGATCCACGAGCCGATCACGTCGCCCATGCCTGCCTGCTCGAATTTCGAGACCATGCCGCCGAGGCCGCCCTGCCCGCCGTTATTGGCAAGCAGGCCGCCCAGGGCGCCGGCGAGGCTTCCGAGATCTCCCAATCCCCCGAGGCCACCGCCTTGCGGTTGCTGCTGTTGTGCAGCGCCTCCAAGCACCTGACCGAGTACCGAATCGAGCAAACCCATGACCATTCCTTGTTGTGTGACAGAAACGCTCACATTTTCCAATGTGGCGACCCGCTCGCCGAAAGTGGCCGCGCCACTTTCGAACTGGCAACGTGACAAATTACTTGCTGCGTGCCGCGCGTTTCGGCAGGAGCGCGGGGCTGATGCCCTGCACACCGACCAGGCCGAGCACGGTGACGAGCGAATTCTGCGCGCCTTTCCATGCATCTGTCACGTCAATCGACTCGGCCAGCGAGTGAAATCCGCCCGACTTGCCGCCGCCGCCGATGATGATGGCCGGGATGCCCAGCGAAATGGGAACGTTCGCATCCGTGCTGCCGCCGCGCAGCAGCGTCTTGTGGCCAAAAGCACTGTTGGCGCGCGTGGCGGCTTCGACGATCACCGAGTCGGGCGGCGTGCGGCCACCCGGGCGGTCGCCGATCAGCTTGGTGCTCACGCTCAGGCTGCTCACGTTCCAGCGCTTGTTCTCTTCCGCCACGGCCTCGTCGAGTGTGGCGAGGATCTTCTTCTCGGTCTCGAGCAGCGAGGCCATGTCGTCCGAGCGGATGTCGATGGCCATGCGCGCATCGGGCGCGATGGTGTTCACCGAGGTGCCGCCGCCCACGGTGCCGACGGTGAAGGTGGTCTTGGGGAAGCTCGGCGTGCGCACGTCGGCGATCTTGGCGATGGCACGGCCCATGCCGTGGATCGCGCTGGGCACCTGGCCGAAGGCGCCGAAGCTGTGGCCGCCCGGGCCCTTGAAGGTGACTTCGTAGCGATGGCTCGCGGTGCCGAGCACCAGCACGTGGCCGTCGGGCGAGGGCTCCAGGCCCACCATGCCGTCGATGTCCAGGTGGTCGCGGAAGATGGCCTTCATGCCGCGCAGGTTGCCCAGCTCTTCCTCGCCGACGTTGGCGACGATCATCAGGTCGCCCACGGTCTGGATCTTGTTGTCGTTGAGCACCTTGAGCCATGACAGCAGCACCGACAGGCCCCGCGTGTCGTCGCCGATGCCGGGCGCGAAGAGCTTGCCGTCGCGCTCCTTCACCTTGACGTCGGTGCCGGCGGGAAAGACCGTATCGAGGTGCGCCGAGATCAGCAGCTTGGGGCCGTGGCCCGTGCCCTTGCGCAGGCCGATCACGTTGCCTTCGGCGTCGATCTTCGCGTCGGGCAGGCCGAGGGCTTTCAGGCGTGCCAGGAAGGCTTCGGCGCGCTTCTGTTCCTTGAAGGGCGGCGCCTCGATCTCGGTCAGCGTCTTCAGTTCTTCGACCGTGCGTTCGTGGTCGGCCTTGACCGATTCCAGCAGCTTGCGGATCGCGGGCGAAGCCATGAGCTGGGTGTAGGCCTGGTCGACCGCGGGGCTGACCTGCGCCGGCGTGGGCGCGACAGCCTGGCTCTGGGCGTGGACGACGGGCATGGCGCACAGCGCGGCCAGAACGAGAGGGGCGAGACGAAACGCGCGGGATGAACGAGGCATGAGGGAGCGGTCCTTCCGGGAGGCGGATTGAACAAGGAAAAGGAAGCGGCCATTGTTCCGCAGGCGCTTGGTTCGCGCCTCGCGGAAAACCCCCCGCAACGGCTCAGGCGCCGATGAGCGACACCAGCGCTGCGAGCGCGGCGGTTTCTGCGCGCAACACCCGTGCGCCGAGCGTGGCCGGCGCGAAGCCGCGCGCGATGGCGTCCTGTTCCTCGGTGGCGCTGAGGCCGCCTTCGGGCCCGCTCAACACGAGCGCGGATTGCGTGGTCGGGGTGTTCGCAGCCACGGCGGCGACGGCACGCGTGCCGTCGGCCAGGCTCAGCACCAGGCGCGTCGCCGAAGCGTCGGAGGGGGCAGCGCTGCCGAGCCATCCCGCGAAAGACTGCACCGGATGAATCACCGGCACGCGGTTGCGACCGCACTGCTCGCAGGCCGCGACGGCGATGGCTTCCCAGTGCGCCCGCTTCTTCTCGGCGCGTTCGCCCGACAGGCGCAGCACGCCGTGCGCCGTGGCCAGCGGCTGGATGCTGGTCACGCCGAGTTCGGTGGCCTTTTCGACCAGCCAGTCCATGCGCTCGTTGGCCGGCATGCCGACCGCGAGGTGCACGGCGCGGGCTGCTTCGCGCTCCACCGGCGTGTGGGCACCGACCGCCACGGCGACCTCGCTGCGGCCCATGCGCTCGACCGTCGCGGCGTACTCGCCGCCTGCGCCGTCGAACAGGGTGAGGGTGTCGCCGGGCTGCATGCGCAGCACCTGCACATGGCGCGCGGCGCCCGGCGGCAACGCCAGGCTGGCGCCGGCGGTCAGCGGCACGGAGCAGTGAAAACGGGGCATGCTATGAAATCAGGAGCTGACAGCGCCCGTGGTGCGGGCGCTACAGCGATTTTCTTTTTCGGATTTTTTCAGTTTCTCTTCAGACTCGGCCGTAGGCGAAGCCGGTGACGGCCGTGGTGCCCTCGACCTCGTCGATCACGCGCAGCAGCGGCTTCAGCTCGATGTAGCGGCTGGCGGTGGCGCGGATGTAAGCGATGAAGCGAGGTGTGTCGGCCAGGTAGCGCGGCTTGCCGTCGCGCAGCGTCAGGCGCGCGAAGATGCCGGCCACCTTGAGGTGGCGCTGCAGGCCCATCCATTCGACCGCGCGGTAGAAGGCGCCGAAGTCTTCGTCGACCGGCAGGCCGGCCTTGCGTGCGGCGGTCCAGTAGCGGATGGTGATGTCGAGCACGAACTCCTCGTCCCAGCTGAGGAAGGCATCGCGCATCAGGCTGGCGATGTCGTAGGTGATCGGGCCGTAGACGGCGTCCTGGAAGTCGAGCACGCCCAGCGGCTGGCCGGCATCGCTGCCCACCATGAGGTTGCGCGGCATGAAGTCGCGGTGCACGTAGACGCTCGGCGACGCGAGGTTGTTCTCGACGATCAGCGCGAAGGCGCGGTCCAGGCGTTCCTTCAGCTGGCCTTCGACGGCCACGCCGCGGTGCTTGCCGATGTACCACTCGGGAAAGAGCGCCAGTTCGCGCTCGAGCAGGGCCCGGTCATAGGGCGGCAGCACGCCGGGCTTGGAGGCCAATTGCCAGCGAATCAAAGCGTCGATGGCCTGGTCGTAGAGCGGCCGGTTGGCGTCGGGATGGGCCGGGTCGATCACGTCGAGCATGGTCTGGCGGCCCAGGTCGTCGAGCAGCAGGAAGCCGTGGTCGCGGTCCCATTCGAGCACCTGCGGCGCGGTCACGCCGGCCTCGGTCATCAGCTGTGCCACCTGCACGAAGGGGGCGCTGTTTTCCTTGTCGGGCGGCGCATCCATCACGATGCGCGTGCCGCCGTCGGTGGTGTCGAGGCGGAAGTAGCGGCGAAAGCTCGCGTCGGCCGAGGCCAGCCGGACGGTGTCCGGGCGCAGTTGGCGGGTGCCGGCGATGCCGGCCAGCCAGCCTTGGAACGCTTCGGCCCGCTGCGGATCTGTCCAGAGAATGGCCTGGTCGGGGTGTGGGGTCGTGGACGCCGGGGTCGAAGGTGCTGTCATGGATAATCAATTCTACAAATCCGCCTGGCGCGGCACCCCTTCCCAAGGCCGATCCGGCCGGGCGGGGTGGCTGCCGGTCCCCGCAACCCGCCGGCCTGCCGCGCCGTCCCCGACGATCTTTCGTTCCGAATCGATGCCTACGACCCCACGCGCCGCCTTGCGACGTTTGAGCCCGCCGCTGCCACTGGCCGTGCTGTCGCTGGCGTTGTTGCACGCGCATGGCGCCTTCGCCCAGCAGGCCGGCGTCCTCGACGGACCGCTCACGCTGAAGCGCACACCGCTGCTCACCGAGACGCTGACGCCCGTGCAACGCAGCCAGCTGCCCAGCCTTGTCACCGGCGACCGCATTTCCGGTCGCCCCGACCTGGAGACCGTGATCGAGGGCAACGCCACGCTGCGCCGCGGTCCGGTCGCCATCACGGCCGACCGCCTCGAGTACTACCAGCCCGACGACCGTGCCAAGGCCACCGGCAATGTGCGGGTCAACCAGGCCGGCAACGTGTACGAAGGCCCCGAGCTGGAACTCAAGCTCGAGACCTTCGAGGGCTTCTTCAACAACGTGCGCTACCGCTTCCTCGCGACCGGTGGCCACGGCGAGGCCGAGCGCATCGACTTCGTCGATTCCAACGTGTCCATCGCGCGGCGCGCCAGCTACACCACCTGCCGCCGCGAAGACTTCCCCGGCTGGATGCCGGCCTGGCTGCTGACCGCCGCCACGCTGACCACCGACACCGAGGAAAACGAAGGTGTCGCCATCGATGCGCGCATGAGCTTCATGGGCATCACGACGCCGCCGATCCCGCGCGTGACCTTCCCGCTGTCCAACGAGCGCAAGAGCGGCCTGCTGCCGCCGACCATCGGGCTGGACAACACCAACGGTTTCGAGGTCGCGCAGCCTTACTACTGGAACATTGCGCCCAATCGCGACGCCACCTTCACGCCCACGCTGATGAGCAAGCGCGGGCTGAACCTGGCCAACGAATTCCGCTACCTCGAGAAGGACTACAGCGGCAGCATCCGCCTGGACCTGATGGGCAGCGACCGCCTCGTGGGCCAGCGCTACAACGAGGCGCGTGCCGAGCAGCTGCAGAAGCTGAACAACGGCGAGATCGCGCTCAAGGACCTGAACTTCGGCAAGCCGCCCGACAGCAGCAAGCGCTGGGGCCTGTGGCTCAACCACCACCACGACTTCGACGCCAAGGCGCTGGGGCTGGATTCGCTGTCCGCCAACGTCAACATCAACCGCGTCAGCGACAACGACTACTGGCGCGACTTCACGCGCACGCCGACGCTGGCGCAGCGCCAGCTGCCGAGCGAAGGTTCGCTGAACTGGACCAAGGGCGACTGGAGCGGCGCCGTGCGCGCCCTGCGCTACCAGACGCTGCAGTACAACCTGTCGCCGGTCGTGCCGTCGTACGACCGCGTGCCGCAGATCACGGCCAACTACGCCAAGTACGACTGGCACGGTTTCGACGTCTCGCTGAACACCGACTACTCGCGCTTTCGCGTCAACAGCATCATGGCCGGCCAGCCCGGCTTCGACCTCAATCAGCAGTCGCAGCCCGACGGCGACCGCGTGTTCGCGCAGGCGGCGATCAGCCGGCCGTTCCTCACGCCGAGCTCCTTCGTCATCCCGAAGCTGCAGCTGCACGCGACCTCGTACAACTACTACCTGCCGCAGTCGTCTATTCCGAAGGTGTCGGTCAACGGCATCGATTACGTGAACGGGATGCCGTACAACCAGAGTCAGCTGTACTTCTTCCCGACCTCGTCGAACCGCGTCGTGCCGACCTTCAGCCTGGACAGCGGCCTGGTCTTCGAGCGCGACGCCAACTACTTCGGCCGCGCCTTCCGCCAGACGCTGGAGCCGCGCGCGTACTACGTGTACACGCCGTACCGCAACCAGAGCATGCTGCCGAACTACGATTCGGCCGCCAACGACTTCAGCTTTGCGACCATCTACACCGAGAACGCGTTCTCGGGTGCGGACCGCATCTCGGACACCAACGCGCTCACGCTGGGCGTCACGTCCCGCCTGATCGACCCGGGCACCGGCGTGGAAGCCGTGCGCTTCGGCATCGCGCAGCGCTTCCGCTTTGCCGACCAGAAGGTCACGCTGCCGGGCGTCGCGCCGGTCACCGACCGCACCAGCGACCTGCTGCTGGGTGCCCAGATCAACTGGACGCCCAAGTGGAGCCTGGACACGCTGCTCCAGTACAACCCCGATTCGCGCCGCTCCACGCGCAGCGCGATCAGCGCGCGCTACAACCCGGGCCCGTACCGCAACCTCAGCGCCGCCTTCCGCTACCAGGCGCCGAGCACGCCCACGGCCACCGACGGCAACAAGTCGATCGACTTCGGCTGGCAATGGCCGCTCAACGACCTGTGGGGCGACAAGGGCAAGGACCTCGGGCCGGGCAAGGGCGAAGGCGGCGGACGCTGGTACGCCGTGGGCCGCCTCAATTACAGCCTGCAGGACAAGAAGCTCACGGACGGCGTGCTCGGGGTCGAGTACGACGGCTGCTGCTGGATCAGCCGCGTGGTGCTGCAGCGCATCACTACCGGCCAGGTGACGGCCAACACCCGCATCATGTTCCAGCTCGAATTCGTCGGTTTCTCCAGCATCGGATCGAGCCCGATGCAGGCGCTGCGACAGAACATCCAGCGCTACCAGCCGCTGCGTCAACCGACCGAAGCCCCGAGCCGCTTCACCAATTACGACTGAAACGACGACCGTTCACGCCATGAAACACATCCGTTCCCTCATCACCCTGGGTTGCCTTGCGGCCATCGCCGCGACGGCGGGCGCACAGGGCTTTCGTTCCGGCAGCGGCATCACGGACATCATGCGCGCCGGTCCCCGGATCATTCCGCCGGCGGCCCGCCCTGCCGCCGGCCCCGCGGCGGCGCCGGTGCAGCGCTCGGCCGAATACATCGTGGCGCTGGTCAACTCCGAGCCCATCACCAACACCGAGGTGCAATCGCGTGTCACGCGCCTGATCCGCGAGAACCCGGACGCCGAGCGCGTGCCGCGCGCCGAACTCACGCGCCTCGTGCTGGAGCGCCTGATCACCGAGCGCGCGCAGCTGCAGCTGGCGAAGGAAAACGGCATCAAGGTCGACGACGTGGCGATCGACCAGGCCGAGCAGACCGTGGCGCGCCAGAACGAGATCAGCCTCACCGAACTGCGCAGCCGCGTGGCAGCCGAGGGCATCTCGCCGCGCGAATTCCGCAACGACCTGCGCGACCAGCTGCTGCTCACGCGCCTGCGCGACCGCGAGGTCGAATCGAAGGTCAAGGTCAGCGACACCGAGGCCGACGAGTACCTGCGCGACCAGCGCGAGAGCGCCGTCAAGAACAACGCGCTGCTCAACCTCAACATCGCCCAGCTGCTGGTGGCCGTGCCAGAGAACGCCACCGACGCGCAGCTCGCTGCCGCACAGAAGAAGGCCACCGACCTCGCCCAGCGCGCGCGCAGTGGCGAAGACTTCGCCAAGCTGGTGCGCGAGAACTCCGACTCGCCCGACCGCGCCAACGGTGGCGCGCTCGGCCTGCGCAGCGCCGACCGCTACCCGCCGGCGTTCGTCGAGGCCACGCAATCGACCGCAGTGAACGGCATCGCCGGGCCCGTGCGTTCGGGCGCCGGCTTCCACGTGCTCAAGGTGCTGACCAAGGCGCAGGTGGGCGCGTCGGATGCATCCATCACCCAGACCCAGGTGCGCCACATCCTGCTGATGAACGACCCCAAGCGCACGACCGCGCAGGCGGTGGCACAGCTGCAGGAATTCAAGCGCCGCGTGCAGTCGGGCACCGCCGACTTCGCCGGCCTGGCGCGCGACAACTCGCAGGACGCGAGCGCCAAGGAAGGCGGCGACCTCGGCTGGTCGCGCCCCGGCCAGTTCGTGCCCGAGTTCGAGGAAGCCATGGACCGGCTCACGCCGGGCCAGATCAGCGACCCTGTGGTGTCGCGCTTCGGCGTCCACCTGATCCAGGTGGTCGGCCGCCGCGAAGCCAAGCTGAGCCAGTCGGAGCAGCGCGAAGCCGCGCGCGCCGCGCTGCGCGAACAGCGCGTCGAAGAAGCCTTCACCACCTGGGTGCAGGAAGTGCGCGCGCGCGCCTACGTCGAATTCCGCGAGCCGCCGCAGTCCTGATGGCAGCGGCAACGTCTTAGGCCGCGATGGCACAGCACATTGCGAGAAAGCGGTTCGGACAGCACTTCCTGTCCGACGGCGGGATCATCGACGGGATCGTGCAGGCGATCGCGCCGCAGCCCGGCGATGCGATGGTCGAGATCGGGCCGGGGCTCGCGGCGCTCACGCAGCCGCTGGTCGAGCGGCTCGGCCGGCTCACGGTCATCGAGCTCGACCGCGACCTGGCCAAGCGGCTGCGCGAGCATCCGCAGCTGGATGTCATCGAGTCCGACGTGCTCAAGGTGGACTTCGCCGAACTTGCGGCCAAGGCCGCGCCGAAGCCGCTGCGCGTGGTCGGCAACCTGCCCTACAACATCTCCACGCCGATCCTGTTCCATCTGCTGGGCTACGCCCACCTGATCGCCGACCAGCACTTCATGCTGCAAAAGGAAGTGATCGACCGCATGGTGGCCAAGCCCGCCACGTCGGACTACAGCCGCCTGAGCGTGATGCTGCAGTGGCGCTACGACATGGAGAACGTGCTGTTCGTGCCGCCCGAGAGCTTCGATCCGCCGCCGCGCGTCGACAGCGCCGTGGTGCGGATGGTGCCGCTCGCGCAGCCGCCGGCGGTCGATGCGGCGCGGCTCGGCGAGATCGTGCAAGTGGCCTTCAGCCAGCGGCGCAAGATCCTGCGGCACACGCTGGGCAGGTGGCTGGAGACGCACGGCTTCGAAGGAGAGTTCGACCCGCAGCGCCGCGCCGAGGAGGTGCCGGTGGCCGAATACGTCGCACTGGCCCAAGCCGTTCCCCCATGAAAAAAGCCCGTCGATGACGGGCTTTTTTCTTTTCCAGGGTGCCACCGATCCGGCTTTGCCGGTCGGTAGGCGCCGCCCCCGGAAGGGGGTTGGCGAAGCGACACGAAGTGCGCGCAGCCTGGGGGTGAGCCTGGTTACGCGGCGGCCAGCCAGTAGCCCGCGTTGAAGGGGCTGCTCATGCGCAGCGCCAGGGGCGACACGTCGACGAGCTTGTCGGTCGGCATTTTCTCGCCGGCCGGCTCGGTGCTGGCGGCGGGCGTGGCCGCAGCGGCTGCCGTGGCGGTGGTGTTGACTTCGATGCCATCGAGGGTTTCAGCGGTCGGCTGAGCCTCGTTCGCCCGTTCTGCTTGGCTGGTAGATGCAGAACGGGCTACAGAAAAGAATAGAAGCAGCGGAACGGGACCTTGCGATCGCCCCAGTAGTCCGAAGCGTCGCGGAAGATGTCGAGCAGTTGCTCGCGCGCTTCCTTGTCGAACTTGGCGTTGGCCGGGATCTGTTCGAGCACGATGACGAAACCAGGCTGCGGGCCCGATTTATGCAACGGGTCGGTCATGCAGTCGTACAGCGCGTCGAAGTTCTTGCCGAAGTGCGCCGGGAAGGTGAACTGCTGGGCAATCAGGTCGAGCACGTCCTGCTTGGTCTGGGCGTTGCCCAGGTTGGCGTACAGGAAGTGCTGGCCGGCCGCGTTGGCGGCATCCTGCAGGTCGTTCACGCGGAACGCGCGGATCGATTGCACGATGTTCGGGCGTACGGCTCGAAGGGATAAGGTCATATCCGCTGGTCTTTCCATAGTCATCATCATCTCGTCGGGGCGCTTCGGGGCGCCGCTCAGGTCGTTGTCATCGCTCATGGCGCAATCCGTCTGAAACTCGCATAGTGGTCTGCCGTGTACCAGCAGGCCTCGGGCGCTGTGCGCTGCTCGCCACCGCAAACGATCCGCCGGGCACCGCGGTTGCGCGCGCCGGGCGTTGGCACCGTGTATTCGCGGTAATGCCCGCGGCGTGCCGCTGGCAGGATGCGTTCGCGATTGCCGAATACCGTGCCGTCTTTGTCGTACCGGAAGGGGCCACCGTCAAGGATGGCCTGGTAGGTTCGCTGGCCCTGGACCGGGAGATCGGTCAGGGCAATCGAGGCCTCGGAGGACGTTTTGTCGGCCCCGAACCATCCGCGGGCCTCGGCCCCCGTCGTCAGAGCCACCAGCATCAAGCTGGTGAGCGCAAACTTAGTGACAGAGGACGTGATCGAGGCGTAAGCCGCCATGGGGCACCACAAGAAAAGAGCGGGGGGTTCGAATTGCGCTCAACCTCGGGGTTAACCCGCAAATTCAAGCCCGCGAGTGTGCACCACGCTGGCGAAAATAGCAAGCGACTGCCCAAAGTTTGAGCAGTCGCGGGGACGGAAAGCGACGCCTTAAGTTGGCGTCCACTCTCGCCAAATGGCCTATCTCTCGGCGTTTGCGTCGGCCACTGTCAAGGCCGTCATGTTCACAATGCGGCGAACAGTCGCGCTCGCCGTGAGAATGTGCACAGGTTTGGCCGCGCCGAGCAGAACCGGGCCGATGGCGATGTTGCCGCCGGCTGCGGTCTTGAGCAGGTTGTAAGAAATGTTGGCGGCGTCGATGTTGGGGAACACCAGCAGGTTGGCGTCGCCCGCGAGCGCGCTATGTGGCATGACGACCGCACGCTGCTTGCTGTCCAGGGCCACGTCGCCGTGCATTTCGCCATCGACTTCGAGCCAGGGCGCCTGCACGCGCAGCAGGTCGAGCGTCTTGCGCATCTTGACGGCGCTGGGCTCGTTGCTGGTGCCGAAGTTGGAGTGCGACAGCAGCGCGGCCTTCGGCTTGAGGCCGAAGCGCATCATTTCCTCGGCCGCCATGGTCGTGATCTCGGCCAGTTCCTCGGGCGTCGGGTCGTAGTTGACGTGCGTGTCGACCAGGAACACCTGGCGGTCGGGCAGCAGCAGGCCGTTCATGCAGGCGTACACGGGCACGTCCTGCGGGGTGCTGGCGCAACCGCCGGGGCGCTTGCCGATCACCTGGTCGATGTAGTGCAGGTGGATCAGCGTGGTGCCCCAGGTGCCGCAGATCATGCCGTCGACCTCGCCCTTGTGCAGCAGCATGGCGCCGATCAGCGTGAGGCGGCGGCGCATCTCGATCTTGGCGGTCTGCACCGTCTGGCCCTTGCGCTCGGTCATGCGGTGGTAGGTCTGCCAGAAGTCGCGGTAGCGGTGGTCCTGCTCGACGTTGACCACGTCGTAGTCGAGCTCTTCCTTCAGGCGCAGGCCGAACTTCTCGATGCGCTGGGCGATGATGGCCGGACGGCCGATCAGCGTCGGGCGCGCCAGGCCTTCGTCCACCACGATCTGCGCGGCGCGCAGCACGCGCTCTTCTTCGCCCTCGCAGTAGGCCACGCGCTTCTTCGGTGCGCGCTTGGCGGCGTCGAAGATCGGCTTCATGGTGGTACCCGAGGCGTAGACAAAGCTCTGCAGCTTGTCGCGGTAGGCGTCCATGTCCTTGATCGGGCGCAGCGCCACGCCGCTTTCCTCGGCGGCCTTGGCCACGGCCGGTGCGATCTTCATCATCAGGCGCGGGTCGAAGGGCTTCGGAATCAGGTATTCGGGGCCGAAGCTCAGCTTTTCACCGGCGTAGGCGGCGGCCACGCGTTCGCTCTGCTCGGCCTGGGCCAGCTCGGCGATGGCGTGCACCGCGGCAATCTCCATCTCGTCGGTGATGGTGGTGGCACCCGAGTCGAGCGCGCCGCGGAAGATGTACGGGAAGCACAGGACGTTGTTGACCTGGTTCGGGTAATCGGTGCGGCCCGTGGCCATGATCACGTCGTTGCGCACCGCATGGGCGTCTTCGGGCGCGATCTCGGGGTTCGGGTTGGCCAGCGCGAAGATCACCGGCTTGGGCGCCATCTTCGCGACCATTTCAGGCTTGAGCACGCCGCCGGCCGACAGGCCGAGGAACACGTCGGCGCCGGCGATCACTTCCGACAGCTTGCGCATGTCGGTCTTCTGCATGTACTGGCGCTTGTCGTCGTCCATCAGCTCTTCGCGGCCTTCGTAGACCACGCCGGCCAGGTCGGTGACGAACACGTTTTCGCGCTTCAGGCCCACCTTGAGCAGCAGGTTCAGGCAGGCCAGCGCCGCGGCGCCCGCGCCCGAGGTGACCAGCTTCACTTCGGCGATGTTCTTGCCGGCCACCTTCAGGCCGTTCAGCATGGCGGCCGCCACGGTGATGGCCGTGCCGTGCTGGTCGTCGTGGAACACCGGGATCTTCATGCGCTTGCGCAGCTCGCGCTCGACGTAGAAGCAGTCCGGGGCCTTGATGTCTTCCAGGTTGATCGCGCCGAAGGTGGGCTCCAGCGAGGCAATGATCTCGACCAGCTTGACCGGGTCCTTCTCGTCGATCTCGATGTCGAACACGTCGACGCCGGCGAATTTCTTGAAGAGAACGCCCTTGCCTTCCATCACCGGCTTGGAGGCCAGCGGGCCGATGTCGCCCAGGCCCAGCACGGCGGTGCCGTTGGAAATGACACCCACGAGGTTGCCGCGCGAGGTGTACTTGAAGGCGTTGGCCGGGTCCTTGACGATTTCCTCGCAGGGTGCGGCCACGCCGGGCGAGTAGGCCAGCGACAGGTCGCGCTGGTTGACCATCTGCTTGGTCGCCGCGATGGCGATCTTGCCGGGGACGGGAAACTCGTGGTACTCGAGGGCGGCACGGCGCAACAGGGCGCGCTTGTCTTCCGGGGTGGGGGTCGAAGGGGACGATGCGGTCGAATCGGACATGTGCCGTTGCTCCTGGTGGCGCTTCTTCTGGGGGCGCCGATTGTAGACCTCGGTCCATTCCGCCCTACGCCGCATGGCCGGTGGCAGGCATGACCAAAAGCACGGGGCGCCGTCAAAGCCCTGTGGCAATATGTGCGGCTGGGACAAAACCCGACAACATCTCGAGAGGAACGACCATGGCCCTGATGGATTTCATCAAGAAACAGTTCATCGACATCATCCAGTGGACCGAGTCCGGCGATGGCACGCTGGCCTGGCGTTTCCCGATGGCCGAGATGGAAATCCAGAACGGCGCCTCGCTCACCGTGCGCGAATCGCAGATGGCGGTGTTCGTCAACGAAGGCCAGGTGGCCGACGTGTTCGGCCCCGGCATGTACAAGCTCACGACGCAGACCCTGCCCGTGCTCACGTACCTGAAGAACTGGGACAAGCTCTTCGAATCTCCCTTCAAGAGCGACGTCTATTTCTTCAGCACCCGCCAGCAGGTCGACCAGAAGTGGGGCACGCCCCAGCCGATCACGATCCGCGACAAGGACTTCGGCGCCGTGCGCCTGCGCGCCTTCGGCAACTACAGCTTCCGCATCGGCGATCCGAAGCTGTTCCACACCGAAATCTCCGGCACGCGCGACATCTACTCCGTGGCCGACCTCGACGGCCAGCTGCGCGGGCTGGTGCTGCAGAACATCAGCAACGCCATCGCGTCCAGCGGCCTGCCCTTCCTCGACCTGGCGGCCAACCAGATCCAGTTCGCGCAGGCGCTCGCCGCCCAGCTGGTGCCCGAGTTCGAGAAGATCGGCATCAAGCTCGAGAACATCACGGTCCAGAACGTCTCGCTGCCTGAAGAGCTGCAGAAGATCCTCGACCAGAAGATCGGCATGGGCATGGTCGGCAACGACATGGGCAAGTTCATGCAGTACCAGACGGCGCAGGCCATCCCGAAGTTCGCCGAAGGGGCGGCCGGTGGCGGCGGCATCGCGGGCGACGCGATGGGCCTGGGCGCCGGCGTGGCGCTCGGCCAGGTGCTGGCGCAGAACCTCGCGCAGGGCCTGAGCCCCAATGCGGCGGCCCAGGCCGCGGCCACGACGCAGCAGCCGGCCGTGGCCGTGGTGAGCGCCGCCGACGTGATGACCACGCTCGAGAAGCTCGGCGAACTCAAGACCAAGGGCATCCTCACGCAGGAAGAGTTCGACGCCAAGAAGGCCGAACTGCTGAAGAAGTTGGTCTAACCCCCAGGCTTCGCGCACTTCGTGTCGCTTCTCCTTCCCCCTTGCAGGGGGCAACACCCACGGCCCGGCGAAGCCGGCTCCGTGGTGTTTCCCGCAGTTGCATCCGTCGCTTTTCCAGGCTGCCATGGCTGAGGAAACCGGCTCCCAACGCTACTACCGTGCGCCCTGCCCCGGCTGCGGCGCGCCAGTCGAATTCCGCTCGGCGCAATCGACGCACGCGGTCTGCCCGTATTGCCAGAGCACCGTCGTGCGCCAGGGCGACACGCTCGCGCGCACCGGCAAGATGGCCGAACTGTTCGACGACTTCAGCCCGCTGCAGCTGTTCGCCGCCGGCCGCATCCAGGACAAGCCCTTCACGCTGATCGGCCGGCTGCAGTACACCTACCCCGGCGGGCGCTGGACCGAATGGATCGCGTCGCTCGACGGCGACCGCACCGGCGTGCTCAGCGAGGACAACGGCGCCTACGTCTTCGCGCTGCCCTTCGACCTGCAGCGCGCCGCGCCGCCGCCCGCCGACCTGCGCGTGGGCGCCACCACCGCCTTCGCCGGCCAGAGCTACACCGTCGCCTCCAACGAACAGGTGGCGCTGACCTCCGCGCAGGGCGAGTTGCCGCACCTGCCCGCGCTCGGCCAACCGTTCGCGATGGTCGAGCTGCGCAACGACAAGGGGCTGGTGCTCAGCATCGACTACGGCACCGCCCCGCCCACCGCGTACCTCGGGCGCTCGGTGCAACTCGACGACCTGCAGCTCACCGGCCTGCGCGACGAATCCGCGAAGGACGAAAAGGGCCGCAGCTTCAACTGCCCCAACTGCGGCTCGCCCGTCACGGTCAACCTGGCCGACAGCAAGAGCATCACCTGCGGCAACTGCCACAGCATCATCGACCTGTCGCAAGGCATCGGCGGCGAGCTCAAGCACGCCGAACAGAACGAGCCGGTGCGCCCGCTCATCGCGCTGGGCAGCATGGGCCAGCTGCAGGGCGCGCAGTGGCAGGTGGTGGGCTTCCAGCACCGCATGGGCCAGGAGCCCGGCGACGACGAGCAGTTCGGCTGGGACGAGTACCTGCTGTACAACAAGAAGCGCGGCTTCAGCTTCCTGGTCGATGCCGAAGACGGCTGGAGCATGGTCAAGCCGACCACCGGCGCGCCCGTGATGGCCGAGAACGGCAACACCGCCACCTACCTCAACAAGCGCTACCAGCAGCAGTACGCCTACAACGCCGAGACCACCTACGTGGCCGGCGAGTTCTACTGGCAGGTCGAGCGCGGCCAGAAAACCTTCAACCGCGACTTCGCCAGCGGCGGCGCGCTCCTCTCGATGGAGCGCTCGGCCAACGAGCTGACGTGGTCCTCGGGCAGCAAGATCGACAGCGGCGCGGTGGCCACGGCCTTCAAGCTCGACGCCAAGAAGGACCTGTTCTCGCGCGGCGACGCGCTGCCCGTGAGCGCCGCGTCGGGCATGGGCTGCGGCACGATCATCCTCGTCATCGTGGTCATCCTCTTCGTGCTGATCCTGATGAGCAACTGCAGCGGCGGCTCCTCGAGCGGGTACCGCAGCTCGGGCGGTTCGTACGGCGGCTACTCGAGCGGCGGCGGCCACAAATGACGAAGATCGCGCGCAGGCGCTGCGGCTCTCTCACATCTCTCTTTATTGCTACGACTGGAGGTCCCCATGGGAATTGAATGGCTGAAACCGGGCGTGGTCCTCGGATCGCTCGTGTATGCGCTGATCGGCGTGGTGGTCTTCTGGGTCTGCTTCCTGATCATCGACAAGATCACCCCCTATGACCTGTGGGGCGAGATCGTCGAGAAGCAGAACATGGCGCTGGCGCTCGTCGTGGCCGCCATGTGCCTCGGCATCAGCGTCATCGTGGCTGCAGCCATCCATTGAGCGACGCGGCCCTGCCCGCGCGCACCCCGGATGCGCGGGGGCCGCAACCCGTCGAGATCGCGCTGCTCGCCAGCGTGTTCGTGGTCGCCGCGTGCGGCCTGGTCTATGAACTGAGCGCAGCCGCGCTGAGCTCTTACCTGCTCGGCGACTCGGTGCTGCAGTTCAGCACCATCATCGGCACCTACCTGTTCGCCATGGGCGTCGGCTCGTGGCTCTCGCGCTACTTCGACCGGCAGCTGCCGGCGCACTTCCTTCGCATCGAACTGCTCGTGGCGCTGATCGGCGGCGCGCTGCCGGCGATCCTGTTCCTGGCCAACGCCTACGTGCCGGGCGCGTTCCGGCTGCTGCTGTACGGCCTCGTGGTGGTGGTGGGCACGCTGGTGGGGCTCGAGATCCCGCTGGTGATGCGCATCCTCAAGCGCAACATCGTGCTCAAGGACCTCGTGTCGCAGGTGCTGACCTTCGACTACCTGGGCGCGCTCGCCGTGTCGGTCGCGTTCCCGCTGATCCTCGTGCCGCAGCTGGGCATGATCCGCACCGGCCTGCTGTTCGGCGTGATGAACGCCGCGGTGGCCGTGTGGGCGCTGTGGCTGTTCCGCCATGAACTGCGTCGCGCCGGCGCGCATGCGGTGGCCTGCTTTCTCACGCTGGCCGCGCTCATCGGCGCCTTCTGGGGCGCCGACCACATCACCACGCTGGCGGAAGACAAGTTCTACCAGGACCGCATCGTCTTCAGCGCCAGCTCGCCCTACCAGCGCATCGTGGTCACGCGCGGCGCGCTGGGCCACCGGCTGTTCCTGAACGGCAACCTGCAGTTCGCCGAGCGCGACGAGTACCGCTACCACGAGGCGCTGGTGCACCCCGCCATGGCCGCGCATGGCGCGCCCAAGAAAGTCGCCGTGCTCGGCGGCGGCGACGGCATGGCGGTGCGCGAGATCCTTAAGTACCCCTCGGTCGAGTCGGTCACGCTGGTGGAGCTCGATCCGAACATGACGCAGCTCTTCACCACGCACGAGACGCTGGCCGCGCTCAACGGGCATGCGCTGTCGTCGCCGAAGGTGAAGATCGTCAACACCGACGCGTTCCAGTGGCTGCAGCAGGAGGGCGACACCTTCGACGTCATCGTGGTCGACTTTCCCGATCCGACCAACTTCGCCATCGGCAAGCTCTACACCAACAGCTTCTACGCGCTGCTCGACCGGCGCCTGTCGGCCAGCGGCTACGCCGTGATCCAGACCACCTCGCCGCTGGTCGCACGCAAGAGCTATTGGACCGTGGCGACCACCATCGAGTCGGTCGGCCTGAAGGCCACGCCGTACCACGCGCACGTGCCGAGCTTCGGCGAGTGGGGCTACATCATCGCGAGCCATCGGCCCTACCGGCTGCCCGATGCGCTGCCGGGCGGCATGCGCTTTCTCACGCCGGCGACGCTGCCCCTGATGTTCGACTTTCCGCTCGACATGGCGCGCGTGCCGACCGAAGTGAACCGCCTGTCGAACCAGACCCTCGTCACCACCTACGAACAGGAGTGGGGCAAGGTCATGGCGCACTAGCCGCGGCATGCAACGGCGCGACTTCCTCGGCGTGGCAGGTGCGGCGGGCGCCCTGGCGCTGGCCGGCTGCGAGGCGCCGCCACCGCCCATCGAAGGCGGCTTCACCGGCATCGATGTCGCGCGCGGCCACGCCATGCGCGACGCCACGCTCAAGTCGCAGGCCCCGGCCACTGTCAGGCGCACCCGCGTCGTCATCGCCGGCGGCGGTGTTGCCGGCCTGGCGGCCGCACGCGCGCTGCGTCTCGCGGGCATCGACGACTTCGCGCTGCTCGAACTCGAAGACACCGCCGGCGGCAACGCGCGCGGCGGTTCGGTCGGCGGCATCGCCTGCCCGCTCGGCGCGCACTACCTGCCCACGCCCGGCGACGACGCGCACGAGGTGCAGGACCTGCTCGAAGAACTCGGCCTGCGCCGCCGCGTGGCCGGCCGCTGGACGTATGACGAGCGCCACCTCTGCCACAGCCCGCAGGAACGCCTCTTCTTCCGCGGCGAATGGCAGGACGGGCTGCTGCCCGTGCACGACGTGGGCGCCGGCACGCAGGCGCAGTACCGCCGCTTCGCGCAGCGCATCGACGCGCTGCAGCACGCCGCCCACTTCGCCATTCCCACGCTGCGCTTCGCCGTCACGCCCGAACTGCTCGCGCTCGACGCCGTGCCCTTCGCGGGCTGGCTCGACCGCGAAGGCTTCGACGACGCCCACCTGCGCTGGTACCTCGACTACTGCTGCCGCGACGACTACGGCGCCGGCATCGCGCAGGTGTCGGCCTGGGCCGGCATCCATTACTTCGCAAGCCGGCACGGCTTTCATGCGCCCGGCGACGCCAGCGGCAGCGTCAATGACACCAACCCCGACCGCGACGGCGTGCTCACCTGGCCCGAAGGCAACGGCTGGCTCACGAAGCAGCTGGCCGCGCCGCTGGGCGCGCGCCTGCACACCGGCCAGGTCGTCACGCGCATCGCCGAAGGGCGCGCGGGCGTCGAGGTCGATGCGTGGGATGCCGCGTCGAAATCGATGGTGCGCTGGCAGGCCGAGCGCTGCATCGTCGCGCTGCCCGTCTTCATCGCCGCGCGCGTGGTCGAGAACCCGCCGTCGCTGCTGACGAGCGCCGCCGCGCACGTGCGTTACGCCCCCTGGCTGGTCGCCAACGTGCACCTGCGCGGCCCGCTGGCCGACCGCGTTGGCGCCGCGCCGAGCTGGGACAACGTGATCTACGGCACGCGCGGCCTCGGGTATGTCGATGCGCGCCACCAGACGCTCGACCCCACGCCGCGCGGCACCGTGCTCAGCTGGTACCGCCCGCTGGGCCCGAGCGGCTACGACACCGGCGACGGCCGGCAGTTGCTGCTCGAGCGCCCGTGGACCGCATGGCGCGACGAGCTGCTGGCCGAGCTGTCGGTGCCACACCCCGACCTGCCGGCACTCGCCACGCGAGTCGAGATCACGCGCTACGGCCACGCCATGTCGATCCCGCGGCCGGGCCTGCTCGCGCACATCGGCGCGCACGGCGACCGCGTGGCCGCGGGCCGGCTGTCGTTCGCGCACGCGGACTGGTCGGGCTATTCGATCTTCGAGGAAGCCTTCACGCGCGGCCACCTCGCCGGAGCCAGCGGCGCATGAAGACGCTGGTGCTCGGCGGCTACGGCAACTTCGGTGCGCGCATCAGCCGCGCGCTCGCGCAGGACCCGGGCATCGAATTGTGGGTCGGCGGGCGCGACCTCGAACGGGCCACGGCCTTCGCGCAATCGCTGGGCGGCAATGCGCGCGGTGTGCGCGTCGATGCGCAGTCGCCCGATCTCGCGCAGGGGCTGGGCTTCCTGGGCGTCGACCTCGTCATCCACACCGCGGGCCCGTTCCAGGGCCAGGACTACCGTGTGCCGCAGGCCGTGGCGGCCGCCGGCGCGCACTACATCGACCTGGCCGACGGCCGGCGCTTCGTCTGCGAATTTCCCGCCGCGATGGACGCCGCCTTCCGCAGCGCGGGCCGCACCGCCGTGGCCGGCGCCAGCACCGTGCCCGCGCTGTCGTCGGCGGTGGTCGACCACCTCGCCGCCGGCTGGCAAGGCATCCGCAGCATCGACATCTGCATCGCGCCGGCACAGGGCGCACCGCGCGGCGAAGCCACGCTCGCGGGCGTGCTCGCCTACTGCGGCGCGCCGATCCGCGTCTGGCAGGGCGGCCGGTGGACCGAGCAACCCGGCTGGGCCCATCCCGCGAAGGTGCAGTTCGCGCGCATGAAGCCGCGCCGCGGCGCCTTGTGCGACATCCCCGACCTCGAGCTCTTTCCCACGCGCTACGCCGGCGTGCAGTCGGTCATGTTCCGCGCCGCGCTCGAAGTCGGCCTGACCCAGCACGCCTTCGCCTTCCTGGCGTTCCTGCGCCGCACAGGCCTGCTGCGCGCACCGCAGACGCTGGCGCCGCTGCTGCACGCGACGGGCGGCGTGTTCGATGCGTTCGGCACCGCGCTGGGCGGCATGGTGGTGCGCGTCGAAGGCACCGATGCGCACGGCGCCATCGCGCGCCGCGCCTGGCACATCGCGGCGGACGACAACCACGGCCCCGAGATTCCCTGCATGGCCGCCATCCTGCTGGCCCGCCGGCTCGCGCGCGGCGAGGCGTTGCCGACGGGCGCGCACGCCTGCGCCGGCCTGCTCACGCTGCCCGAGTTCGACCCTGAGTTCGCGCGCTGGGGCATGGTGACGGATGTGATCGACGAAGGCGAAAGCGCAGCAGGCCATGGCACACCAGCGCTTTGAATTCGACATGCCGGCGCCGGCCGACGTGGTCTTCGATGCCTTCCACTATCACGTCTGGCGTGCGCGCTGGGACTCGCTGGTCGGCAACGCCCGCGTGGTGGGCGGCGCGCCCTGCCCTTTCGTGGGCGCGGAAACCGAGAACACCGGCGGCGGCTGGTTGCGGGGCCTGTCGATGCGCACGCGCTTCGTCACGTTCGACCGGCCTCATGTGGCCGCGGCGTCGATGGTCGGCCGTTCCTTTCCTTTCAGCCGCTGGGCCGCATCGATGCGGCACCGGGACACACAGCCTGGTCAATCGGTGCTGATCTACGTCTACACCATCGAAGCCGGACCGAAAGCCTTGCGCTGGCTGCTGGAGCCCGTGGTGGCCCAGGTCTTCGCGCGGCAGACACAACGGCGTTTCGCCCGCATGCGCGACTTTCTCGCGGGGCATGCGGACGAGGTCGTTCGGTGGCAACGGGCACAGCATGGGAGCGATGCGGCATGACAAGGACGCGTGACGACGACCGCCTGCTGCGCCTGAGCCTCGTCGTCGTCTGGCTTGTCACCGCCGTCGCCAGCATCGTCGAACTCGACGGCCAGAGCCGGCGCGTGCTGGCCGACGCAGGCATCGCCTCGCCGCCGTGGCTGGTGCAGGCGCTGATCGTCGGCGGTGCGGCGGCCGATCTTGCGATCGGCCTGGCGCTGTGGCTGCGGCCCGGCCGCACCGTCTACCTGGCCGCCTTCGCGCTGATGCTCGCCATGACGCTCGTGGCGACCGTGCTGCAGCCGGACCTGTGGCTGCACCCGCTCGGCCCGCTGCTCAAGAACCTGCCCATTGCCGCGCTGCTCTGGCATCTGTACCGACGCGCCACGCCATGAACACCTACCTCGTCCTCAAGTGGCTGCACATCGTCTCCAGCGTGTTGATGGTCGGCACGGGGCTGGGGTCGGCCTTCTACATGTTCTTTGCCAACCGCAGCGGCAGCGTGCCGGCGCAGGCGGTGGTGAGCCGGCTGGTGGTGCGGGCCGATTGGTGGTTCACCACGCCCACCGTCATCCTGCAGCCGGTCACCGGCTTCGCGCTGGCGCACCTGGCGGGCTGGCCGCTGTCGACGCCGTGGCTGGCGCTGTCGTTGGGGCTGTTCGCGTTCGCGGGGGCGTGCTGGCTGCCGGTGGTGTGGCTGCAGATCCGCATGGCGGCCCTGGCGGCGCAGGCGCACCACGAGGCCACGCCGCTGCCGTCGCTGTATCTGCGCTATCAGCGCTACTGGGAACTGCTCGGTTACCCGGCCTTCGTGGCCATGGCCATCGTGTTCTGGCTGATGGTGAACAAGCCGCAGCTGTCGTTCGTCTGAGCGGATGTCACGGCGGCGTCACGCCTGCCCGGCAAGGTCACGCGTTTTCGACTGAAAGCTTTTTCGTTCATGACGCGCTTCGCTTCCCTCTCCCTGGTCGCCTTGGCCGCTGCCTTCGCTTGCGGCGGCGCTGTGGCCCAGACCGCCTTCCCCGCCACGCTCGCCGGCCACGCCGTGCTGCCTGCGCAGAGCTTCGTCGCCGCACCGAAAGACGCGCCGGCCGACCTGCAGGTGAGCGGCAAGTTCACCTCGGGCAAGCGCGTCGAGGCGCTGGGCACCGTCGAAGGCCTCTCGGCCGGCCGTGGCACCGGCGTGTCGGTGCCCTTCAAGGGCCAGCCGCTGCAGGGGCACTCGGGCATCAAGAAGATGGACGACGGCTCGTTCTGGATCCTCACCGACAACGGCGCCGGCGCGAAGGCCAATTCGCCCGACTTCATGCTCTACCTGAACCACTACAAGGTGGACTTCAAGAGCGGCAAGTTCAATCGCATCAACACCATCTTCCTGCACGACCCCGACAAGAAGGTGCCGTTCCGCATCGTTCACGAAGGCACGAAGCAGCGCTACCTGACGGGCTCGGACTTCGATCCCGAGAGCTTCCAGTTCGCTGGCGGCGCGCTGTGGATCGGCGAGGAGTTCGGCCCCTTCCTGATCAAGGCCGACCTGAAGGGCAAGGTGCTCGCGGTGTTTGATACGCAGGTCGACGGCAAGATCGTGCGCTCGCCCGACCATCCGGCGGTCACCACGCCGGGCGCACCGGGTGGTGCGGTCGATTTCCAGATCAAGCGCTCCAAGGGCTTCGAAGGCATGGCGTCCTCGAAGGACGGTAGCAAGCTGTATGCACTGCTCGAAGGCCCGGTGTGGAACGCCGAGACCAAGGACTACGAGAAGCTCGACGGCAAGGAAGCGCTGCGCGTGCTGGAGTTCGACGTCGCAACCGAGAAGTGGACGGGTCGGCACTGGAAGTACGTCCTCGAAGCCAACGGCCACGCCATCGGCGACTTCAACATGATCGACGGCACCACCGGCCTCATCATCGAGCGCGACAACGGCGAAGGCACGAGCGACAAGGCCTGCCCCGAAGGCCAGAAGCGCACCGACTGCTTCCACGACATCGCGAAGTTCAAGCGCGTCTACAAGGTCGAGCTGAGCGACGCGAACGTGGGCGGCGCGGTGCGCAAGATCGGCTACATCGACCTGCTGAACATCGCCGACCCGAACAAGCTCGCGCGCAAGCCGCTCAACGACGGCGTGCTCAAGTTCCCGTTCTTCACGATCGAGAACGTCGACGTGGTCGATGCCACGCACATCGTGGTCGGCAACGACAACAACCTGCCGTTCTCCAGCAGCCGCGAGCCGAACAAGGCGGACGACAGCGAGCTGGTGCTGCTCGAAGCCGGCGCGCTGCTGCAGGCGAAGTAAGGCGTACGGCGGCGCCCGCCTTTCAAGGCCCCGCTCGCGGGATGGGCGGGGGCGAGAAAACCAAGAAGATGAGTATGATTCTCATTCTCCAGGTTTCTCCTCTCCCTCTGTCCCATGAATTTCCGAACGACCTTGCACGTCGTCCGGCGCCCGTCGTGAGCGCCGGCCTCCGCTACCGGATGGGCGTCGCGTCGCGGGCCGTCGCCGCCATCGCGGGCGGTTACGGCGTCGCCGCGCTGTCGGCCGCCGTGCTCGCGCTGGGCCTGCCCGCTCTCTTCGGCATGGCGCGCAGCGAAGCGGCGCTGACCGGCACGCTGGCCTCCTTCCTCGTCTACGCGGTGGCCGTGATGTGGGTCTTCGCGGCCCGCTCGGCGTGGCGCGCCTGGACCGGTCTTGCCATCGCGGCGGCGCTGCAGGGCCTGCTGTTGCTGCTGTGGACCCAGGGCGGCGGAGGTGCCGCATGAAGGAAGGATTCCGCCAGTCGATGGCCTGGCTGCACACCTGGTCGGGCCTGCTGGTCGGCTGGGTGCTCTTCATGGTGTTCGCGGCCGGCACGGCCTCGTACTTCAAGGACGAGATCACCTTCTGGATGAAGCCGGAGCTGCACGCCATCTCGCACGGCACCGTGACCCAGCCGGTCGCGGCCGAGAACGCGGTGGCGTACCTGGAGCGCAACGCGGGCAATGCAGCGCGCTGGTTCATCACCCTGCCGACCGCACGCGAGCCGTCGGTCGGCGTGCTGTGGATCAAGCCGCCGCCGCCGGCCGGTTCGCCGCCGGTGGAGCGGCGCCGCGGCTTCGACCGCGCCGCGCTCGACCCGGCCACGGGCCAGGCGATCACCGCGCCGCGCGAGACGCGCGGCGGCGAGTTCTTCTACCGCCTGCACTTCGACCTGCACTACATGCCCGCGATCTGGGCGCGCTGGATCGTCGGCTTCTGCGCGATGTTCATGCTGGTGGCGATCGTCAGCGGCATCGTCACGCACAAGCGCATCTTCAAGGACTTCTTCACCTTCCGTCCGAAGAAGGGCCAGCGCAGCTGGCTCGACGCGCACAACGTCACCGCCGTGCTTGCGCTGCCGTACCACGCCATGATCACCTACACCGGGCTGGTCACGCTGATGTTCATGTACATGCCGTGGGGCCCGCAGGTGGCCTACAAGGCGCACGGCGGCACCGACACCTTCTTCGCCGAAGCCATTCCGGGCGGCTTGCGCACGCAGATCAAGCCCTCGGGCACGAAGGCGGCGCTGGCACCCCTCGCGCCCATGGTGGCGCAGGCCACGGCCCACTGGGGCGGCGCGCCCGTGGGCCGCATCCTGGTGCACCAGCCCAACGACGCCAACGCCGTGGTCTCGCTCGCGAGGGCCGAGGGCCGGCACCTGTCGTACGAACAGCCCTCCATGCAGTTCAACGGCACGACCGGCGCACTCATCGGCACCTTCGGCGACGTGCCCAAGGCCGCGGCCGAAACGCGCGGCGTGCTCTACGGCCTGCACATCGGCCGCTTTGCCGATCCGCTCTTGCGCGCGCTGTTCTTCGTCTCGGGCCTGGCGGGTTGCCTGATGGTGGCCACGGGCCTCTTGCTGTGGGCCGTGAAGGAACGCCAGAAGTACGCCAAGACCCTCAAGCAGGGCGGTCGCATCGGCTTCGGCCTGCGGCTGGTCGACGGGCTGAACCTCGGCGCCATCGCGGGCCTGCCCGTGGCGATGGCTGCCTTCTTCTGGGCCAACCGCCTGCTGCCGGTCGACGTGGCCGGCCGCAACGAGGCCGAGATCCGCTGGTTCTTCATCGTCTGGGGCGCTACCGCCGTGCTGGGCCTGCTGCGCCCGACCCTGCGCATGTGGCAGGCGCAGCTCGCGCTCGGCGCGCTGCTGTTCGCGTTGCTGCCGGTGCTCAACGCCTTCACCGGCCCCGCGCCGCTCACCGTGAGCCTGCGCAGCGGGCCGAGTTCGGTGGCGGGCTTCGACCTCGTGGCGATCGCGCTCGGCCTGGGGCTGGCGGGCGCGACCTGGCTGGTGGAGCGCAAGCGCCGCAAGGCGCTGGCCGCGCCGAAGAAGGCCGTCAAGCCGCCGCCGACCGAGCTCGCTGCGTCGGGCCAGGGGTCGTGATGCCGCTGCTCGGTTTGGTGTTCGCGGCCTCGCTGGCCGGCTTCTGCGCGCTGAGCCTCGCGATGGACCGCCACAGCGAAGACGTCTTCGGCCGCGGCCACACGCCGGGCGCCTGGCGCCGATGGCTGCAGCTTGGGGGCACGGCGCTGCTGTGCCTGTCGCTGTGGGCCAGCCTGGAGGCGGCGGGCGGGTCGGTGGGGTGGGTGTTGTGGCTCGGGGCGTTGACTGCGGCGGCGCTGGCGACGGTCGGGTTGTTGAGTGGGTTGCCGCACCGTTTTCTGCGCATTGCCATGGGCGCCGCGGTGCTCGCGATCGGGCAGGCGCTGTTCTGCGCGCTGCCCGCCTGATTCGCGCTCAGGCGCGCATCAACGCCTCGATCTCATCCGCCTTCACCGGCACCCCCCGCGAAATCAGTTCGCAGCCCGTGGCCGTGACGATCGCGTCGTCCTCGATGCGGATGCCGATGTTGTGGAATTTTTCGGGCACGCCATCGCCGGGCCGCACGTAGATGCCGGGCTCCAGCGTCAGCACCATGCCGGGGTGCAGGATGCGGCTCGGGCGGTTCTTGATGAGCTCGTTGGACAGCGGGTCCTTGCGCTCGCTCACCTCGCCCACCTGCGTGGGCTCGACGTAGCTGCCGCAGTCGTGCACGTCCATGCCCAGCCAGTGGCCGGTGCGGTGCATGTAGAACTGGAAGTAGGCGCGCGAGTCGATCACGTCGTCGACGCCGCCGACCTTGTTGCCGTCGAGCAGGCCCAGATCGAGCATGCCCTGCGCCAGCACCTTCACGGCCGCGTCGTGCGGGTCGTTGAAGCGGTTGCCGGCCTTGGTGGCGGCGGCCGAGGCGTCCTGGCTGGCGAGCACCAGGTCGTACAGCGCGCGCTGCGGGCCGCTGAACTTGCCGTCGGCCGGGAAGGTGCGGGTGATGTCGCTGGCGTAGCCGTCGAGTTCGCAGCCGGCGTCGATCAGCACCAGCTCGCCCTTGCGCACGGGCGCGGCGTCGGCGCGGTAGTGCAGCACGCAGGCGTTGGCGCCGGCCGCGACGATGGAGCCGTAGGCCGGGTACTGCGAACCGCCCAGGCGGAATTCGTGCAGCAGCTCGGCGTCGAGGTGGTACTCGCGCACGTCCTTGCCCTCGCGCAGCATGCGCGCCGACAGCTGCATCGCGCGGATGTGGGCGCGGGCGCTGATCTGCGCGGCGCGGCGCATGATGTCCTGCTCGTGCGCGTCCTTCACGAGGCGCATCTCGTCGAGCGGGCCGCACAGGTCGCGCTGCTCCTCGGGGCACAGCGCGCCGTAGCGCACGCGCGCACGCACCGACTGCAGCCAGCCGTCGATGCGGGTTTCCAGGCCCTTGTGGGTGGCGAAGGGGAACCACACGGTCGAGCGGTTCTCGAGCAGCTTCGGCAACTTCGCGTCGAGGTCGTTCACCGAGAAGGCCTCGTCCACGCCCAGCGCGGCGGGGGCGGCGTCGGGGCCGAGGCGGTAGCCGTCCCAGATCTCGCGCTCCAGGTCTTTCGGCGCGCAGAACAGCGTGGCGCGGCCGTCGCCCGCCAGCACCAGCCACGCGTTCGGCTCGGTGAAGCCGGTCAGGTAGTAGAAGTAGCTGTCGTGGCGGAACAGGAAGTCGCTGTCGCGGTTGCGCTGGCGCTCGGGCGCGGTGGGAACGATGGCGATGCCGTCCTTGCCCAGTTGCGAAGCGAGGCGCGCGCGGCGCTCGGCGTAGATCGTGGTGTCATTGAGCATGGGATTTCACTTTCGATACGGTGCAAGTCCGGGGTCCGCGGGTACCAGATGCCGCCATGGGAACACATCCTGCGCAAAGTGGCTGACGTAGCCGCCGATCGTTGACTGGATGACCATGAATTGCAGCCGCTGCCGCACGCCCTGCAGCTGCTGCAGCTGGGCCAAGTCGAGGCAGGTGTTGCGCAGTCTCAGCACGCGCAGCTGTGCGCCCATGGGGCTGCGCAGCAAGGCTTCGTAGTCTTCGAAGGCCGTGATGCCGCCGGGGGCCCGGTCGGCCGGCCACGCCATCTGCTGCTCGGTGGATTCGGAAAAATCCAGCAGCGTGAGGCCCGGCAGCTGCGTCGCCGCGGCAAGGTGGCGAATGAAGTTCTGCGTGTCGAAATGGGCGCCGACGCACAGGCTGGTCAGTTGCGGCAGCGGCACGGCGAAGAAGTCGGCGTTCGGCGCGTTCGGCACCGTCAGTTCGCTCAGGTGCGGCGTCTTGCGCACCCAGCGCGCGATGTCGCCGCCTTCCTCGAGGATGCCGTCACTGGTGCAGACGAGCGACTGGTTGTGGTCCTCGGGCTGCGTCGGCTTGATGAACAGCGAGCGCAGGCGGGGAAACATCACCGCGCCCTCGAGCAGCGGCGTGAACATCCATTCGCGCGAGCCGTTGGCGCCGCTGTCGGGGCCGCTGAACGACAGCGAGGTGATGCAGTCGGCCACGTCCTGCCGGCTCAGGCAGGCGAGCGTTTCGTCGAAGGCGTCGCCCCAGGTGTCGCCGAAGTACTCGACGTGCCAGCCCTGGCGCATGGGCGCGAGGCTCAGGCGCGTGAAGTCGCTCACGTAGAGCGGCACGGCCAGCGGGTCTTCGGGCATGCCGTCGTTGCGTTCGGCGGCGGTGGCCAGGGCCAGGTCCTGCAGGCGCTGCGGCAGCAGGCGCAGGGCGTCGGGCAGCGGCGCGAGCGTTGTCATGCGCCCGCTGCCGGCGCGACCCCGGCGTTGAGTTGCTGCAGGCGCTGCGGCGTGCCCACGTCGGTCCAGTCGCCGGTGTAGAGCTCGGCGCTCGCCTGCTGGTTGTCCATCGCGGCGCGCAGGATCGGTGCCAGTGGGGCCTTGATGCCGTCCGGGTTGCCGGCCGGGATGTCGCAGTACGGCGGCGCAAACAGCGCGGCGCGGTACAGGCCGATGGTCGAGAAGGTGTACTTTTCGGCCGCGTGGTTCAGCGCGAGCCCGTCGGCCGAGAGGCCGAAGTCGCCCTTGAGGTTGTGCGCCGGGTTCGGCACCAGCCACAGGTGGGCGAGCTTGCCGCTGGCCAGGAAGCGGTCGACGGCGGCCTGGGTGAAGCGAAAGCCGGGCGCGAACACGTCGCCGGCCGCGACCCAGAACACCTCGCCCAGCAGCGGCAGCGCGCGCACGATGCCGCCGGCCGTTTCGAGCGCACCGCCGAAGTCGCGGCCCTCGTCGGAATAGGAGACAGACAGCGCACCACGCCCGTCCAGCACGGGGCTCGCGCCGAACCGGGCGGCGACCTGTGCGCCCAGCCAGTCGGTGTTGACCACCAGCTCGGTGAAGCCGCCATCGGCCAGCGCTTCCATCGGCCACTGCATCAGCGGCTTGCCGCGCACTTCGAGCAGGGGCTTGGGCGTGACGTCGGTCAGCGGCCGCATGCGCTCGCCGCGGCCGGCGGCCAGGATCATCGCGCGCACCGCCATCACCGCACCGACCCGGCCACACGGCCGCGTTGCAGTTCGTTGCGCTCGCTGTGGCGGGGCTGGAACAGCGCCACCAGGCAGGCCATCAGCGCATGCGCCTTGGCCGAGTGGTCGGCGCCGAAGTTGCACACGTACACATCGAGCGTCACGCCGCGCTGCTCGGGCCAGGTGTGGATGCACAGGTGCGATTCGGCCAGCAGCAGCGTGGCCGTCACGCCGCCCGGCCCCTGCGGCGTGGCCGGAAAACTGTGGACCAATTTGCCCACGGCCTGCAGCCCGGCGGCCGTCACGGCTTTGGTGCAGACCTCGCCGAGCGCGCGCCCGTCGGTGAGCCATTGGAGGCCGCATTGGCAGTCGTGGAGATCGGCGGTGAGGTGCAGCCCTTGCATGGGGGGCAACTCTAGCAGCCGGGCCTGCGACACAAGAGAGCATCAGCGGGGTGTTGGCCCTGTATCGAGGCCGGGCGCGGCTCGCCCGGTAAAATCTCGGGTTCTCCCGTATCCCCCACCCACCCTTTTCCCCCGAAAGCCCACTGCCCATGGCAAACCAAGCCCTGATGGCCAACGCGATCCGCGCGCTGGCAATGGATGCCGTTCAACAAGCCAATTCCGGACATCCGGGCGCACCGATGGGCATGGCCGACATGGCCGTCGCCCTGTGGGGCGAGCACCTGCGCTACAACCCCGCCAACCCGCATTGGTTCGACCGCGACCGCTTCGTGCTGTCCAACGGCCACGCCTCGATGCTGATCTACGCGGTGCTGCACCTCACGGGCTACGACCTGCCCCTGGCCGAACTCAAGAACTTCCGCCAGCTGCACAGCAAGACCGCCGGCCACCCCGAAGTCGACGTCACCCCCGGCGTCGAGACCACCACCGGCCCGCTGGGCCAGGGCATCACCAATGCCGTGGGCTTCGCGCTGGCCGAGAAGCTGCTCGCCGCCGAGTTCAACCGCAAGGACCTGGCCATCGTCGACCACCACACCTACGCCTTCCTGGGCGACGGTTGCATGATGGAAGGCATCAGCCACGAAGCCTGCGCCCTCGCCGGCGCCTGGCACCTGAACAAGCTGATCGCCCTGTACGACGACAACGGCATCAGCATCGACGGCCAGGTCAAGCCCTGGTTCATCGACAACACCGAAGAACGCTTCAAGGGCTACGGCTGGAACGTCGTCGGCCCCATCGACGGCAACGACGCCAAGGAAGTGGCCAAGGCCATCGCCAAGGCCAAGAAGGAAGCCACCAAGCCCACGCTGATCGTCTGCAAGACCACCATCGGCAAGGGCAGCCCGAACCGCGCCGGCACCGCCAAGGCGCACGGCGAGGCGCTGGGCGCCGAAGAAATCAAGCTCACGCGCGAAGCCATCGGCTGGCCCTACCCCGTCTTCGAAATCCCGGCCGAGGTGTACGCCGACTGGGACCACAAGGCCGAAGGCGCCAAGACCGAAGCCTCCTGGAACGACACCTTCGCCGCCTACACGGCCGCGTACCCCGAACTCGCCGCCGAGTTCACGCGCCGCATGAAGGGCGAGCTGCCCAAGAACTTCCACCAGGTCGCCTTCGACACCGTGGTCGCCGCCCACACCAAGGGCGAAACCGTGGCCAGCCGCAAGGCCAGCCAGCTCGCGCTCGAGGCCTTCACGGCCGCGCTGCCCGAAATGCTCGGCGGCAGCGCCGACCTCACGGGCTCCAACCTCACCAACACCAAGAGCACCGCCGCGCTGCGCTTCGACGCCAAGACCGGCGCCGTCGTGCTGAACGCGCCCGCCGCACCGCTGGTGCCCCAGGGCGGCGAGGACGAAGCGGCACAGGGCGATGCCGTCGAGCCGCCGCACGGCGAGATCGGCCGCCACATCAACTACGGCGTGCGCGAATTCGGCATGGCCGCCATCATGAACGGCGTGGCGCTGCACGGCGGCTACATCCCCTACGGCGGCACCTTCCTCACCTTCAGCGACTACAGCCGCAACGCCATCCGCATGGCCGCGCTCATGAAGCGCCGCGTGGTGCACGTGTTCACGCACGACTCCATCGGCCTGGGTGAAGACGGCCCGACGCACCAGTCGATCGAGCACGCCGCCTCGCTGCGCCTCATCCCGAACCTGGACGTCTGGCGTCCGGGCGACACGGCCGAAACCGCCGTGGCCTGGGCTGTCGCATTGCAGAACGCCACGCGCCCGACCGCCCTGCTGCTGAGCCGCCAGAACATCGCCTACGCCGCCAAGAGCGACCTGGGCGACATCAGCCGCGGTGCCTACGTGCTGTCCGAGCCCGAGAACGTCGGCCTCAAGAACAAGAAGACGGCAGCGGTCATCATCGCCACCGGCTCCGAAGTGCAGCTCGCGCTGGCCGCCCAGAAGCTGCTGGCCGACAAGAAGATCGCCGTGCGCGTGGTGTCGATGCCCTCGACCACCACCTTCGACCGCCAGGACCTGGCCTACAAGAAGGCCGTGCTGCCCAAGAAGATCCCGCGCGTCGCGGTCGAAATGGGCTGCACCGACGGCTGGTGGAAGTACGGCTGCGCGGCCGTGGTCGGCATCGACAGCTACGGCGAGTCGGCCCCCGCGCCCGTGCTGTTCAAGCACTTCGGTTTCACGGCGGAGAACGTGGCCGCCACCGTGGAAGCGGCCCTGCGCGACTGAGCGTCGCGCGGTTCGTCCTCTTCCCGTCCGATCAAAAGTTTTTCAACCTTAGGAGCAAGTCAGATGGCTATCAAACTCGGTATCAACGGCTTCGGCCGCATCGGTCGCAACGTGCTGCGCGCAGCCGTGCAGAACTTCAAGAACGACATCGAAATCGTTGCCATCAACGACTTGCTCGAGCCGGAATACCTGGCCTACATGCTCCAGTACGACTCGGTGCATGGCCGCTTCAAGGGTGAAGTGACGGTCGAAGGCAACACGCTGATCGTCAACGGCAAGAAGATCCGCCTCACGCAAGAGCGCGACCCGTCGCAGCTCAAGTGGAACGAAGTCGGCGCCGACATCGTGCTCGAGTCGACCGGCCTGTTCCTCACAAAGGAAACCGCGCAGAAGCACATCGACGCAGGCGCCAAGAAGGTGATCCTGTCGGCACCGTCGAAGGACGACACCCCCATGTTCGTCTACGGCGTGAACGACAAGAAGTACGCCGGCGAAGCCATCATCAGCAACGCCAGCTGCACCACCAACTGCCTGGCCCCGCTGGCCAAGGTGCTGAACGACAAGTGGGGCATCAAGCGCGGCCTGATGACCACCGTGCACGCCGCCACCGCCACGCAGAAGACTGTGGATGGCCCGAGCAACAAGGACTGGCGCGGCGGCCGCGGCATCCTGGAAAACATCATTCCTTCGAGCACTGGCGCTGCCAAGGCCGTGGGCGTGGTGATCCCTGAGCTGAACAAGAAGCTCACCGGCATGAGCTTCCGCGTGCCGACCTCCGACGTGTCGGTGGTCGACCTGACCGTTGAACTCGTCAAGGACGCCACCTACGCCGAGATCTGCGCCGAAATGAAGGCACAGAGCGAAGGCGCACTGAAGGGCGTGCTGGGCTACACGGAAGACAAGGTCGTCGCCACCGACTTCCGCGGCGACCCGCGCACCTCGATCTTCGACGCCGAAGCCGGCATTGCGCTGGACGGTACGTTCGTGAAGCTCGTGAGCTGGTACGACAACGAATGGGGCTACTCGAACAAGTGCCTCGAGATGGTGAAGGTCGTGTCGAAGTAAGACTTCGCGGCTCCCACGAAAAACGCGCCCTCGGGCGCGTTTTTTATTGGGCGATGGGAACGATCGGGGCCGCTCAGCGCAGCTTCTCGTTGCGCCGAATCTCGCTGCTGAGCTGCGCCGTCATCCGCGTGGCGGCGCGCCGTGCGGCCAAGCCGTAGTCGCCGTTGAACTCGCCGAACTCCGCCGTGCCGTTGCCGACCGCGCGCACGCGCGTGACTTCGGCGCCCGCGGTGTCGGTGACCACGCAGGCCACCTCGGCCGTGAACGCGGTGGGCGGCCAGGTGATCCATGAGGACGAACTCGAATCGGTCTTGATCTGCGGCGTGAACACCAGCGACACGCCCGCCGCTTCGTTCGCCTTGGCATCGCCCGCGGTGCGCAGCACGACGACGTTGCGGTAGACCCCGCGCAGCGCATCGCGGATCGATTTTTCGAGGTCGCGGTACGGGTAGTAGCTCACGCGGTCGCCGCTGCCGCCGGCGGTGGTCACCTGCAGGTCGCGCTGTGCGTCGGTCATCACGTAGGCCACCTTCTTGGGAATGAGGTGGGCGGGCGACCGGGGCGGTGCGGTCTCGGTGATCATCGTGATCGGGTGGGAGCAACCCGCCAGCAGCATGGCGGTTGCCAATGCTGCGGCCAGCCGGGGTGTCAGGGAAGAAAGAAGCGACATGGTGCGTCCCCGGCCTTACTGCGCAGACGGCGCGATGGCCGCGACGAATTGCGGATCGGCATACACCTGCCGCAGCAGCGCCCGCACCAGCCGCGGGTACGCCGCCTGTCCGGCGGGCACGGCCACGATGTTGGCGTAGCTCGAATCGAAGGCGATCTCGCCGCGGTAGGTCTTGCGCAGCGTCTGCGCGGCGTTGCGCGTGACGGTGACTTCGACGTCCATGCGGCCGGAGCCGTTGACCACGCCCAGGTCGAGTTCGTTGACGAGGATGCGCGCCGCGATGCGGGTCGGCGCCTTGGGGTCGTAGATCGAGATCTCGCCCAGGTCACGCATCAGCGCGTCTTCGAGGTACTGGGCGAAGGTGCCGCTGGGCGACACCAGCCTGGCGCGGCGCAGGCGAAGGGTGTTGAGGGCGTCATTGGGGTCCGTGGGCTGCACCTTGCCCACCGCGACCTTGCCGGGGTTGTGCGCCTCGAGCCGGTCGAGCGCCTCGTAGTCGGCGGCATAGGGCGGTGCGCCGAGCTGTGCGCAGCCGGTGGCCAGTGCCGCCAGCAGGAGCGCGCCAGTGCGCCAGCGCAGACCCTGCGGTCTGAAGACGATCGCCATGTCTTGAACTCCCTCGTCCGAGATGTCTTCTTCTCCCCGGCGCGAGGGTAGCAGGCATCGCGCCGCGCGCGAAGACTGCGGCGGCGCGGCCGGCTCAGATCGGCTCGAGCACGTGGATGCGCTTGCTTTCGGTGAACTCCCTGGTCTGGGCGCTGAAGGCCGCCATGTGCGGCGCGACCCCGTGGGCCTGCAGGGCCGGGAGCGAGGCCCACTTCTCGATGACCACGAAGGTGTCGGGCCCGAAGCTGGCCTTCGACGGCGGAATGCCCTGTGCGTCGATCGTGGCCCCGTACTCGATGCAGCCCTCTTCGGCGAGCACGGCGGCGCGGTTGGCCTTGAAGGCTTCGAGCAGACGGGCGCGCTGGCCGGGCTTGGCGGTGATGACGGCAACGACTTGGATCATGGAACAGGGTCTCCGTTGAAGTGAGGTGATGCGGTGAAGGGAACGACCGAATCTACGAGATCGCGCACGGTCGCACAGGTCCGGTGGGCGACAAGGCGCCAGCCGGCCGGCGCATGCACACGCCGCATGCGAGAGTTACCGGCGAGACACACACTCGCCCCGCCGCTGTCGCGCCGAGGTCATAGGATCGGGTCATCTTCCGCATCGACCTGCCTTTGCCATGTTCATCGTCACCCTGACCTACATCCGCCCGCTCGAGGAACTCGACGCTCTGATGGATGCGCATGTCACCTGGCTCAAGAAGCACTACGCCAGCGGCCTGTTCGTGGCCTCGGGGCGCCAGGTGCCGCGCAAGGGCGGTGTGATCCTCGCGCGCTCGGGCGACCGCGAGGGGCTCGAGGCGGTGCTGGCGCGCGACCCCTTCGTGCAGGGCGGCGTCGCGCGCACCGACGTGATCGAGTTCATCCCCAGCATGACCGCGCTGAGCGTCGAGGTGCTGCGCGGCTACTGAAAGCCGCGCAGCCTCGGAAGCCGATCAGGCCCCCGGCACTTCCTCTCGCCCGTCCGGGTGCCGCGCAAAGCGCGCAGCCTCGGCCCCATGCACCGGCGCCGGGTCGGCCCAGGGCCAGCCACCGAACTGCGTGCGACGGTAGTCGGCCATCGTCTGGGCGATCTCGGCCTGCGTGTTCATCACGAACGGGCCGTACTGCGCCACCGGCTCGCCGATCGGGCGGCCCTGCAGCAGCAGGAACTCGCCGTCGCCCTCGGGGCCGTTGCACAGTTCCACGGCCGCGTCGGCGCGCAACTCGATGGCTGCCGGCCCGTCCACGCGCCGGCCCGCCACCTGCGCGGTGGCGCCCTTGAAGAAATACAGCATGCGTCGCGTGCCCTCGCCCGTGGCGGGCGGCAGCGTCCAGCGCGCGCCGGGCGTCATGCGCAGCGTCCAGATCGCGAGGTCGGCACCCGCCTGCGCGGCCCACGAATCGGGCGGCGGTGCGAGCGGATCAATGGCCGCCTGGGCTTGTGCGTCATCGGCGCCGAAGCGCCCGGCGATCACCGCCACCTCGGTGCGACCGCCCTGCGCGTCGTCCGAGGCGAAGCGCGGAATCGCCTCCGACCAGAACATCGTGAAGTGCGGCTCGGCCATCTTGTTCCTGGCCGGCAGGTTGAGCCAGATCTGGAACAGCTCCAGCGGGTTCGGTGCGCCGGCGTCCAGCAGCGGGAACATCTCCGAATGCACGATGCCCTTGCCGGCCGTGAGCCACTGCACGTCGCCGCCGCCGAAGCGCGCCGTGGCGCCCAGCGAGTCGGAATGGTCGATCAGGCCCTTGCGCACGATGGTCACCGTCTCGAAGCCGCGGTGCGGGTGCGACGGAAAGCCCGGCACCGTCTCGCCGTGGTACATGCTCCAGCCGTCCTTGCGGCTGAAGTCCTGGCCGATCTGGCGGCCGGCCAGCGAGGCCTCGGGGCCCATGCGGCCGTTGGCCTTCGGGTACGCGTCGTCGTGGTAGACGCAGAACAGGAAGGGGTCGAGGGTCTGCCACGGGAAGCCGAGTGGCTGGACCTGGACGATGGGAGACGGGCTGTTGCTCTTGCTGTTGTCGTTGCTGTCGGACATGTCGGGACTCCTGGGTGGGGTGGGCACGGCCGCCATGCGGGCTGTGCCTGAACCAGGAATATCGGGGCGCCGCCGCCTTTCGGTAGGTGCCTTCCGCGCAACGATCAAGAGCGCATATGGAACGATGGGCATCGTCCGGCCCGGTATCACTGCCCCGGCATCACGGCGTTCGGGTCCATGTAGACCAGTTCCCAGATGTGGCCGTCCAAGTCCAGGAAGCCGTGGCCGTACATGAAGCCGTAGTCCTTCGGCTCGCGCGGCGTCGTGCCGCCGGCGGCCACGGCCTTGGCGACCAGTTCGTCGACCTCGGCGCGGCTCTCGCACGACAGGCACACCAGCACTTCGTTCTCCTTGCGGGTGTCCGTGATGCCCTGGCTCGTGAAGGTCTTGAAGTAGTCCTCCATCAGCAGCATCGCGTGGATGCTGCCCTCGTGGATGACCATGCAGGCGGCGTTGGCGTCGGTGAACTGCGCGTTGAAGGTGTAGCCCAGCGCGCCGAAGAACGCCTTGCTCTTGTCGAGGTTCCGGACGGGGAGGTTCACGAAGATCTGCTTGGTGGCCATGGTGTCTTTCCTGTGTCTATGAGGGGTAGATCGGGTGTTTGCCGACGTCTTGTGTACGCCGTCCACAAAAGATAACAAAGAAAATGGACGGTGTCCACATTATTTTTCGATCCACCGGAATCGGCCGGCACCACGTCGCTTTGGGGGAAAAAGAGCGGGCATCATGAACACCATGGAAATCGAGTTCAAGTTCTGCATTCCCCCCGACCGCCTGAAGGCCGTCGAGGCCGCATTGCGGCGCGGCGCCATCGTGCGCACGCGCCTCCAGGCCCGTTATTTCGACACCGCCGACCAGCGCCTCGTCGCCGACGGCATGGTGCTGCGCCTGCGCAAGGAGGGCCGGCGCTGGGTGCAGACCGTCAAGGCCGCCGGCGACAACGCGCTGCACCGGCTCGAGCACAACATCGACCTGGGCACCGGCGCCGCCGCGCCCGCCATCGACCCCGCGCGCCACGCCGGCACGCCCGTCGGCGAGCGGCTGGCCCGCCTGCTGCAACCGGCCGATGGCGCTCCGGTGCCGCTGGTCGAACGCCAGTCGACCGACATCGTGCGGCTCACGCGCGACCTGCGTGTGAGCGGCCCGGGCGGCGCCGTCGTCGAGATGGCGCTCGACGTCGGCAAGGTCGTCGTGCACGCGGGCACGCCCGCGCAGCGCACCTCGCCCGTGTGCGAGCTGGAGCTCGAACTCAAGAGCGGCGATGTGCAGGGGCTCGTGGCGCTTGCACGGCGCTGGTCGCAGCAGCACGGCCTGTGGTTCAGCACCGTCTCGAAGGCCGAGCGCGGCATGCGCCTGCTGGCCGAGCAAGAGACCGTGCCGGCTATCAAGGCCGAAGCGCCGCGCTTCCCGGCCCACGGCCTCGACGGCCGCACCCTCCAGCAGGCCGTGGTCGCATCGTGCCTGGACCAGATGCTGCCCAACGCCAGCGAGATCGCCGCGGGCAGCACCGACGAAGAACAGATCCACCAGCTGCGCATCGGCATCCGCCGCCTGCGCACCGCGCTGCGCGAACTGGCGGGGCTCGATGCCGACACGAGCCGCTTCGACGCCGCCACCTGGGAGCCGCCGCTGGTCGACGCCTTCCGCGCGCTCGGCGAACTGCGCGACCGCGAACAGGTCGTGAAGCTCGCGCAGCCGCGGCTGCGTGAAGCGGGCGCGCCGGAGGTCGATCCGTTGGCGGGCGATGCCGACGGTGCTGCTGCCGCGCCGGCACTGACACCCGGCGACATCGTGCGCGCCGCGGCGTTCCAGGACGTGCTGGTGTCGCTGATCGGCTTCACTGCTGTCGCGCCCGCTCCGGAGTCGACAAGCCCGGCACCGCTGACTGCCGACGAGGCCCGCCAGCAGCTGCGCGAACGGCTCCAGCGCCTGCACAAGCAGGCGGTGCGCGACGGCCGGCGCTTCGAATCGCTCGATACGGAAAGTCAGCACCGCGTGCGCAAACGGCTCAAGCGCCTGCGCTACCTGGCGGAGTTCGTGGCGCCGTTGTTCGCAGAGGCGGACGGCGGCAAAAAGAAGAAGGACGCAGCCGAGCGCTACCTGAAAGCCCTGCGCCCCGCGCAGGACGCGCTGGGCGAGTTCAACGACGAGGCCGTGGCGCTCGCGCTGTACCGCGAGGTCGCATCGCGCGACCCGCGTGCGTGGTTCGCGGTCGGCTGGTTCAGCGCGCGCCGCGCGGCGGGTGCGAAGGCGTGCCGCAAGGCGCTGGAGACGATCGGCGAGGCGCCGAGGTTCTGGAAGAAATCCTAGCGGTTGTGCTCAATCGTCAAGGGCAAGCGCCAGTTGTTGCGAGCCTGGCAAAGCCGGATCGATCCGCCGGTCTGCCAGCTTCTTGGCGGCTACACCTGCTCCCCAGGCAAAGAGGGCGAGCCATGCGAGCCAAGCTGCAAACAGGCACAAGAGCACGGCCGACCACCGCTGCTCCTTCACCGTACTCTTTACAAACGCGGGAAAGCCGGCGTCCTTCAAGACGCCGCACAGCGCTTTCACCTCGACCTCGGAAAACGAGGTGCGGGCCCCGATGTCACCTGCAATGTTGGTGCAGTCCGAAGCCCTTAGCGAGGCTGTTTGCAGTGGCCATGCCGCCGTGATCTCCGTCGCAGTCGCCAGAAACAGCCGCCCAGTTGCCTTGAGAGAAAGAAGCGCGCGATCCGTGGGCAGGCTCGCCACGCTCAAGGCAAACACCGCAACCGCAGCAACGAAGCCTGCCAGCCGCGCGGCTTGGCTTGCGCGTCCTGGCAGCTTGTGTTCCTTGACTTGCCGAAGTTCAGCGTCAAAGAGTTCGCCGCAATGCCGAAGTGTCCTCATCTGCACGTCGTTGTGCTTCGCCCACTGAATGAGCTGATGGGCTTCCGTCAGGCTGGCCACAGGAATACCGGCGAACAGGCGGAAAGAAACCAGGCTTGTCTGCTCGTCGACGAACGCACGGACTTCTGGATCCGTGATTTCCTGTTTGCCATGCACCAACTGCCAAAGCCGGCGAATCAGTACATGGCGGGACTCTGTGCGCCAAATGACCCAGACGAACGCTGCGCCGATCAGGATCGGAGCAGCGATGCTGAAGAAACTGGAAATTTCGGAGACCGTGGCGAAATCCATCGCTCAACAAGGCTCAGTGATGGTGCCCGTGCGCCCCATGCACATGCCGGTGCTCGATCTCCACCGGCAGCGCCGCGCGCACGTCCGTCACCTGCAGGCTGAACTTCAGTGCCTTGCCGGCCCAGGGGTGGTTGCCGTCGAGCAGCACGACCGGGCCCTTGATCTTGGTCACGGTGAACACGTGCTCGGTGCCGTCGTCGAGCCGGCCCTGCAGCTGGCCGCCGACCTTCACGCCGGGCGGGAACTCGGTCTTGGGAATGGTGCGCACCAGCGCCTCGTCGCGCAGGCCGAAGGCGTCCTCGGGCGCGAGGTTCAGCGTGGTCTGGTAGCCCTTTTCCTGGCCGTCGAGCGCCTGCTCGATCTTGGGCAGGGTGTTTTCGTAACCGCCATGCAGGTAGGCCATCGGCTCGGGGCTGGCTTCGATCAGCTTGCCCTGGGCGTCGGCGACTTTGTACTTGAGGGTGACGACGGTGTCTTTTTCGATTTTCATGGCGGGCATTTTCTGTGGAAATCGATCCGTGGCTGAAGTCAGGTCATCCGCGCCCGCCACACATCCGGCAACGCCTCCTCCTCCCGCAGCTTCTGCGTCACCATCCCGATGAACGCCGACACCGCCCGCGGCAGGTGCTTGCGGCTCGGGTAGACCACGCTGAGCCCGTGCCCGGTGCGCTGGTACTGCGGCAGCACCGGCACCAGCCGCCCGGCTTCCACATCGAGCCGCCCCATGGCCGGCGGCAGCAGCGCGATGCCCAGGCCGGCGATGGCGGCTTTGCGCAGTGCCTGCGCGGTGTTGCCGCTGAAACGACCGCCGACCTGCACTTCTTCTTCCTTCCCCTCGGGCCCGGTCAGGCGCCAGGTGGTGCGGCCGCTGGGGTGAGCGGGCGTCACGCAGTCGTGGTCGGCCAGTTCGCCCAGCGTGGCGGGCGTGCCGCGCGTGGCCAGGTAGGCGGGGCTGGCGACGAGGCCGTCGGTGCGCGGGCCGAGCAGCTGGCGGGCGACGTACCCCGAGTCGGCCAGCGCGCCGCCGCGGAAGGCGATGTCGATCTGCTCGGCGATCAGGTCGGCCTTGGCGTCGCTGAGCACGAACTCGACGCGCACCAGCGGGTACGTGGCCAGGAAGTCGGCCACCCAGGCCATGGGGAAGAAGTCGAAGAAATCGGCCGTGGCCGCCACGCGCACGCGGCCGCTGGGTTCCTGGCTGCCGGTGATGAGCGCCTGCCCGGCCTCGACCAGCCCGTCGACCGCCTCGGCGCACTGTTCGTGAAATGCCTGCCCGGCGCCGGTGAGCGTGAGCTTGCGGGTCGATCGCTGCAGCAGCCGGGTGCCGAGCTGCGCCTCCAGCTGCTGGATGCGCCGGCTCACGGTGTTGGGCGGCAGGCCCAGCCGGCGGCCGGCCTCGGCAAAGCTGCCGTGGCGCACCACCTGCACGAAGACGGCGATGTCGTTGAGGTCGAGCATGGCGGGGCCTATTCCTTCTGTTGGTGGACGAGTGCAATCCGACTCTACCGTCTAGTCGATCAATGCGTGCGTGCCTAACCTTCAGTCCATGGCCTAGCGGCCTTCGACCATCCCCATTCCATTCAGGAGCACGCACCTAATGACCGCACCACAACAACCCCGCATCGGCATCATCCTCGGCTCCACCCGCGAAGGCCGCTTCGGCGAAAAGCCCGCGCACTGGATCCACGAGATCGCGAAGCAGCGCACCGACCTGGCCTTCGAGCTGGTCGACCTGCGCGAGCACCCGCTGCCCTTTTTCAACGAAGCCGGCGCGCCCGCCTGGGGCCCGGTGAAGAACGAGGCCGCGCAGCGCTGGCAGGCCAAGCTGGCCACGTTCGACGGGCTCATCATCGTCACGCCCGAGTACAACCACGGCCCGAGCGCGGTGTTGAAGAACGCGATCGACTGGGCCTACAAGGAGTTCATCCGCAAGCCGATCGGCTTCGTGGGCTACGGCGGCGTGGGCGCGGCGCGCGCGGTGGAGCAGTTGCGGCTGGTCGCGGTCGAGATGCAGATGGCGCCGGTGCGCCACGCGGTGCACATCGGCATGGTCGAGTTCCTCGGCATCTGGCGGCAGGGCAAGTCCTTCGACGACTTCCCGCACCTGGCGCAGTCGGCCACGGGCCTGCTCGACGACATGGCGTGGTGGACCCGCGCACTGAAGACCGCCAGGGAGGCCGCATGACCACCGCTGTTGCCACCGACACCCGCGCCATCGTCTACCGCACGCGCGGCGCGAAGCACGGGCCGATCACGCGGCTCATGAGCCCCGGCGACCTGGGCGAATACCTCAAGCCCTTCGTGTTCCTGGACCTGTTCGGCTTCGATGTCGACGGCGGCCACAAGGGCTTCGGCTTGCACCCGCACTCGGGCATCGCCACGCTGACGTGGCTGATCGAAGGCGACACGCTGTACGAGGACACGACGGGCGAACAGGGCGTGCTGCACGGTGGCGGCGTCGAGTGGATGCGCGCCGGCAACGGCGTGTGGCACACGGGCGCACCGGCGCCGGGCGTGACGCGCGTGCAGGGCTTCCAGCTCTGGGTGGCGCTGCCGGCCGCCGAGGAAAACGCGCCCGCGCAGAGCATCTACCTCGCGCCCTCGCAGGTGCCGCAGGAAGGCCCGGCGCGCGTGCTGCTCGGGCGTTATGGCGCGGCGCAGAGCCCCATTCCGGCGCCCTCGCCGATGAACTACCTGGCCGTGCAACTGAAGGACGGCGAGCGCTGGCGCTACACGCCGCCCGCCGGCCACACGGTGGGCTGGGTCGCGGTGAATGCGGGCCGGCTCGACGCGGGCGACGGCACCGGCGGCCTCATCGGCACGGGCGAGCTCGCGGTGTTCGAGGAGTCCGGCGCGGCCATCGACGTCGTGGCGCAGGGCGACACGGCCTTCGTGCTCGGCTCGGCGGTGCCGCATCCGCACGAGCTGGTGATGGGCCATTACTCGGTGCACACGAGCCGCGCGACGCTCGATCGGGGCGAGGCCGAGATCCGCCGCATCGGCGCGAAGCTGCGCGAGGAAGGCCGGCTCGCCTGAGCGACGAACCGCGCGTAAGCCAGCATGCGCCGCGCGGGCGGCTGCGCCAGAATCGTTCGCTTCTGTTTTTCGCGAACGATCCCGCAGCCGCCCGCCATGAATCTCGTCGACGCCTTCGCCGCCCACGCCACCCGTTTCATCGACATCCGGCGCGACATCCACGCGCACCCCGAACTCGGTTTCGAGGAGCACCGCACCTCCGAGAAGGTCGCGAGCCTGCTCACTGAATGGGGCATCGAGGTGCACCGCGGCATCGCGGGCACGGGCCTGGTCGGCGTGCTGCGCAAGGGCACGGGCAGCCGCACCATCGGCCTGCGCGCGGACATGGACGCGCTGCCGCTGCACGAAGCCAACGAGTTCGCCCACAAGTCGACGAACCCCGGCCGCATGCACGCCTGCGGCCACGATGGCCACACGACGATGCTGCTGGCCGCCGCCTGGCACCTGTCGCAGCAAGGGCCGGATGATTTCGACGGCACCGTGCATTTCATCTTCCAGCCCGCCGAAGAGATGGGCAAGGCCGGCGCCAAGAAGATGATCGACGAGGGCCTGTTCGAGCGCTTTCCGTGCGATGCGGTCTTCGGGTTGCACAACTTCCCGGTCGGCGATGTGGGCCGCTTCGCGCTCAACGAAGGCGCGCTGATGGCCTCGAGCAACACCTACAGGATCACCGTGCGCGGGCGCGGCACGCACGCCTCGATGCCGCACACCGGCATCGATCCGGTCGCCGCGGTGGTCACGCTGGCGCAGCAGCTGCAGACCATCGTGGCGCGCACCATTCCCAGCACCGAGCGCGCCCTGCTGGCGGTCACGCAGCTGCAGGGCTCGGATGCGCCCAATGTGATTCCCGATGTGGCGACGGTGGGCGGCACGATCCGCACCTTCTCCATCGAGGCCATCGACAAGCTCGAGGCGCGGCTGCGCGAAGTGGCGGCCGGCGTGGCGGCGGCGCATGGCTGCACGGCCGAGGTGTACTTCAACCGCTCCTCGCCGCCGACCGTGAACCATCCGGCCGAGGCGCGCTTTGCCGCGGGCGTGATGCGCGAGGTGGTGGGCGACGACATGGTCACCGACGACTTTCCTGCCGTGATGGGCGCCGAAGATTTTGCCCACATGCTGCTGGCGCGGCCCGGCTGCTACGCCTTCCTGGGCAATGGCGACGGCGACCACCGGCTCGACGGCCACGGGCCCGGCCCTTGCATCATCCACAACACCTCGTTCGACTTCAACGACGAGATCATCCCGATCGGTGCCAGCTACTTCGTGAAGCTGGTGCAGCGCTGGCTGCCGTCGGGCACCTGAAAAACGACTTTTTTGTTGACGATGAAAGCGGCCACCTCGATGACTTTTCCCCTGTTCACCCGACGTTCGCTGGCTGCGCTTGCAGCCGCCGTGGCCCTGGGCGGCCTTGGTGCCGCGCACGCGCAGCAGCGCGTGATCCACATCATCGTGCCCTTCGGCACGGGCGCCGTGCAGGACACGGTGGCGCGCGCCTTCAACAACGAGCTGGGCGTCGCGCTCGGCGGCAGCGCCATCGTCGAGAACCGCGCGGGCGCGGGCGGCACGGTGGGCGCGGCGGTGGCGGCCAAGGCGTCGGCCGACGGCAACACGCTGGTGCTGGCGGCGGCCAGCCACAACATCGCGGGCTTCCTGTACAGCAAGCTGCCCTACGACCCGCTGAAGGACTTCGTCGGCGTGGCCAACGTGGGCAATGCGGGCTACGTGCTGGCGGTGGCCAGCGGCATGAACGTGGCGAGCACGGCCGACTTCATCAAGGAGGTCAAGGCCAACCCCGGCAAGTACAACTACGCCTCGGCCGGCAACGGCAGCGCCACGCACCTGGCGATGGCGTCGTTCCTCGCGAAGGCGGGGCTGCAGATGACGCACATCCCGACCAAGTCGACCGGCGAAGCCGTCAACGAAGTGCTCGCGGGCCGCGTGCAGGCGGTGATCTCGTCGAGCATCGGCGTGATGGGCTTCCAGGACGACGCGCGCATGAAGCTGCTGGCCTCCACGGGCCAGTCGCGCAGCCCCTTCCTGCCGAAGCTGCCGACGGTGGGCGAGAGCGGCCTGCCGGGCTACGCCTTCGATTCGTGGATTGGCCTCTTGGCACCGGCGGGCACGCCGAAGGCCGAGGTCGAGCGCATCAACGCGGCGGCCAACAAGGTGCTGGCCGATCCGGCGATCCAGGAACGCTTCAAGCGCCTGGGCGTGGAGCCGCGCAGCCAGAGCGTCGACGCCTTCCAGAAGCTGCTGCGTGCGGATTGGGATGCGATGGGGGTGGTGGTGAAGGCTTCGGGGGCGAAGGTCGACTGACCTTTTGTTCCTTGGTTTTTTGGCGCTCTTGTTCGGGGCGCGTGCACAGGACACCGGGTACTCCCCTCCGCGAATGTCCCCCGGGGCTGCGCCCCTCCTCCTTGATTTCGCTGCGGGGAGCACCCGATGCCCTGCGCACGAGGGCACGTTGCGGGTGCTCGCCGATCAACGACTGTGGCTGACAACGGTCACGCCGATGGGGTGCCTTGCGCAGCGAAATCAAGGAGGAGGCCGCAGGCCGGGGGACATTCGCGGAGCAAGGTGCCCCGTCGGCGTGATCGCGCCCCGAACGGCCCGTTCGTTCACAGATATCACAGAACCCCAGCGACCGAAAGAGCGCTTGCCCCACAGATATCCACAAGATATGTGCTTAATATATTTAAACTGAGACAGGTCTCCATGCACGAGGGCCCTGTCGTTTTTCATTGTTCCCAACCCTAGGAAGAAGCATGAAGTCACAAGCAGGCATGGTTTCCTCACTCAGTCTCGCGGGCCTGGTCGCCTTGGCGGTTGCAAGCCCCGCGCAGGCCCAGGAGCAGGTGGTCAAGATCGGCCACAGTGGTCCGCTGTCGGGTCCCAACGCCTTTGCGGGCAAGGACAATGAAAACGGCATCCGCCTCGCCATCGAGGAGCTCAACGCGAAGAAGCTCAGCGTCGGCGGCAAGACGCTGAAGTTCGAGCTGGTCTCCGAAGACGACCAGTGCGACGCCAAGACCGGCGTCAGCGTGGCGCAGAAGTTCGTCGACGACGGCGTCAAGTTCGTCATGGGCCCGTACTGCTCGGGCGTGGCCATTCCGGCCTCGCGCATCTACAGCGACGGCGGCACGCTGGTGTCCACCGTGGGCACCAACCCGAAGGTCACGCAGGGCGGCTACAAGAACCTGTACCGCATCATCGCCAGCGACAACCAGATCGGCGGCGCCATGGCCGTGTACGCGGCCAAGGAACTGAAGGTGAAGAAGGTCGGCGTGATCGACGACCGCACGGCCTTCGGCCAGGGCCTCGCCGAAGAGTTCACCAAGGAAGCGAAGAAGCAGGGCCTCACCATCGTGGGCCAGGAGTTCACCACCGACAAGGCCGTGGACTTCACCGCCATCCTGACCAACATGAAGGGCAAGGCGCCCGAGGCGATCTTCTTCGGCGGCTACGCGCCGCAGGCCGCGCCCATGGCGCGCCAGATGAAGCAGCTGGCCGTGCCCGGCAAGCTGCTGGGCGGCGACACCGTGTGCAGCCCGGCCACCGGCAAGATCGGCGGCGACGCGGTGAACGACCTGGTGTTCTGCGCGCAGGGCGGCTCCATGCTCGAGAAGGCGCAAAGCGGCCCGGCCTTCAAGGAGAAGTTCAAGAAGCGCTTCAACGTCGATCCCGATGCGTACGCCGCCTCGTACTACGACCAGGTGCTGTTCATCGGCGAGTCGATGAAGAAGGCCAACGCCATCGACCCCGACAAGGTCGGCGCCGAGCTCTACAAGGCCACCTACAAGGGCGTGGCCGCCACCTACGCCTACGACGACAAGGGCAACATGAAGCAGGCGCCCATCACCGTCTTCACGTTCAAGAACGCGGCTCCCGTGCCGATCGCCAGCTACTGAGTGAGCCGCACATCCATGCAACGCATCCAGGTCATCGATTCGCACACGGGCGGCGAGCCCACGCGCCTTGTGATCGGCGGCTTTCCCGATCTGGGAAAAGGCTCCATGGCCGAGCGCCGCACGCAGCTCGCAGAGCAGCATGACAAGTGGCGCGCCGCCGCCGTGCTCGAGCCGCGCGGCAGCGACGTCGTGGTCGGCGCGCTGCTGTGCGAGCCGGTGTCGCCCGATGCGGCGGCCGGCGTGGTCTTCTTCAACAACGCCGGCTACCTCGGCATGTGCGGCCACGGCACCATCGGGCTGGTCGCGAGCCTGGCGCACATGGGCCGCATCGGCGTGGGCGAGCACCGCATCGAGACGCCCGTGGGCACGGTGACGACCACGCTGCACGAAGACGGCTCGGTGAGCGTGCGCAACGTGCCCGCGTACCGGCACCTGCACCAGGTGGCGGTCGAGCTGCCGGGCCACGGCACCGTGCGCGGCGACGTGGCGTGGGGCGGCAACTGGTTCTTCCTGGTGAGCGAGCACGGCCAGCGCGTGGCGAGCGACAACCTCGCGGCGCTGACCGACTACACGGCCGCCTTGCGCAAGGCGCTGGCGGCGCAGGGCATCACGGGCGCGAACGGCGCGGAGATCGACCACATCGAACTCTTCGCTGACGACGATGCCGGCGCCGACAGCCGCAACTTCGTGCTGTGCCCCGGCAATGCCTACGACCGCTCGCCCTGCGGCACCGGCACCAGCGCCAAGATCGCCTGCCTCGCGGCCGACGGCAAGCTCGCGCCGGGCGCGGTGTGGCGGCAGGCCAGCGTGATCGGCAGCGTCTTCGAGGCGAGCTACGCGATGGACGGCGACCAGGTCATTCCCACGCTGCGCGGCCGCGCGCACATCAGCGCCGAGGCCACGCTGCTCATCGACGACTCAGACCCCTTCGGCTGGGGCATCCGCCTCTGACACCGGGGCGCATGGACGCGGACGTCATCGTCATCGGCGCCGGCATCGTCGGCGCGGCGTGTGCCCATGCGCTGGCGCAGGCCGGGCGCCGCGTGCGCGTGCTCGACGCGCGCCTGGGCGGGGCCACCGGCGCGGGCATGGGCCACCTCGTGGTGATGGACGACAACGCGGCCGAGCTCGAACTCAGCCGCCATTCGGTCGCGCAATGGCGCGCCCTCGCGCCGCGCCTGGGCGCCGACTGCGCCTACAGCCCCTGCGGCACGCTCTGGATCGCGGCAAACGACGAAGAGATGGCCGAGGCCGAGCGCAAGCAGCAACGGCTGGGCGCGCTCGGCATCGAGAGCCGGCTGCTGGGCGCGAGCGAACTCGCGCGCGCCGAGCCCGCCCTGCGCGCTGGCCTGTCGGGCGCGCTCGAAGTGCCGGGCGACGGCATCCTCTATGCGCCGAACGCGGCGCGCTGGCTGCTCGCGGAGCACGCCGCGTCGGTGCAGGTCGAGCACGCGAAGGTCGAGGCCATCGAGGACGACGGCACGCTGCGCCTGGCCGATGGCAGCCGCCGCACCGCGCCGCAGGTCGTGCTCGCCAACGGCATCGAGGCGACGACGCTGTGTCCCGAGCTGCCGATCCGCCCCAAGAAGGGCCACCTGCTCATCACCGACCGCTACCCGGGCACGGTGCGCCACCAGCTCGTCGAGCTCGGCTACGTGACCAGCGCGCACCACAGCGACGGCGACTCGGTCGCCTTCAACGTGCAGCCGCGCCCCACGGGGCAGCTGCTGGTGGGCTCGTCGCGCCAGTTCGACACGACCGACCTGGCCGTCGAGGCGCCGATGCTCGCGCGCATGCTGCAGCGCACGCTCGACTACCTGCCGGGGCTCGCCGATCTGAACGTCGTGCGCGCATGGACCGGCCTGCGCGCCGCCTCGCCCGACGGCCTGCCGCTGCTGGGCAGGCACCCGTGGCGCGAGAAGCTCTGGCTCGCGGTCGGCCACGAAGGGCTGGGCGTGACCACGGCACCGGGCAGCGCGCACGTGCTCGCGGCGCTGATGACCGGCACGGCGCCCGATTTCGACGCCGCGCCGTATGCGCCACGTGGCCTGCGGGAGCGGGCATGAGCGATCAGACCTTGCTGCACATCGATGGCCAGCCCGTGCGCGTGAAGGCGGGCAGTTCGGTCGCCGCCGCCCTGCGCGTCGCCGGCGGCACGGGCGCGGCGCGCACCTCCGTCACGGGCCAGCCGCGCGCGCCGTTCTGCGGCATGGGCGTGTGCCAGGAATGCCGCGTGCAGATCGACGGGCGGCGCCGCCTCGCCTGCCAGACCGTGTGCGCCGAGGGCATGCGCGTGGAGACGACGGCATGAGCGGCGCGGCGATCGACACCTGCGATGTGCTGGTCGTCGGCGCGGGCCCCGCGGGCATGGCCGCGGCCGTGGCGGCGGCGTCCAGTGGCGCGTCGGTCGTGGTGATCGACGACAACCCCGCGCCCGGCGGACAGATCTGGCGCGACGGCCCCGGCGCGTCGCTGCCGCCGGCGGCACGCCAGTGGCGCGAGGCGCTCGCACGCCACGCGAACCTCCGCGTGCGCAGCGGCACGCGTGTCGTCGCCGCGCCAGCCTCCCACGAGTTGCTGCTCGAAGACGCCGAAGGTGCGGCGCGCGTGCAGTGGAAAAAACTGATCCTGTGCACCGGCGCCCGCGAACTGCTGCTGCCCTTCCCCGGCTGGACGTTGCCCGGCGTGACGGGCGCGGGCGGGCTGCAGGCGCTGATCAAGGCCGGCCTGCCAGTCGAGGGCGAGCGCATCGTCGTCGCGGGCAGCGGGCCCTTGCTGCTGGCCGCCGCCGCCACCGCCAAGGCGGCGGGTGCGCAGGTGCTGCGCATCGCCGAGCAGGCCTCGTTCGCCTCGGTCGCGGCCTTCGCCGCCAGCCTCGTGCGCTGGCCCGGCAAGGCCGTGCAGGCGCTCACGCTGGCCGACACGCAGTACCGCACGGCGTCGCGCATCGTCTCGGCACAGGGCACGGCGCAGGTTGAATCGGTGCGGCTGCGCCAGGGCAGCCGCGAGGTCGAGATGGCCTGCGACCGCATCGCCTGCGGCTTCGGGCTCACACCCAACACGCAACTCGGCCAGCTGCTCGGCTGCGCGCTGGCAGGGCCGGGGCTCGCGGTCGATGCGCTTCAGGCCACGAGCGTCGCGGGCATCTACGCCGCTGGCGAATGCACCGGCTTCGGCGGCAGCGAGCGCGCGCTGGTGCAGGGCACCATCGCCGGCCACGCGGCCGTTGGCGAGACCGCCCAGGCCCGCGCGCACGATCGCGAACGCGCCCGCTGGGGCGCCTTCGCTGCCCAGCTGCACCGCCGCTTCGCGCTGGCCGACGACCTCAAGGCCCTGCCCCGCCCCGACACGCTCGTGTGCCGCTGCGAGGACGTGCCCTTTGCCGCGCTTGCGGCCTGCACCGGCTGGACCGATGCCAAGCTGCACCGCCGCTGCGGCATGGGCGCTTGCCAGGGGCGCGTCTGCGGCGACGCGGCGCAGTTCCTGTTCGGCTGGACGCCGCCCGCGCCGCGCCCGCCGCTGGTGCCGGTCCGCATCGAGACACTGGCCGGGCTCGCAGCGCCCGGCGACGCCCGACAATGACGGCCCCGCCTCAGTACACGCACGAGCACATCCACATCCCCACCATGGCCGCCCCGAAGACCGCTCCCCGACCCCCGCCCAAGCGCCGCGCGGCCGACCTGGCCTACGACGCCATCGAGGCGCTGCTGTCCACCATGCAGCTGGAGCCCGGCAGCCAGATCGTCGAGGCCGAGCTGGCCGAGCGCACGGGCCTGGGCCGCACGCCGGTGCGCGAGGCGCTGATGCGCATGGTGTCGATCGGTCTCATCGTGCAGCAGCCGCGCCGCGGCCTGCTGGTGTCGACCATCGACCTGGCCGACCACCTGGACGTGATCCAGACCCGCCGCGTGCTCGAGCGGCTGATTGCGGCCTGCGCCGCGCGCCGCGCCACCGCGCCGCAGCGCCAGGCCATCGTGCGCTGCGCCGAGGCCATGGTCGAAGCCGCAGGCCGCGGCGACCTGAACGACTACATGCAGGCCGACCGCGCGCTCGACCTCGTCACCCACCAGGCGAGCCACAACGACTCGGCGGTGAAGGCGGTGGTGCCGCTGATCGTGCAGTGCCGGCGCTTCTGGTACGCCTACCAGCACGAGGGCGAGATCGTCGAGGGCGCCAACGCGCACCTCGAACTGGCGCAGGGCATCGCCACCGGCGACGAGGCCGCGGCCATCGCGGGCGCCGAGCGGCTCATGGACTACCTCGAAGTCTTCGCCCGGAAAATCATCGACAAGTAGGCCGAAGGGCCTCGCTCCCGGGCGTTCCCATCGGGGAACTACGCGTGATCTGCCCGCGCCTTCGCCGCATACTGGCCCGATGGCCGCTGCACCCCGCGCTCGACCCGACGATTTCTTCACCCCCGACGAGTGGCAATCGCTCACCACGCGTTCGTCGTGGCGGGGCCTGTGGCTGGTGGCGCACTGTTGGGGCGTGATCGGCGCCGCGATGCTCGTGGGCATCGTGTGGCCGTGGACGATCCCGCTCATGGTGCCGATCGTCGGCACGCGCCAGCTGGGCCTGTTCATCCTCATGCACGACGCCGCGCACGCGGGGCTGCACCGCAATCGCAAGGTCAACGACTGGGTGGGCTACTGGCTGTGCTCGCCCACGCTGCGCGACTACCGGCCGTATCACCTGCAGCACCACCGCTTCGTGCAGCAGACCGAAGACCCGGATCTGGTGCTGTCGGCGCCCTTTCCGATCTCGCGCGACTCGATGTGGCGCAAGGTCGTGCGCGACCTGAGCGGCCAGACCTTCTACAAGCAGCGCTTCGGCCACATCGCCGACGGCATTCGTCAACGTGCGCCGGGCGAATCGGCGCTGCGCGTGTTCGGGCGCGAGCTGGCGAAGGACCGGCGTTTTCTCATCGGCAACGGCCTGGGCCTGCTGGCCTTCGCCGTGGCGGGCTACTGGTGGGCCTGGGTGGCGATGTGGCTGCTGCCGATGGCCACCTGGCTGCCGCTCGTGAGCCGCGTGCGCAACATCGCCGAGCATGCGCTGGTGGCGCAGAACGAGGCCGACCCGCTGCGCCAGGCGCGCACCACGCACGCCGGCTGGCTCGAACGCATCTTCGTGGCGCCCTACTGGGTCAACTACCACTGCGAGCACCACATGTTCACCAACCTGCCCTGCTGGGCGCTGCCGAAGGCGCACCGCCTGCTGCAGCGCCAGGGCGCGACCGCGCGCATGGAAGTGCAGCCGGGCTACCTGAGCCTGCTGCGCCGCGCCGCGCCGGTGGGCTGAAACCTCAGCGGCTGGGTGCGGGCTGCGCCGCCGCCACCGGCTGCGCACCGCGCTGCGCCTGCTGGCTCAGCCAGATGCTCGCGATCACGATGCCGATGCCCGCCATCTGCCAGCCCGAGAGGCTCTGGCCCAGCAAGGCCCAGCCCAGGATCACCGCCGTCACCGGGCTCAGGAAGGCCAGCGGCGCGATCGCCGAGGGCTCCAGCCGCGCCACGCCGCGGAACCACACGATGTAGGTGAGCGCGGCGCCGACCAGGCCGAGCCAGGCGAAGCCGACCCAGTTCATCGCCGTGAGCGCCGGCAGCGGCGGTTCCAGCCACAGCGCCACCGGCAGCAGCAGCAGCCCGCCGGCCGTCAGCTGCCAGGCCGTGAAGGTCAGCGCCGACACCGGCGGCTGCCAGCGGCGGCTCAGCACCGTGCCGAAGGCCATCGACACCGCCGCCGTGAGCGCCGCGGCGATGCCCAGCGCGTCGAGCGCGGCGTTCGGCGTGAGCACCAGCAGCGCCACGCCGCCCATGCCGATCACGGCCGCCGCCACCGACAGCGCGCGCACCGGCGCGCCCAGCAGCAGGCCGGCCAGGAACACCACGAACAGCGGCTGCACCGAGGTGATGGTGGCCGCCACGCCGCCCGGCAGCCGGTAGGCGGCCAGGAACAGCATCGCCCACAGCACCGAGAAGTTCAGCGCCCCCAGCAACAGGATGCGCCCCCACCACGCCCGGGGCGGCAGTTGGCGCACGATGAGCATCAGCAGCAGGCCCGCCGGCAGCGCGCGCAGCAGCGCCACCGTCAGCGGGTAGTTCGCCGGCAGCAGCTCGGTGGTCACGATGTAGGTGCTGCCCCAGACCGCGGGCGCGATCGCGGTGAGCAGGACGTCGGTGGTGCGGTTGTTGGAGGTCATGGCTCGAATCTAGGCCGTTGACCTGTGGTTGTGAATGCTCGAATAATGAATTGATTCTTTACTGCCAGTCGTCAATCGAGCGCCGGCCATGGACCATCTCACCGCCCTCAAGGTCTTTCGCACCACCGCTGCGGCGGGCAGCTTCGCCGGCGCCGCGCGGCAGCTGGGGCTGTCGGCGGCGGCCGTCAGCAAGAACATCGCCGAGCTGGAGGCGCACCTGAAGGTGCGGCTGATCAACCGCACCACGCGCAGCATGAGCCTCACCGAGGCCGGCGCGGCCTACGTGGAGCGGCTCGCGCGCATCCTCGACGACCTGGACGAGGCCGACGCCGCGCTGGCGCCCGTGGGCGCGAGCCCGGGCGGCGTGCTGCGCGTGAGCGCGCCGCTGACCTTTGCGCTGACCTGCATCTCGCCGCACATCCCCGCCTTCATGGCGCGCCACCCCAACCTGCGGCTCGAGCTGAACCTGCAGGACACCCGCATCGACCTGATCGGCGAGGGCTACGACCTCGCGATCCGCGGCAGCGACCGGCTGGAAGACTCGAGCCTGGTCGCGCGCGAGCTCATGACCATGACCCACGTGCTGTGCGGCGCACCCGGCTACTTCGCGGCCCACGGCCGGCCGGCCGCGCCCGAAGACCTGAAGGCCCACGAGTGCGTGCAGTTCACCCTGTCGGGCCACGCGAACAAATGGACCTTCCGTCGCGCCGGGCGCAGCGTGGCGGTGCCGATCGACGGGCGCTACAAGGTCAGCTCCAGCATCGCCGTGCGCGACGCGCTGCTCGCCGGCTTCGGCCTGAGCCTGGTGCCGCGCATCTATGTCGAGCAGGAGCTGGCGGCGGGCCGGCTCGAAGCCGTGCTCGAGGACTGGGAGGCCGACCGCACGCCGGTGTACGCCGTCTACCCCTCGCGTCACCTGGCGGCGAAGACGCGCGCCTTTGTCGACTTCCTGCTGGAGCGGTTTGCGGCGCGGCGACCATTCAGCAGCCGGCCGATGAAGGTGTGGCGCACCATCAGCTGGTAGCTCGCCAGCGCCACGAGCGAGGTGGCCGCGATGTTTAGGCCCATCTTCGAGAGCGCCCCCAGGGGCGCGTTGAACAGCAGGATGCCGAAGCCGATGGTGCCGAGCATGTGCACGAGATACACCCAGTACGAGCTTTCTGAGAGGTATGCGAGCACCGCGTTCTGGCGCGGCAGGTAGCGCACAAAGCCGCCGATCAGCGCCAGGCTCCAGAGCCACGAGGTCGCGTTGTAGGCGAAGGCGATCCAGAACTCGGGGTGCGGCAGGCGGTGCGCATCGGGCCCGCGCAGCGCGCCCAGCAGCGCGAGCGTCACAAGGAAGAAGATCAGCCCGGCCAGCGCATGGCCGGTGCAGCGCGCAGCGAAGCGCGCGAGCAGGCGCTCCTGATCGCGGTGCAGGTACCAGCCGAACACGAAGAACAGGCCGCTTTGCACCCACTCGGCGAACGGCGGCAGGAACGCGCCGCTCTCCATCACGAAGCCGGACGGATGGAAGGCGCCCGTCGCCGCCAGCGGCAGCGCCAGCACCGCGAAGCCCCAGCGGCGTTCCGCCAGCACTGCGAAGCCGCGGGCGATGGCATCGCGCAGTTGTACCGGCACGAAACGCTGCAGCCGCACGCCGGCCCAGGCCAGCACGCTGAACCAGAACAGCTGGTAGAGGAACCACAGGTGCATGGTGTTGAAGGGCGAACCGCCGGGTTGCCGCGCAGGCGTGAGTGCGGTGTCGATGCCCGGCACGCCGCGCACGGTCAGGTGGATGTAGACCATCGCCAGCACCGTGGTCCCCACGAAGAGCAGCGGCCAGAAGATCGCGAAGGGCAGCGCGAGCCGCAGGCTGCGGTTCTTCAGCATGCCGTGGGCGCCGCGCCGCTCGACCAGCAGCGCGACGAAGAAGCCCGCCAGCACGAAGAACACCGGCATGCGAAAGCTGTGGATGAAGAGCAGCAGCAGGTCGGCGACCGGCGAGGTCTTCGGGTCGCGCCAGGGCAGCGGCGAGGCGACGGTGAGGTGGTTGATGGCCACGTGCAGCACGATGCCGAGCCACATCATCAGGGCGCGCAGGTTGTCGAGCGCGTGGAGCCGTTGGGGGGTGTGTGCGTTGTTCATGCGGCCCACTCTCGAGCCTCACGCAACGTCAGGGTCAAGGGGGTGTGGTGGCGTCGGGCCGGGCCAGGGCCAAGGCGCGCAGCAGGTACTCGCGCACGGCGGGCGTGGCGACCGCGCCGGCCTGCAGCACCGGCTCCGCGGCCATCGCCTGCATCAGCCGGGCCGCCAGGGCCGGGTCGTGGTCGGTGAAGGCCTCGAAGAGCTGTGCCCAGGCGCGCGCGATGGCCTGCACGGCGGCGTCGCCGGGCGCAACGCCGCGCGCCTGCAGGTCGGCGAGTTCGTGCGCCAGCCGGCGCCATTCGTCGTCGGGCGGCGGGCCGAGCCGCGCGAGGTCGTCGGTGCTCAGGTGACGCAGCAGCGCGGCCATGCGCAGGCCGATGGCCTGTTCGATGTAGGCGATGAGTTCGGCCGACGGCCCGTTGTCGAGCCGCACCACCGGCTCGCGCCGGTACATCTCGCCCCAGCGCGCGACACGGTCGAAGTTGCTGTCCATCCAGAGGCCCATCAGCGTCATCCAGCGGGCGGCCAGCGGCTGCAGCTGCGAGGCGTCGGCCGGCACGCCGCCGGCCATGCAGGCCGTCACCTCGGCGATCAGCGGCGGCCACAGCGCGGCCACGGCCTTCCCGTTGGTCATCAGCGACTGGACTTCGGCCGGGCTGAAATAGCGCGCGTAGGTGCTCATCTGCTCCAGCGTGGCCAACCAGTCCTGCGGGCCGGGCGGGTCGCCGTCGCTCAGGCGCTGTTCGAGCAGGCCGAGCCGTTCGCGCAGCGCCGTGGCCTGGGCGATCTGCTCGTCGAGCGAGACGATCTGGCGCCGGAGAATGTCCGGCAGCGCCCCACCCTGCGCCGCCAGCAGGCCGCCGATGTCGGCCAGCGGCAGGCCCAGCAGCCGCAGCGCCTGGATCGCGTGCAGGCGGCCGATGTCGGTGGCGTCGTAGAGCCGGTAGCCGGCCTCGGAGCGCGCCGAGGGCACGAGCAGGCCGATGGCGTCGTAGTGGTGCAGCGTGCGCACCGTGAGGCCGGTGCGCCTGGCGAGTTCTCCGACCTTGAGCCGCACCGTGCGCCTCTGCTTTTTCTAATCGTCGGCGGCGACGGGCTCGGGGCCGGGCCAGCCCAGCAGTTCGGCCAGCCGCTGCACGATCCATTCGGCCTCGGCGGGCGACACGCCGGATTCCGGCGTGGCGAGCCCCGCGTGGATGCGCCGCAGGATCTCGCTTTCGACCGGCACCTCGGTGTGGTGCTGGATCTGCGCATGGCCCACGAGGTGACCGGCGAGGTCTTCGCAGATCTCGTAGCGCGCGCGCACCACATCGATCGGCTCGCTCAGGCGCTGGCGCGCGTCGCTGTAGACCGCGAAGAACGAGGGCGGAATGTAGATCTGGTTGTCGTCCGACATGGCGGCCTTGTTTTAAGCGGGCCCAATGACAAAACGCGCCCGGGGGCGCGTTCGTCGTGGCTCCGAAGAAAGAGCCGTGGGGGCTGGATCAGCCGCCCTTGGTGGGGCGCTTGCCCGGGTTCTTCTTGCTGCGCGTGGCGGTGCCGCGTTCCAGGCTGACCTTCTGGCCACCACCGGTGCGAGGCGCGGTGTAGCCGGGCATGGGGGTCGGCTTCGGGCTGGCAAGACGGTCGGCTTCGGTACGGATTTTCTTGGGCATGGAAAGCTCGGATAAAAAAGATGTTCGACCCTCAATTAGGCCACATCGGCAGATTTCACATGCCAAGAGGCGAAACGGCGGGCCATGGGAGGGGTGTCAGGTCGACTGCGGTGTCAGCAGGCGGACCCTGACGCTCTTGCCTTTCACACGCCCGTTGTCGAGCTTGCGTGCGGCTTCTTCGGCAATGCTGCGGTCCACCGCAACATAGGTCGAGTACTCGTTGACGTTGATCTTGCCGACCTGCTCCTTGGCATAGCCGCAGTCGCCGGTCAGCGCGCCCAGCACGTCGCCGGCGCGGATCTTTTCCTTGCGCCCGCCGACGATCTGCAGCGTGGCCATGGGCGGCGTGAGCGGCGCGCCCTTCGCGGGCGTGAGCTCGGCCAGGTTGTGCCATTCGGACTCGCGGCCCTGCAGCTGCTCGATCTTCCCGACGAAGCCCATCTCGTTCATGCTGGCCAGGTTGAGCGCCAGGCCTTCCGAGCCGCCCTGCTGGCCCACGCGGCCGGTGCGGCCCACGCGGTGGATGTGGATCTCGGAGTCGGGCGTCACGTCGACATTGATCACCGCTTCGAGGTGCGAGATGTCCAGGCCGCGCGCCGCCACGTCGGTGGCCACGAGCACCGAGCAGCTGCGGTTGGCGAACTGCACCAGCACCTGGTCGCGCTCGCGCTGCTCCAGCTCGCCGAACAGCGCCATCGCGCTGAAGCCCTGCGCCTGCAGCACCTCGACGAGGTCGCGGCACTGCTGCTTGGTGTTGCAGAAGGCCAGCGTGCTCACGGGACGGAAATGGTCGAGCAGCAGGCTCACGGTGTGCAGCCGCTCGCTGTCCTTCACCTGGTACCAGCGCTGGCGGATCTTGCTGCCTTCATGCTGGGCCTGCACCGTGATCTGCTCGGGGCTCTTCATGAACTGCTGCGCGAGCTTGGCGATGCCTTCGGGGTACGTGGCCGAGAACAGCAGCGTCTGGCGTTCCTTGGGGCACTGGCGCGCCACCGTCACGATGTCGTCGAAGAAGCCCATGTCGAGCATGCGGTCGGCCTCGTCGAGCACCAGCGTGTTGAGCGCCGAGAGGTCGAGGTTGCCGCGCTCCAGGTGGTCCATGATGCGGCCCGGCGTGCCCACGACGATGTGCGCGCCGTGCTCCAGGCTGGCGACCTGCCCGCGCAGCGCGACGCCGCCGCAGAGCGTGACCACCTTGATGTTTTCTTCGGCGCGCGCCAGTCGGCGGATTTCGGTCGTGACCTGGTCGGCCAGCTCGCGCGTGGGGCACAGCACCATCGCCTGGATGGCGAAGCGGCGCGGGTTCAGGTTGGACAGCAGCGCCAGCGCGAAGGCGGCGGTCTTGCCGCTGCCGGTCTTGGCCTGGGCGATCAGGTCCTTGCCGAGCAGGGCGGGCGGCAGTGCGGCGGCCTGGATGGGCGTCATCTGCGTGTAGCCGAGCTGGGTGAGGTTGGCCAGCATCTGGGGCGACAGCGCCAGCGTGGCAAAGCCGTGGGGTTCGGCCTGGAGGCCGCCGGCTGGGGAGGTGGTGGTGTTCATCGTTCGGCAGCCGGAGACAGACAGGAAGACGGAGGAGCAAAAAAAGTGACGGCCCGGAAAAGACAAAGGCCTTGCAGGGCCCCCTCCGGGAGGGCGCTCTGCAAGGCCGGCCGGGCGTCGCTCAGCGGCGGGGCGAGTTGTTGCCCGAGTTGGTCGGCGGGGGACCGCGGCGTTCCAGGTGACGGAACGTGATGCGGCCCTTGGTCAGGTCGTAGGGCGAGAGCTCGAGCGAGACCTTGTCGCCGGCCAGGATGCGGATGTGGTGCTTGCGCATCTTGCCGCCGCTGTAGGCGATCAGCTGGTGACCGTTGTCGAGCGTGACGCGGTAGCGCGAGTCGGGCAGGACTTCGGTCACTGCGCCGTTCATTTCGATCAGTTCTTCCTTGGGCATAAGTGATTACCTCTGAATCGTTCGATGTGTGTTGGAGATGGAATTGGGTGCAATTGTTTCAGGCCGCGCACGGAAGTGCGAGAGGGGCCACGGGTGCGCGTTCGCGCACCCAGCCCAGGCCCTGTTCGATGGCGTAGCCGAGCGCCGCGGCGTGGCTGGCAAAGCGCGGCGTGAAGCGCATCACGCGGTCGTGCATGCCGCTGCCGTGGCCGGAGCGGATCGAGACGGAAGCGGCATAGCCGCCGTCGTCCTGGTGTCGAATGAGCGGGGAAACAAGGTACTTGCCCACCGCGATACTGTGTTGAATGATGTCCATGAAGCCTTGGCGCCACGCGCAGAGACAGCGCGCGAAGAGCCTGAAAAATAATTGAAAACGGACGCGGACCGGCCGCAACGGCGCGGGGGATGCGCAATTCGCTTCAACAGGAACGAAGGCAGTGGTGGCAATCATGGGCGCCCGGTCTGGCGCTCCAACACACTGTGAAGCCGGCTTGAAAATGAGAGGCCTGAAGAATCCAAGGACAGTGCAGGTCAGCCGGCGGGAGTGACGAAATTCTTCGTCGTGGTATCGAAACGAACCCGACATTATAGCTTGCAGGGCATGACAGTTGCTTGTCTTAAAAACAACGCCTGCATGAAAAAGGCCCCGAAGGGCCGTCCACCTTGCGATAGTAGCTATTAAAAATATAGCAATGTATCGCAAGGTCAGGCGCAGGCCGATGCCGGCGAGGCCGGCAGCGCCGCCGACCGGGTCCGCCGCGCCGCGCGCCACAGCAGCACCAGCCCCGCCAGCTGGGCGGCGGCGCCCACCCAGCCCACCGCGCTCACGCCGACCCACGCGATCGTCGCGCCGCCCAGCCCCGAGCCCGCCGCGATGCCCAGGTAGACCGCCGACGCGTTGAGCGACAGCGTCATCGGCGCACGATCGGGCGCCAGCCGGATCAGCCGCACCGCCTGCGCCGGACCGAAGCCCCAGCCGGCGAAGCCCCACAGCGCCGACAGGCCCACGATCAGCGGCAGCGCCAGCCCGCGCGGCAGCATCTGCGCGGCGAACGAGAGCCCGCCCATGATCACCACCAGCGCCAGCGCGAAGCCCCGCGCCATGCGGTCGGCGCCGAAGCGGTCGGTGGCCCAGCCGCCGGTCGCGGTGCCCAGCGCCGCGGCCACGCCGATCGCGAAGAACACCGCGCCCACGCCCTCGGCCCCGAAGCCCAGCGTGTGCCCGAGGAACAGCGCGATGTAGGTGTAGAAGCTGAAGCCGCCCGTGGCCCACAGCACCGTGGCCAGCAGCGCCGGCGCCACGCCGGGTTCGCGTGCCACGGCGAAGGCCGGGGCACGCGGGGCTGCGTCGGCTGGGGCCTGCGCCAGCGTGCGCGGCAGCCCCACGAACAGGCCCCAGGTGGCCAGCGCCGCCACCGCGGCGATCAGCAGGTAGGCCGTGCGCCAGCCGCCCCAGCCCGCGATCCAGGCGCCCAGCGCCACCGCCACGGTGCCGCCGCCGGTCACGATGGCCAGCGCCCGGCCGCGCAGCGCGGGCGACACCATCGCCGCCGCCACCGCGCTGGCCGTCGGCAGGAACACGCCCGCCACCAGCCCGAGCGCGACGCGCGCCAGGGCCAGCTGTGCGATGCCGTGCGCCATCGAGGCCGCCGCCGTGAGGCCCGCGAAGGTCGCCAGGCTGGCGATGAGCAGCGGGCGGCGCCCGAAGCGCGCGAGCAGCGCGGCCATCAGCGGCGAGCCGATCGCATAGCTCAGCGCGAACAGCAGCACCAGCTGGCCGGCCCGCGCGGCGCTGACCTGCAGGTCGGCCGCCAGCACCGGCAGCAGGCCGGCGACCATGAAGCTTTCGGTGCCGATGGCGAAGGCGCCCAGCGCGAGCCAGGCCAGGCCCAGGGGCAGGCGTTCGGCGGGCGGTTGCTGCTGTGAGGTTTCAGGAGCGGTGTGCATGGTGAAGGACTCCATGGATAAGTGTTCCAAGGCCTCCAGAATAGGATTGCAGGCGGCTCTTCAAAAGAACCACAATCGGCAAAGATCATGGAGCCACTTTTCGAGCTTGCCCTGCGCCTGCCGGCCGCCGGTTCGCGCGACCTGCTGCGCGCGCTGCACCGCCAGCTGCGCGACGCCATCCTCGACGGCCGGCTGCAGCCCGGCGCGCGCCTGCCCGCCACGCGCGCGCTGGCGCAGCGGCTGGGCGTGTCGCGCAACACCATGCTGGCGGCCTACGACCTGCTATTGAGCGAGGGCTACCTGCTGGCGCGCCCGGGCTCCGGCACCTACGTGGCCGACACGCTGCCCGCGTTGCGGCGCGGCCGGGCCGCGCCGAAGGAGGCGGGCGCCGCGCCCCGGCGCGATCCGCGGCTGGTGCCGCTGAACCTGCCCGGCGCCGACCTCGCCCCCACGCTGCAACCGCGGGCCGCGCGCGACGACTTCCGCGTCGGCCTGCCCGATGTCGGCGCCTTTCCGTTCGACATCTGGCGCCGCCTGTCCGACCGCGCGCTGCGCCGCGTCGCGCGCCAGACCGCCGACTACGCCGACCCGCAGGGCCAGGGCGCCCTGCGCGAGGCGATCGCGGCGCATGTGTCGTTCACGCGCGCGGTCGGCTGCACGGCCGACGACATCGTGGTCACGGCCGGCGCGCAGCAGGCCTTCGGGCTGCTGGCGCGCATCCTGGTGGTGCCGGGGCGCACGGTGGTGGCGGTCGAGCAGCTGTTCTATCCCTCGCTGCGCGAGGCCATGCTGGCGGCCGGCGCGAAGGTGGTCGCGGTGCCGACCGACAACGAAGGCCTGTGCGTGGACCGCATCCCGCCCGAGGCGCGCGTGGTCTGCGTCACGCCCTCGCACCAGTTCCCCACCGGCGTGGCGATGTCGCCGCCGCGCCGGGCCGCGCTGCTGGCCTTTGCGCGGGCGCGCAACGCCGTGCTCATCGAGGACGACTACGACAGCGAGTTCCGCTTTGCCGGCCGCCCGCTCGACGCGCTGCAGACGCTCGACCGCGCCGGCTCGGTGTTCTACGTCGGCACCTTTTCCAAGAGCCTGTTCCCCGCGCTACGCCTGGGCTTCGTGGTGGCGCCGCCCTGGGCCCGCGCGGCGCTGGTGCGGGCGCGCGAACTGGCCGACTGGCACGGCCCGGTGCTCGGACAGGAGGCGCTCGCGGCCTTCATTGCCGAAGGGCACCTGGCGCGCCACATCCGCCGCATGCGCAAGCTGTACGGCGCGCGCCGCAGCTCCCTGCTCGACGCGCTGGCGCGCCACGGCGCGGGCCGGCTCGAGGCGATCCCGTCCGATGCCGGCCTGCACTTGTCGGCCTGGCTGCACGGCGGCGCGCGCGACCATGTGGTGGTCGAGCGTGCCGCGGCGGCCGGCATCACCTTGCCGCCGCTGTCGCGCTTCGCACTCGATCCGCAGGCGCCCGACGCGCCCAACGGGCTGGCCTTCGGCTATGGCTTGATAGCCGAATCGCAGATCGACGGCGCGATCCGGCGGCTGGTGCGCCTGCTGTAGCGCGTGGGCTCAGGCGCTGTCCAGCGGCAGCCGGGTCGTGAACTTGGTGGTCGACAGCACGATGTCGCTCGAGTAGTTCTCCAGCGCCAGCGCGTCGCCCAGCTGCTCCTGTGCGAAGGCCTGGTAGTCGGGCAGCGAGCGCGCGCAGATCACGAGCACGAAGTCGGTCTCGCCGGCCACGCAGTGGCATTGCAGCACCTGCGGCAGCGCATGCACCTTGCGCTCGAAGGCCCCGATCGCCTCGCGCGTGGTGCTGCGCAGCGACACGCGCGAGATCACCAGCACCGGAAAGCCCACGCGCGCGGCATCGAGGATCGCCACCTCCTCGCGGATCACGCCTGCGCGCCGCAGCCGCTGCACGCGCTTGAGGCAGGCCGAGGGCGAGAGGTTCACGCGCTCGGCCAGCGTCTGGTTCTGCAGGCCCGCGTCGGCCTGCAGTTCGGCCAGGATGCACTGGTCGATGCGATCGAGGGTGCCGGTTTTCATGGTGCCGCCAGTGTGGCGCAAGGCGCGCGCAATCGGCTTCGTTTTCGGGCCCGCACAACGACACCGGATTTCTCGGCCGATGGCTACGCTGGGGCTCCCCCGACGAACAAGGAGCATCCAATGGCCGAAGGCGCAACCTACGACCCCGTGGTCAGCAAGCACCTCGTGCGCTACGGCATGGGGCTGAGCCCGCATGTCATCGTCAAGGCGCGCGGCGCCACGCTGTGGGACGCGCAGGGGCGCGAGATCCTCGACTTCACCTCGGGCCAGATGTGCGCCACCATCGGCCACAACCACCCGCGCATCGTCGCGGCCATCGAGAAGGCCTGCGAAGGCGCGCTGCACCTGTACAGCGGCTTCGTCGGGCCGGCCGTGCCGGCGCTGGCCGGGCGGCTGGCGGCGATGCTGCCGCCGTCGCTGTCGAAATCGCTGTTCCTGTCCACCGGCGGCGAGGCCAACGAGGCCGCCGCGCGCATGGCCCGCGTGGCCACCGGCCGCTACGAGATCGTGGGCCTGAACGGCGGCTGGCACGGCGTGAACGGCGGCATGGCCGCACTCACCTTCGCGGGCCGGCACCACGTCGACTACGGGCCGCGCAAGCCCGGCACCATGTCGATCCCCGCGCCGAACTGCTACCGCTGCCCCATCCGCCATTGCCGCGACGCCTGCGACACCACCTGCCTCGATGTCGGCTTCGACATGGTCGATGCGCAGTCCAGCGGCTCGCTCGCGGCCTTCATCGCCGAGCCGGTGCTGAGCTCGGGCGGCGTGATCGTGCCGCCGCCCGGCTACTTCCCGAAGCTGCAGGCCAAGTGCCGCGAGCGCGGCATGCTGCTCATCCTGGACGAAGCGCAGACCGCCTTCGGCCGACTGGGCAGCAACTTCGCGTTCGAGCAAATGGGCGTGGTGCCCGACTTCCTTACCGTGTCGAAGACGCTGGGCGGCGGCCTGGCCATCGGTGCCACGGTCACCAGCGAAGCGATCGAACAGGATTGCCACGAGAAGGGCTTCGTGCACGTCACCTCGCACGTGTCCGACCCGCTGCCGGCCGAGGTCGGGCTGGCGGTGCTCGACGTGCTCGAGGAAGAAGGGCTCAACCAGCGCGCCGCCGCCATGGGCGAGCGCCTGAGCCGGGGCCTGGCCACGCTGAAGGCGCGGCACGAGGTGATCGGCGACGTGCGCGGTCACGGCCTGCTGCAGGGCGTGGAACTGGTGAAGGACCGCGAGACCCGCGAACCCGACGCCGAGCGCGGCCGCGCCATCACCGACGCCTGCATGGCGCGCGGCCTGAGCATGAACATCGTGGCCGTCGGCGGCATGGCGGCCGTGTGGCGCATCGCGCCGCCGCTGAACGTGAAGCCGGAGGAAATCGATCGCGGCCTCGAAATACTCGACGACGCGATCCGGGCGGTGAGTTAGATCCCGAGCATCCGCCGGTTCGCCGCCACGTCCGCCCCGCCGGCCGCGAAGTCGTCGAAGGCGCGGTCGGCCACGCGGATGATGTGGTCGCGGATGAAGGCGGCGCCCTCGCGCGCGCCGTCTTCCGGGTGCTTGATGCAGCACTCCCATTCGAGCACCGCCCAGCCCGGGAAGTCGTACTGCGCCATCTTCGAGAAGATGGCCTTGAAGTCGACCTGCCCGTCGCCCAGCGAGCGGAAGCGCCCGGCCCGGTTGATCCAGCTCTGGAAACCGCCGTACACGCCCTGCTTGCCGGTCGGGTTGAACTCGGCGTCCTTCACGTGGAAGAGCTTGATGCGCTCGTGGTAATGGTCGATGTAGGCCAGGTAATCGAGCTGCTGCAGCACGAAGTGGCTCGGGTCGTACAGCAGGCAGGCGCGCGGGTGGTTGCCCACGCGCTCCAGGAACATCTCGTAGCTCACGCCGTCGTGCAGGTCTTCGCCGGGATGGATCTCGTAGCCCACGTCGACGCCCACGGCGTCGAAGGCATCGAGGATCGGGCGCCAGCGGCGCGCCAGTTCGTCGAAGGCTTCCTCGATGAGGCCGGCCGGGCGCGGCGGCCACGAATACAGGTACGGCCAGGCCAGCGCGCCCGAGAAGGTCGCGTGCGCCGTGAGCCCGAGGTTGGCCGAGGCCTTGGCCGCATGGTGCAGCTGCTGCACCGCCCACTGCTGGCGCGCGACGGGGTTGCCGCGCACCTCGGGCGCCGCAAAGCCATCGAAGCCCGCGTCGTAGGCCGGGTGCACCGCGACCAGCTGACCCTGCAGGTGGGTCGAGAGCTCGGTGATCTCCAGGCCGTGACCCGCGAGCAGGCCCTTGATCTCGTCGCAGTAGGTCTTGCTCTCGGCGGCGCGCTTCAGGTCGATGAGGCGCGTGTCCCAGCTGGGGATCTGCACGCCCTGGTAGCCGAGGCCCGCGGCCCATCCGGCGATGGCGTCGAGCGAGTGGAACGGGGCCGTGTCGCCCGCGAACTGGGCCAGGAAAATGCCCGGCCCCTTGATCGTCTTCATGCGTGTCTCCTGATGCGCCGCACAGCATACTTCGGGGGTTCGGCTGACACACGACCGAAGTTCGATGGGCGCACAATGAACTTTGTCCACAGGGAACCCATCGACATGTCTCAGCCTGTCGCCGCCCGGCTCAAGATCGGCTTGTCCGCCTGCTTCTCGCACGCCGACCCGGCCCGCTCGCTTTTCACGAACAAGACGCTGCAGTACGTCGAACAATCGATCGCGCATTGGCTCATGTCGGCCGGCGCGATGGTGGTGATGGTGCCCTGCCCCACGGGCGCAACGGCGCGCGGCGACACCAAGCTGTCGCACTACGCCGAGTGGCTCGACGGCGTGGTGATGCACGGCGGCGCCGACGTCTGGCCCGGCAGCTACGGCGAGGAGCCTTTGAAAGACGCCTGGATCGGCGACCAGATCCGCGACCTGTACGACCTCGCGCTGGTCGAGGCCTTCGAGCAGGCCGGCAAGCCGATCTTCGGCGTGTGCCGCGGCCTGCAGCTGATCAACGTGGCCTTCGGCGGCACGCTCTACCAGGACATCGAGGAACAGCACGGCCACCCCGAGACGGTGCGCCACCGCGACCCGGTGACCTACGACCAGAACTTCCACCAGATCGAGATCGTGCAGGGCACGCGCCTGTCGAAGCTGTACCCCGAGGTGCACACGGCGCGCGTCAACAGCATCCACCACCAGGGCATCAAGGGGCTCGCGCCGGGCTTCGAGGTCGAGGCCTGGAGCCTGCCCGACCGCGTGCCCGAGGCCATCCGCCGCCGGCCCGAGAAAGGGCGCGGCTACATCGCGGCGACCCAGTGGCACCCGGAGTTCCACAAGTACGGCAGCACCGAGACGGTGGACGACACGCCCATCCTGCACGACTTTTTATGGGCCTGCGCCACCGCCCGCGTGGCGCCGCGCACGAGCATGCGCGAGATGCAGGGGCGCATTCGCAACCGGGCGTCCCGGTTGCTGCGGCAGGCGTTGTTGCGGCGCTGAGCGAAGCGCCGCTGCGCGTCAGGCTGCGTCGCGCAGCTGGTGCTTCAGCAGCTTGCCCGTCGCCGTGCGCGGCAGGCTCTCGCGCACTTCGAAGATGCGCGGAATCTTGTAGCGCGCCAGCCGGTCTTCGAGAAAGCGCACCAGCTCGCGCGCCTCGAGCGCGCGCCCGCCGCGCGCCACCAGCACGGCCGTCACGGTCTCGCCCCACTCGGGGTGCGGTCGGCCGATGACGGCCACGTCCTGCACGTCGGGGTGGGCGCCCAGCGCGTCTTCCACTTCCTTCGAATAGACGTTCTCGCCGCCCGTGATGATCATGTCGCGCAGCCGGTCGACGATGAACAGGAAGCCGTCCTCGTCCACCCGCGCCAGGTCGCCCGTGCGGTACCAGCCTTGCGCGTCGAAGGCCTCGGCGCTCGCCTGCGGGTTGTCGAGGTAGCCCTGCATCGCGGCCGGCGAACGCAGGTGGATCTCGCCGACCTCGCCCGCGCCGCAGCGCCGGCCGTCGGGGTGGCGCACCTCGATCGCCACGCCGGGCACGCCCGCGCGGCCGATCGAGCCGGCCTTGGCGATCGCGTCTTCCGGGTAGAGCACCGTGCCCAGCGGGCCCGATTCGGTCATGCCGTAGACCTGCACGAAGCGGTCGCTGCGGTAGCTGTCGGCCAGCTTGCGCGCCATGTCGGCGCCGAGCGGGCCGCCGCCGTAGGCCCATAGCCGCATCGCGCTGAAGTCGTAGCGTTGCACGTCGGGCACCACCGACAGCGGCGCCAGGAAGGCGATGGGCGCGCCGAAGGTGAAGGTGATGCGTTCTTCGGCCAGCGTGTCGAGAAAGGCCTTGGGCGCGTACTCGCGCAGCAGCACCACGGTGCCGCCCATCAGCAGCGTGCCCAGCAGCCAGTTGTTGAGCGGCGACGAATGCCACACCGGCATCGCGACCAGCGTGCGCTCGTTGCGCGTGAGCGACATGCCCGCCGCCGTGCACACCGCCGCCATGAAGACGTTGCGGTGGCTGTGCAGGCAGCCCTTGGGCTTGCCCGTGGTGCCCGAGGTGTAGAGCACCTGGGCCAGCGTGTCGGTGCCGGGCGCCGGGGCGTCGTCGCCCAGCGGCGCGGCCTGCGCCACGAGGTCGTCGAACATCGGCAGGCCGTCGGCGGCGCTGTCGGTCGCGAGCCAGTCGCAGCGGTGCGCGATGCGCGCGACGACCTGCGTGGCGAGCGTGCCGTCGGCCACGCACAGGCGCACACCCGCGTGGGCCAGCACGTAGTCGATCTCCGGCGCCTGCAGCTTGTGGTTGACCGGCACCACGGCCGCGCCGAGGCGCCAGGCGCCGAACATCGCGGCGACGAAGCCGACCGTGTTGAAGCACAGCAGCGCGACCTTGTCGCCAGGGCCCACGCCCTGGTCGCGCAGCACGGTGGCGGCGCGGCGCGAGAGGTCGGCGAACTCGGCGTAGGTCCACGCGCGGCCCGCGGCGCGCAGACATTCGTGGTCAGGCTGGGTGCGGGCGTGCTGGTCGAGCAGGGAAACGAAATCCATCCGTGTCGTCTCCGCGTGCTCAGTGCCAGGCCGCGCGCACCAGCGCGCCGGGGTCGCTGGTGCCGGCGCTGATGCCGGTCACGGGGCCCCAGTCGGGATCGAAGCGGCTCGACACGAAGGCCGCCGCCGCGAGCGGGCTCGCGTGCTGCAGCATCAGGCCGGCCTGCGCCGCGCGCACCAGCCGCTGCGTGAAGCGGCGCGCCTGGCGCTCCAGGTCCTGCGGCGCGAGCTGCACCATCTGGCGCAGGGCCTGCACCTCGGCCTGCAGGCGGGTTTCGCCGGCGGTCACTTCCTGCAGGTGGTCGAGCACGAGGTGCGCGTCGTCGGGGTTGCGCGACACGGCGCGCAGCACGTCCAGGCACATCACGTTGCCCGAGCCTTCCCAGATCGAGTTGACCGGCGCCTCGCGGAACAGGCGGCCCATCGGGCCGTCTTCCACGTAGCCGTTGCCGCCGAACACCTCCATCGCCTCGCCGGTGAGCGCCACCGCGCGCTTGCAGTTCCAGAACTTGGCGGCGGGCGTGAGCAGGCGGCGCCAGGCCGTGTCCAGCGGCGCGGGCGAGCCGAAGCGCGACGCGAGTTCCATCGCCAGCAGCGTGGCGCTTTCGGTTTCCAGCGCCATGTCGGCCAGCAGCTCGGTCATCACCGGCTGGTCGACCAGCGCCTTGCCGAAGGCGAAGCGGTTGCGTGTGTAGTGCAGCGCCTGCGCGAAGCCCTGGCGCATGAAGCCGGCGCTGGCGAGCGCGCAGTCCAGCCGCGTCACGGTGGCCATCTCGATGATGGTCGGGATGCCGCGGCCCTCGTCGCCCACCAGCACGCCCCAGGCCTCCTTGAACTCGACCTCGCTGCTGGAGTTGGAGCGGTTGCCGACCTTGTCCTTCAGGCGCTGGATGTGGATCGCGTTCTTGCTGCCGTCGGGCCGCCAGCGCGGCACGAAGAAGCACGAGGAGCCGTGCTCGTCGGTCTTGGCCAGCACCAGGTGGCCGTCGCACATCGGCGCCGAGAAGAACCACTTGTGGCCGGTGATGAGGAACTCTTCGCCCCATGGGCCCTGGCCGGCCGGCACGGCGCGCGTGGTGTTGGTGCGCACGTCGCTGCCGCCCTGCTTCTCGGTCATGCCCATGCCGACGGTCATCGAGGTCTTGCCTTCGAGCGGGATGTCGCGTGGGTCGTGCACGTGGGCGGCGAGCTTGTCGCGCAGGTCGGCGTACAGCGCGGCGTTGCGGCGCATCACGGGGATGCAGGCCTTGGTCATGGTGGTCGGGCAGGTGGAGCCCGACTCGATCTGGCTGTGCATGTACAGCGAGGCGCCGTAGCCCACCCAGGCCGAGGGCCGCTCGTCGAAGAACGGCAGGTTGGCGATGCCGTTGCGCCGCGCGATCGACATCATGGTGTGCCACGCGGGGTGGAACTGCACGCTGTCGATGCGCGTGCCGGTGCGCGAGTGGGTGTGCAGCTCGGGCTCGTGGCGGTTGGCGTCCTCGGCGGCGCGCAGCGTGGCCTCGGCGCCGTACTCGGCGCCCTGGCGCACCAGCTCGTCGTCGCGCCAGGCGGCGCCGCCGCGCCCCACCGCGCCGCGCAGCGCGGGGTCGCTGGTGTAGACGTTGTAGTCCTTGAGCTCGGGGACCTGGTTGTCGGGGTGGATGCCGGTGGTGGTCATGGCGTTGTCTCCGTGAAGCGGTGAAAGAGGGGCGTGTTCAGGTGGCGGCGGCGCGTTCGCGCACCACCAGCGTCTGGGTCGCGAGGCCGATGAGGCCGCGCGTGTCGTACAGGTGGGACACCGTGAGGCCCGCGCCGCCGGCGTGCATCTCGGTGCTGGCGCGCAGGCCGATCCACTCGCCCTCGGGCACGCGGAACAGGTTCAGGCTGAGGTCGGCGTTCGAGAACAGGAAGTCGGCGGGCGACAGCACCCAGCTCAGGCCGTTGCCGAAGTCGGCCGCCGCCGCCGCGCGCATCGCGGGCGAGGTGGTCACGCCATGCACCAGCGGCACCGCCAGCCGGAACCACGCGGCGCCCGCGCCGGGCTGCGCGATGTCGCCTTGGGCCAGGCGCGATTCGACGGCGGTCTGGTGGAACGAGAGGCCGTCGGGCAGGCCGGGAATGCGCAGGCGCTCGGTGCAGTCTTCGGGCAGCGGGCGCAGTTCGCGCGGCACGTCGCCCGCGGGCAGGTTCGACGGCAAGGTCAGCGGCGATGTCTTCAGCAGCAGCGCATGCGCGCGGGCCACCACCGTGTCGCCCGCGAGCAGGTCGATGCCCACGCGCACCGTGGCGCGCGAGGCCTGCGACTGCGTGCGCGTGGTCAGCGGTGCCACCGGCACCGGCTTCACCAGCTCCAGCGTGAGCCGCGCCAGCTGCCAGCCGGGGCCGGGCGCGGCGCGTTCGGCGATGTGCGCGAGCAGCGCGGCAGGCGCGCCACCGTGCTGCGCGCGCGGGTCCCACGGGCCGCGCGAGAGGGTGTCGGGCTGCCACGCGTCGCCCTCGCCGGTGTAGACGGCGGGGGGCGTTGTCTCGGGGGCACGGTCGGGCGAGGTCATTGCAGAATGCCTTTTGATGGGATCAAAAATTCTAGGAACAACCCGCCCCCAAGGTGTTCGGGTTCGGCGGCCATGACCGGCGCCCGTATACCCGCCGCCGCCCCGAGGAGGAAGCCGCGCCAGTCCCGCGCGCGCCACACCTCGCAGGCCTTGCAGGAAGCCTTTGTTCGGCTTTTGGTCGAGAAGGGCTACGCCGCCATCACGATCCGCGAGATCGTGGCTGTGGCGGGCACGGGCCTGGGCAGCTTCTACGAGTACTTCGAGAACAAGGAGGACCTGGCGCGCGTGTGCCTGCACCTGCGCTCCAAGGCGCTGCTGCTGGACATGCGCGCGGTCGTGGCCGCGAACGCGGGCCGGCCGTGGCGCGAGATCGTCGACGCGGTGATCGATGCGCAGCTCGACGCGCACCGCGCGCAGCCCGTGGCTTGGGGCGCGCACTACCTGCTGGAGCGGCACCTCTCCAGCCCCGAGGCCTACCGCAAGATGTACGACCGCTTCGTGGCCGAATGGGTCGGCGTGCTGGACGCGGCGGGCGATGTGCGGGCCGACGGCCCGCAGAAGAAGGAAGCGGCGCGCGTGTGCCAGACCATCATCTACGGCCTGGTCGCGCACACCCACATCGGCACGGGCGGGCGGCCCGACCTGCAGACGCTGTCACGCCAGTTGCGCGATGCGCTGCGGGGCTACCTGGCGACGGTGGCCTGAGGCTCTCGCTCAGCGCGACGACTTGTTCGTCGTGCCGCTGACGCCGGCGTCGATGGTGCCGAACACCGTCACGCCGCTGCCCGATGAAGACGTGGAGGAGGAAGAAGACGGCGACGGCGCGGTGCCGGCGCAGCCCGAGACCAGCAGACCGGTCGCAAGGACGGCGAGGGCGGCAAGGATCGACTTCACGGCAGGACTCCAGAGAACAAAGGACGTCCCACTATAGGCCGGGGGCTCCGGCCGCCCTGTAACAAAGACACCAGCCCCTGCAGGGGCGGCGTTGTTCAGCCCGCAACGCGCGGGTCGGTCGCCAGCAGCATCTCGACCATCGAACGCAGGTCGACCTGCAGCCGCGCCGCGCCGGCCTCGTCGAGCGCCAGCGTGGCCTCGTCCATGTAGAGCTTGCGGTTGATCTCGACCTGGATGCTGTGCCGGTTCGCCGCCGGGTCGCCGTGGCGGCGCACCAGCTCCACGCCCTTGTACGGGTGGTTGTAGTCCACGCTGTAGCCGCGTGCGCGCAGGTGCTCGCACAACTTGTGCGACAGCGCCGGGTCGGCCGTGCTGCCGTCGCGGTCGCCGATCACGAAGTCGGCGTGCGCCAGCCCCGGGAAGTCGGTGGCGTGGCTGCCCGCGATGGCGGGCATCGAGTGGCAGTTGATGTGGATGCTGTAGCCGTGCCGCGCGTGCGCTTCGTCGATGGCCTGCGCCACCGCCGCGTGGTACGGGCGCCAGCACTGGTCGATGCGCTGGCGCACCTCGGCCACCGTGAGCGGCCGGTCGTAGATCGGCAGGCCCTCGTCGGTGAGCTTCCAGATCAGGCCCTTGCCCAGGCGCACCTTCGACAGCACGCGCGGGTCGCTAGACACCGGCTCGGTCCACGGGCCGTCGAGCATCGTGGTGTCGACCTCGGTCATGTCGCGGTTGGCGTCGAGGTAACTGCGCGGAAAGTGCGCCTCGATCCAGGCGGCGCCCCTGTCGCTCGCGAAAGCGTAGAGCTTCTCGACATGGGTGTCTTCGGCCCGGCGCAGCGTGGCGAGCTCGCACACGGGCCGGAAGTCCTCGGGGTAGACGGTGCCGCTGTGCGGGGAGTCCAGCACCAGCGGGGTGTGCCCGGCGACGCTCGTCACCTGGGCGCGGGTTTGAATCAGTTTCAGGACTGGATGCATAGGCGGTGTCGGTCAGTCCAATCGGATGCGCGCGAAGGCGGCCACCTTCTTCATCTTCTCGATCTCGCTCGCGATCTGCTTCGTGAACTCGGCCGGCGTGGTGCCCGAGGCGTACAGCCCCTGCAGCGCCAGGCGCTCGCGCACCGCGGGGTCCTTCAGCGCCGTGGCCACGGCCTGCTGCATGCGCAGCACCAGCTCGGGCGGCGTGCCGGCGGGCGCGATCATGCCGAACCACGACGGGTCGTTGCTGGCCGCGTAGCCCAGCTCGCCGTAGGTCGGCACCTCGGGCAGCACGTCGAGGCGGCCGCTCCAGGACACGGCCAGCGCCTTCAGCTTGCCGGCCTTCACGTGCGGCAGCGACGAGGCCACCTGGTCGAAGTACACCGGCACCTGGCCCGCGAGCACGTCGTTGATGGCCGGGCCTGCACCGCGGTAGGGGATGTGCACCATCGAGGTTCCGGTGCTGCTCTTGAACAGCTCGCCCCACATGTGGCCGATGGTGCCGTTGCCCGGCGAGGCGTACGACACCTTGCCGGGGTTGGCCTTCAGGTACTTCACGAGTTCCGCGAAGCTGCCGACCGGCAGCACGGCCGGGTTGATGACGATCACGCCTGGCGCCTTCACCAGCTCGGTCACGGCGGCAAAGCCCTTGATCGGGTCGTAGGGCAGCTTCTGGTAGACGGCCGGGTTCACGCCGTGCGTGGACAGCGTGGCCACGCCGAAGCTCAGGCCGTCGGGCGTGGCGCGTGCCAGCTCGGCCATGCCGATCGAGCCGCCCGCGCCGGCGCGGTTGTCGATCACCACGGGCTGCTGGAGGATCTTGGCCAGGGGCTCGGAGAGCACGCGGGCCGTGATGTCGGTGGCGCCGCCGGGCGGGAAGGGCACGACCAGGCGGATCGGCTTGCCTTGGGCAAAGGATATTCCTGGGGCGAAAGAAGCGGCAGCCAGGGTGGAGAGGAAATGACGACGTTGCATGAGGGTTCTTCCAATGGAACGATGAGTGAATGTGCAAAGCTGCAGCTCACCTGAAGCAAAGGATATACCCGATATCATTCCAATCTGGAATGAATTGATGGGCTCCCCCATGCCGCTGCGACGCCTCAACCCGCCCCTGAACCTGCTGCGCGCCTTCTCCACCGTGGTGCGCTTCGGCGGCGTGTCGCGCGCGGCCGAGGCGCTGCACCTCACGCAGGGCGCGGTGAGCAAGCAGGTGCAGGAGCTCGAGCGCTGGATCGGCGCGCCGCTGTTCGAGCGCAGCCGCAAGCGCCTGGCGCTCACGCCGGCCGGCGAGCGCTACGAGAAGGCGGTGCGCGCCCTGCTGGCGCAGCTGGAGGCGGCCACGCTGGAGCTGATCACCAGCGGTGACGGCGGCGGCGCGCTGCACCTGTCGACCCTGCCCACCTTCGGCGCCAAGTGGCTGATTCCGCGCCTGCCCGACTTCCAGCAGCGCCACCCGCAGATCACGCTGCATTTCGTGCCCTTCGTGCACGGCTACGACTTCGAGCGGCCCGAGCTCGACTGCGCCATCCTGTTCGGCGACGGCCATTGGCCCGGCGCGCGCTCGCACTACCTCGCGGGGCAGGACGTGGCGCTGATTGCCCCGCGCGCCGCGCAGGCCGAGGCCGCCATCCGCACGCCGCAGGACGTGGCGCGCTGCACCCTGCTGCGCCACGTGAGCGTGCCGCAGTCGTGGCTGCACTGGAGCGAGGCGCACGGCGTGCGCGGGCTCGACCCGCTGGCCGGGCTGCAGTTCGACCAGTTCCAGACCATGATCCGCGCCGTCATGGCCGGCATGGGCGTGGCGCTGGTGCCGCGCTGCCTGGTGCAGGACGAAATCACGTCGGGGCTGGTGGAAGAGCCGCTGCCCCACGGCGGCTACCGGGGCAGCGAGGGCTACTGGTTCTGCTACCCCGAGGGGCGCGGCCAGCTGGCCACGCTGGACCATTTCCGCCACTGGCTGCTGGCCGAAGTCGACCGCAGCGGGGAAGCGACGGCGCTGCCGCTGGCTGCGCCGGCCTGAGAAGTTACTCGGGCTTCGCGCCCGACGCCTTCACCGCCGCACCCCAGAGCCCGATCTCGCTCGCCACGAAGCGGTCGAACTCGGCGCCGCTCGTGGGCGCCGGCTCGGAGCCCCGGTCGCGGATGAAGCGCGCCATCTGCTCGCTCTTGAGGATGTCGGTCACCTCGTGGTTCAGCCGCGCCACGATCTCGGACGGCGTGCCGCGCGGCGCCATCAGGCCGAGCCAGCCGACGGCTTCGAAGTTTTTCGTGCCCGCCACGCCGCTCTCGCGCACGGTGGGCACCTCGGGCAACTGCGACGAGCGCGTGGCTGACGTCACCGCCAGCGCAACCGCCTTGCCCGCCTTGATGTGCGGCAGCGCGGCCGTCACCGAGTCGACCATCAGCGGCACCTGGTTGCCCAGGAAATCCGCCTGCGCCGGCCCGCTGCCCCGGTACGGAATGTGCGTGATGAACACATGCGCCGCCGACTTGTACATCTCGCCCGACAGGTGCTGCGTGCCGCCGATGCCGGCGCTCGCGTAGCTCAGCTTGCCGGGCTCGGCCTTGGCGCGCGCCGTGAGGTCGGCCAGCGTGCGGATGCCGCTTTCGGGCGTGGCCAGGAACACCAGCGGCACCTTCGCGATCAGCGAGATGCCGACCAGGTCGCGGCGCGGGTCGAAGCCCGGCTTGGCGTAGAGCGTCTGGTTCACCGCCATCGCGCTGCCCGCCACCACGAGCGTGTAGCCGTCCGCCGGCGCGCGCACCACGAACTCGGTGCCGATGTTGCTGCCCGCGCCCGCCTTGTTGTCGACGATCACGGGCGAGGGCCTGTTCACACTATTTCTAGCGTCGCGTTGGCTGGCAAAGGGGCTGGCTGCAAGGCGCCCGTGCGCAGCAAGGCTGAAGCCTTGCAAGCGCGGGCAACGCCGCAGACGGCCCCTTTGCCAGCCAACCCGAAGGGAAGGTCTGCCACGACGGGCCACTCGGCGTTGCGCTCCTTGCGTGTGCGCATGCACACGCGGCGTCACGCGCCTTGATTGGCCCGCCGTGGCAGACCTTCGCGACGCCAGAAATAGTGTGAACAGGCCCTAGCCCAGCCGCTTGCCGAGCTGTTCGGCGAGCGCGCGGGCAAAGATGTCGGTGGCCTGCCCGGGTGGGAAGGGCACGACCAGCTTGACAGGCTTGTCAGGCCACGCGGCGGCCTGGGCCAGGCCCGCGCCGCCCAGCAGCGCGGCGGCACACAGGGCGGCGAGGTGTCGGCGCTGCATGCGTCGTCAGGCCGCGTCGGGCGCCGAGAGGTGCTTGCCCACGATGCCCGCGAGTTCGAACATCGTCACCTGGTCCTTGCCGAACACGGGCTTGAGCTTGGCGTCGGCATTGATCGCGCGCTTGTCGGTCGCGTCCTGCAGGTTGTTGGCCTTGATGTAGTCCCACAGCTTCTTGATGACCTCGGTGCGCGCCACCGGTTCGGCGCCGATCACCGCGGCCAGCGAGTCGCTGGGCTTGAGGCCCGCGCCCGGCTTGCGTGGCTTGGCCGCCTTCTTCTCGGCCGGTGCCTTCTTGGCGGCGGGCGTCTTCTTCGCCGCGACCTTCTTGGCCGCTGCGGTCTTCGCGGCCGGCTTGCCGAAGGTCTTGCGCGGCGGGAACTTGCTGCCGCCTTCGCGCGGTGCGAACTCGAAGGTCACCTTGCCTTCTTCGGCGTTCCACGTGAGGAAGGCCTTGAAGGCGCGGCGCGTGCGCATCGAGACGAACTTGTCGAGCAGGTCGGTCTTGCCGGTGGCGAGCAGCTTCTCCATCTGGTCGCGCTCGACCGGTTGCTGCAGGATGATCTTGCCGGTCTTGAAGGTGCAGCTGGGGGTCGGCTGCTCGTTCGTCGGCACCGACTTCTCGCAGACGTAGTTGCTGCCGTGATCGAACACCGGCGCGCCGCACACCGGGCACGGGCCCACGGTGTCCTGCTGGCTGAAGTCGACGATCTCGCCGCTCTCGGCGTTCTTGTCGTCGCCGAAGTCGAACTCGAGCTTCCAGTTCTTCGCTTCTTCCTCGTCGTACTTGAGGATGATCTCGGCCGTGAAGGGCCAGCCCGCCTTGGAGCGGAAGCCGTCGAGCGGGCCGATGTGCTTGTCGCGCACCAACGCCTCGGCCTCGACCACCTCGAAGGTGCGCCCGGCCGGCGACTTGCCGAACGAGAAGCCGCAGGCATCTTCGCCCGTGCCGCTCTTGCCGGTGCAGCCGTAGCGGCGGTAGTTTTCCTTCACGACGCCACCGCAGTTCGGGCAGGGCGTGGCGAGCGTGGCGTAGTCGCCGGGCACGGTGTCGCGGTCGTACTCCTTGGCCTTCTTGACGATGTGCTCCGTCATCTCGGCGATCTCGCGCATGAAGGCGTCGCGGCTCAGCGCGCCCTTCTCCATCTGCGCGAGCTTGTACTCCCACTCGCCCGTGAGCTCGGCCTTGGAGAGCTCTTCCACGCCCAGGCCGCGCAGCAGCGTCATGAGCTGGAAAGCCTTGGCGGTCGGAATGAGTTCGCGGCCTTCGCGCAGCATGTACTTCTCGGCGATCAGCCCTTCGATGGTGGCCGCGCGCGTGGCTGGCGTGCCCAGGCCCTTTTCCTGCATGGCCTCGCGCAGCTCGTCGTCGTCGATGGTCTTGCCGGCGCCTTCCATGGCGCCCAGCAGCGTGGCTTCCGAATAGCGTGCCGGCGGACGCGTCTTCAGGCCCTTGAGGTCGGCCGACTCGGTGTTCACAATTTCGCCCGGCTTCACCGGCACGAGGCGCTTGCCGTCCTTGTCGTCTTCCTTCTCGTCGTCCTGGGCTTCCTTGCCGTAGATGGCGAGCCAGCCCGGCTTCACCAGCACCTTGCCGTCGGTGCGGAAGGGGTACTTCTTGCCGCCCTGCTCCACCGTGCTGATGCGGGTGGTCACCTGGTGCTCGGCGCTCGGGAAGAACACCGACAGGAAGCGGCGCACCACGAAGTCGTACAGCTTCTGCTCGGCCTCGCTCAGGCCGCTCGGGGCTTGCAGCGTCGGGATGATGGCGAAGTGATCCGACACCTTGGCGTTGTCGAAGATGCGCTTGTTGGGCTTGACGTAGTTGCCGTCGACCGCCTGCTGCGCGAACGGCGCCAGGTGCTTCATGCCGCTGCCGGCGAGCATTTCCATGGTCTGCTTGACGACCGGCAGATAGTCTTCCGGCAGCGCGCGCGAATCGGTACGCGGGTAGGTCAGCGCCTTGTGGCGTTCGTACAGGCTCTGCGCCAGCGCGAGCGTGGTCTTGGCGCTGAAGCCGAAGCGGCCGTTGGCCTCGCGCTGCAGCGAGGTCAGGTCGAACAGCGCGGGCGAGGCCTGCGTGGTGGGCTTGCTCTCTTCGGTGACCGTGGCGGGCTTGCCGCGCGAGGCGTCGGCGATGGCGCGGGCTTCCTGCTCGGACCACACGCGGTCGGCGCGCTGCTCGGCATCGGGCTCGCCGTTGGCCAACAGCGGCGCGTTGGCTTTCTTCCAGTCGGGGTTGAACCACTTGCCGGGGTACTGGCCGGCCTCGGCGGCGAAGCTGCCGTGGATTTCCCAGTACTCGCGCGAGACGAACTTGCGGATCTGCTCTTCGCGCTCCACGACGACGGACAGCGTGGGCGTCTGCACGCGGCCCACGGTCGTGAGGAAGAAGCCGCCGTCGCGCGAATTGAATGCCGTCATGGCGCGCGTGCCGTTGATGCCCACCAGCCAGTCGGCCTCGGAGCGCGAGCGCGCGGCGTCGGCCAGGCCCTGCATCTGCTTTTCGGTGCGCAGCGCGTCGAAGCCGTCGCGGATCGCCTGCGGCGTCATCGACTGCAGCCACAGGCGCTTGACCGGCTTGCCCAGCGGGCTCTTGCCGCCGGCGTACTGCTCGATCAGGCGGAAGATCAGTTCGCCCTCGCGGCCCGCGTCGCAGGCGTTGATGAGCTGCGTCACGTCCTTGCGCTTGGCCTGCTTGACCACGGCGTTCAGGCGCGTCTTGGTCTTGTCGACCGGCTTGAGGTCGAAGTGCGGCGGGATCACCGGCAGGTTGGCGAAGCTCCACTTGCCGCGCTTGACGTCGAATTCCTCCGGGGCCTGGATCTCGACCAGGTGGCCCACGGCGCTGGTCACGACGTAGGTGTCGTTCTCGAAATGCTCGTCATGTTTGTCGAACTTGCCGGCCACCGGCGTGAGGGCCCGGACGATGTCCTGGGCCACCGACGGCTTTTCTGCGATTACCAAAGTCTTTGTCATCTGAGGGCTCTCTATACTCTGCGGCTTCCGCGTGCGCACGCGCGCACACGCATGTGTGCATATTCAACCTAACAGACTTCGGCGATGCCTTCCAAATCCCCACTTTCCGCCGGCCGCGACAAGGAAGCCGCCCCCGTGACCGAGCCCGAGGCGCGTTCCGCCGCCACGCGCTCCGGTGGCCGGCGCATCCAGATGCGCCGCTCGGACGTCCATGGCAACGGCGTGTTCGCCCTGCAGGACCTGGCCGAAGGTGAAACGCTGATCGAATACAAGGGCGAGGTCATCAGCTGGAAAGAGGCGCTGCGCCGCCACCCGCACGACCCGACCCAGCCGAACCACACCTTCTACTTCCACATCGACGACGGCCGCGTGATCGACGGCAACGTGAAGGGCAACGACGCGCGCTGGATCAATCACTCGTGCGAGCCGAACTGCGAGGCCGACGAAGTCGATGGGCGCGTTTATATCAAGGCGCTGAGAAACATCGCCGCCGGCGAGGAACTCAATTACGACTACGGCCTGATCATCGACGAGCCGTACACCGAGAAGCTGCTGTCCGAGTTTCCGTGCTGGTGCGGCTCCGAGATGTGCCGCGGCACGCTGCTGACGCCCAAGGACGAGGACGAGGAAAAAGACAAGAAGAAAAAGAAGAAGGCCAAGAAAAAAGCCGAGAAGAAGAAGGCCGAGGCCAAGGAAGCGAAGAAGGCTGAAAAGAAAGCCGAGAAGAAAAAATCGGACAAGAAGGCCGACAAGAAAAAGGCCGACGGCAAGAAGAAGTCCAAGGGCGACGCCCCGGCCGCCGCCGGAGACTGACGATGGGCACGACGCCGGCCAGCGCCTGGTTCGAAGACCGGATCGCCGCGACGGTTGCGCCGCTGCTGCCCGGCTTCGCGGTCGAGGCCGTGGCCGAAATCGATTCCACCAACACCGAGCTGATGCGCCGTGCGCGCGCCGGCCGCACCGACCCCGTGCTGCTCGTGGCCGAGCGCCAGACGGCGGGGCGCGGTCGTCTCGGCCGCCCGTGGCAGAGCGCGCAGCAGCCCGAGGCGCCCGCTTCCCTCACCTTTTCGCTCGGCATGCCGCTGGCGCCGGCCGACTGGTCGGGCCTGTCGCTCGCCGTGGGCGTGAGCGTGGCCGAGAGCCTCGACCCGACGGGCGCGCACCAGGTCGGCCTCAAGTGGCCCAACGACATCTGGGTGAACGACCGTAAGCTGGTCGGCATCCTCATCGAAACCGCGATGCCGCAGACGGCCCGGCCCGATGCCGCGCGCTACCTCGTGGTGGGCATCGGCATCAACATCGGCCCGCGCGAGGGCGACGGCATGCGCACGCCGCCGGCCTGGCTGCGCCAGTGGCAGCCCGATGCGTTCGCCCCCGAGGTGCTGCAGGCACTGGCCGAGCCGCTGGTGCGCAGCGTGCTCGCCTTCGAGGCCCATGGCTTCGCGCCCTTTGCCGAACGCTTTGCGGCGCGCGACGTGCTGCGTGGGCGCGAGGTGACGCTCAGCGACGGCACCGCCGGCCTGTGCGAAGGCGTGGCCTGGGGCGGCGAGCTGCAGGTGCGCACCGATGCCGGCCTGCAACTGATCTCGAGCGACGAGGTGAGCGTGCGCCCGCGCGGCATGTCTTTCTGAGCGAGGGCATGAAGCTGCGCCTGGTCCTCATCGCCCTGCTCGCCGCCAACGCGGGCTACTGGCTGTGGACGCGCGGCGACCTGGCCGGCTTCGGGCTCGCACCGGCGGCGCTCGACGAGCGCGAGCCGCAGCGCATGGCGCGGCAGATCCACCCCGAGTGGTTGCAGATCCGCAAGGAAGCCAAGCCTTCGGGCGCGCCTGCGCCCTAAGCTGGATCAGGCGACAGCCGCGCGCGCGAACATGCGCCGCGCCTTGGCCAATGCGGTCTGCAGCTTTTCTTCGGACGGCGGCTCGTGTGAGCTGGAACTCAGGCCGAACTTCTTGCCCGCGATTTCCTGCACCGCGACCAGGATGCCGCCGAGCACGACCGGATCGATCTCGGTGTCGAGCGCCTGGCGCAAGGGCTCGAGCGCCTTGGGCGCGGCGCTGCGGCGGTTGAATACGATCTGCATCAGCGCGCTCGCGGCCCATCGGCGGTTCGCGGCGACGGCGTCGTGCGCGAGCAGCGGCGCGACCTTGGCGATGTCGGTCGTGCCGCCGAGCCAGCCGATCACCCACAGCCCCTTGCAGCGCAGGTCGTCGTGTGATGACGCGAGCGCGGCGCGCGCGAGGGCCGTGGTCTCTTTCAGCCGGCGGCCCTTGCGGTACTTGAAGCCGCCGAGCAGCTGCAGCACCGTGGCCTGCATCGCGGGGTCGGGCTCGCGGTCGAACTGTGCGAGCAGGTGGTCTTCGGCTTCGTCGCCGCGCTCGCCGAACTTGCGGCACAGCCAGTCGTAGAGCTCGCTGTCCATGCCGGTGTCGTGCAGCAGCGTGTAGTGGAAGGCGAGCGCCTCGGCTGAATCCTGTTCCAGCAGATCGGCGCCGAAGTCGAACATGTCCGACACGTCGGTGTCGAGGCGGATTTCCAGGAAGCGTTGGCGCAGCGTGTCGAGCGGATTCATTCCGACGGGGCCTCCTCGAAGCGCACGGTGAAGAGCGCGCCCGGCGGATGCTTGCCGGGGTGCGCGTCTTCGAGCTTGACCCGCGCGCGGTGCTGGTTGGCGATCTCGCGCACGATCGGCAGGCCCAGCCCGGAGCCGTCGGCCTCGTTGCCGAGCACGCGGTAGAAGGGCTCGAACACCAGCTCGCGGTCGGCCTCGGCGATGCCGGGGCCGTTGTCTTCCACCTGCACCAGCTGCACATGGCCGAAAGGGTCGGCCAGCACGCGCGCGGTGATCACGCCGGGGCGCTCGGGCGTCGAGGGCGTGTAGTTGAGCGCGTTGTCGACCAGGTTGCGCACCAGCTCCTTGAGCAGCGTCGGGTTGCCGTCGACCATCACGCCGGGCGCGCCGGCCTGGACGCCGTCGTAGCCCAGGTCGATGCGCTTTTCGATGGCGCGCGGCACGGCCTCGCGCACCACCTCGATGGTCAGCCGCGCGAGGTCGCAGGGCTGGCAGTGCGTCATGGCGCTGGTGCCCTCGGCGCGCGCCAGCGACAGCAGCTGGTTCACGGTGTGGGTGGCGCGCACGCTGGCGCGGCCGATCTGCTTGAGCGACTGCTTGAGCTCGTCGGCGTTGGCGCCCTCGCGCTGTGCCAGGTCGGCCTGCATGCGCAGGCCCGCGAGCGGCGTCTTGAGCTGGTGGGCCGCGTCGGCCAGGAAGCGCTTCTGCGTGAAGATGGAGTCGTTGAGCTTGTCGAGCAGCTCGTTCACCGACGACACCAGCGGCACCACCTCGAGCGGCACCGAGGACTCGTCGAGCGGGCTCAGGTCACCGGGGCGGCGCTCGCGGATGCGCGCCTCGACCACCGACAGCGGCTTGATGCCGCGCACCAGCGCCAGCCAGATCAGCAGCACCGCCAGCGGCAGGATCGCGAACTGCGGCAGCAGCACGCCCTTGATGATCTCGGTGGCGAGCACCGCCTGCTTCTCGCGCGTCTCGGCCAGCTGCAGCAGCGAGGGCGGCACGTCCTCGCTGCCGCTGGGAATCCACAGCGAGGCCACGCGCACCGGCTGGCCGTGCACGGTGCTGTTGTGCAGCAGGACCACGTTGGTGCCGGGCGGGTCGTCCACGTTGGGCTGCGGCAGGTCGCGCTCGCCGTGCAGCAGCGTGCCGTGGCCGTCGAGCAGCTGGTAGTAGATGTGGCCGGCGTCGTCGGCGCGCAGGATCTCGCGCGCCGATTGCGACAGCACGAAGTGCGTCTGCCCCTCTTTCACCGTGACCAGCTCGGCCAGCACCTTCACGTTGTGCTCCAGCGCGCGGTCGAAGGGCGCGTTGGCGATGCCCTGCGCCACCAGCCACGTCACGCCGATGCTCACCGGCACGAGCAGCAGCAGCGGCGTGAGCATCCAGTCGAGGATCTCGCCGAACAGGGAGCGCTGGGCGCGCTGGAAGAGCTTCAAGGGAGTTCCTGGCAAGGCGAAAGAACGCGGGCGAGCGTGAACTAGTACTGCGATTCGCAGGTGTGACGTTTCATTGACAAGGTGTGACTGGTTGTAGCCTTGACGTGCAGTTTCTGCAATTCAAAAACATCAGGGAAGAAATCATGAAGCAAAAGACAGTGGGCGGCTGCCCCAAGCCGCTCTGGATGGTCGCGACCGTGTTGGCCGCCAGCGTGGGTGTCACCGCATGCGGCGGTGGAGGTGGCGGAGGCGGTGGGGGTGGCATGCCGATGCTGCCGATCGCACCGGTTCCGGCGCCCGCCCCCGCACCCTCCCCGGCCCCCGCGCCTGCACCCGCCGAGAACCGCGCCGCTGTGCCGGGCTCCGAGCCGCTGCCCTCGCTGAGCGCGCCGCAGCCCGGCTCCACCGCCGCGGTGGGCAACGACAGCGAAGGCATCTACGCCGCGGGCGTGCGCGGGCTCGCCTTCATCGGCGCCAACGGCGCGATCGCGCGCAGCTTCACCGTCGGCACGCTGTGGGGCTCGCTGAAGGTCACGGGGCTCGACTGGTCGTTCAATCCCGACACCGAGTTCTATTTCATCGACGCCTCGCAGGTCACCGGCTCGGGCACCTTCGCGCCGAAGAAGACGATGAACGGCACCTATGCCTACGGCACCCGCGCCCCGGCCGATTTCGGTCCCCTGACCTACACCGTCGAGAACGCGCTGGCGGTGTCGCAGGCGAGCGTGGTGGGCACCTGGTCCAACAACGACAGCAGCCTCGGCGTGACGGTCCAGGTCGACGACAAGGGCGTGTTCACCGGCAGCACGAGCGGCGTGCAGATCGGCCAGTGCACGCTCTCGGGCACCGTCGCCCTGGCGCAGCCCGGCACGGCCAAGAACATGTACGACCTCACGCTGAAGGCGGTGAATGCCGCGACGGCCAGCAAGGACGACTGCAAGCTCACCCTGGCCGCCACCGGTTCCTATGCCGGGCCGGCGGCCATCGGGCTGGTGCCGGCGGGCGTGTACGAGAGCAACGGCTACTTCCGCAGCCTCATGTTCCTGATCCGTTCGAACACCGGCGCCACGCTGCTGGTCGGCCTGCGCAAGCAGCCCTGACGGCGTTCTGCGCGGGCGGGGCAGGCTCAACCGGGAATCTTCTCGAGGCAGTAGCCCAGCCCGCGCACCGTCGCGATGCGCACCGGTCCTTTTTCGATCTTCTTGCGCAGGCGGTGGATGTAGACCTCGATGGCGTTGATGCTCACCTCTTCGCCCCATTCGCACAGCCGGTCCACCAGCTGGTCCTTGCTGACCAGCCGGCCGGCGCGCTGCAGCAGCACTTCGAGCAGGCCCAGTTCGCGCGCCGACAGCTCGATCATCTTGCCGTCGATGGTCGCCACGCGGCCGGCCTGGTCGTAGACCAGCGGGCCGTGGCGGATCGCGTTGCTGGTGGCGCCCATGCCGCGTCGCGTGAGGGCGCGCACGCGCGCCTCGAGCTCCTGCAGGCTGAAGGGCTTGGCCATGTAGTCGTCGGCGCCGTGGTCCAGGCCCTTCACGCGCTCTTCCACGCTGTCGGCCGCCGTGAGCACCAGCACCGGCAGCTGCGAGCCGCGCGCGCGCAGGCGCTTGAGGATCTCGATGCCGTGCAGGCTGGGCAGCCCGAGGTCGAGGATCAGCAGGTCGAACTCGCTGTGGGTCATGAGCGCGGTGTCGGCCTGCGAGCCGTTGGCCACGTGATCGACCGCCGCGCCCGAGGTGCGCAGGCTGCGCAGCAGGGCATCGGCCAGCACCTGGTCGTCTTCGGCAATCAGTATTCGCATGAGCCACCTCCGGCGGATTCAGGCGCCATGCCGGCGCTGTTCACATTTGTCTCAACGCGAGTCTAGCCCGCTGTATAGGCTTCGAGTCCGATGGTTACCACGGTGGCGATCTCGTCGCCCACGCTGGCGCGGAACTCGCGCTCGGTCTGCGTCACGGCGCGGCGGAAGGCGTCCAGCCAGGCCAGCCCGTCGGCGGTGAACAGCACGCGCCGCGCGCGCGCATCGAGCGGGTCGGGCCCGCGCGTGACCAGCCCCCAGGCCTCGCACTGGTCGACCAGCGTGCCCATGGCCTGCTTGGTCATGCCGGCGCGCTCGGCCAGCTCGGTCAGGCGCGAGCCCTCGCGCGCCAGGTGCCGCGTGATGTGGATGTGCGCCGCGCTCACCTGGGCGCGCGCCGCCAGGTTCGACAGCGCCAGTGGCACGTCGATGTCGTGCGCCATGAGCGCCAGCACGCGCTCGTCGAAGCGGCGCATCGCATGGCCCAGCAGGCGGCCCAGGTGGGTCTGGCGCCAGGCGTCGGGATCGGTGGGAAAGGCGGGGTCGGCCATGGCCTTAGATGGTAAGGCAAACTGACTTTAAAGTGGGTTTGCGAAACGCCATGAGCCCCTACACTACTGTTCAAGCATCCAGCCTGTGGTTAAAAGCAGATGGATGAACCCCGACACAAACCGTTGATATTCAAGGAGATTTCCACATGGACGCAGTCGTCAAGGGCGCAAGCATCTCGGTCGCCAACAGTGAAAAGGCCAAGGCCCTGCAGGCCGCGCTGGCCCAGATCGAAAAGCAGTTCGGCAAGGGCACGATCATGCGCCTGGGCGAAGGCGAGGCGCTCGAAGACATCCAGGTGGTGTCCACCGGCTCGCTGGGCCTGGACATCGCCCTGGGCGTCGGCGGCCTGCCCCGTGGCCGCGTCGTTGAAATCTACGGCCCGGAATCCTCGGGCAAGACCACGCTCACGCTGCAGGTGATTGCCTCCATGCAGAAGCAGGCCGGCACCTGCGCCTTCGTCGACGCCGAGCACGCGCTCGACGTGCAGTACGCCCAGAAGCTCGGCGTGAACCTGTCCGACCTGCTGATCAGCCAGCCGGACACCGGCGAGCAGGCGCTCGAAATCGTCGATTCGCTGGTGCGCTCGGGCGCCGTCGACCTGATCGTGGTCGACTCGGTCGCCGCGCTCACGCCCAAGGCCGAAATCGAAGGCGAAATGGGCGACTCGCTGCCCGGCCTGCAGGCCCGCCTGATGAGCCAGGCGCTGCGCAAGCTCACGGCCACGATCAAGAAGACCAATTGCATGGTCATCTTCATCAACCAGATCCGCATGAAGATCGGCGTGATGTTCGGCTCGCCCGAAACCACCACCGGCGGCAACGCGCTGAAGTTCTACGCCTCGGTGCGCCTGGACATCCGCCGCATCGGCACCATCAAGAAGGGCGACGAAGCCATCGGCAACGAAACCAAGGTGAAGGTGGTCAAGAACAAGGTCAGCCCGCCGTTCAAGACGGCCGAGTTCGACATCCTGTTCGGCGAAGGCATCAGCCGCGAGGGCGAGATCATCGACATGGGCGTGAACGCCAAGATCATCGACAAGTCGGGCGCCTGGTACGCCTACAACGGCGAGAAGATCGGCCAGGGCCGCGACAACGCCCGCGAGTTCCTGCGCGAGAACCCCGACCTGTCGCGTGAGATCGAGAACAAGGTGCGCGAGTCGCTGGGCATTCCGCTGCTCGCGGCCGACGCCGGCAGCGAACCCGAGAAGGCCGAGAAGCCTGCCAAGGCCTCGAAGGCCGACAAGGCGGCGGAGTAAGTTCGAGATAAGCGGCCTTCGCGCAGTGCGTGGGCCGCGTGAGCGACCCACCACCCCCGAATGGCCTTCAGCGCCCCCTCCCTCAAAGGCCGCGCCCTGCGCCTCCTGAGCCAGCGCGAGCACTCGCGCGCGGAGCTGGAGCGCAAGCTGGCCAAGCACGAGGAAGAGCCCGGCACGCTGGCCCAGGCGCTCGACGAGCTGGCCGCCAAGGACTTCATCAGCGAGCCGCGCGTCGTCGCCTCGGTGCTGCACCAGCGCGCCGCCCGCTCGGGCGCGCTGCGCGTGAAGCAGGAACTGCAGGCCAAGGGCATCGCGCCCGAAGCCATCGCGCAAGCGATGGCCGGCTTGCAGGAGACGGAAGTCGAGCGCGCCACGGCCCTGTGGCGCCGCCGCTTCGACGCGCCGCCCGCCGATGCGAAGGAGCGCGCAAAGCAGATGCGATTCCTGATGGCGCGCGGTTTCTCGGGCGCCGTCGTGTCCAAGGTGCTCAGGAGCGACTTCGATGACACAAGCGACGACCCCAACGGCGAATGAAGGCGACGCGGCCCTGTCCCGCGTCATCACGCAGCGCGTGCACTGCGAATGGCGCGACGCCTATGCGCTCGCGTCCGACCCGAAGCGATTGCCTGACTGGGCCAGCGGCCTCGCGAAGAGCGCGCTGGTGCCGCACGGCGACCACTGGATCGTGCGCACGCCCGAAAGCGGCGAGGCCCGCATGCGCTTTGCGCCGCCCAACGACCTGGGCGTGCTCGACCACTGGGTGGCGCCCGAAGGCGTGCCCGAGGTCTACCTGCCGTTTCGCGTGATCGGCGTGGCGCCGGGTGTGTGCGAGCTGCAGTTCACGCTGCTGCGCCAGCCGCACATGGACGATGCGGCCTTTGCGCGCGACGCCGACTGGATCGCGCGCGACCTGCAGGCCCTGCGCCGCCTGCTCGAGGCGGGCTGAGCCCGGCCTGGCTTACTCGGTGGCCGTGACGTCGTCGGCCAGCGGGTTCTCGGCCTTGTACGCGGCGATGTCGCGCACGTTCTTCTGCACCGCCACCGCGCCGAACAGGCTCAGCAGGAAGGCCATGGCGTAGAAGCCCTTCTCGCTCGCAGCCAGCGAGGCGTTGAACAGGCCCACGGCCAGCAGGCCCACCGACAGCAGCAGCGAGACCCAGCACAGGCCAAAGTAGATGCCAGTGACCGAGATGCCCTCGAGCCGATCGCGCACCGTCTTTTGCAGCGACACGGCCGAGAACAGGCCGTACATGAGGATGGTGAAGTAGTAGCCCTTCTCGTTGAGCTGCATCGCGGCATTCCATAGCCCGAGCAGGTACACGATGGCACCGATGATCAGCGCGGCCCAGGAGGCGGCGACGAATGCAGCGGTCGGTTTCTGAAATCTGACGGTTCCCATGGCGATCCTCCTCGTTGTTGTGTGGCGCGATTATGGTGCGGGAAGGCGGTGGCATGATCGCCAGCGACCGGCCTCCCAGGAGGCGGCTTTCCAAAAAAACCGGAGGAACCGTTCATGTCGTCACCACCCGCTCAACCGCAGTCTCTCGTTCGCACCGGCGCCAAGGCCGGCTTCGCCTTCGCCGGCTCGGCCATCAAGGGCGCGCTGATCGGCCTGTTCCTTGGCGGTGGCGTGTTCTTCTACTACCTGAGCCAGCTGCAAGGCTCGGGCAACCCGGCGGCGCGGGCCGGTGGCGCGGGCGCCATCCTGGCGCTGATCATGTCGCCGCCGCTGCTGGTGGCCGTGCTGCTGTCGTTGTTCATTGGTGTGTACTTCCTGCTCGGCGTGCAGCGGGGCCGCGCCCGCGCGATGCAGCACCTGGTCGCAGCGCGCGGCGAGGCCGTGTCGCAGCGGCTGGGCGACGCCATCGCGGGCCGCATCGAGGCCATGCCGCGCACCCACGGCGGCCTGCAGCGCGTGGCCGACTGGCTCTCACCCGACGCCCTGTGCCAGCAACTCGCGCCGGTGCTCGGCGAAGGCCGGGCCGTGCGCGCGGTGGTCGGCTTCGTGCTGGGCCGCCTGCCCCTGAGCGACATGCTGGCCGAGTGGCAGCAGGAGCGTGCCGCGCACGGGGCGACGGCGCCGGCGACGGGCGAAGACCCTGCCCTGCGCGCCCTGCTCACGCGCCGCATCCACGAGGTGCTGCAGGAGATGGCGACGCCCTCGCGCAAGCTCTTCTACATCGCGCTGGTGGCGCAAGCGGTCCTGCTGGGCGTGGGGCTGTGGCTCGTGCGCTGAGCCCGACCGTCTTCGTTGGTCTTGAGGCGCGCAGCAGCTGCGGCGCTGACGCCTCGGCGACAATCAGCGCCCGCGCGGGCCTTGCGGTGTGCGCGGCCTCCATGCCTGCCTGTCTCCCCTGCCCCCCGCTTTCATGATCGTCCGGAAACGCCCGTCCGGGCTCAAGCTGTTTCTGTCCTGGCGGGGCTCCGTCCTGCCGCGCATCGCCGCGGCACTCACGCTCAACGTGATCGTGGCCATCGTCGTCACGGTACTGCACGGGCGCTTCGGTTCCATCAAGATTCCGCTCGGCACCGTGCCCTTCGCGCTGCTCGGCCTGCCGCTGGCGATCTTCCTGGGCTTTCGCAACACCGCGGCCTACGACCGCTTCTGGGAGGCGCGCAAGCTCTGGGGCGAGGTGATCCTGCGTTCGCGCAACCTGGCGCGGCAGTGCCAGAGCCTCATCGACGGCGATGCGCCGGTGAACGCCGGCGCCGACACCGTCCGGCGCCTGGACGACCTGCGCGTGCGCATGACCCTGCGCGCCGCGGCCTTCGCCCATGCGCTGCGCCACCAGCTGCGCGGCACCGACGCCGCCGCCGACACCCGGCCCTTCCTGCGCGAAGTGGAATGGCTGGGCCTGACCCAGGTCGCCAACCGGCCGCATGCGCTGCTGATGCACATGGGCGCCGACCTGCGCGACGCGCTGCGCGCGCGGCGCATCGACCCGGCCCTGGCGGCGGGCGTCGACGGCACGCTGTCGGCGCTGAGCGCGGCGGCTGCGTCGTGCGAGCGCATCCTCAGCACGCCCATTCCCTTTTCGTACACGCTGCTGCTGCACCGCACGGCGTACCTGTATTGCTACCTGCTGCCCTTCGGGCTGGTGGACTCGGTCGGGTTCATGACGCCGGTGGTGGTGCTGATCGTGGCCTACACCTTCTTCGGCCTGGACGCGCTCGGCGACGAGATCGAGGAGCCCTTCGGCACCGAGTCGAACGACCTGCCGCTCGAGGCCCTGTGCCGCACGCTCGAGATCGACCTGTGCCAGTCGGTGGGCGCTCCGGCGCCGGCGCCGCTGGTGCCGGTCGACTACTTCCTGCGCTGACACCCGCCGCGCGCGCGGTGCCGGCTTTTCTTTTCCCTGCCTGACGAAAGAAAGACGTTTTGTCCCCCATGCCGCACGAAGACCGCATCCGCCTGCCCGCCCTGCGCAGCAGGATCACCACCGCCGAGGCCGCCGCCGAATGGATTCGCGACGGCATGGTGGTCGGCATGAGCGGGTTCACGCGCGCCGGCGACGCCAAGGCCGTGCCGCTGGCGCTCGCGGCCCGCGCGCGCCGCGCGCCGATGAAGATCACGCTGATGACCGGCGCTTCGCTCGGCGGCGACGTGGACCGCCAGCTCACCGAGGCCGGCGCCATCAGCCGGCGCATGCCGTTCCAGGTCGACACCGTGCTGCGCCAGGCGATCAACCGCGGCAAGGTGATGTTCATCGACCACCACCTGTCGGAAACGGTCGAGATGCTGCGCACGCGGCAGATTCCGCCGATCGACATCGCGATCATCGAGGCCGTGGCCATCACCGAGACCGGCGCGCTCGTGCCGAGCACCTCGATCGGCAACAGCGCGAGCTTCGCGATCCTGGCCGACAAGGTGATCGTCGAGATCAACACCTCGCAATCGACCGCGCTCGAAGGGCTGCACGACATCTTCATTCCCAAGCACCGCCCGCAGCGCGAGCCGATGCCGCTGGTGGCGCCGCACGACCGCATCGGCACCAGCGCCATCCAGATCCCGCCCGAGAAGATCCTGGGCATCGTCATCACCGACAAGGCCGACAGCACCTCCACGGTATTGCCGGCGGACGCCGAAACCGCGGCCATCGCGGCGCACCTGGTGGCCTTCTTCGAGCGCGAAGTGGCGCAGGGCCGGCTCACCGAGCGGCTGCTGCCGCTGCAGGCGGGCATCGGCACGGTCGCCAACGCAGTGATGTCGGGGCTGGGCGCGGGGCCGTTCGAGCACCTCACGATGTATTCGGAGGTGCTGCAGGACTCGACCTTCGACCTGTTCGACGCCGGCAAGCTGGACTTCGCCTCGGGCTCGTCGATCACGCTGTCGCCCGCGAAGGCGCGGCAGGTGTTCGGCGACCTGGCGCGCTACAAGGACCGGCTGGTGCTGAGGCCGCAGGAGGTGAGCAACCACCCGGAGATCATCCGGCGGCTGGGCATCATTGCGCTGAACACGGCGCTGGAGGCCGACATCTACGGCAACGTCAACTCGACCCACGTGCTGGGCACGCACATGATGAACGGCATCGGCGGCTCGGGCGACTTTGCGCGCAACGCCTACCTGTCGATCTTCGCGACCAAGTCGGTGGCCAAGCAGGGTGCGGTGTCGAGCATCGTGCCGATGGTGTCGCACGTGGACCATGCGCCGCAGGACGTCGACATCCTGGTCACCGAGGTGGGCCTGGCCGACCTGCGTGGGCTGGCGCCGCGCGAACGGGCGGCGGCGATCATCGCGAACTGCGCGGCCGAGCCGTACCGCGCGATGCTGCAGGATTACCACGCGCGCGCCGTGGCGACCTGCGGCGGCCACACGCCGCACCGGCTCGAAGAGGCGTTTTCGTGGCATGTGCGCTACCGCGACACGGGCACGATGCGGGCCGACTGAAAGCAGAAAGGCCGGTCCTTGCGGGCCGGCCTTTCTTGTCTGTCAGCGCTGGAAGTGGCTCAGAGCGCCAGCATCAGCTTGAGGTTCTGCACCGCGGCGCCGCTGGCGCCCTTGCCCAGGTTGTCCAGGCGCGCGATCACCACGGCGTGGCGGTGGTCCTCGTTCGGAAACACGCGGATCTCGAGCTGGTTGGTGTCGTTGAGCGCCAGCGCGTCGAGCTTGCCGTCGTCGGTCGGCGGCAGCACCTTCACGAACTGCTCAGGCGTGTTGCTCTTGGCATAGTGCGCGGCCAGGGCGTCCTGCAGGTCGCCGGCCTTGGGCTTGCCGGGCAGCAGGTCGAGGTGCAGCGGCAGCTGCACCAGCATGCCCTGCTTGAAGTTGCCCACCGACGGAATGAAGACCGGGCGGCGCGTGAGGCCGGTGTAGGTCATGATTTCGGGGATGTGCTTGTGCTTCAGGCCCAGCGCGTAGGTCTCGAACAGCGGCGCCTTGCCGGCCTCGTAGTCCTCGATCATGGTCCGGCCGCCGCCGGAGTAGCCGCTCACCGAAGGCAGCGACACCGGGAAGTCGGCCGGCAGCAGGCCCGCATCGACCAGCGGGCGCACCATGGCGATCGCGCCGGTGGCGTAGCAGCCGGGGTTGCCGACGCGGTCGGCCTGGGCCACGGCCTGCCAGTGGCCTTCGACGAGTTCGGGAAAGCCGAAGACCCAGCCCGGCGCGATGCGGTGGGCGGTCGAGGCGTCGATGATCTTGGGCTTTTTACCCGGGAGCTGGTCGATCAGCGCGACCGATTCGCGCGCCGCGTCGTCGTGCAAACACAGCACCACGAGGTCGACGCCGGCCATCAGCTCGCGCTTGGCGGCCACGTCCTTGCGCAGCTCGGGCGCGATGCTCACGAGCTCGATTTGCGGCATCGTTTGCAGCCGCTCGCGAATTTGCAGGCCGGTGGTGCCGGCTTCGCCGTCGATGAAAACCTTGGCCATATCGGAGTATGCGTAGGGTGGCTAGAAGAAAGTACGTATTGACCGCAACCGCGCATCAAGTATTGGTGCGGCGCACCATGATACAGTCCGCGGTTGTTCGCCGCCCCCAGCCGTCAGGCTGCCGTCGCCCGCGAACAACAGAGCAGAAACAACAGTCTCACTCCCGATCTCCCGTTCTCAACCTCCTCCTTCCGAGAGACATCCCTCATGAAGATTCACGAGTACCAAGGCAAGGAAATCCTTGCCAAGTTCGGCGTGCCGGTGCCGCGCGGCATTCCGGCCTATACGGTTCAGGAGGCGGTCGAGGCCGCCCAGAAGCTTGGAGGCCCGGTCTGGGTCGTCAAGGCCCAGATTCACGCGGGTGGCCGCGGCAAGGGCGGCGGCGTCAAGGTCGCCAAGTCGATCGAAGACGTCAAGAAGCTGGCTGGCGAGATCCTCGGCATGCAGCTCAAGACCCACCAGACCGGCCCTGAAGGCCAGAAGGTGCGTCGCCTCTACATCGAAGACGGCGCCGACATCAACAAGGAATACTACATTTCGGCCGTGACCGATCGCGCGACGCAGAAGATCGCGTTCATCGCTTCGAGCGAAGGCGGCATGGACATCGAGGAAGTGGCCCATTCCACCCCCGAGAAGATCATCACGGTCTACGCCGACCCCAAGGACGGCCTGACTGACGCGCAAGCCAAGGAAATCGCCGACGGCATCGGCATGCCGGCCGATTCGACCGCGCAAACGGTCGACATCCTGAAGAAGCTCTACACCTGCTACATGGAGACGGACGCCTCGCTGGTCGAGATCAACCCGCTCAACCGTGACAGCAAGGGCAACGTCATGGCGCTGGACGCCAAGTTCAACTTCGACAGCAACGCGCTGTTCCGCCACCCCGAAATCGTGGCCCTGCGCGACCTGGACGAAGAAGACGCGGCCGAAGTCGAAGCCTCGAAGTTCGACCTCGCCTACATCTCGCTGGACGGCAACATCGGCTGCCTGGTGAACGGTGCCGGCCTGGCCATGGCCACCATGGACACCATCAAGCTGTTCGGCGGCGAGCCGGCCAACTTCCTGGACGTGGGCGGCGGTGCCACCCCCGAGAAGGTCACGGAAGCCTTCAAGATCATGCTGAAGAACAAGAACGTGGAAGCCATCCTCGTGAACATCTTCGGCGGCATCATGAAGTGCGACACCATCGCCACCGGCGTGATCGCAGCCTGCAAGGCTGTGAACCTGCAAGTGCCGCTGGTCGTGCGCATGAAGGGCACCAACGAAGTCGAAGGCAAGAAGCTGCTGGCCGAGTCGGGCCTGCCGATCATCAGCGCCGACACCATGGCGGACGCGGCCCAGAAGGTCGTGGCAGCAGTCAAGAAGGCCTAAGGAACAAGTCATGTCGATCTACATCAACAAAGACACCAAAGTCATCACGCAAGGCATCACCGGCAAGACCGGTCAGTTCCACACCGAGAAGTGCCAGGAATACGCGAACGGCAAGAACGCCTTCGTGGCCGGCGTGAACCCGAAGAAGGCCGGCGAGTCGATCTTCAACATCCCGATCTTCGGTTCGGTGAAGGAAGCCGCCACGCAGACCGGCGCCACCGTGTCGGTGATCTACGTGCCGCCAGCAGGCGCCGCGGCCGCCATCTGGGAGGCCGTTGAGGCCGACCTGGACATGGCGATCTGCATCACCGAAGGCATCCCGGTTCGCGACATGCTCGAAGTGCGCAACAAGATGAAGGCCAAGGAAGCGGCCGGCGGCAAGAAGACCTTGCTGCTGGGCCCGAACTGCCCCGGCCTGATCACGCCCGACGAAATCAAGATCGGCATCATGCCCGGCCACATCCACCGCAAGGGCCGCATCGGCGTGGTCTCGCGTTCGGGCACGCTGACGTACGAAGCCGTGGCTCAACTGACGGAAATCGGCCTGGGCCAATCGTCGGCAGTCGGCATCGGCGGCGACCCGATCAACGGCCTGAAGCACATCGACGTGATGCAAGCCTTCAACGACGATCCCGAAACCGACGCCGTCATCATGATCGGTGAAATCGGCGGCCCGGACGAGGCTGACGCAGCCCGCTGGTGCAAGGACCACATGAAGAAGCCGGTCGTCGGTTTCATCGCCGGTGTCACTGCCCCTCCCGGCAAGCGCATGGGCCACGCCGGCGCGCTGATCTCGGGCGGTGCCGACACGGCCGAAGCCAAGCTCGCCATCATGGAAGAGTGCGGCTTCACCGTGACGCGCAACTTCTCGGAGCTCGCCAAGCTGCTCAAGGGCAAGCTGTAAAAAGCACCAGGACCGCTGGCGGCGCTCCCGCCGCTCGCAATACCACGCAGAAATAAGAAAGCGCCCGCATTGAGTTGCGGGCGCTTTTTTCAATACAACACAGTGGGATCAGAGACATGGAACTTCTTCAAAGCACAGACTTCTGGATCGGTCTGATCAAGATCGTCTGGATCAACATCATCTTGTCGGGCGACAACGCCGTCGTGATTGCCATGGCGGCGCGATCGCTGCCGCCCGCGCAACAGAAAAAAGCCGTGCTGTTCGGCTCGGGCGCGGCCGTGGTGCTGCGCATCGTGCTGACGGTGGTGGCGGCCAAGCTGCTCGCGCTGCCTTACCTGCAGATCATCGGCGGTGCCTTGCTGCTGTGGATCGGGCTGCAGCTGCTCAGCGAGGACGACGAGGGCGAAGGCGAGTCCAAGGAATACGGCAGCATGTTCGTGGCCGTTCGGACCATCCTCTTGGCCGACTTGGTGATGAGCCTGGACAACGTGATCGCCGTGGCGGCCGCCGCGCAAGGCAGCATGGTGCTGCTGGTGTTGGGTCTGGCCATCAGCATCCCCTTGGTGATTTTCGGCAGCACGCTCATGATCAAGCTCATGGAACGTTTCCCGATCATCGTCATGCTGGGCGCCGCGCTGATCGGCTGGGTCGGCGGCGAGACCATCGTGAGCGATGTGTCGCTGCACGACATGCTGGCAGCCAACCCCTGGATGCACTATGCGGGCGCCATCGCCGGCGTGGTGATCGTCGTGGGTCTGGGCCGCCTCCTGCAACGGCGCGCACGCGCTGCTGCGCACTGATCTTCTAAAAAGCGAGCGCTGACAAACGATGGCAGGTGTTGGCGTTTCCCTTTTCTCCAGTCGACCGGCGCTGAGCTGGGAGTTTGCGGCGCTGACCGATGTCGGGCGCCTGCGCGCCCACAACGAAGACGCGGTGCATGTCGACCCGGCCCTCGGCCTGGCGCTGCTGGCCGACGGCATGGGCGGCTATAAGGGCGGCGAGGTGGCCAGTGCCATGGCCATTTCGCTGATGCACGCGAGCTTCGGCCGCTGGTTCGCCCAGGCCGGCATGCAGGCACCCGCCCGCGTGGTCCGGCGTGCGTTGCAGGCGGCCACCGACGAGGCCAACGGCGCCATCCTCCAGGCCGGCATCACCCACGAAGAACTGCGGGGCATGGGCACGACCCTGGTGCTGGCGGCGTTTCGCCCGCAGCGCGTGGTGGTCGGGCACATCGGCGATTCGCGCTGCTACCGCCTGCGCAACAACAAGCTGGAGCAGCTCACGCGCGACCATTCGCTGCGCCAGCAGCAGCTCGACGCCGGGGCCATCACCCCCGAAGAGGCCCTGAATTCCCCCACCCGCAACCTCGTGACGCGGGCCGTGGGCGTGGAGGCCCAGGTCTTGCTGGAGATGCACGAGCACAGCGCCAGGCCGGGCGATCTCTACATGCTGTGCTCCGACGGGCTCAGCGAGATGGTGTCGGATGCGCAGCTTTTCACGCTTTTGACTCGCGATCTCGGGCTCAAGGAGATGGCTTCACTTTTGGTTGCAATTTCAAACGACAATGGCGGACGGGATAACATTTCAGTTGTTCTGGCCAAGGCGGGCGTCAGCGAAGCGACCCGCGGGGCCATGTAGCAGCCAACCCAGGCGGCGGACCGTTTGCGCCGCCTGACGGTGCTGGATCTTTGCAAACGGGGAGTAATCGGCCATGCCGAAGATGATCATTTCGGTCGATGGCGTCGTCATCGGTCAAGTGGCGCTCGCCAAGAATCGCACGACGTTGGGCCGGCGCGCCTACAACGACATCGTGATCGACAATCTCGCCGTCAGCGGCGAGCATGCCGTGCTGCACATGAGCGGCGGCGAAGTCGAAATTGAAGATCTCAACAGCACCAACGGCACCTACGTCAATGCGCTGGCCATCCAGAAGCAGGCGCTCCAGGACAACGACGTCATCGAGGTCGGCGGCTGCCGCATCCATTTCCGCTCGCACAGCAACCTCATGGTCGGCCCCGGCTCCGTGCGGGCCTCGCTCTCCGAGTATTCGGCCCCGATGCCGCTCTCGTCGGCGCCCACCGAATCGGGCGCGCTGGTCGAGCTGGGCGTGCCCATGCTGCGCGTGCTCTCGGGCGCCAACGAAGGCCAGGACGTCCCGCTGCAGAAGGTCGTCACCACCATTGGCAAGCCTGGCGTGGCCGTGGCCGTCGTCACGCGCCGCCGTCAGGGCTACGTGGCGGCCACCGTCGTGGGCAGCGTCACGCTCAACGGCGTGCAACTGGGCGCCGAGGCCGTCGCGCTGCAGGAAGGCGACGTGCTCGAACTCGGCGGCGCCACGCGCATGCAGTTCGTTCGGATCTGAGCCGCGCCCGGCGCCCCGCTCCGCCCCCCGTTTTCTCGCCGACAGGCATCCGTTGTCCAAGGCTGACTGGCCATGAGCGCATTGCGGCGGCACTGGCCGCGCATCGCCATCACGCTGCTGCCGGTGTTGCTGGCGCTGCTCCATGCGACTGGCACCTGGCGGCTGGGCGTGATCGAGCATCTGGACCATCTGATCTACGACGCCCGCCTGCGCGCCACCATGCCGGGCACGCCCGACACGCGGGTTGTGATCGTCGATGTCGACGACGCCAGCCTGGCGCGCGAGGGCCAGTGGCCCTGGCCGCGCGACAAGATCGCCAGCCTCACGACGGAACTGCTCGCCCGCCAGCACGCGGCCGTGCTGGGCTTCGACGTGATGTTTCTCGAGCCCGACCGCAGCTCCGGCCTTGGGCGCCTGAAGGAAATTGCGGCCGGCCCGCTGCGTGATGTGCCGGGGCTTTCCGCCGAAATCGACCAGCTCGCGCCGACCCTCGACCACGACGCCACACTGGCTCAGGCCCTGCGCGGCCAGCCCGTGGCGCTGGGTTACTACTTCACGCGCACCGAACAGCCCAGCGCCAAGGGGCTGCTGCCAGCGACGCCGGTGCTGCCGCCCGACGCCTTTCCGCCTCAGGCTTCCTTCGTCACGCTCTGGAACGGGTTCGGCGCCAGCCTGCCGGTGCTGGGGCGCGCGGCGCCAGTCGCGGGGTTTTTGAACACCCTGGTCGGTGACGGCGACGACGACGGCGTCATCCGCAGCGTGCCGCTCATCGCCCGCTACGAAGGCGAGCACGCGGCGCCCGGGCACTACGAATCGCTGGCACTGGCGGTGTACCGCATCGCAAACGGTTCGCCACCGGTGCGGCCGGCGCTCGTGGCCGGCGACGGCAACTTTCCGCGCCTGCAGGCGCTGGTGCTCGGGTCGTTGCGCATCCCGGTCGACCAGACCGCCAGCCTGCAGGTGCCGTTCCGTGGGCCTGGTGGTCCGCGTGCAGGGTCGTTCCGCTACGTGGCCGCTGCCGATGTGCTCGAAGGCCGTCTGGCACCGGGTGAATTGAAGGACAAGATCGTCCTGCTCGGCGCCACCGCCCCCGGCCTGCAGGACCTGCGCGCCACCCCGGTCGGTGCTGCGTTCCCGGGCGTCGAGGTGCATGCCAACATCGTCTCGGGCTTGCTCGACCGGCGCCTGCTGGCCGTGCCCGACTATGCGCCGGGCTACGAAGTGCTGACCGTGCTGGCGGCGGGACTCGTGCTCGCCTTCGGGTTGTCGCTGCTGTCGGCATCGCGCGCCGTGCTGCTCGGTGCGGGCGTGGTCGCCGCGCTGGTCGGTCTCAACACCTGGCTCTACATCGGCCACAGCCTCGTGCTCCCACTGGCGTCGGCGCTCTTCATGGTGGCGCTGGCCTTTGCCCTCAACATGAGCTGGGGCTACTTCGTCGAATCGCGCGCGCGGCGCGGGCTGGTGCGGCTCTTCGGCACCTACGTGCCGCCGCAGCTGGTCGACGAAATGCTCGTGCGCCCCGGCCGCTACAGCATGCGCGCCGAGAGCAAGGAAATGACCGTGATGTTCTGCGACATGCGCGACTTCACGCGCTTGTCCGAGCAGATGGCGCCGGCCGAGCTGCAGGCCTTCCTGAACACCGTCTTCAGCCGCCTTACCGAGGTGATCAGCGCGCACCGCGGCACCGTCGACAAATACATGGGCGACTGCGTCATGGCCTTCTGGGGCGCGCCCATCGACACGCCCGGCCACGCCGCGCTCGCCGTGCAGGCCGCGATCGACATGGCCGCTGCCGTGCACGACATCAACCGCCAGCACCGCGCCAACGGCCGCCCCGAGATCAGCGCCGGCATCGGCCTGAACAGCGGCCTCATGAGCGTCGGCGACATGGGCTCGACCGCGCGCCGCAGCTATACCGTGGTCGGCGACGCGGTCAATCTCGCCTCCCGGCTGGAGGGTCTGAGCGGACACTACGGGGTCGAGATCGTGGCCAGCGGCGCGACCCGCGAAGCGGCGCCCGGCTTCGTCTGGCAGGAGCTCGACAGCGTGCGCGTCAAGGGCAAGGCCCAGGCCGTCGCCATCTACACCCCGCTTTCTGCGCAGGTCGGCGCTGAAGCGCGGGACACATCGCAGCAACTCGACCGCTGGACCCAGGTGCTCGCTGCCTACCGCCGCCAGGATTGGGCGCTGGGCCGAAACTTGCTGGCTCCCCTGCTCGCCGCGGATGCCAAAAAAGTCCTTTACCAGCTCTATGCCCAGCGTTTAGCCTCGATGGCGCTACGCCCGCAGGACCCGGACTGGGACGGCGCCACCCGGTTCGACACCAAATGACGACAGACGCAACCAAGGGGTCTTCCACAATGCAGGTACGCGTGCTGGGTTGCTCGGGCGCCATCGCCAAGGACTGCCGCACCACCTCGTTCCTGGTCGATGCGGACCTGCTCGTGGACGCCGGCACGGGCGTCGGCGATCTCACCCTCGACGAGATGGCCGCCATCGACGACGTGGTGCTCACCCACTCGCACCTCGACCACATCGCCGCCCTGCCCCTGATGCTCGACGCCGTCGGCAGCCGCCGCACCCGGCCGCTGCGCGTGCATGCCCTGAAAGCCACCATCGACGCGCTGCGCGCGCATGTGTTCAACAACGTCATCTGGCCGAATTTCGAACGCATTCCCAGCCCCGAATCGCCCTTCGTGAGCTTTCACGAGATCGCAGTCGGGCAGTGCCTCGAGCTGGGGCGCGACGCTCCCAAGCTGATCGAGGTGCTGCCGGCCGTCCACACCGTGCCAGCCTGCGGCTTCGCCATCCGTCGGGCCGAAGGCGGCGCCCACTGGGTCTTCAGCGGCGACACCGAGCGCAACCCGCCGTTCTGGGAGCGCGTCAACGCGATCGACGTGGCGATGCTGGTCATCGAGACCGCCTTCAGCTCCCGTGAGGAGGCGCTGGCCGAACGCAGCCTGCACCTGTCGCCTGTGGCCTTGGCGCACGAGCTGGCGCACATTGATCCGGGCAAGCAGTACCCGATCTACATCACCCACACCAAGCCCGCAGAGACCGAAGAAATCATGAGCCAGATCGAGATGCTGGCAGGGCGGGAGGTGGCCGGCTTGGCGCAGCGGGACATCCGCTGGCTGAAGGCGGATGGGGTGCTGACGTTCTGACAAGGGTCGGTCGGGCATGACAAATTTGTCGACACAATTGGCATCTGAGTGCGAGTTGTGTCACATCATGTAACTATCTTGTGACCAAAGACGGCCCGATCGAGGGCTGCAGGGTGGGGAAGCTGGGTGGCACGGATGCTGCGGAAGTTACCCCGCTCCGGGCTGGTTCCCGGGCTTTACAAACCAACCTGGAGTTAATCGAATGAACCGTCGTTCTATCGCACGCAATGTGCAAAAGGGTTTCACCCTGATCGAATTGATGATCGTTGTGGCGATCATCGGTATCTTGGCAGCTGTGGCTCTGCCGCAGTACCAAAACTACACGGCTCGCGCTCAGACCACTGAAGCAATGAACCTGCTCGCCGGTCTGAAGACCCCACTCATGGAGATTGCCGGCTCCCAAGGTTTGGCAAAGGCCTGCAGCACAGACGCGCCGATTCCTGGGCAGCCCGCTGCCAACCCCCCAGTGGCCCCGGTCGAAGCTGGTGCTCTGCATACCTCCAACAATTTCACGCTGGCCGGCAAGTACGTCTCTGGCATCACGGCCAATCCGGCTGTCGCGGGCGAATGCAGTCTCGTCGCAACGTTCGCCCAGACGGGCGTTAACGATAAGCTGAAGGGCCAGACCATTACGTTCGTATACACCGCCAGCAACGCGAGCTGGGCATGCAAGTCCAACCTGGACCAGTCGGTTCGTCCTAAGACTTGCGACCAATAACAATCTGAGGCTGCTCAGAACGGCCTACAACCAAGCCGCCTTCGGGCGGCTTTTTGCTTTTTAATCCTCGTGTACCAGTCTTCGTGGACTGGCACCTTTTCCCTCAAGCAAGGCCGGTCAATGGGGTCAGGTTCGAGGCGCGCAGACTCTTGGTCTTTCAATCAAGAAAGCGAACGCAGCCAGGGCCGGTCCAATAGCGCTACGGTATCCGGAGCCGCTCGACTGTATTGGCACGGCGACCAGAACTGGGATTCAGCATCCTCTCGGCTGCCCATGCCCGTATCGGCCAAGAAATCCTCTTCCGCTTCCATGCCATCGACTCACCGAGCAGAAGGTCGACTTCCCCGAGGTGCTGCCTTTTGAAGTCAACGCGAATGCCCGACTGTTCGAGGTGGTGATCGGATGTACTGAAGAAGGACCGGGCACGTATCGAAAAAGGGCCTTCGTGTTCTCGCAAAAGCTTCTTCCGGGTTGAGTAGAGCAAGAGCTAGCCGCCATCGAGTTCTGGGCCGTCCTGGGGTTGGTGTGGCCGCTAGTGTGATGCGCGCGAATACACCGTGATCAAGTTCGTTTGCGAGGTGCGCTAGTCGCACTAGCGGCGCGGGGTCTCGCAGAGACCGTACCAGCCCTGAAATTGAAAACGCCCGATGAAATTCATCGGGCGTCTCCAGCACCTTCAATACCCAGGCCTACCAGTCCTTTGTAGGCGCCAACCTATGACAGCCTGGATCAGACACCTTGTGTCTAGTTCACCAGCTCCCGCCAGGAAGTCCGATGCACACTCCCGTTCCCCGACGGCGGCCCGGTCGGCGGAACTTCCGACCCCAGATCCCCATTGCTCCGCTGATAAATGATGCGGATATTCCCATCGCTGTCCTTCACCCAGCTCATCCCGACAATCAGCGTGCTGCTGCTCCACTGCATGCCGGCCGGGTTGGTGGTCACCACGCCGCCATTGGTCACGTTGAGGTAGTAGCGCCACGACGAGCCGCCTGAGGCACACGCGTCGCCATTGGGGATGGCGGTTGCGATGGCAAGGGTGTTGAGTTGCAGGCCCAGATTGGTGGCGATGCGTTCTCGGCCGTGTGGCAGGTCGATCCACCATCCTCCCTTGGTCGCGAAGTTCACAGCGTTGTTCGAAACAGCTGCGGTGGTGGCCGTGGCTGCAGCTGCATTCAGTGTGAAGGTTTGCCGCACGAAATTGGTCGTGTCTGCGCGCACATCGCCCCAGCCGTTGTTGGTCAGCGGGTCCTTCACGGCATAAATGCTCTGCTGCGTGGTGTCCTCGATGTCACTCTGGCCCAGATAGCGGCCCGTCCCGACCACGATCACGGGCTTGCCTGCAACCTCCACGGTCTCGGGTTTGGTGGTGATCGGCTGCGGCGTATTGCTGACCTGGAAGGTCGCGAGCTTGAGCGCCGCGCGCTTCGGCTCGATCAGGCCGTCAATGTCGAAGCGCCACAGGTTGCCCAGCATGTCACCGCCGTAGAAGCGTTTGCTGGTGTTGTTGGCGGCATCGTCGATCCATGCATTGATCTTCGCCAGGCCGCTGGGCGCGCTGGCGCTGCCGGCGGTGGTCGAGATGTCCTGGAGCTTGGCGCCGGTGTTCGCGTTCAGCACGAACAAGTGGCCCTTGCCGTCGCCGCTGGTGTTGTTGTAGCCCGATGCGAACACGACCACCCAGGTGCCGTCGGCCTTCTTGGTGATGACCGGGTTGCCATAGCTGAGGCCGAGGTTGTCGTCGGTGAACTCCCACAGCATCGAGGGACTGGTGGGGTTCGTGATGTCCAGCGCGTAGTAGCTCTTTCCGCCGCTGTTGAGGCCGCCGACAAGAATGGTCTTCCAGGTGTCGCCGACCTTGATGTCGCCCATCACCGGCGCTCCGTCCACGAAGTACTGATGGTTGGCGCCATAGGCGGTGTCGGCCAGCTTGTACAGGTTGGGCATGACCGCCGTGGGAATGAAAGCCCAGAGCTCGGTGCCACCGTCTGATGTGTCGGACGAGAACGCGTGCAGCATTCCGTCGTTGGCCGCCACGTAGACGACGTTCTTGCGAGAGGCTTTCGACACCACGAAGTCCGCGTACCCGGCATCGGCGTAACTGAAAGGTGGCTTGCCGACATGGACTGGCGCGCCGTTGACGATGTCGCCCAGCACGTGTTCGCGCTTGCGATACAAGGCTGCCACCGGCGCATTCGATGCATTGACGCTTTGCGACTCGTATGTCTTTACGCCGCGCAGGTAGTTGACAAGGTTGGCGCCGGAATTGGCAATGGTCTTGTCGTCCGCTGTCAGCAGGGTGCATTGGCTCGCGGTGAGGCCGGTCGAGCAGATGCGGTTGTTGAAGTTCGCCTGTAGCGTCGAGCCCAGGTTGCCGTAGGTAAAGCCCTGCAGCGTTCCGCTGTTGTTGAAGTAGATGTTGCGGTTCGCCGGTGTCACCGCATCGAGTTGAGCCTGTGCGGACCAGGCGCGCGCGCCGATGGTCGCATCGCTGCCCCGAAGCGCGTAGGCTTGCAGGTCGCCGGTCCAGGCCTGCGTGGTGTAGCTGGCGCGGAAGACCTGGTTGTTGTTGCCGGCGACCAGCTCCAGCGAACTGGTCGATGCGGCCGAACCGGCGCCGGCCACCTGCTTGACCGACGAGACGACGCCGTTGATGGCTTCGGCCAGCAGGCCCGCATTCATCGCGGAGTAGTACTGGCCGCGGCCGTTGACCGCGGCATGCCACAGGTCGTCGACGTTGCGGGCATCGCCGTTGCCATCCGAAGCGGCGTTGCCAGGTGAAGGCCAGTTGAGCGGACCGCGTTTCAGATCGGCGTAGGTGCCGCTTGGTTGCGTCAGGTAGTTCTTGTCATAGGCCAGCGTGCCGCTCACGCCGAGGCCGATGGTGAACGTGTTCATGTGCTGCCAGGTGGCAGGGTCGGCCTCGGTGGTGCGCACGATGTTCGCGCACACGTCCTGAGACCCGTTGCCCGACGAAGTGGACGTGCAGTTGCTGCCGTTTCGCAGGTCCGTCTTGTAGTAGTACTGAGCGACGTCGGCGAGTGTGTTGGAGACGCCGCCGTCGAATGTCGTGCTCTCGACCGGCGTACTCGGGGTGAACTGGTCCGAGGAAGGCTGAGTGATAGCCTGGCTGCTCGTGCCAGTCGACAGCGACCCTTGCTGGGTGACTGTGCCGTTGGTGTCCGGGGTATAGGTGGTGCTCCCCGCCCCCGAGCTGACGCAGGTCGACTTGTCCGCGTTCCCACTGTCAGACCAGGAGCCGATGGCGCCCTGGGTGCTGGAGGCGGTCGCGACGCCTGAATAGGTCCAGTTCGAATAGCCGATCGGACCGGTCACCGGCGTGCTCGCTGTCCCTCCTGTCGTGACGGTCGTCACCGTGTATGTGGCGGTGCCGCGCTGTGGTGTCAGAGATGTTTGAGTTTCGGTTTGGGACGCAGTCTGCGGTTGTTTGGTTACTCGATACTGTCTGCTGCACCCGCCCCCTGTATTCGAGGCGACTGTGACCTTCGTGCGTGATCGAGTCAGCGTACGCGATTGAACCCGGGTTTCCGTTGCTGTCGCGGGTGCTGTGTACGTGATGACCTGCGTGACGGTGCGCACCGTGCTGTCCACCATGGGGCGGACTTCATCGCCATCCTGCTGTCCGATCTCCGAGGTGCCGTTCAGCTGCATGCCCTTGCCGCCGTTCCAATAGCCATCGGTCGACAGCAGCGCATAGTTGCGCTGGCAGGAGTACTGCATCGGGTCGTACTGGTTGTCGAATTTCTTGCCGAAATAGCGCCCCACCTTGGAGAGCGCGGCTCGCAGTGGCGTACCGCCATTGGGTCGGGAACCGTACAGGCTGCTGTAGAAGTTGTCCTTCTGTCCCTGGTCGAAGTCCTTCACGTCACGGAAGTAACCCGTGCCTGATCCAGCGGTACTGGCGCCATCCACCACGCCGGTGTCGCTGATCGTCGAGAAGCCGACACGGTACTTGTCGTCCAGGGGCGAGATGGCCCGGCCCATCGCCGTGCGCATCAAGAGGTAGCGCTTGCGATAGTACGAGTACCAGTTCGCATAGTTGGTCTTGACTGCCGCGTCCGATGCGCTCGTCACGGTGCGTCTCTCGAAGACATTGCTGCCTGGAGTCGAGCCGATGCTGCTCGTGCACTCCTGGTAGAAGGTCGTGGTCGTATCGACGCTCCCGCTGCTGTTGTAGGTCCAGTTGACGGCGGCCTGGGTGCCGTTGCTCTTGTAGACGTAGTACGTGGGCGTGAGCGTCACCGTCCAGTCTGTGGCGGAGCCACTGTTGGCCGAGTCCGAGACCAAGACTTCCAGGGTCCAGGCGGTTCCCCTTCGGTTGAGGCTCCAGTTCGTGATCACGCCACCCATGCTGATGCCCGAGTTCGCGCCGCTCGTGAGCGTGACGGCATCGCCCACGGTAAAGGACGAGTCGCTGTAGGTGTTCAGGTTGGTCGTGATCGTGAAGGTCTTGGTGCCCGTGCCGGCACTCACCGATGCCGATTGAATGACCGTCGCCTTGAAAAGATCGACAGTCGAGGCTTGGGAGTAGCCGTCGGGCCATGGGGCGCTGATCGACGAGTTCGCGTAGGACGTTTTCGCCGAATTGACGGGCGGCAGATAGGTGAGCGCCGGGTCGTAGGCCAAGCCATTGCATTGGGCCGTCCAGTAGCCGTACCACTGCGTGTACGGTTCATCTGTTGCGTTGTTCGACGCGCCCAGGTCATCGGGCATGTAGCTCCAGTTCATCGACCCCGAGTTGTCGAGCAGGAACAGCAGATTGGGTTTCGCCTGCACATTGCCGCGCGTCGCGAGCGGCTCGTTGGCGATATCGGTGGTGCTGGCGCTCTGCGACGAGGTGGTGAGGACCACGCCCAGCACGCCGAGCGGCACCAGGCTGCCGAGCGCCAGGGTGCGCCAGACCGAGGTGCGGCCCGTTTTCGAAGAGCGAAGAAATGGAGGCGTCATGATGAGGTGTTCCTGGACGTTTCGTCGCTCTTAGAAATGCACGATGGTTTCGGAGTAGCTGGCGGTGTTGCGCGCACCGCTCACCCGCACGACGATCCGGTAGTAGGGCCCCGCGGCATTGGCAAAGCGGGCGTAGTCCGCGTAGTTCAGTTCACCGCGCTTCGAGGCGGAAGAGCCTGAGGCGCTCATGGGCTTGGCGCAGTGGATGGTGCTGTCGGTGCCGTAGTCTCCCGACTTGTTGCACAGCCGGAAGATCACGTAGCGCGCGGCGTTGCCGTTGATCGTGCCGGCGCTCGCCGACTTGATGACACAATCCGCATAGGTGCCGGAACCTGCCGAGCGGCAGGTGTCGTCGTCCCAGTCCACCAGCCGCCGTGTGGCCGCCGCGACTTGTCCACCGGTCACGTCGACCAGGCCGGCCGCCGTTGTTCCGTCGTCCGAGTACTCGCGGCTGTTGGCGTAGTAGCCGTTGGCCGGCAGGCTGCTGTTGAGGCTGGCGTTGTTCGTGGACAGCCAGGTGATGGCTACGCGCGCTGCCTGGTCGGTGGCCACGGTGGCGTCCTGCTTGAAGCCGATGTTGCCTAGCAGCGTAGTGCTCGTGTCCACGGAGCGCACGAGAGCCAGTGTGGCCAGCAGCATGGCCACCAGCGTGAGCAGCGCGAAGAGCAATGAGACGCCGCGCTGGTGACGGGAAGCGCTCATGCGCGAAGAGATCGAGAAGGAGTTCATCACGAGTTCCAGATGACGTTGCGCAGGGGCACGATCGTGTCGTAGACCTTGTAGCGGTAGTGCGTCCAGTCGGGCACATGATTGATCTTGAGCGGGAGGCAATTGCTCGTGCCGTTGCATGTGGCCGGTGTAAGGCCGGTGAAGGTCGAGGTGGTGCCGACATCCCACGGGATCGTGTCACCGCTGATCTCTTCCTTTTCGTACTGGTTGCTGCGCGCCACCACGGCGATCCGGATAGTCAGCACCTGCATCCAGCCTGCGCTGGTGGTCGGCGTGGTGGTGTCGTAGGCATCGACGATGCCGTCGCCATTCGTGTCCTTGCCGTAGAACGCCTGCAGGTTGACGATCTGCGGATAAAGCACTGAAGAGGTGGCGGCTTCGCTGGTCGGCGTGAAGTCGTCCGTCTTGAGGCTGAGCGAACTGATGGAGTAGGTGCGCAGCACCATCGAGCCCATGTTCAGCAGGTAGCTGCCGGCTTCGTAGCCGGCGGTCGGAAACACCGCGCTCTGGTTCCACTTGGCGAGCGCCGGAGTGCCCGCGACGTGCGGCACGTTGGTGGCGCTCAGGGTCGTGGTCGCGGCACTGGTGTCGCTGGTCACGCTGAAGAGCGCGCACCCGATGTTCGCGGTCTGGGTTTTGGGCACCGCGATCATCAGATTGCCGACACTCGCATTGAGCGATGAGTTGACCGTGAAGTGATCGTCCGCCTGCGCATGGTTGCCAGTCAGCACCATCGGCGTGGAGAAGCTGGGTGTGTTGGACTGAAGAATGGTGATGGTGTCGGGCGCTCCGCTGGCGCCGTCGGTGATCACCACCGGTGCCAGCGTGAAGGCGGTGGCAGTGCCGGACGCATCGAACTTGCGGGTCACCGGGCAACCCAGTGCATCGGGGCTGGCGGCCGCGCCATACCCGGCCTGCTGGATGTCGCGCTGCAACGCGAAGATCGACAGCGAGCCGTTGATCTGGGCATCGCCGCCCGTCGTGATGGTGCGCCGCTTGCCTTCGGCGAGCGCGAGCACTTGTGTGATGACGAGCACCGTGAGCATGCCCAGCACCAGACCGACCATCAGTTCGATCAGCGTGAAGCCGTGCTGCGATACGGTGGCGGGCGATTGTGGAGAGGTCGAGGTCATCTCAGTTCGTCGATTTCGAAATGGTGGTGCTCGTGACGTATTGGCGCGTATCGCCATTGGGCATGGTCCACCCGACCGTGACCTGGACATCGCCGGTGCCGGAGGCGACCGTCACCGCGCCCGTGCCTCGCGGCAGGGTTTGGCTTACCTTGTCCTGCCATTCCTTGCAGCGCGTCTGCGACGCGCAGCCGGAGCCGCTGTAGGAGGCCATGTTCGTCAGGTCGCCCCACATGCGACCGATGAGTTCGGTGGCCAGGTAGGCGGCATCGGCGCGGGCCTTCGAGTCGGTCTGGGCCCGGGCCATCGTGGCTTGCATCCCCACCATTCCCAGGATGCCGAGCATGAAGATCAGCAGAGCGATGAGCACTTCGAGCAGTGCGATGCCACGCGCGCCTTGACGGGCTGCTTGCTGCGGGCGGGGCCGCGAATTGGCTTGTGTCTTCATCTCAGCATCTCCGCGGGTCGTTGGTGGCGACACCCGCGTCGGGGTCGCACATGCGGACCTGTCCGGCCGGGCTCACGACGAGGCGCAGGTTGCGGTAGGTGTTCCCGCTCGCCGTTCCGGTGATGTCGATCTGCCCGATGGCGCTGGTGGTGTTCACGATGCGACCGAAACCGTTGAACGTGACCGACGTGGCTGCTGTGCTGGAGCCGGCGGACAGCACGGCCGTCACCGACACCTTGCCCCCCGCATCGCCGACCGGCCGGCCCGTGACCAGCATGGGCGATGAGTCGGTGGAGGGCGCGTCCGCGCAATGGCTGATCGGCGAATTGACGCTGACCACCCAGGAGCCGCTGGTGTTTGACAACGCGCAGTCATTGCTCAGCACGGCAGGGTTGTCGAGGCTGACCAGCCAGAACGAGATGTTCTGGTTGCGCCGAATGGCTTCGGCACGCGCGAGTTGGAGGCCATCTAGCAGTGAGCCGGTGACGTTGCGGATGCGTGTGTTGTCCGTCCAGGTGCTGAGCGACGGCAGCGCCGCAAGCAGGAGCAGCGCGAACACCGTGATGGTGACGACCAGTTCGATGAGGGTGAAGCCGCGCGAACGCGGTGAGCGGCGCGAGCGCATGGTCAGCAGGCGGTGGAGGATGTCAGCCAGCAGGGCTGGCTGACTGTGCTGCCCTTGAACTGGGTGGTCGCGCGTGCGCCGGTCTGATCGATGGTGTACTTGTGGCCCGTCGCCCGCCCCGACACGCCCTCGGCGGTGACGGTATAGCTCTGCTGGGCCGAGTCACCGGTGCGGGTGTTCAGCGCACAGCTGAAGGTAAAACGATCCTTCGTGGTGGGGAAGGTGTTCCAGCCGGTGCCGCTGGTGCCATCGGCGCAGGCCGAGCCGCCATAGTTCCGGTTGTCCTGGTAGTACTGCTCCATCTTCACGCGGTACTCCGACAGCCCGTTGAACGCTGGCGGAAGCTGGCCGCGCCGGACGTAATCGTTGTAGCTCGGGATCGCGAGGCCCGCCAGGAGGGCGACGATGGCTACGACGATCATGACCTCGATGAGCGTGAAACCCTGCAAACTGCGGTGCCGCACGGCAGCCACTTTCACGGCGAATTGTTGTCTGGTCATCGAACAGGCCTCTCGGCTGCCGCTGCGGTGGCCGAGCGGCAGGCAATGGTTATTTAGGATTGTTATAGAGTGTCCATAACTGTTTCCAAATGCAAATCCATTCATCCGCCGCGCGCCGCCACTCATCGGCGGTGGCCGGTTGGCATGATGGGTTGATGAATCGCCTTGACGCGTCTTTGCCGGCGCCTTCCTCGCACGCCCCTTCACGGCTTGCCGAATTTGTCTGTGCCGGCCTTGTGGCCTGGCCCTTTCTTTCCCCGCTGGTCGGCGGGCCCTCGATCAACGTCTGGCAGCAACTGATGTCATGGGGCTGTGTTGCGGGGCTGCTTGCGATGGCGCCGTCAGCCTTTCCCTCGAGGGGGCTGCGCGCCGGGCTGGCGGTGATGGCGGTTTTCACCGTGTTGTCCGCAGCCGCGGGTATCGGAGCCACGCTCTTGCTCCCGACCTTGGGCGCTTTGGCGGGGATCGCCACAGCCGCTTGTCTCGGCGCAGGAGCGGCGCAGCAGCGCGGCCCTCTGGTTCATGCTTTGGCGGTCGGCCTGCTCGCCGGTGGTCTGCTCAGCGCCCTCCTGGGCCTGCTCCAGTACTACGGCTTCACCGAGTTCCTCGGGCCGCTCACGTCGTCACCTCCGTCCGGCCGGGGTTGGGGCAACCTCCGCCAGCGCAACCAGTTCGCCACCCTGATCAGTCTGGCGCTGGTCGCAGCGCTGTGGTGGCACGCCGCATTGCGGTCACCGCGCACCCGCGGGCTGTTCGTTCCCGCCGGCGTGCTCCTAGTCGCGGCCCTCGTGGCCTCGGGATCACGCACCGGTTTCCTGCAGTTGCTGCTGATCGCCGTCGGTGCCGCCGCCATGGCGTTGCGGGAGCGTCGCCGGGCGCCCCAGCATGCAGGCTCGGTGGACTTTCGCCTGCCAGCCCCCACGTTCCTGCTCGCCGCCATCCCGCTGTACGCCGCCCTGCACTGGCTGCTGCCGTACCTCGCCAGCGGCGGTGACGCCGGCCACGCGGTCGCCTCCGGCACCGGCATGCTCCACCGCCTGCAACCCGCCGTCGTCACCACCGACAGCCGCGTCGTCCTCTGGCAGAACGTCCTGACCCTGATCGCCCAACGCCCCCTCACCGGCTGGGGCTGGGGCGAACTCAGCTTCGCGCACTTCGCCACGCTGTACAACGGCCCGCGTTTCCCCGTGATCCTCGACAACGCCCACAACCTGCCGTTGCACCTCGCCGTCGAGCTGGGCATTCCGGCGGCGGTGCTGATCTGCGGCGGCTTTCTCTGGATGGTGGGGGTGGCGAAGCCGTGGCGCGAGCGCGATCCCTTGCGCCTGATGGCGTGGGGCCTGCTCGGCGTCATCCTCGTGCACAGCCTGCTCGAGTACCCGCTCTGGTACGGCCCGTTCCAGCTGGTGTTCGGCCTGTGCCTCGGCATCCTGTGGCCGGCATCGTCCAAGTGCCCGGAACCGAGCGGCAGAAAGCGCGCCGCATTCGCAGCCGCCGCAGCCTGGATCGCCCTCATCGGCTACGCCGCCTGGGACTACACCCGCATCAGCCAGATCTACCTGCCGCGCGACGCCCGCATGCCGGCCTACCGCGACGACACGCTCGCCAAGCTCCAGGGCTCGTGGCTGTTCTCGCGCCAAGTGGATTTCGCTGAGGTGACGCTGACAGCGGTCACACCGGCGAATGCCGCGCACATGCACGAGCTGGCCGGGCGCGTGCTGCATTTCTCCCCCGAGCCGCGCGTCATCGTGAAGTTGCTCGAAAGCGCCGAGTTGCTGGGGCGCGATGCCGAGGCCCATGCCTGGGCCGAGCGCTTCCGGGTGGCGTTTCCGGCCGCGTTCGCCCGCTGGCTGGACAACCGCCCGGACGACGCGCCCGAGCTGTAGCCGCTGGATTCAGCCCGCCGTCGCGACGTAGCTCCCCGACTTCCCGCCGTGCTTCTCCAGCACATGCACGTCGGTGATCCGCATCCCGCGGTCCACGGCCTTGCACATGTCGTAGATGGTGAGCAGCGCGACCTGCACGGCGGTCAGGGCTTCCATTTCCACGCCGGTCGGACCGACGGTCTCGACGGTCGCGGTGCAGGCCACCTGCGGCGCCTGGCCGCCCTCGGCGAGCGCGAAGGCCACGGCCACGCGGGTCAGCGCGAGCGGGTGGCACAGCGGGATCAGGTCGCTGGTCTTCTTGGCCGCCTGGATGCCGGCGATGCGCGCGATGCCCAGCACGTCGCCCTTCTTGGCGGTGCCCGACTCGATCAGCGCCAGCGTCGCGGGCTGCATCTCGATGCGGCCGGTGGCCACGGCCACGCGGTGGGTGGCGGGCTTGGCTGCCACGTCGACCATGTGGGCCTGGCCCTGGGCGTCAAAATGGGTGAGGGTGCTCATCGGTGAACGTTCGTTTTGAAGATGCATCATACGAGCCCGAGCCACAGACGAGGAATGCCGCGCTTGACTCCCTCTTTCCACAAGAAAACCCGCCCGATGCCCCTCCGGCATGCGGTGTGCGCTACCTTTTTGATAGTTTCCCAGGTGCTGTTGCCGGTCCCCGCGCTGGCGCAGGTGCAGCAGATCCTGCCGGGCCTCGGTGACGGCGGCGAGATGACGGCCAGCGCCGAGCGCCAGCTGGGCGACCAGATCGTGCGCGAGCTGTACCGCGACACGGACTACATCGACGACCCGGTGATCGCCGCCTACGTGCAGGACATCTGGCAGCGCCTGCTGGCCGCCGCGCGCGCGCGCGGCGAGCTCACGCCCGAGCTTGACGAGCGCTTCGCCTGGACCATCCTGCTGGGGCGTGACCGCAACATCAACGCCTTCGCGCTGCCGGGCGGCTACCTCGGGCTGAACCTGGGGCTGCTGGCCGCGGTCGGCAGCCGCGATGAACTGGCGACGGTGCTCGGGCACGAGCTGTCGCACGTCACGCAGCGCCACATCTCGCGCATCATGAGCAAGCAGGGCAAGCAGATGCCCCTGATGATCGCCGGCCTGATCCTGGGGATGATCGCGGCCAGCAAGAGCCGCAACGCCGACGCCGGCCAGGCGGTGATCATGGGCAGCCAGGCGCTGTTCATGCAGAACCAGCTGAGCTTCTCGCGCGACATGGAGCGCGAGGCCGACCGCATCGGCTTCGGCGTGATGACACAGGCGGGCTTTGCACCGCAGGGCGCCGCGGCGATGTTCGAGAAGCTGCAGTACGCCTCGCGCCTGAACGACAACGGCTCGTACCCCTACCTGCGCAGCCATCCGTTGACGACCGAGCGCATCTCGGACATGCAGGGCCGGTTCCAGTTCCGTGCCGATGCCGCACCGCCGACGGTGCCGCTGGTGATGGACCACGCCATGGTCGCTTCGCGCGCCCGTGTGCTGACGCGCCCGGGCGTGGACGTGCTGCGGCTGTGGGTCAACGCGGCCTCGAGTGGCGAGTTCGCGGGCAGTTCACCGGCGCAGCAGGCGGGCACGCTCTATGCGGCGGCGATGTCGGCCAAGGAGTTGCGCGACTTCAAGGCGGCGCGTGCGCTGGCCGAGCGGCTCGTGGCCCGCACGGCCGACGACGCAGCCGCGGCCAAGCAGGCGCGCTGGCTGCAGGCCGAGATCGAACTCGCGGCCGGCGGCGCGCCCCGCGCGGCAGCGCTGCTCGACGCCAAGTCGAAGGAGCGGCCCGAGATGCTCCTCGCGGCCGAAGCCGCGATCGCCCAGCGCCAGCCCGCGCCGATGGTGCCCGCGCTGCGCGACTGGGTGGCCGTCCACCCGCGCGACGCCACGGCCTGGCGCACGCTGGCCAACCTGTACGGTGCGCAGAACGACACACTGCGCGCGATCCGCGCCGATGCCGAGGCCAACGTGGCGATCCTCGACTACCCGGCGGCGCGCGACCGCTTCAAGGCGGCGCAGGAGCTGATCCGCAAGTCGGGCGCGTCCATCGACCACTACGAGGCGTCGATCGTCGACACGCGCGCACGCGCTGTCGACGTGCTGGTCAAGCAGCAGGCCGAGGAGCCGCCGCTGAAGTGACGAGGGGGAAGAGGGCGTTGTCGCCGGCGCTCAGCGCCGGGGCGACAGCAGCCCGCCCAGCGCGCTCTCGATGAGCAGCCCGAGCAGCGAGTAGATCAGCGAGCCCAGCAGCGCGGCGAGGAAGCCGTTCACATGGAAGCCGCCGAGCAGGCCCGAGGCGGCCCAGAACAGCAGGGCGTTGATCACGAACAGGAACAGCCCGAGCGTGACGATGGTGACCGGCAATGTCAGGATCACCAGCACCGGCCGCACGACCATGTTGAGCAGGCCGATCACGGCCGCCGCGAGCAGCGCCGAACCGAAACTCTGGACCTGGACGCCGCTGTAGAGGTAGGCGACCGCGAGCAGCGCCACGGCGCTGAGCAGCCATTTGAGGAGGATGCGCATGCGTCGCAGGATACCCCACGGGCCCGCACAAAAGAACAAGCCCCGCTGCGTTGCCGCAGCGGGGCTTGTGTCGGTTCGGGAGGGCGTGTGGCCCTGATCAGGCTTACTCGGCCAGCTCGTTGGCCAGCACCAGCAGCGCACCCATGCCCATCACGGCGCCGGGAAAGGCCCAGCCCGATTGTTTGGCCGGGGTCTGGTCGGGCGTGACCGGTTCCAGGTCGACGCCGATCTTCGGGCGGCGCGCATCGACCACGTGGGTGGCCGCGTGCTCGCGCTTGAGTTGCTGCGTCAGGTCGGTCAGCGGGCCCTTGGCCAGCACCGCCGTCACCTGGCCGCCGTTGCGTTCGAGCAGCGGCAGCATCTGCGCCTGCACCTTGCTGAACCACTTGGCGCGCCAGTTCTCGCGCGCGCTGTGGCTCACCCACTTGCTGATCCGGTGTGTCATGCGCGGCGCGCAGGCCACGAGCACCCAATGGCGCGCCACGACGTGGTTCGCATCCGGCGCCAGTTCGGCGAACTGCTCGCTGGCATAGACGGCGTCGTCGACGTAAAGAATGATCTTTTCCATGAGTGCTCTCCTTTGATAGTTAGAGTGACAGAGACCGGATTGATGCAAGAAGTTTCAGCGCGGGGCGTTGATCGTTCAACGAACGCTCAGTGAGCCGCGGTGGCGGGGGCCTGCTTGCGCGAGGCCACCCACTTGCCGATCGCCAGCACCAGCAGCGCACCGATGATGCCGGCGGCGTACTTGATGGTGTCGGTCTGCGGCACCTTCGGCACCCAGGTCCAGTTGGCGGGGTTCGCCAGGGCCGGGTCGGACACGGCCATCGTGCCGGCGATCCAGCCCAGCAGCATGCCGCCCAGCGTGATGATCATCGGGAAGCGGTCCATCAGCTTGATGACCAGCTGGCTGCCCCAGACGATGATCGGGATGCTCACGAGCAGACCGAAGATCACCAGCGGCATCTGGTGGCCTTCGCCCGCGCCTTGTGCGGCACCGGCGATGGCGATCACGTTGTCCACGCTCATCACCAGGTCGGCAATGATCACGGTCTTCACGGCGCCCCAGAGGCGGTCGCTGCCGGCGATGTTGCCGTGCGCGTCGTCATGGTCGGGGGCCAGCAGTTTCACGCCGATCCACAGCAGCAGGATCGCGCCCACCAGTTTCAGGAACGGAATCGCGAGCAGCGTGAGCGCGAAGAAGATCAGGATCACGCGCAGGATGATGGCGCCGGCGGTGCCCCACAGGATGCCCTGGGTGCGTTGCGCGGGCGGCAGCTTGCGGCATGCCAGTGCGATGACGACGGCGTTGTCGCCGCCCAAAAGAATGTCGATCATGATGATCTGACCGACCGCGACCCAGAATTCCGGGGTCATGAACTGTTCCATAGATTCCTCATTGTCTTGGCGCCATGCCCGCAGCTCCCCGGATGGGACCACGACGGGCAGCGGCATGCCGATGCGTTTCGATTCACCCTGCACGGGTGCGGTCGAAAGCGGGGGAGCGAAGGCCGGGTGACACCGGGGACTTGCGAACGCTTCGACCAAACCTGCGCAGGTTCAAATCGAAGGTCTCGCTCGACAACAGCAGGCGCGCCGACAGGCGTCGGCGCGTGTGTCGCCCGCCAGGCCGGAAGTGTTGTGCTTCGTATTGACGACCTGACGATTCACGCTGCCCGGGGACAGCGATCGGGAGCTACTCCCCTTCGTGGGCGGGATTAAAGCATTGAAGACCGCGCCGAGGCAACCGAAAGTTTTCTTTACATTTAAGGGCAAAGGTCCGGAAGGGCGCATGCAGTGGGCATTTGATGCTCCATTTTTGGGAGCGCCTATGGCCCTAAGAAGGGACGGGACATTGCGGGACTATGATCGCCGCTCGCTGTTTTTTCACTCTTCATGGCCGCCATCCACATCACCGACATCGAGGCCGCCATCAACCACTGGCGCGAGAAGTCTCCTTCGCCCGACGGCATCACGCTGGCACCCGAATTGCGCGCGCTGGCCGAGGTCTACGCGCTCATGGTCTTCCACCACGAAGACGAGGTCGACGAGGTCGGCTTTCCCGCCAAGGCCTGGGCCGCGTGGCTCGACTGGTACCACAGCACGCCCGACACGCCCTGCATCGCGATCTGCTCGACCAGCCAGGGCGACGACGAGTGCAAGGGGTGCGGGCGCAGCTTCGACGAGGTGCAGTACTGGCCGGCCATGACGCCGGTCGAGAAGCGCGTCACCTGGCGCCGCATCACCATGGAAGACTCGGCCTGGCGCTTCAACCGCTATGCCGAACGCGCGCGCGAAGCCGAGCCCACCGCCGCCGAGCCCGAGTTCGACCCCGACGACGACAAAAACTGGGCCCCCTGACCATGCGCCGCCTCGCGCAAGCCCCCAACCTCGCGATCGCGACCGTGTGGGCGCATGCCTTGCGCGAGGAGGGCGTGGGCGCGACGGTGCAGCGCGAATTCCTCGGCGCGGTCATGGGCCAGCTGCCGCCCGACCAGTGCCTGCCCGAGATCTGGATCGACGATGAATCGCAGTACGAACTCGCGCGGCGCCTGCTGCACGAACTGCAGCACCGTCCGCAGCGCAGCTGGCGCTGCGTGTGCGGCGAGCAGGTCGAAGGCGGTTTCGAGCAGTGCTGGCAGTGCGGCGAGATGATGCCGGCGGCCTAGCCGCGCGGACCCTTCACTTCCACTTGAGCAGTTCGACGTCGATGCTGTTGACGCCGTCGCCCAGCGTCAGCGTGCTTTCCTGGATCGTCGCCTGCAGCTGCATGCTGCGCTGCGCCAGCTTGGCGAGCGCCTGCGAGGCGTCGGTCGGCACGCGGTAGACCTTGAGGTTCTGCGGCCGCGTGAGCTTGCTCTCGATGCCGCGCCACCAGATTTCGGCCGCGTGGTTGAAGCAGTAGACGATCACCTCGTCCGCCTTGCCGCAGGCCTTGATGATGGGCTTGTCTTCGGGCTGGCCGACTTCGATCCAGATCTTGGTCTGGCCCGTGAAGTCGCGCAGCCACACGTCGGGCTCCTCGACGTTCGACAGGCCCGCGCCGAAGGCCAGCGTGCCGTCGCCGTTGCAGATGTCCTGCAGCTGGTGCGCGTTGAGCGCGAGCGCGACCAGCCGGATCATCATCCGCTCGTCGGTCTCGCTGGGGTGGCGCGCCAGGGTCAGCGCATGGTCGGCGTAGTAGCCGTGGTCGATGTCGGCCACCGCGAGGGTGGCCTTGAAGATGGTGGATTTGAGAGCCATGGGTGCGCGAGTGTATGCCCGTGCACCTTCGGCCTCAGAACGCCACCGACGCCTGCAGGTACACCGTGCGCGGCTGGCCCACGTACTTGCCGCCGTTGTTGTCGACCGAGCGGTTGTAGTAGCGGCGGTCGAACAGGTTCTTCACGCCCACGGCCAGTTTCAGGTGGCTCAGCGAGGGGCCGAAGTCGTAGGCGGCGCGCAGGTTCACTGTGCCGTAGCCCGGAATGTCGCCCAGCCGCCCGCTCGGGTCTTCCACGGTGATGTACTTCGCGCCGTCGTCCGGCGAGCCCGGTGAACGCTGCTTGGATTGCGCGTAGAGGTCGGCGTTGAGCGTCCACGGCCCGCGCTCGTAGCGCGCGCCGATCGTCGCGACATGGCGCGAGTAGAAGGGCAGGTCGCGCCCCGCGAACACGCCCGCCTTCGAGGTGGCCTGCGTGTACGTGTAGGTGCCCGACACCGACAGCCCCTTGAGCGCATCGCTCAGGCTGCCCAGGTCGTAGCGCAGCGCCGACTCCAGCCCGCGGTGGCGCGTGGCGCCCAGGTCGGTCCACTGGCCGACGTCGCCGGTGATGGAGCGCGCGAGCAGCAGCTCCTTGTCGAAGTTGATGTTGAACAGCGTCAGCTCGCCGCTCCACGATTCGCCCTTGTACTTGGTGCCGATCTCGTAGGTCTTGGCTTTTTCGGGGTGCAGGCTGGTGGTCGACTGTGCGAGCTGGGCGTACTGCTGCGGACCGAACGACACGCCGGCATTGGCGAACAGCGACCAGCGCTCGCTCATGCGGTAGAGCACCGACAGCGTGGGCAGCACTTCGTTGGACTCGATCTTCGGGTAGATCGCGTTGGTGACGCGGTTGTTCGCCATGGTGAACACGTCGTTGTACGAACGGAAGGACTCGTAGCGCACGCCGGGCGTGACCGTCCAGTTGCCGAAGTCGATGCGGTCGTCGATGTAGAACGCGTGCGCGGTCGTGCCGCCCTTGCTGGTCTGGTACGCGGGCAGCGCGAGCGCGTAGGCGTCGAAGCCCGGCGCCGGCCGGTAGTAGCTGCTGCGCGTGGCCGTTTCGGAGGCCTCTTCCTTCAGGTAGCGCGCGCCGATGCTGATCTCCTGCACCACGCTGCCCGAGTCGATCAGGCGCGAGTAGCGGGGCTCGAAGGCGTAGGTCTTGTAGTTGCGCGGCGCGGTGGTCAGGCGGCGGCGGTTGGCGTTGGCGCCCGTGCCTTCCTGCTCGAGGTAGCTGCTGCGGTACGAGTCCGTGTAGTAGGTCAGCATCTCGAACTTGTTCACGCCGTCGTTGTGCGTGTACTTGAGCGAGCCGTCGGTGCGGCGCCCGGTGAACTCGTCGAAGGGGCGGTCCGACTGGAACGGGTTGGCCGCGAACTGCGCTGTCGTCAGGCCGCCGGGCATGCGCCCCTTGCCTTCGAAGTGGTGCAGCGAGATCGCGATGTCGTCGGTCTTCGAAATGCGGTAGGCGCCCTTGAGCATCAGGTCGTCGATGCGGGTCTTGTCGTTGCTCTGGCGCCAGCCGTCCCCGTGCGTACCCGAATACAGCAGTGCCAGCCCCAGGCCGTTCTCGTTGGTGCCGCCGATGAACAGGCTGGGCGTGCTCTTGGTGCCGCCGCCGTGGCTGGCGCTCTCCACGCCCACGCCGACTTCGCCCGCGAACTGCTTGGGGATCGAGCGCGTCACGAAGTTGATGATGCCGCCCACGTTCTGGGGGCCGTAGCGCACCGAGCCCGCGCCGCGCACCACGTCGACGGCTTCGAGGCTGCCCAGCGACACCGGTGCCAGCGACAGCTGCGGCTGGCCGTAGGGTGCGTAGGCCAGCGGCACGCCGTCCAGCAACACGGTCGAGCGCGGGGACAGCCGCGAGGTCAGGCCGCGCACGCCCACGTTGAGCGAGATGTCGCTGCCGCCGGTGCCGTTGCTCTCCTGCACCTGCACGCCGGGCACCTGGCGCAGCACGTCACGCACGCTGGCCGAGCCGCTTTCCTGGATCTGCTGGCGCTCGACGATGCTGCGCGCGCCGGCGTGCTCGAGCACCTTGGTCTCGGTGGGCGTGCCGAGCCAGTCACCGGTGACGGTGATGGCCTCGAGCGACTTCGACGGCTCGGCGTCGGCCGCGAAGCTGTGCAGGCTCAGGGGCAGCAGGGCCAGGGCGATGGCGGTTTTTTTGTGCGGGAACAAGGGGAGTCCTCTTCGATGTATTTGTGATGGATGAAGGGATGGGATGTGTGCGTCGTTCAGGGCGCCGCGCCGCGGGACAGCGCCTGGCTGCGGGCAGCCGCCGCCACGGCGCGCCGGCGCCACCAGAGCCACACGCCGCTCAGGCCGAGGCCGGCCAGCGCCAGGCCCAGCAGCGCGGTGACCGCCTGGTGCACCACGCCGCCGAGCACGCCGGTGTGCAGCGGGTAGATCACGACCACCGCGCCGTTGCCGGTGTCCATGTCCTGCCAGCGGCGCACGCCGAGCAGTTCGCCCGTGACCGGATGCACCCACACCGAGCCGATGCCGTTCGGGTGCGGGTCGTCGGCGAGCCGGAAGCGCACGCGCAGCGGCCGGTCCGATCGGCCGGGCACCTGCACGTAGCCGATGGGCTGGCCGGGGAACACCGCCTGCGCGCGGGCGACGAGGTCGTCCAGCGGCAGGCGAGGGCCGGTGGCGGTGCCCTTGGGCACCACCGGTGCCTTGGCGGGTGTCTGCCCGAGCGCGGTCGAGATGAAGCCGCCCAGCGGTCGCCAGGCCATGTACGCGCCGGTGAAGACCGACACGGCGATCAACAGCCCGAGCACGGCGCCGCCCGTGCGGTGCAGGTCGAACAGCCCGCGCAGCAGGCCGCGGTCCAGCACGATGCGCAGCGAGGGCGGCCAGCGCGCCGGCCACCACAGCACCACGCCGGTGACCAGCAGGAACAGGTAGGCGAGCGCTGCGATGGCGAGGATGCCCTTGCCTGTGTCTTCCAGCAGCAGGCTGCTGTGCAGTTCGAACAGCAGGTTGTAGGCGCCTTCGTGCGTGCAGCGGCGGCCCTGTTCGGCGCCGGTCGCGGGGTCGAGGTAGAGCGTGCCTTCCCACGGGCCGCGCACCAGCACCCGGAGCGTGTCGCCGGGCTGGCGCGGCGGGCGCAGCGTGAAGTTGGTGTCGGGGCCGAACTCGGCGAGCAGGCGCTGGCGCAGGGGCTCCAGCGGCGCGGGGGCCGCACTGCTGTTGCTGTGCGCGACGAAGAGCTCAGGATGCGCCGCGCGGTCGAGCGGCAGCGCCACCACCAGCAGGGCGCCCAGGAGCGCCGTGAGGGCGAGCAGCGGCCCGAGCGTGAGGCCGATCCATCGGTGGAGCGTGAGCCAGAGGCGTCTCAGTGGGGCGCGCAGCATGAACAACGGGGACGTCGAAGCGTCCCGTCAGGGTTGTCGGCTGGCGTGCGCCCGGACGGGGCACGTTGGCTGGAAGTGTCGGATGGCGAACGAAGCGCACCGGCCGTGGGCAACACAGGCCGGCGGATCGTCGCGGGGGAAGCCTAAATTCTACGAGCGAGTTCGGCGGCCTTGCCGGTGTAGCTGGCCGGCGTCATGGCCAGAAGGCGGGCTTTTTCCTCTTCGGGAATCTCCAGCGAGCGGATCAGCCCGTGCAGCGCTTCGGCCGTCACGGTCTTGCCGCGCGTGACTTCCTTGAGCTGCTCGTAGGCGCCCTGCACGCCGAAGCGGCGCATCACGGTCTGGATCGGCTCGGCCAGCACTTCCCACGAGGCGTCGAGGTCATCGGCCAGCGCTTCCTGGTTGATCTCGAGCTTGCCCAGGCCGGTGGCCAGGCTCGCGTAGGCCAGCGTGGCGTAGCCGAAGGCCACGCCGATGTTGCGCAGCACCGTGCTGTCGGTCAGGTCGCGCTGCCAGCGGCTGATGGGCAGCTTCTCGCTCAGGTGGCGCAGCACCGCGTTGGCCAGGCCCAGGTTGCCCTCGGCGTTCTCGAAGTCGATGGGGTTGACCTTGTGCGGCATGGTCGACGAGCCGATCTCGCCCTTCTTCAGGCGCTGCTTGAAGTAGCCCAGGCTCACGTAGCCCCAGATGTCGCGCGAGAAGTCGACCAGGATGGTGTTGACGCGCGCCACGGCATCGAACAGCTCGGCCATGTAGTCGTGCGGCTCGATCTGGATGCTGTACGGCTGGAAGCTCAGGCCCAGGCCCAGCGGCGCGGGCGTCTCGACGACCTTGCGGCTGAAGGCCTCCCAGTCGAACTCGGGCCAGGCAGCCAGGTGGGCGTTGTAGTTGCCGACCGCGCCGTTCATCTTGCCCAGCAGCTGCACGGCGGCGATTTGCGCGCGGGCCTTGGTCAGGCGCACCGCCACGTTGGCGATTTCCTTGCCGACGGTGGTCGGGCTGGCGGTCTGGCCGTGCGTGCGCGAGAGCATCGACACGTCGGCGAACTGGTGCGCCATCTCGCGCAGCTTGGCGATCAGGCCGTCGATGGCCGGCAGCACCACGGTGTCGCGCGCGGCCTGGATCTGCAGGGCGTGGCTGGTGTTGTTGATGTCTTCGCTGGTGCAGGCGAAGTGCACGAACTCGGCGGCAGCCAGCAGCTCGGGCCGGGCTTCGAACTTCGACTTGATCCAGTACTCGACGGCCTTCACGTCGTGGTTGGTGGTCTTCTCGATGTCCTTGATGGCCAGCGCGTCGGCTTCGGAGAAATGCGACACCAGCCCCATCAGGTACTTGCGGGCGCCGCCCGTGAGGGGCTTGAACTCGGCAAAGCCGCAGTCGGACAGCGCAATGAACCAGGCCACCTCCACTTGCACGCGACGGTGCATGTAGCCCTGTTCGCTCATCAGCGGGCGCAAGGCCGCGAGTTTGGCCGCATAGCGGCCGTCAAGGGGGGAGAGGGCGGAGACGGTGGAAAAGCTCATGCCCGAATTTTAGGCGGCCGCCGGCGGGTCGTGCCGCGGGGAGATTCGGGCGGCGTCTTTTTCCGTTCACCTAAAATGCCTGCGAACAAACGTTAACAGACGATGGGGAGAGAGCCTTCATGAAACTGATCGGATCCGCCGCCAGTCCTTATGTGCGCAAGGTGCGCGTGGTGCTGGCCGAAAAGCGGCTCGACTACCAGTTCGTGATCGAAGACGTCTGGTCGGCCGACACCATGATCGCCCACTCGAATCCGCTGGGCAAGGTGCCGTGCCTGATCATGGAAGGCGGCGAGGCGATGTTCGACTCGCGCGTCATCGTCGAGTACATCGACACCCTGTCGCCCGTGGGCAAGCTCATTCCGCAGCAAAGCCGCGAACGCGCCGAGGTCAAGACCTGGGAAGCGCTGGCCGACGGCGTCATGGACGCCGGCGTGCTCTGGCGCCTCGAAGCCACCTGGACGGGCCGTGCCGACGGCGAACGCAGCGCTGCCTGGATCGAGCGCCAGCGCGTCAAGGTCCAGGCCGGCGTGGCCGCCATGGCCAAGGGCCTGGGCGACAAGCCCTTCTGCAGCGGCATCCACCTGAGCCTGTCGGACATCGCGGTCGGCTGCGCGCTGGGATGGCTGGGGCTGCGTTTTCCCGAAATCGACTGGCGCGGCGATCACGCCAACCTGGCCAGGCTGTACGACAAGCTCATGCTGCGGCCGAGCTTCATCGACACCCAGCCCTGAAACGACAAAGCGCCCGAGGGCGCTTTTTTCATGGCGTTTCAGCCGGCCGGCGGTGGGGGCCGCTTGCGCAGCGTGTACTGCACCACGTCGGTGCTCTGCTGCAGGAACGCGGCCTCGCAGTAGGCCAGGTAGAACTCCCAGATGCGCAGAAAGCGTTCGTCGAAGCCCTGCTGCAGGACCGCGGCGCGCTGCGCGAGGAAGCGTTCGCGCCAGCGCCGCAGTGTTTCGGCGTAGTCGGCGCCGAAGGCGAATTCGTTCACCACCTCCAGCCCGGCAGCCTCGGCGGCGCGCCGGAACTCGCGCGGGCAGGGCAGGCAGCCGCCCGGGAAGATGTACTGCTGGATGAAATCGGTCGCGCCGATGTAGCGCTCGAACAGCCGGTCGTCGATCACGATGGTCTGCACGCAGGCGCGCCCGCCCGGCTTGAGCAGGCGGTGCACGGCCTGGAAATAGGCCGGCCAGTAGTCGCGGCCCACGGCCTCGACCATCTCGATGGAGCAGATGGCGTCGAAGGGCGCGTCGCTGATGTCGCGGTAGTCCTGCAGGCGCAGGTAGACCGGCAGGCCCGCGGTGCGCTCGCGCGCGTAGGCCAGTTGCTCGGTGGACAGCGTCACGCCGGTCACCGAGGCGCCGAATTCGCGCGCCGCCATTTCCGCCAGCGCGCCCCAGCCGCAGCCGATCTCCAGCATGCGGTCGCCCGCCTTCACGCCGGCCCGGTCGAGCGCACGCGCCACCTTGGCGCGCTGCGCCTCGGGCAGCGGGCGCGCCAGGTCGCCCTCGAACCAGGCAGCCGAATAGTTCATCGTCTCGTCGAGCCAGGCCGCGTAGAAGGCGTTGCCCAGGTCGTAATGCGCGTGGATGTTGCGCGCACTGCCCGCGCGGCTGTTGCGGTTCAGGCGGTGCCGCAGCCGGTACGCGAGGCGGCCCAGCCAGTGGCCGTAGACCACGTCTTCGAGCGCGCGCCGGTTGGCAATGACCACCTGCATCAGCTCGACCAGGTTGGGCGTGCCCCAGTCGCCCGCGATGTAGCTTTCGGCGAAGCCGATGTCGCCCGAGCGCAGCGCGGCCCGGCAGGGCTCCCAGTTGCGCAGCGTGAGCGAGGCCGTGAGCGTGCTGCTGCCGGGCGCGGCGCCGAAGTGGCGCACCGAATCGTCGGGCAGCCGCACGGTGAGCGAGCCGTGCGTGAGGCGCTGCAGCAGGCCGAGCACGGTGCGCGCGGCGCGCGGCGCGTCCTGCGGCAGCGCGAGGGGGAAGCCCGGGGCGGTGGTGGTGGTCGGTATCATGGGTGCTGCTGCGGGGAGGAAGGGGTGTCGCGCGACACGAAGGAAAGCGGCGGTGCCGGCTTGGCGATGAAGGGCACGCGCTTGAGCCACAGCTTCGCGGCCTGCCAGTGGATGCGCGCGATCAGCCCGACGGTCATGGCGGGATAGCGCCACAGCGCGCGCCGCACGAGGGCCGGGCTCAGCGGCGCGAGCTCGCCACTCACGCTGGTCTGCAGCAACGGGCCGTCGGCGTCGTCGTGGTCGATGCGCACCACCGTGCGCGTGCGGGCTGCATCGATGAAGAAGCGGAAGCGGTAATCGCCCGTGACCCGGCAGAACGGCGAGACGTGGAAGGCCTTGGCGGCGCGCAGTTCCACGCCGTAGCCAGGCTGGTCGAGCAGGTAGCAGTGGCGTTCGCCGAAGGTGTTGTTCACCTCGACCACGATGGCGCGCAGCGCGCCCTGCGCCGTGTGGCAGTACCAGAAGCTCACGGGCTTGAAGGTGTAGCCGAACACGCGCGGGTAGCAGTGCAGCCAGGCTTCGCCGTCGGCATCGTCGATGCCGTGCTCGGCCAGCAGCGCGTCCAGCCAGGCCAGCGCGCCGCCCTGGGCGGGGTCGCGGCCGTCGCCGTGGTCGGCGTCGTGGAACGACAGTGCGGCCGGGCGGTTCAGCGTCAGCTGCGCGTTGCCGTGCGCGCGCAGGGTGCGCATCGGCAGCATCAGGAAGAAGGTCGGGTAGACGAAGGCGTGGTGCGCGGGGCGCAGGCGCGTGTGCCGGACTTCGCCGAAGCCCAGGTGCGGCACGGCCTGCACCGGCGAGGTCATGCTGCGCGCCTTGCCGGTGCCGCCTCGCCGCCGGCCAACCGCGTCCGCACGCCCTCGGCGGCGGCCAGCCCGGCCTTCAGGCCGTCTTCGTGGAAGCCGTAGCCCATCCAGGCGCCCGCGAACCAGGTGCGGCGCCGGCCCTGCAGCGCAGGCACCTCGGCCTGCGCGCGGATCGCGCCCAGGTCCAGCACCGGGTGGTCATAGTCGTATTCGGCCATGACCCGACTACGCGCGATCTCGCCGACCGGATTCAGCGACACGATCACCGGCTGCTCCCAGGGCAGCGGCTGCAGCTTGTTCAGCAGGTAGTGCAGGCAGACGCGGCCCGCCTCGTCGTCGCCCGTGGCGCCGCGCTGGTAGTTCCAGGCGGCCCAGGCAGTGCGCCGGCGCGGCAGCACGGAGGCGTCGGTGTGGAGCACGGCGTGGTTGCGCTGGTAGCGAATCGTGTCGAGCACCGCCAGCTCGGCCGGGTCGGGGTCGCCGAGCAGGGCCAGCGACTGGTCGGTGTGCGTGGCCAGGATCGCGTGGTCGAACACCTCGGTGCCCGCGTCGGTCGACACCCGCACGCCGTCGTCGTCGCGCACGATGCGCCGCACCGGCGTGCGCAGGCGCGCGTCGGGCAGGCCGGCGACGATCTTCTCCACGTAATGGCGCGAGCCGCCGCGCACCGTGCGCCAGGCAGGGCGGTTCGCGATCTGGATCAGCCCGTGGTTGTGGCAGAAGCGGATCATGGTCGCGACCGGGAACGCCAGCATCTGCGTGGTCGAGCAGCTCCAGATACAGCCCATCATCGGCAGGAAGTACCAGTCGCGAAAAGCGGTGCCGAAGCGGTGGGTGTCGAGGAAGGCGCCCAGCGGCTGGGCCAGCTCGCCCTCGGTGCCCGCCTCGGCGATGCGCGTGGTCAGGCGGTTGAAGCGCAGCAGGTCGCGCAGCATGCCGAGGAAACGGGCGTCGAGCAGGTTGCGCCGCTGCGCGAACACGGTGCCCAGGTGGCTGCCGCTCCATTCGAGCGGCTGGCCGTTGTCGCGCACCGCTTGCACCGAAAACGACATGTCCGAGGCGGCCGTTTCCACGCCCAGCTCGGCGAAGAGGCGGATCAGCTGCGGGTAGGTGCGCTCGTTGTAGACCAGGAAGCCGGTGTCCACGCCGTGTGCGACGCGGGTGGTGTCGTGCGCCGAGCGCGGCAGCTCGATCGTGGCCGTGTGCGCATGGCCGCCGAAGTAGTCACTGGCTTCGAAGAGGGAGACGCGGGCCGTATCGCGCAGCGCATGGGCGGCTGCGAGGCCGGAGATGCCGGCACCGATCACGGCGATGCGGGGAGGGCCGGTGGGGCGCTGCGTCATCGCAAGCCCCGGTTCCGGCGGGAAGACAAAAATGCTGCGAGGCGCCCCGACACGAAGGAGGGAGGGAGGGAGGAGGAGAAGAATCGCCTCGGGATTTCAACCGGACGGCAGGCGCCCGGAAGACCTCGCAACATGAAAACCTGTGGGCCTTGGCCGCCCACGCCAAGTATGAGCGCGGGTTTTGGCGCACGGTTCCCCGTCGAGTGGTAAACGTTTGTGACGCGCAGTTCACAGTGAGAGGGACGCATCGGCAAATAATATTACCGATACGTATTTTTGTGAACTGATCAGTCTTAATTTGGCCCGAGCTGTTTCTCGATGACGTTCACGAAGCCGGTTTCGTCCGGCGCCGTCATGCTCGACCAGGCCTGCACCACCTTGCCGTCGCGCCCGATCAGGTACTTGTAGAAGTTCCACTTCGGCGTCGTGCCCGAGGCCTGCGCCAGCTGCTTGAACAGCGGATTGGCGTCGGTGCCGCGCACGGCCGACTTGGCGAACATTGGGAATTTCACGCCGAAGGTGCTTTCGCAGAAGTCGGCGATCTCCTTGTTGGAGCCCGATTCCTGGGAGAAGTCGTTCGACGGGAAGCCCAGCACCACGAGGCCGCGGGCGCGGTACTTCATGTCCAGCGCCTCCAGCCCCTTGTACTGCGGGGTGAAGCCGCAGAAGCTGGCCGTGTTGACCACCAGGACCACTTTTCCGGAGTACTGGCAAAGGTTCTGGGGCTTTTCATCCTGCAGCCGCGGGAAGCTGTGCTGCAGGATCGCCGGGCATCCCGCCGCAGCGCCCACCACGGGCGCGGCGGGGGCGGTCTGGGCACCCGCCGGGAGGGCGGCCACAAGGCCCGCCCCGAGTGAAAAGGCCGTGGCGCAACGTCGCAGCATCGACGATCGGGCGGGGGTTCGCATGACGGGCTCCTGGATCGAAAAGGGGGTGAGCATCTATGGCGCAAGCGCGCGCGTAAGCACATCATCGCGCGTCTGTCACGGGCGCGCCAAACGGCCCGACTAAAATCGGCGGCCATTGAAAGACTTTGATGCTCTACCCGGAACTCTTCAGACAACTCGAATCCGTCCGCTGGGACATGGACAAGGACATTCCCTGGCAGTCGTTCGACGCCTCCTTGCTGACTGAAGAGCAGGCGCAGACCATCAAGATGAATGCCATCACCGAGTGGTCGGCGCTGCCGGCCACCGAGATGTTCCTGCGCGACAACCGGCACGATAGCGACTTTTCGGCGTTCATGTCGATCTGGTTCTTCGAAGAGCAGAAGCACTCGCTGGTGCTCATGGAGTACCTGAAGCGCTTCAGCCCGCAGCACGCGCCCACCGAACAGGAGCTGCACGAGGTGCGCTTCGACTTCGACCCGGCGCCCCCGCTCGAAACCCTCATGCTGCATTTCTGCGGCGAGATCCGCCTGAACCACTGGTACCGTCGCGCGGCCCAGTGGCACACCGAGCCGGTCATCAAGCACATCTACACCACGCTGAGCCAGGACGAAGCCCGCCACGGCGGCGCCTACCTGCGCTACATGAAGCGCGCCATGGAAAAGTTCGGCGACGAAGCCCGTGCCGCCTTCACCAAGGTCGGCGTGCTGATGGCCAGTGCGCGCCGCACCGCCCAGGCGCTGCACCCGACCAACCTGCACGTGAACAAGGCACTGTTCCCGAACGACACCATCCAGAGCCGCATGCCCGATCCCGACTGGCTCGAGCACTGGCTGGACAAGCAGATCAAGTTCGATGCCGTATGGGAAACCAAGGTCGGCGAGCGCATCCTGCACAACCTGAGCCTCTTGATGAACCGCAGCTTCAAGACCGTGCAGGAGCTGAACCGCTACCGCAAGGAAGTCTCGGCCACGTTGGGCCCCAAGCCCGAATACCAGGGCGCCTGAGCCGTTCCCAATATCTAAAAAATCGCCCCGCATGCCGGGGCGATTTTTTTTGGGCGCGAGCTGTCACAACACGGCGACGTCAAACGTCTAATCGGGCATGGACGACCCGACCCTCACCTTCGACAGCCACCGCCGCCGCCTCCAGGGCATCGCCTACCGCATGCTCGGCTCCGTGGCCGAGGCCGAAGAGGTGGTGCAGGACGCCTGGCTGCGCTGGCACGAGGCCGACAAGGCCAGTTTCGACAGTGCCGAAGCCTGGCTCGTGACCGTCGTCACGCGCCTGTCGATCGACCGGCTGCGCAGCGCCAAGGTCCAGCGCGAGCACTACATCGGCCCGTGGATGCCCGAGCCCACCCTCACCGGGTCGCCCGACACGCCCGAGGAAACGCTCGAGCGCGTCGACAACATCTCCGTCGCCTTCCTGGCCGTGCTCGAGCGCTTGGCGCCCGAGGCGCGCGCCGCTTTTCTCATGCGCGAGGTGTTCGACGCCGACTACGACGAGATCGCCCAGACCCTGGGCAAGAGCGAGGCCGCCTGCCGCCAGCTGGTGCACCGCGCCAAGGCCCAGGTGCAGGAGGCCCGCCCGCGCTTCCAGGTGTCGCGCGATACGCACCAGCGCCTGCTGCGCGCCTTCGCCGACGCCGCCGCGCGCGGCAGCATGCAGGACCTGAAGGCGCTGATGGCCGAAGACGTCGAACTCATCGGCGACGGCGGGGGCAAGGTGCAGACCTTCAGCAAGATCCTGCGCGGCAGCCAGCGACTGGCGCAGCTGTACTTCTCGCTCTGGCGCCGCATGGGCGCCGGCGTGCACATGGAGCTGGTCGAGCTCAACGGCGAGCCCGGCATGCTGCGCTTTCTGGACGGCGAACTCGAATCGGCCCAGACCTTCGAGATCGAGGGCGAGCGCATCGTGCGCATCCGCGCCCAGCGCAACCCCGACAAGCTGGCGCGCATCGCGCAGCTGTTCGCGGCCAAACGGGGCGCCTGAAGAAAAAATTCGCGCAGCCTGTCACAGGGCCGATGGCTGGCGCGTCTTCAGGGGGTAGCAAGCGGATTTCGCTTGTTTCCTTCAACCACCCTGGAGTACATCTCATGAGCCAAGCCCCCGCCCTCCGTCTCGCCTGGACCAAGTTCGCCCCCAAGTCCTTCCAGGCCATGATCGCCGTCAACGGCAGCTTCGAGTCGAGCACGCTCGGCAAGGTGCTGATCGACCTCGTCTTTGCCCGCGTCTCGCAGATCAACGGCTGCGCCTACTGCCTGGACATGCACGTGCGCGACCTGCGCGTGCAGGGCGAAGACTGGCAGCGCATCAACAGCCTCGCCACCTGGCGCGAAGTGAGCCTGTTCAACGAACGCGAGCGCGCCGCGCTGGACTGGGCCGAAACGCTCACGCGCCTGGCCGACCACCACGCCGATCGCGATGCCGAATTCGAAGCCCTGAAGGCCGTGTTCAGCGACCAGGAAATCGTCGAGCTCTCGCTCGCCGTGGCGCAGATCAACGCCTGGAACCGCCTGGGCGTGGGCCTGCGTTCGCAGGTCGTGGCCAAGGCGATGCCCTGAGCCTCAGCGCCGCTCGACCACCATCGGCGCGATGCGCAGGTTGTCGCGCAGCTGCGTGACGGCCTCGCCCGCCGCATTGCGCGACGGGAACGGACCGGCCTGCAGGCGGTGCGTGCCGGCTTCGCTGAACACGCGCAGCTGCGGCGCCAGCGTGGGCAGGCCGCGCGCGGCCTGGTTTCTCAAGCTCTCGGCGCCGTCGCGTTCGCGGAACGCGCCGAGTTGCACCCAGAAGCCGGACGCGGCGGACGAAGGCGCCGAGGGTGCGGCGGGCGCAGCGAGCGGGGCCAGCGGCGCGAGGTCCGTCACCACCATCGCTTCGCGCGGGCCGGCCGGTGCCTCGGGCTCCGACGGTGCCACGGCCATCACTGGCGTCTGTGGTGCCACGGGCATCGTCGCCACGGGGGCGGCTGCGGCGGTCATCGCAACCGGCGCGACCCAGGCCGATGGCACAGCCACCGGCGCAGCCGCCACCCGAACGGGCGCGGGGGCCGGCGCAGGCGCTGCGGCATAGGCCGTGCCCGCATCGCGGCGCCAGGCGCCGGTGCGGATGTCGTCGTTGGTGATGCGCTCGATCTCCACCGGCGCCACGCCGCGCAGCAGGTCGAGCTTCAGCGCCGCCGTGTAGCTCAGGTCGATCACGCGGCCGTCCACGAAGGGGCCGCGGTCGTTCACGCGCACGATCACTTCGCGGCCGTTGGCCGGGTTGCGCACCCGCACATAGCTCGGCAGCGGCAGCGTCTTGTGCGCGGCCGTCATGGCGTACATGTCGTAAGGCTCGCCGCTCGCGGTGGAAGCTGCATGGAACTTGCGCCCGTACCACGAGGCGATGCCCGATTCGCGGAACGGCCGGTCGTCGGTGATCGGCTGGTAGCCGCGGCCCAGCACCGTGTAGGGCTTGCTGGTGCCGCCGCTGCTGCGGATCGGCTCGATGCGGGGCTCGGCGTCGGGGACGCGGTCGAGGTCTGACGGGATGTTGCTGCCGGGGCCGTCGCGGCCACTGGCGACGCCGCCACCACTGCTGCGCGGTCCGCTGGCGCAGCCGGCCAGCACGAGCGCGGCGGCCAGGGCGCAGGCCGTCAGCGCGCGGGAAGCGAGGGCGCCGTCAGCCAAAGACCGCCTTCCACAGCGCCAGCATGGCGTCGCGCTCGGCGCTCAGGGCAGGCGGCGTGACCTGCGTGGGCTCTTCGTTCAGGCGCGCGGTGTGCTGCACGCGGCGCAGCTCGCGGTAGGCCTTGGCGGCGTCGCGGCCCACGCCGTCGGGCAGCAGGCCGGCTTGCTCGGCACGCAGCAGCAGCGCGATGTTGCCCAGGTTGGGAATCAGCTCGGGGTGCGCGCCCGAGGCCGACAGCACCAGGAACTGCACCGCGAACTCGGCATCGACCATGCCGCCGGGGCTGTGCTTCACGTCGAAGCGGTCGGCCTTCACGGGGCGGGCGCCGCGCAGCTTGTTGCGCATGCCGATGATCTCGGCCTTCAGCGACTCGCGGTCGCGCGGGGCCACCAGCACGGCCTCGCGCACCTGGTCGAAACGCGCGCCCAGCTCGGCGCCGTGGTCGGCGCTGCCCAGCACGAAGCGCGCGCGCGTCATGGCCTGGTGCTCCCAGGTCCATGCGGTGTTGCTGCCGCGCCCGAGCTGGTACTTTTCGTAGGCCTCGAAGCTGGTGGTGAGCAGGCCCGAGTTGCCGTTGGGCCGCAGCGCGGTGTCGATCTCGAACAGGTCGCCCTCGCGCGTCTTCACCGTGAGCCAGTTGATGAGCTTGCGCACGTAGGCCGCATAGACCTCGCCGGCGCGCTCGTCGTCATCGTCGTAGACGAACACGATGTCCAGGTCGCTGCCGTAGCCCAGCTCTTTGCCGCCCAATTTTCCGTAACCGATGATCGCGAACTGCGGCACCTCGCGGTGCCGGTTGCGCACATGCGGCCAGCACCAGCGCGCGGTCACGCGCAGCGTGGTGTCGGCCAGCGCGCTCAGGTCGTCGGCCACCTGCTCGACGGTGATGCGGCCATCGACGTCGCGTGCCAGCGTGCGGAACACCTCGGCGTGGTGGGCGTGGCGCAGCAGGTTCAAGAGGCGCTCTTCGTCGGCCTCGCCGGTGCGGGTGAGCGAGGTGTGGCGCGCTTCGAGTTCGCGCTCGAATTCGTCGGCGATGAAGCGGCCCGAGAGCATTTCGTCGCTCGCGAGCTCGTCGATCACGCCGGGGTGCTGCATCAGGTAGCGCGCGGGCCATTTCGCGGCGCCCAGCAGGCGCAGCAGGCGCTCCTGCACGGCGGGGCGTTCGACCAGCAGCGCCAGGTAGCTCTCGCGGCGCATCAGCGGCTCGATCCAGTCGGCCCAGCGCATGGCGGCATCGACGTGGCGCGGCGTCTGTCCCGCGCCGTCGCCGTCGGGCTCCTTCAGCCACTGCCCGGTGCGTTGCACCAGCTGGCGCAGGCGGCCCCGGGTTTCCTCGCGCAGGGCGAGCACGCGCGGCGTTTCGCACCAGTCGCGGATGCGCTCGGCGAACACGGGCGGCAGGTCGTCGAGCAGGTCGGCCAGGTCGGCGGGTGCGGCGGCCTTCTTGCCGTTGCACTTGCCGTTGCAGGGCTTCTCGCCGCCCAGCAGCTTGTCGAACTCCTGGGCCACGAACTCGCGGTGCGTGTCGAGCTGTTCGAGAAACGGGCAGCAGTCGGCATAGCCCATCGACTGCGCGATCCAGCGCAGGTCGTCGTCGTTGACCGGCAGCACGTGGGTCTGCTGGTCGTCCAGGTACTGGATGCGGTGCTCCACGCGGCGCAGGAACTCGTAGGCCGCGGCCAGCGTGTCGGCCGTGTCCTGCGGCATGAGGTTGGCGCGCGCCAGCCGCTGCAGTGCGTCGAGCGTGGGGCGTGTGCGCAGCTCGGGGAACTGGCCGCCGCGCACCACCTGCAAGAGCTGCACGGTGAATTCGATTTCGCGGATGCCGCCGCGCGAGAGCTTCACGTCGTTGGCGCGCTCGGGGCGTCCGGCGCTGCGGCGCGCCGACTGCTCGCGGATCTGGCGGTGCAGGATGCGCAGCGAATCGAACACGCTGTAGTCGAGATAACGGCGGAACACGAAGGGCAGCACCACGTTGCGCAGCGCCTGGGCCTGGCCGCCGAGCACCACGGCGCGCGGCGCGACCACGCGGCTCTTCATCCAGGCAAAGCGCTCCCATTCGCGGCCCTGCACCTGGAAATATTCTTCCAGCGCGTCGAGCGAGACCACGCTCGGCCCCGAGTTGCCGTTGGGCCGCAGCGCCAGGTCGACGCGAAACACGAAGCCGTGCTCGGTCACGTCGCCCACCAGCGCATAGATGCGCTTCACGGCCCGCGCAAAGTACTCCTGGTTGGACAGCTTGCCGCGCCCGTCGGCATCGCCGGCCGTGTCGCCGTCCACGTCGTACAGGTAGATGAGGTCGATGTCGCTGGACACATTGAGCTCGCGCGCGCCGAGCTTGCCCATGCCGATCACCCACAGCTGCGAGCGCTGGCCTTCGGGGCCGAGCGGCGCGCCGTGCTGGGCGTCGAGTTCATGGCAGGCGTCCTGGCAGGCGATGTCCAGGGCCAGTTCGGCCAGCTCGGTCACGGCGGTGGTCACCACCGCAAGCGGGGCCTGCTGGTCGCAGTCGAGTGTGACCAGACGTTCCATCGTGAGCTGGCGCACGATGCGCAACGCATCGCCCACGGCCACGCCGCGTGCGCGCAGGGCGTCGTAGGCGACGGTCATCGATTCGCGCCGGGGCTCGCCGGGCGGCAGCAATTCAAGCTCGGCCGCATAGCGGCGGCGCAGCCGCTGGACGAATCGGGAACTGGAAGAAAACGCGGAAGGCGTCGGATTGGATGGCAACTGATTCACACTGGTGTGGGTTGGCGCGGAACCCGGCTCTAGGCTGGCGGTCATAATTCCCGACACAGCGCGATCCTCAATGAACGACACGGCGTCTTCCCCTTCACGTCTGCTCCAAATCACCGCTGTGACAGCGCGCTGGCTATTGGGTCTGCTCTTCGCTGCGTGGCTTCTGCTGGCGCTGTCAGTCGTGGTCCTGCACGCGTGGATTGTGCCGCGAATCGGCGATTTTCGCGGTGCACTCGAGGCGCAGGCTAGCAAGGCCATCGGTGTCCCGGTGCGCATCGGCGCCATCACCGCCCGCTCCGAAGGGCTATTCCCGGCCTTCGAATTGCGCGACGTGGTGCTGCAGGACGCAGACCAACGCGAGGCCCTTCGCCTCGTGCGCGTGGTGGCGAGCGTGTCGCCGCGGTCGCTCTGGCGCCTGAATTTCGAGCAGCTCTACATCGAGGGTCCGCAGCTCGACGTGCGCCGTGACACTCAGGGAAAACTCCATGTGGCTGGATTGCACATGGAGACCGACACGACCGGAGAAACCCGCGCCGCCGACTGGTTTTTCGCGCAGCGCGAGTTCGTCATCGAAGGCGGCACCGTGCGCTGGACCGACGAGCAGCGCGGTGCCGAACCCCTGCTGCTGACCGACGTGCGCTTCGTGTCCCGCAACGGCGCACGCCGCCACGGCCTGCGGCTGGACGCCACGCCGCCGGCCGGCTGGGGCGAGCGCTTCACGCTGCGCGGCCAGTTCCGCCAGCCGCTGCTGTCGCTGCGCAGCGGCCATTGGCAGACCTGGGACGGCCAGCTCTATGCCGACCTGCCCTACATCGACGTCACCCGTCTCGGCCAGTACGTCTCGCTCGATGCGCGCATCCGCGAAGGCAACGGCGCGTTGCGCGTGTGGGCCGACGTGGACGACGGGCGCATCGTCGGCGGCGCCGCCGACCTGGGGCTGAACCGCATCGACGCCTCGCTCGGCAAGGGGCTGCAGCCGCTGGTGCTGCGCGCCGTCACCGGCCGGCTCGCGGGGCAGATGAACGCGGACACCTTCGAGTTCTCGACCACCGCCTTGCAGTTCGACACCGTCGACGGCCTGCGCTGGCCCGGCGGCAATCTGTGGCTGCAGCACACGCCGACCAAGGGCCGCACGCCCGAGCACGGCGCGCTGAAGGCCGACCGGCTCGACTTGGCGGCGCTGGCGCTCATCGCCGACCGCCTGCCGCTGGGCGAGGCCACCCACCGCGTGCTGGGCGCCTATGCGCCGCGCGGGCTGGTCGAGCGCATCGACGTGAACTGGCAGGGCGCGCCCGACGCGATCGCGCGCTACCAGGCCAAGGGCCGGGTCAGCGGGTTGCGCGTGGCCTCGCAGCCGGCGCCGGCCGCGACCACGCCGAGCACCCCGGCACCGGCCGGCGCTCCCGCTGCACCGCCCCGCATTCATCCGGGCACGCCCGGCCTGAGCGGTGCCACGCTCGACTTCGACGCCAGCCACACCGGCGGCACCGCCACGCTGGCGATCGCCAAGGGTTCGCTCGAATTCCCCGGCGTGTTCGAAGACCCGGAGATCCCCATCGACCGGCTCTCGACCCAGCTGCAGTGGAAGCTCGACAACGGCGCCATGCAGGTGCAGATGTCAAAGCTGCGCTTCGCGAACGCCGACGCCGAGGGCGAGGCCGAGGCCAGCTGGCGCACCAGCGACCCGGCCACCTCGAGCAGCCGCGCGCAGCACCCCGGCGTGCTCGACCTGCAGGGCAAGCTCACGCGCGCCGACGGCACCCGCGTGTTCCGCTACCTGCCGCTCGACATTCCGCAGCACACGCGCGACTACGTGCGCGAGTCGGTCATCAAGGGCACGGCCAGCACCGTCGATTTCCGCGTGCGCGGCGACCTGCACGACATGCCCTTCATGGACCCGAAGCAGGGCGAGTTCCGCATCGCGGCCAAGGTGTCGGACGTGCACTACGCCTACGTGCCGCCGTCGCTGGCCGCCGCCACCGCGACCCCGGCGTCGCGCACCGGCCCGCCCGCCGCGCCGCCGCCCGTGTGGCCGGCGCTCACCGGCGTGTCGGGCGAACTGGTGTTCGAGCGCGCGGGCATGCAGGTGCGCAACGCGCGCGGGCGCATCGCGGGCGCGCCCGGCGTCGAGATCACCAAGGCCGAGGCGCAGATCGCCGACATGTCGCACCACGCCGCGCTGCTGCGCGTCGACGCGCAGGCCAAGGGCCCGCTGGGCGAAGTGCTGCGCGCCGGTGCGCCACTGGCCGGCGAGGCCGGGCCCTTCCTGCAGCGTGCGCGCGCCACCGGCTCGGCCGACTACAAGCTGCGCCTCGACCTGCCGCTGGAGAACGTCAACAGCACCAAGGTGCAGGCCACCGTGACGCTGGCCGACAACGAGCTGCAGGTGGTGCCCGAAGCCCCGCCGTTCACGCAGGCGCGCGGCACGCTCAACTTCACCGACACCGGCTTCTCGCTGGCCGGCGTGCAGGCCCGCCTGCTGGGCGGCGACGTGCGCGTCGAAGGCAAGGGCCGCTTCAGCGGGCCGCAGCGCGAACTGGCATTGAAGGCGCAGGGCACGGCCAGCGCCGAAGGCCTGCGCGGCGCGCGCGAGGTCGACTGGCTCGCGCGCCTGGCCAAACATGCCACCGGCAGCACGCCCTACGCCGCCACCTTCTCGATGCGCGACGACACGCCCGAGTTCTCGCTCACCAGCAGCCTGCAGGGGCTGGCGCTGCAGCTGCCGACGCCGCTCGTGAAGACCGCCGAAGAGCAGATGCCGCTGCGCATCGAAAAGAAGGTGCTGGCGCGCGACACCCGCCATGCCACGCAGGACCAGCTGACGCTCGAACTCGGCCGCATCGGCTCGGTGCAGTACGTGCGCGAACTCTCGGCCACGGGCGAGGCGCGCGTGCTGCGCGGCGGCATCGGCATCGGGCTGGCGCCGGGCGAGACGGCGCTGCCGTCCGACTGGGGCGTGTTCGCCAACGTCAACATCGCCAAGCTCGACATGGGCGCCTGGCAGGCGCTGGTGGGCACCGCGGCGGTGGTCGCCGGCAGCGAGCGGGCCGACGATCCCGATCTGGCCTACCTGCCCACGCGCATCGCGGTGCGCGCGCAGCAGCTGGGCATCGCGGGCCGCACCCTGCACAACGTGGTGCTCGGCGGCACGCGCGACGGCACGCTGTGGCGTGCCAACGTCGACGCCACCGAATTGAGCGGCTACGCCGAGTACAGCCACAGCCAGGCCGGCCGGCTCTACGCGCGGCTCGCGCGGCTGAAGATCGCGCCGGCCGAGGCCACGCAGGTCGAGACCCTGCTCGACGAGCAACCGGGCACCCTGCCGGCGCTGGACATCGTGGTCGACGACTTCGAGCTGCTCGGCAAGCACCTGGGCCGCGCCGAGATCGACGCCGTCAACCGCGGCGGGCGCGAATGGCTGCTCAACAAGCTCGCGTTCAGCGTGCCCGAAGCCACCTTCACCGCCAAGGGCACCTGGGCCGCGCCCGCGGGCGCCAGCGCCGGCCAGCGCCGCACGGCCATGAACTTCAAGCTCGACATCGCCGACGCCGGCGACCTGCTCACGCGCTTCGGCATGCCGGGCGTGCTGCGGCGCGGCAAGGGGCGGCTCGAGGGCGAGGTGAACTGGCGCGGTTCGCCGTTCTCGCTCGACTACCCGAGCCTGGGCGGCCAGCTGCAGGTCGACGTGGAGCAGGGCCAGTTCCTCAAGGCCGACCCCGGCCTGGCCAAGCTGTTGGGCGTGTTGAGCCTGCAGGCGCTGCCGCGCCGGCTCACGCTCGATTTCCGCGACGTGTTCAGCCAGGGCTTCGCCTTCGACTTCATCCGCGGCGACGCGAAGATCAACAAGGGCATCGCCAGCACCAACAACCTGCAGATGAAGGGCGTCAACGCCGCCGCGCTGATGGACGGCTCGGCCGACATCGTGCGCGAGACGCAGAACCTGCGCGTGGTGGTGGTGCCCGAGATCAACGCCGGCACCGCCGCGCTGGTGGCCACGGCCATCAACCCGGCCATCGGCCTGGGCACCTTCCTCGCGCAGTGGGTGCTGAGCAAGCCGCTCGCGGCCGCCGCCACGCAGGAGTTCCACGTCGAAGGCACCTGGGCCGACCCGAAGATCGCCAAGGTGCCGCGCTCGCTGCAGCTGCTGCCCGGCCTGCCGGGCGCATCGACAGCGGGGGAAGGCAAAAAAATGGAGACCACGCAATGAAAGTCGCAGCCATCCAGATGGTGTCCGCCATCGCCCGCGAAGCCAACCTCGTGCGCGCCCACGCCCTGCTCGGGCAGGCGGCGCGCGACGGCGCCGAGCTCGCGGTGCTGCCCGAGTATTTCTGCATGATGGGCGCGCGCGACACCGACAAGCTCGGCCTGCGCGAAACCGCCGGCGCCGGCACGGTGCAGGGCTTCCTGGCCGATGCGGCGCGCGAGTTCGGCCTGTGGATCGTGGGCGGCACGCTGCCCATCGAGAGCGACGACGCCGACCACGTCTTCAACAGCTCGCTGGCGTTCTCGCCTGAAGGCAAGTGCGTGGCGCGCTACGACAAGATCCACCTGTTCTTCTTCGACAACGGCACCGAGCGCTACGACGAGCGCCGCGTCATCGCACCGGGCGCGCAGCCCGTGGTGTTCGAGCTGCCTTCGCGCGACGGCCACGCCTGGCGCGTGGGCATGAGCGTCTGCTACGACCTGCGCTTTCCCGAGCTGTACCGCGCGCTGGCAGGGCAGGGCGCCGACCTGATGCTGGTGCCCAGCGCCTTCACGCGCACCACCGGCGCCGCCCACTGGGAGGTGCTGCTGCGCGCGCGTGCCATCGAGAACCTGGCCTGGGTGGTCGCGCCCGCGCAGGGCGGCACGCACGAGAACGGCCGCCAGACCTGGGGCCAGTCGCTGGTCATCGACCCCTGGGGCACGGTGGTGGCGCAGCAGGCCGCCGAAGAGGGCGTGGTGCTGTTCGACCTCGACGCCCGGCAGGTCGAGCGCACGCGCGCCCAGCTGCCCGCGCTGTCGCACCGCGTGCTCGCCTGACGATGGCCGACGAGGCGCTGGACCTTCCCGCACCGCCGCCGCAGCCGCCCGAGCCATCGCGGCAGCGCCGGGTGTGGATCGCCTTCGCGCGCCTGCGCTCGCTGTGGCAGCGCTGGTTCCTCTGGCTGCTGTTGGCGGTGCTGGTGCTGGCGCTGCTGGTCACCGTCGTGTGGCTGGCCGGTCGGCACGAGGTCGAGCAGGTGCAGGCCGCGCTCGAGCGCGACACGGCCGACGCCGTCGTCGACCTGCGCAGCGGCCTGCAGCGCAACGCCCAGAGCCTGCGCGCCACGCTCGCGCCGGGCATGGAGCGCACGCACTGGGCCGACCGCGCGGCGGCGCAGCTGCGCGAGCACCGCGAATGGCTGCGGCTCGAATGGCGCGATGCGCAGCTGCAACCCATCGAGGCCGTGAACACGCCCTACCGCATGCGCATCCTCGAGGAGAGCAGCCGCGGCCCCGCGCAGTCCGACGTCACGCTGGCCTGCACCACCGCGCGCAAGGCCGGCGCGCCCGCCTACTCGCCCAGCCACTACGTGCCTGTGGCCGGCGGCGGCGGTGTCGAGGTGATGGAGCTGTGCCTGCCGATGGACAGCGGCGACTACCTGGTGGCGAGCTACTCGCTGCGCGACACGCTGGTCGAGCTGGTCGGCCCCACGCTCACGCGCGGCCAGGAGGTCGCCTTCACCGAGGCCGACGGCACGCGGCTGGTGGCGCTGGGCACCTCGCGACGCATCGGCACGCGCGTGTTCACCTCGCAGCAGCGCATCGACCTGCCGGGCGCCTCGCTCATGCTGCGCGTGGACGGCTGGCGCGCCGCGCCCGACCTGTTCCCGAACATGCTCACGGCGCTGGTCACGGCGATTTCGATCGCGCTCGTGTCGGTGCTGATCCTGCTGGCGCGCGACACCCGCCGCCGCCTGCGCGCCGAGCGCGACCTGGCCGACGCGCTGGCCTTTCGCAAGGCGATGGAGGACTCGGTCATCACCGGCCTGCGCGCGCGCGACCTGCAGGGGCGCATCACCTACGTCAACCCGGCCTTCTGCGAGATGGTCGGCTTCACGCCCGAAGAGCTCATGGCCGACAGCGTCGAGGCGCCCTACTGGCCCACCGAGCTGGCGCACGAGTACCACCTGCGCCAGACGCGCCGCTTCGCGGGCGGCCTGCCGCCGCGCGAGGGCTTCGAGTCGGTCTTCATGCGCAAGGACGGCACGCGCTTTCCGGTGCTCATCTTCGAGGCGCCGCTCATCAACGCGCACAGGGTGCAGACCGGCTGGATGAGCGCCTTCATCGACGTGAGCGAGCAGCGCCGCGTCGAGGAACTCTCGCGCGCCAGCCAGGAGCGCCTGCAGGCCAGCGCGCGCCTGGCCACCGTGGGCGAGATGGCCTCGCTGCTGAGCCACGAGCTCACGCAGCCGCTGGCCGCCATCGCCAGCTACGCCACCGGCTCGCTCAACCTGCTCGGGCCCGAGGTGCAGGGCGAACAGGCCGAGGTGGCCATGGCCGTGAAGCGCATCGCGGAGCAGGCCGACCGTGCGGGCCAGGTGATCCGCAGCGTGCACGACTTCGTGCGCCGGCGCGACCGCATGCGCGAGGCCGTGGCGCCGCAGGCGCTCATCGACGCCGTGCTGCCGCTGGTGCGGCTGCAGGCGCGCAAGCTCGACGTGACGATCGAGATCGTCTGCGAAGAGCGCCTGCCCGCCGTGGTGTGCGACCGCACGCTGGTCGAGCAGGTGCTGCTGAACCTGGCGCGCAACGCCATGCAGGCCATGGACAGCCCCGACAACACCGGCAGCCGCCTGCTGCGCCTGCGCGTGGCGCGTGCCCTGCCCGTGGGTGCCACCGCGCCGGCCGATGGCCGCCGCTGGCTCGAGTTCTCCGTGGCCGACCTGGGCTGTGGCATCAGCGACGAGGTGGCGGCGCGCCTGTTCACGCCCTTCTTCACCACGCGCCCCGACGGCATGGGCCTGGGCCTGAGCCTGTGCCGCACCGTGGTGGAGCAACATGGCGGCGCGCTGATGTTCGAGCCCAATCGCCCCCGGGGCACCGTCTTCAGGTTTACGCTCCCGGCTGCGGGATAGCCGCCTTTTTCTTCTTCTTCTTCTTCTTCTTCTTCTTCTTCGTTTTCTGTTCCGCTGGACCTCATGGCATGCAACCGCTGATCGATGGCTTGATCTTTATCGTGGACGACGACGCCAGCGTGCGCGAGGCGCTGGCCTGGCTGCTGCGTTCGCGCCGCCTGGCCAGCGAGCACTTCGGCAGCGCCGAGGCCTTCGAGCAGTACCTGGACGAGGCCACGTTGCCCGACCAGCCGCGCTGCCTGCTGCTGGACGTGCGCATGCCCGGCATGAGCGGGCTGGTGCTGTTCGACCGGCTGGCCGAACGCGGCCTGCTGGCCGAGATGCCGGTGATCTTCCTGACCGGCCATGCCGACGTGCCCACCGCCGTCGAGGCGGTCAAGCGCGGGGCCTTCGACTTCTGCGAGAAGCCGTTCTCGGACAACGCGCTGGTCGACCGCATCGAGCAGGCGCTGGGCATGTCGCAGCGCGCGCTCGAGGTGCAGCGCGTGCGCCGCGGCCTGGCCGACCGCATCGCCGAGCTGACCGACCGCGAGCGCGACGTGATGCGCCTCGTGGTCGAGGGCCTGCCGAACAAGCTCATCGCCGACCAGCTCGCGATCAGCGTGCGCACGGTGGAAGTCCACCGGGCGCGCGTGTTCGAGAAGATGGAAGTGAAGTCGGCAGTGGAGCTGGCCAACCGCCTGCGGGATCTCTAGCCCCGGTCGTCAGCTGTGCACGTGCTGCGCCGCGCCGTCGCGCGTGGCCATCTCCAGCATGCTGCGACCGTCGACGATGCCGACGACGTTGCCGTCCTCGCCCAGCCCGGCAATGGCGCCCTCGAACACGCAGAACAGCACGCAGCCGCCGTCGGAGCGCGGCTGGTGGATGTCGCCGGCGGGCTCGTGCATGTAGTCGCCCGGGCGGCCGATGTCGTTGCGCTCGTAGTAGATGTCGCCCTCGAGCACGATCACCTCGATGGCACCCAGGTGATGGTGGACCGGCGCCTCGGTGCCGGGATCGACCTTCAGCAGGCAGGTGAAGCCGCCGCTGCGCCGGTTGATGCTCAGCAGCTTGTACGCCACGCCGGGCATGACCCACGGCTTCCATGGATAGCTTTCGAGCTTCTGGAAATTCGGATAGGGCAGCGTGATGCGCGCGTGGGCGGCGCTGGCCGGCGGCGTGGCTTTCAGGGCGGTCAGGGTCATGGTGTCTCCGTGGGGTGATGCGGCCGGGATCGGCCTGCGAAGCCAGTCTAGGAGCGGCTTCTCACGCCAGGGCCTGTTGGCCCGAACGAAGCACGGGATGTCGAAAGCGGCGCGCTTTTGCGCAAGTTGCAGCGCCGTTCAGCGCATGCGGCGGTAGGCACTCGGCGCCACGCCGAGGAACGCACGGAAGCGCGTCGAGAAGTACGCGGGGCTGCCAAAGCCCATGCGTTGGGCCACGGCCTCGATGGGCAGGTCGCTGGTGCGCAGCAGTTCGGCGGCGCCCTCCAGGCGGCGACGCAGCAGGTACTGGTAGGGCGCCATGCCGCTGGCCGCCTTGAAGCTGCGGATGAAGTGGTCCTGCGACAGGTGCACCAGCCCGGCCAGGTCGGCCAGCCCCAGCGGCGTGGCCAGGTGCGCGTCGATGTGCTCGGTCACCCGGCGCAACTGCTGTGGGGTCAGGGCCGGCTGCCGGCGCGCGCCCTCCGTGTGCAGCAGCGCACCGCGGCCCGACGCGGAGTGGCGCCGCACGAGGTGGTGCGCCAGCAGGTGCTGGCTCTGCGAGAGCAGCAAGGAATCGGGGCTCAGGGGCACGGCGCCGTACAGCTCCACCTCGCTCACCAGCATCTGGAAGAAGCCTTGCAGCCAGGGGTCGCGGATCGCGAAGAAGGGATCGATCTCCACCGCCGGCCCGAGGTCTTCCTCGGCCGCGACGCGCGCGATCAGCGCCTGTCCGATGTACAGGTGCACCACGCCGCAACGCCCGCCGATTTCCCACTCGGTGCCGTCGCAAGGGATGAAGCTCACGCTGCCCAGCCGCGAGCGCGAGGCGACGAGCTTGCCGCGCTCGTACTTGCGCACCGCGGTGCTGCCGTTCTCGTGCAGCACCAGCACGTGATGCGCCGCGCCGTGGAAGGGCAGCCAGCATGGGTCCTGCTGCCAGCGGGCGGCGAAGAGCTGGTCGCCGCCTGTCACGAGGTAGTTCGGGCGCGCGCCGGTGCCCTCGGCAATGATGTCCGGCGCGAAATGGGATGCGACGCTCGATGGGGCCGGCGCGATGGCGTTCATCGGAGTTTCCTCTCGTGTCCGCCCGGCGCGCGGTGCGCGCGCCGCGTGCAGGCCGCGCGATGTTAGGGCCGGCGGTGCCGTGCCCTCATGCGGGATTTCCTCACGGTGCCGCGCGCCGTGCGCGCAGCACCTGCGCTCAGATCTTCTCGGCGACGAAGATTTCGACGCGGCGGTTCTGCGCGCGGCCGGCGGCCGTGCCGTTGTCCGCCAGCGGCTCGCGCGAGCCGCGGCCGTCGGTGGTGATCACGGTGGTCGACACGCCGCGGCCCACCAGGTGGTTGCGCACGCTGTCGGCGCGGCTCACCGAGAGGCGTTCGTTGCCTTCTTCGCTGCCCGTGCTGTCGGTGTGGCCGACCACGCGCAGGCTGGCGGTGGTGGCGCTCTTCAGGCCTTCGGCGACCTTGTCGAGCACCTGGGCGAGGTTGCGCTTGACGTTGGCGCGGCCGGTGTCGAACGAGAGTTCATTCGGAATCACGACGTGAAGCTGGTTGTCGGCGGTCTGCTCGATCACCACGCCGGTGCCCTTGGTGGAGCTTTCGAGCTCGGCCTTCAGCGCGTCCAGGCGGGCGGTCCAGCTGTTGGCCGGTGCGGCCTGCTGTGCGGCCGGTGCTTCGGCCGGCGGGGTCGACGATGCGCACCCCGCGATGAACAACACAGCGGCCAGGGCCGCGCTAGACACAACAAACTTCCTCATGAATTTTCCCTCTGCTTGGACCAATGAAAACGGAAGCGGGAACCGGCCGTTCGATAGGGCGGCCGGTTTCCCGGTGGGGCTGCGATCAGCCGCGCTGTGCGCGCTCGCCCACGTAGATCTCGACGCGGCGGTTCTGTGCCCGGCCGGCGTCGCTGTTGTTGTCGGCCACCGGCTCATGCGAGCCACGGCCTTCGATGCGGAAGGCCGCAGCGCTCACGCCGCGTGCCACCAGGTAGTCGCGCGTGCTGGCGGCGCGGTCCACCGACAGCGGGTTGTTGATGGCGTCGGAGCCGGTGCTGTCGGTGTGGCCGATGATGCGCACTTCGGCGTTCGGGTTGTTGCGCAGGCCGTTGGCGAACTGGTCGAGCACCGGTGCGAAGTTCGACTTGATGTTGGAGCGGCCCACGTCGAACGACACGTCGCTCGGAATGGCGAGCTTGAGCTCGTTGTTGGCCGTCTGCGTCACGGCCACGCCGGTGCCTTGCGTGGCGGCTTCCATCTGGCGCTTCTGGTTTTCCATGCGCTGCGACCACAGGTAGCCGCCGAGTGCGCCGGCCGCCGCGCCGACCACCGCGCCCGTGCCGATGGCACCGCGGTTGCCGCCCGTGGCCGAGCCGATCGCTGCGCCGCCGAGCGCGCCGATGCCGGCACCGATGCCGGTGTTGCGCTGGGTGTCGGTCATTCCGCCGGCACAGCCGGACAGGACGAGGGCAGCTGCGGTGGTTGCAAGAACGAACTTTTTCATGGCGATGCCTTTCCAGGTTGAATCAAACGGGCCACAGCTTAGCCCTCGACGGGTACGCGATGGTACGTGCTCAAAGCCCTACGGAAAATAAGAAAACTTTCGCCATCGCCCGTGAATGCTGCGATGATTGCTACTAAAGTTGTAGCAATAGGGTGCTTGTCCGACAGCGGGGCGCGCCGTGCGGCTACACGAGCAATTCACACTTTGGGCGGGGGATCGCGGTCCGAGCTCTCGGCATCGGCGTCGGGCTCGTCATGCAGTTCACCCTTGTTGCGCCCGGAAAACATGGTCCACCAGATGATCAAGATCAGGACGAGTCCCGCGGCGAGGGCTTCAAGCAGAATCAAACCCATGAGAAATGGACTCCAGTGGCTGGTGGGGCTTGCGATCGTAGCAACGCTTGCCGGCTGTTCCCTCGGCCCCCGCGCCCCCGACACCCCCACCCGACCCACCGTCACCCCGCCGCGCGACCTCGGTCCGCTGACCGGATCGCTCGCGCATCCGAAAAGCCGCTGGGTGCCTGTGGGCTGGTCCGAACTGCCGGGCTTCAGCGAAGACCCGCTGCACGAAGCGTGGATCGCATTGCTGGCCAACTGCGCACGCCCCAACGCCGCTTTCGCACCGCTGTGCCGCGAGGTGCGCCAGCTGGCCATCGCCACGCCCGAGGAGCAGCGCCGCTGGATGACCGACCGGCTGCAGCCCTACCGCGTCGAATCGCTCGCGGGCCAGAGCGAAGGCAAGCTCACCAGCTACTACGAGCCCGTGTACGAAGCCTCGCGCGTGCCCTCGGCCGGCTTCAGCGTGCCGCTGTACCAGGCGCCCGACGGCCTCGTGCCCAAGCGCCCCTGGTTCACGCGCCAGGAGATCGAGACCCTGCCCGAGGCCCAGGCCGCGCTGCGCGGTCGAGAGATCGCCTGGATGGCCGACCCCATCGACGCGCTGATGCTGCACATCCAGGGCTCGGGCCGGTTGCGCATCACCGAGGCCAACGGCTACCAGCACACGGTGCGCGTGGCCTATGCGGCCACCAACGAGCAGCCGTACCGCAGCGTGCAGCAGTGGCTCATGAGCCAGGGCGTGGCCAAGGTCGGCAAGTGGCCTGACGACACCAAGGCCTGGGTGGCGCAGAACCCGCAGCGCGTGTCGCAGCTGCTGTGGAGCAACCCGCGCTACGTGTTCTTCCGCGAAGAGACCATGAGCGAGCTCGACGCCGCCTTCGGTCCGCGCGGCGCGCAGGGCGTGCCGCTGACGGCGGGGCGCTCCATCGCGGTCGACCGCGAGAGCATTCCCTACGGCACGCCGGTGTGGCTCGCATCGAGCGGTCCGACCGCGCAGCTGCAGAAGCTGGTGGTGGCGCAGGACACGGGCAGCGCCATCCTGGGCGCCGTGCGCGCCGACTACTTCGCCGGCACCGGCGCGGAGGCCGGCCGGCTGGCGGCGAGCGTGAACCAGCCGCTGCGGCTGTGGGCGCTGTGGCCGAGGCAGCTGCCGGCACCTTGAAGCCCTCGGCGGCTTGAACGACACAACGGCGCGGTGATCCCGCGCCGTTTTGCATGCCGCCGACCGGTGCGTGGGCGGGGTGTGATCGTGGCGGTCGTCATCGTTCTGTCATGCGCGATGCACGCCTTCGTCATGGGCGCCTTTTAAGGTCTGCGGCCTGACAGAGGCTGACTTTAGGCCTCATGCCGACCCACCCCACGATCCCTGGAAAACAAAATGACTGATCACGTCAAGGCGCCCGCCGCCTCCCGCCGTCACGCCCTGAAACTGCTGGGCGCCGCCCCGATGCTCCCGCTGGGCGGTGTCGCCTTTCTCACCGCCTGCGGCGGTGGTGGCGGCGGTGGCCAGGCCTTCCCGCCCTTCGTGGTGCCGCCGCCGGCACCCGCGCCGGCACCCGCACCGGCAGCGCAGTTCGTGTCGGCCGAATTCAACGGCATGGCTGCACCCACGCTGGCCGACCCGGCTGCCATGGCCACGAACACCGTCGGCTCCACGCTCAAGGTGTCGTTCGACAACGGCAGCTCCACCGAATACCGCCTGGCCTACCAGCCCTTCTTCCTGACCGGCGACATGGTGCCGGACGGCAAGGGCGGCAAGATCCTCGCGGGCGGCTACGTCGACATCAAGAACCAGCCGATCATCGACGCCTCGGTGGCCGGCAAGGAGCGCCAGTTCTTCTCGGACAGCCCGGACGGCACCTCGCTGATCTCGCTGCCCAACGCCAACGTGCCCGGCGTCAAGGGCAAGGCGGTGTTCGCCGTGGTCCAGTTCGAATACACCACGCGCAACCTGAAGGGCGAAGGCACCTACGGCACGCTGCCCTCGCCCATCGCGGTGCTCACGCTCGACCAGGACCAGACCACCGGCAAGCTGAGCCTGGTCAAGTACCACAACGTCGATATGTCGAGCGCCCACGGCCTGTGGATCACCTGCGGCGCCAGCCTGTCGCCGTGGAACACCCACCTGTCCAGCGAAGAGTACGAGCCCGACGCCACCACCGCCGCCGGCACCGACATGTTCAAGGCCTACAGCAAGAACGTGTTCGGCGACGAGACCAAGGCCAACCCGTACCACTACGGCCACCTGCCCGAGGTCACCGTGAACCCCGACGGCACCGGCAGCGTGAAGAAGCACTACTGCATGGGCCGCATCTCGCACGAGCTGATCCAGGTCATGCCCGACAACCGCACCGCCATCATGGGCGACGACTACACCAACGGCGGCTTCTTCATGTTCGTCGCCGACAAGGAAAAAGACCTGTCGGCCGGCACGCTCTACGTGGCCCGCTACGAAGCCGGCTACTCGATCGACCCCGCCGCAGCCGCCACCAAGATGACGTGGATCAACCTGGGCCATGCCACCAGCGCCGAGATCGAGGCACTGGCCAATACGCTCAAGGCCACCGACATCATGGACGTGACCACCGCCAACCCTGCCGACCCCACGTACACCTACATGTTCCTGGACGGCAAGGAAAGCTGGGGCCGCGTGAAGCCCGGCATGGAAAAGGCCGCGGCTTTCCTGGAAACCCACCGCTACGCCAACGTGAAGGGCGCCAGCATGGCCTTCACCAAGATGGAAGGCACCACCGTCAACATCAAGGACAAGGTGGCCTACTCCGCGCTGCAGAACATCCAGGACTCGATGGTCAAGGGCGCCAAGGGCTGGTCGGCGGCCAGCAACATCGCACTGCCCGGCAAGCTCAGCGCCGGCGGCGTGATGGCGCACAACCTGGCCGGCGGCCAGAAGGACACCGACGGCAAGTCCATCAACAGCGACTGGGTGCCCACGCAGACCCGCGCGCTGATCGTGGGTCAAGACCTCACCACGCCCGACGCGCTGGGCAACACCTCCAGCCCCGACAAGATCGGCAACCCCGACAACATCAAGTTCTCGGAAAAGTTGCGCACGCTGTTCATCGGCGAGGACAGCAGCAGCCACGTCAACAACTTCCTGTGGGCCTACAACATCGACACCAAGAAGCTCTCGCGCCTCATGTCGATCCCCGCGGGCGGCGAATCGACCGGCCTGCATGCCGTGGACGAGATCAACGGCTGGACCTACATCATGAGCAACTTCCAGCACGCGGGTGACTGGGGCACGGGCCCTTCGAAGACGCCTGCCGATGGCCTGCATGGCAAGGTCTACACCACGCTCGACCCGCTGGTGCGCGCCAACTACAAGGACCGCTACGCCGCCGCCGTCGGCTACCTCACGGCCGACCCGATCCAGATCAAGCTGGCGAAGTAAGCCTTCGAGGCTTGGCCCTCAAGACGGCGCTGTCGGCAACGGCAGCGCCGTTTTGTATCTGACCTGCTTGAGCGCAAAGCTCGAGCGGATCTTCTCGATCCCCGGAATCGGCGTGAGCTGCTCCATGATGAAGCGCTCCAGCGCCGCCATGTCGGCCACGGCGATGCGGATCAGGTAGTCGCTGTCGCCGGTCATCAGGTAGCACTCCATCACCTCGTCGTGCTCGGCGATGCGCTGCTCGAAGTCGGCCAGCGACTGCTTGCTCTGCGTCGTCAGGCTGATCGAGATGAACACGTTGAGCCCCAGGCCCAGCGCCTTGGCGTTCGCCAGCGCCACATACCGATCGATCACGCCGCTGGTCTCCAGCACCTTCACGCGCGCCAGGCAGGGCGACGGCGACAGGTGCACGCGGCGCGCCAGTTCGACGTTCGACAGGGCGCCGTCGCGTTGCAGCTCGTCGAGAATGCGCAGGTCGATGGCGTCGAGTTCCATGAAATTCCGCAAAGCTGTTGAATGGCGGCATTTTATGCTTCTGAATAGCCATGAAATCAGAGGTGCCGGTAGCTAATTTTCCCCGAGGCGGCTTAAAGTGCTGACATGAACGCCCCGATCTCCGCCGACCAGATGCGCGCCCTGTTGCTCGACACGCCGCCGTCGCACGACCCCGACCCCGAAGAGACCGCCGAATGGCGCGACGCCTTCCTGGCGCTGGCGCAGACGCAAGGTCCGCAGCGCGCGCGCCAGATGCTGGCCGAGCTGGCGCGCCTGGCGCGGCAGCAGCGCATCGGCTGGCAGCCCGAGCTGGCCACGCCGTACGTCAACACCATCGCCGCGGCCGACCAGCCGCCGTTCCCGGGTGACCTCGCGGTCGAGGAAAAGCTCGCCTCGCTCATGCGCTGGAACGCGCTCGCCATGGTGGCCAAGGCCAACCAGGCGTACGGCGAACTCGGCGGCCACATCGCCAGCTACGCGAGCGCGGCCGACCTGTTCGAGACCGGCTTCAACCACTTCTTCCATGCGCGCAGCCCCGCGCACCGCGGCGACCTCGTGTTCTTCCAGCCGCACAGCGCGCCCGGCGTGTATGCGCGGGCCTACCTCGAAGGCCGCCTGAGCGAAGAAGACCTGAACCACTACCGCCAGGAACTCACCGCGCCGGCCTTCACCGACGGCAGCGGCGCGCGCGGCCTGTGCAGCTACCCGCACCCGTACCTGATGCCGGACTTCTGGCAGTTCCCCACCGGCTCGATGGGCATCGGCCCGATCAGCTCGATCTACCACGCGCGCTTCATGCGCTACCTCACGCACCGCAACCTGCTGAACTGCGAAGGTCGCAAGGTCTGGGGCGTGTTCGGCGACGGCGAGATGGACGAGCCCGAATCGATGAGCGCGCTGACGCTCGCCGCGCGCGAGAAGCTCGACAACCTCGTGTGGGTCGTCAACTGCAACCTGCAGCGCCTGGACGGCCCGGTGCGCGGCAACGGCCGCATCATCGACGAGCTCGAAAAGCTCTTCGCCGGGGCCGGCTGGAACGTCGTCAAGCTCGTGTGGGGCAGCGACTGGGACGGCCTGTTCGCGCAGGACGTGAGCGGCGCGCTGGCGCGCGTGTTCGCCAACACCGTCGACGGCCAGATGCAGACCTTCGCGGCGAAGGACGGCCGTTTCAACCGCGACAATTTCTTCGGCCAGAACCCCGAGCTCGCGCGCCTGGCCGAAGGCATGACCGACGAGCAGATCGACCGCCTGAAGCGCGGCGGCCACGACCTCGTGAAGATCCACGCCGCCTACGCCGCCGCTGCTGCGCACAAGGGCCAGCCCACCGTCATCCTGGCCCACACCAAGAAGGGCTACGGCATGGGCAGCGCCGCGCAGGGAAAGATGACCACGCATTCGCACAAGAAGATGGGCGACGTCGACCTGCTCGAGTTCCGCGACCGCTTCAACCTGCCGCTCACCGACGCGCAGGCCACCGCGATGGACTTCTACCGCCCGGCCGAAGACAGCGCCGAGATGCGCTACCTGCGCCAGCACCGCGAAGCGCTCGGCGGCGCCATGCCGCGCCGCGAGACCGCCTGCGACGTCGTGCCCAAGCCTGACATCGCGGCCTACGCGCAGTTCGCCACGGCCGCCGCCGGCAAGGAGATGAGCACCACCATGGCCTTCGTGCGCATGCTGGGCAACCTCATGAAGGACAAGGCGCTCGGTCCGCGCATCGTGCCCATCGTGGCCGACGAGGCGCGCACCTTCGGCATGGCCAACCTGTTCAAGCAGGTCGGCATCTACTCGAGCGTGGGCCAGCGCTATGCGCCGGAAGACATCGGCTCGGTGCTGAGCTACCGCGAAGCCACCGACGGGCAGATTCTTGAAGAAGGCATCAGCGAGGCCGGCGCCATCGCGAGCTGGACGGCCGCGGCCACCAGTTACAGCGTGCACGGCCTGGCGATGCTGCCGTTCTACATCTACTACTCGATGTTCGGCTTCCAGCGCGTGGGCGACGCCATCTGGGCGGCTGCCGACCAGCGCGCGCGCGGCTTCCTGCTGGGCGCCACGTCGGGGCGCACCACGCTCGGCGGCGAAGGCCTGCAGCACCAGGACGGCAGCAGCCACCTCGTGGCCGCGACCATTCCCAACTGCAAGGCCTACGACCCGGCCTTCGCGGGCGAGATGGCGGTCATCGTCGACGCGGGCATCCGCGAGATGATGGTCGAGCAGCAGGACGTGTTCTATTACGTCACGCTCATGAACGAGAACTACGCGCAGCCCGACCTGCCGGCCGGCGCCGAGGCCGACATCCTGCGCGGCTGCTACCGCTTCGGCACCTATGCGCCGGCATCGGGCAAGGCGAAGCAGAGCGTCACGCTGCTGGGCTCGGGCGCGATCCTCACCGAGGTCATCAAGGCCGCGCAGCAACTGGCCGACGAAGGCATCGCGGCCGAGGTGTTCAGCGTCACGAGCTGGAGCGAACTCGCGCGCGACGGCCAGGCCTGCGAGCAGCGCGCGCTGGCCGGCGAAAAAGACGCCGGCACGCCCTTCGTCGCGCAGCAGCTCGGCAAGGGCAGCAGCAAGGCCCCGATCGTCGCCGCCACCGACTACGTGCGCGCCTTGCCCGAGAGCGTGCGCGCCTTCCTGCCCGAAGGCCGCCGCTACCTCACGCTGGGCACCGACGGCTTCGGTCGCAGCGACACGCGCGCCGCGCTGCGCGGTTTCTTCGGCGTGGACGCGGCGAGCATCGCGCGGGCCGCGCGGCACGCGCTCGGCGCCTGACGCCGGCGCGGCCATGCGGCGTGACGGTGCGGTGCCTGCGTTAGAGTCGCAGGCCCCACCGCCTTCCCGCGCCCATGACCGCCCGCTTCCAGTCCCTTGCTCCCGCCGTCCGCCTGGCCGACCAGGTGGCGGAAGCGCTCGTGGCCGAGGTGCGCAGCGGGCGCCTGTCGGAAGGCGACCGGCTGCCCACCGAGACCGCGTTGGCCACCCAGTTCGGCGTGAGCCGCACCGTGGTGCGCGAGGCGGTGTCGCGGCTCAAGTCGCTCGGGCTGGTCGATTCGCGCCAGGGCAGCGGCGTGTACGTGCGCGCTGCCGGGGTGGAGCCGCTGCGCTTCGAGATGCCGCACGTGGCGTCGCGCGAAGCGGTGGTGCAGATGGTCGAGCTGCGCCGCGCGCTCGAGGCCGAGGTGGCCGCGCTCGCGGCCGAGCGCCGCACGCCCGAGGACATGCTGCGCATCCGCGACGCCATCGATGCGCTGCACGCGGCGGTGTCGATGGGCGGCAACGGGGCCGACGAGGACGTGCGCTTTCACCGCGCCATCGCCGAGGCCGCGCGCAACCCCTTCCTCATCGGCACGCTGCAGTACCTGCGGCAGTTCCTGCATGGCGCCACCCGCGTCACGCGCGCCAACGAGGCGCGCCGCGCCGACTTCGTGCGCGAAGTGGCGCAGGAACACGCGCGCATCGTCGAGGCGATCGATGCCGGCGACCCGCTGGCCGCGCGCGAGGCCGCCAAGGCGCACATGGACAACGCCATCCGCCGCATCGAGCAGGCCGACCCGGCCTTCTGGCAGCAGGAAGGCGCCCAGCTCGCCCGCCCCCTGGTCGAAGGCTGGCCTGCGGGCAAGTAAGCCCACGCTCACAATTTTTCGGCAGGGGCAGAATGTGCGGGTTATCCCGTATCCGGGAACTTGTCTTAAATTTGTATGATGACCTGACAAGTAAGGGGCGACCGCGCCGCAGGGTGACGGGACGGCCCCGTTTTTTCATCCAGCGGACTCCCTCCCCATGACTTCCACCCTCCAGGCCGGCGCGCCCCTCGCGGCTGACGCGCCCGACGCCGCGCTCGAAAAACGCGCCTACGCCAAGGTGTTCTGGCGCCTCGTGCCCTTCCTGATGCTGTGCTACGTGGTCGCCTACCTCGACCGCGTGAACGTCGGCTTCGCCAAGCTGCAGATGGGCGCGGACCTCGGCTTCAGCGAAACCGTGTTCGGCCTGGGCGCCGGCATCTTCTTCCTGGGCTACTTCCTGTTCGAAGTGCCCAGCAACCTGCTGCTCAACCGCGTGGGTGCACGCGTGTGGATCGCGCGGATCATGATCACCTGGGGCCTGCTGTCGGCCTGCTTCGTGTTCGTGGAAACGCCGACCAGCTTCTACATCCTGCGCTTCCTGCTCGGCGTGGCCGAGGCGGGCTTCTACCCCGGCGTGATCCTGTACCTGACGCACTGGTACCCGTCGCACCGGCGCGCGCGGATCATCGCGGTGTTCATGTCGGCGATTCCCGTGGCGGGCATCTTCGGCAACCCGTTGTCGGGCTGGATCATGGACGCCTTCCACGGCGTGTCGGCCATGCACGGCTGGCAGTGGATGTTCATCATCGAAGCCATTCCCGCCGTGCTGGTGGGCGTGATGGTGCTGTTCTACCTGGACAACGGCATCCAGCACGCACGCTGGCTCTCGCCCGAAGAAAAGAACCTGCTGCAGCGCGAGGTCGACCGCGACCAGGCGCACGGCGCCAAGGGCCCGCATTCGGTGGGCGCGATGTTCCGCGATGCGCGCGTGTGGTGGATGGCGCTCATCTACTTCGCCTTCGTCATGGGCCAGTACGCGCTGACCTTCTGGCTGCCCACATTGGTGAAGGCCACGGGCGTGCAGGGCAACTTCAATATCGGCCTGCTCAGCGCCATTCCGTTCCTGTGCGCGATCGTCGCGATGAACCTGTTCGGCCGCAGCGCCGACGCGCGCCGCGAACGCCGCTGGCACCTGATCATCCCCGCGATGATGGGCGCCGTGGGCTTCACGGTCGCGGCCTCGTACACGCAGAACACGGTCGTGTCGCTGACCTTCCTGTCGCTCGCCGCGGCCGGCGTGCTCACCTGCGCACCGCTGTTCTGGTCGCTGCCCACCGCCTTCCTCTCGGGCACGGCGGCGGCAGCCGGCATCGCGGTCATCAACTCGGTGGGCAACCTCGCGGGCTTCGTGAGCCCGTACCTCATCGGCTACCTGAAGGACCTCACGGGCAGCACCCAGATCGGCATGTACGTGCTGGCCGGTGCGCTGGTGCTCGGCGCCATCGGCGTGTGGCTCACGCCCAAGCAGTTGGTCAACCGCTGATCGAAGGACGCACGACATGACTTCTTCTTCCAGCAACACCCCCGTCGTCGGCCTCGTGGGCCTGGGCGCCATGGGCAGCGGCATGGCGCAATCGCTGCGCCGCGCGGGCCATGCGCCGCATGTGTTCGACGTGCGCCCCGGCGTGGCCGAAGCCTTCGCGCGCGAAGGCGGCACGGCCTGCGACACGCTGGCCGCGCTCGGCGCGCAGTGCGACATCGTGGTCAGCGTGGTCGTCAACGCGGCGCAGACCGAGTCGGTGCTGTTCGGCGACGACACCACGCCCGGCTGCGCGGCGTCGATGAAGCCCGGCAGCCTGTTCGTGATGTGCTCCACCGTCGACCCGAACTGGTCGGTGGCGCTCGAAGCGCGCCTGGCGCAGCAGGGCATCCTGTACCTCGACGCGCCCATTTCCGGCGGCGCCGCCAAGGCCGCCAGCGGCCAGATGACGATGATGACCGCCGGCACGCCCGCCGCCTACGAGAAGGCCGGCGCGATGCTCGACGCGATGGCCGCCAAGGTCTACCGCCTGGGCGATTCGGCCGGCGCGGGCAGCAAGGTGAAGGTCATCAACCAGCTGCTGGCCGGCGTGCACATCGCCGCCGCGGCCGAGGCCATGGCGCTGGGCCTGCGCGAAGGCGTGAACCCCGATGCGCTGTACGAGGTCATCACCCACAGCGCCGGCAACAGCTGGATGTTCGAGAACCGCATGGCCCACGTGCTGGCGGGCGACTACACGCCGCTGTCGGCCGTCGACATCTTCGTGAAGGACCTGGGCCTGGTGCTCGACGTGGCGCGCGCCAGCAAGTTTCCGCTGCCGCTGTCGTCCACCGCGCACCAGATGTTCATGCAGGCCTCCACGGCCGGCTTCGCGCGCGAGGACGACAGCGCGGTCATCAAGATCTTCCCGGGCATCGAACTGCCCGCCGGGAAAAATAGCATCGAGCGTCTGCGCTCCACCGACCCAGGAAAGACACACACCATGAACGTTCTCATCACCGGCGGCTGCGGCTTCCTCGGCGCCCGCCTTGCCCGCACCCTGCTCGCCGGCGGCCCGCTCGCACTGGCCGGCGGCCAGCCTCAAGACATCGCACGCATCACGCTCGCCGACCGCGTGCCGCCGCCCGCCGACCTCGCGGCCGACGCGCGCATCCAGTTCGTGCAGGGCGACCTCTACGAGCAAGCCGCCAACGGCGCATTGCCGCTGGCCGACACCGACGCCGTGTTCCACCTCGCCGCCGCCGTGAGCGGCGAGTGCGAGGCCGACTTCGACCTCGGCATGCGCAGCAACCTGGACACCACGCGCGCCCTGCTCGATGCCTGCCGCAGCGCGGGCCATGCGCCCGTGTTCGTGTTCTCCAGCTCCGTCGCCGTGTTCGGCGATTCGCCCGAGCAGCGCCTGCCCGCGGTGATCGAGGACACCACGCTGCCCACGCCGCAGAACAGCTATGGCATCCAGAAGTTCATCGGCGAGCAACTCGTGGCCGACTACACGCGCAAGGGTTTCGTGCAGGGCCGCAACGTGCGGCTCATGACGGTGTCGGTGCGCCCGGGCCGTCCGAACGGCGCGGCCTCCAGCTTCCTGAGCGGCATGCTGCGCGAGCCGCTGGCCGGCGTGCGCGCACGCTGCCCCGTGGCGCCCGAGACGCCGGTCGCGCTGGCCTCGCCCGGCAACACCGTCGCCGGCATCGTGCGCGCGGCCACCGCCGGCGCCGCCGAATGGGGCGCGCGCACCGCGGTCAACCTGCCCGCGCTGACCACCACCGTGCGCGAGATGGCGCAGGCGCTCGAGCGCATCGCCGGCACCGAGGCCACCGCCCTCATCGACTGGGAACCCGACGCCGCCATCGCGAAGATCGTCACCAGCTGGCCCAGCCGCATCCACGCGGCACGCGCCGAGGCGCTGGGCCTGAAGGCCGACGCCAGCTTCGACGCCATCCTGCGCGACTACGTGCGCGAGAACGCGCAGGCGGTCACGCTGGCGCTGAAGGGCTGAGCGATGGCGAAGCTCGTGCTCGGCTGCATCGCCGACGACTTCACCGGCGCCACCGACCTGGCCAACAACCTCGTGCGCGCCGGCATGCGCGTGGTGCAGACCATCGGCGTGCCCGTCGGCCCGCTCGATGCCGACGTGGACGCGGTCGTGGTCGCGCTCAAGTCGCGCACCATCGCACCGGCCGAGGCCATCGCGCAATCGCTCGATGCGCTGCGCTGGCTGCAGGCGCAGGGCGCGCAGCAGATCTACTTCAAGTACTGCTCCACCTTCGACAGCACCTTCACCGGCGAGGTCAGGGGCAACATCGGCCCCGTGACCGAGGCGCTGATGGACGCACTGCAATGCGACTTCACCATCGCCACGCCCGCCTTCCCCGACAACAAGCGCACCGTGTTCAAGGGCTACCTGTTCGCGGGCGACGTGCTGCTCAACGAGAGCGGCATGCAGAACCATCCGCTCACGCCGATGACCGACCCGAACCTCGTGCGCGTGCTGCAGGCGCAGTGCACGCGCAAGGTGGGCCTGATCGACCACGCGGTGGTCGCACGCGGCGCAGCGGCCATCGAAGAACGCATCGCGCAGCTGAAGGCCGAGGGCGTGTCGATCGCCATCGTCGATGCGGTGTCGAACGACGACCTGCTGCGCATGGGCCCGGCGCTCGCGAGGCTGCCGCTGCTCACGGCGGGCTCGGGCGTGGCCATCGGCCTGCCGGCCAACTTCGGCCTCGCGCCGTCGTCGCAGGCCAGCGCGTTGCCGAAGGCCGGCGGCAAGACCGCGGTGGTGTCGGGCAGCTGCTCGCTGGCCACCAACCGGCAGGTGCTCGACTTCATCCAGCGCGGCGGCGCGGCCATGGCCATCGACCCGCTGCGCATCGCGGCGGGCGTGGACGTGACCGCCGAAGTGCTGGCCTGGGCCGCACCGCTGATCGACAAGGGTTCTGTGCTCGTCTACTCGACCGCCGAAGCCGGCGCCGTGAAGTCGGTGCAGGGGCGGCTCGGCGTGGAAGAAGCGGGTGCGATGGTCGAACGCACCATCGCCGCCATTGCGCGCGGCCTGGTCGAGCGCGGCGTGCACCAGCTGGTGGTGGCCGGCGGCGAGACCTCGGGCGCCTGCGTGCAGGCGCTGGGCATCGCGCAGATGCAGATCGGCCCGCAGATCGACCCCGGCGTGCCGTGGTGCCATGCGCGCTGCGATGCGGCGCCCGAAGCGGGGCTGCACATCACGCTGAAGTCGGGCAACTTCGGCAGCGACGATTTCTTCACCAAAGCTTTTACAGTGCTCGCATGACCGAGAACGAAGCCCGCGACGAAATCTGCCGCGTCGGCCGCAGCCTGTTCGAGCGCGGCTACGTGCATGCCACGGCCGGCAACATCAGCGTGCGACTGGACGACGGCTTTCTCATCACGCCGACCGACGCCTGCCTGGGCTTTCTCGACCCCGCGCGGCTCGCACGGCTCGATGCACAGGGCCAGCAGACCGGCGGCGACCGCGCCAGCAAGACCATCGCGCTGCACACGCGCATCTACGCCGCCGCGCGCGGCTTCGATGCCGCCACGGCGTGCGTGATCCACACGCACAGCACGCACTGCGTCGCCCTGACCCTGGGCAACCCGCAAGCCGAACTGCTGCCCGCGCTCACGCCCTACTTCGTGATGAAGGTCGGCCATGTGCCGGTCATCCCGTACCACCGCCCCGGCGCGCCCGAGGCGGCCGAGCAGGTGGCGCAAACCATCGCGCGCTACGGCGCGGCCGGCACGCCGATCCGCGCGGCGATGCTCGCGCGCCTGGGCCCCAATGTCTGGCACGAGACGCCGGCCGCCGCGATGGCCGTGCTCGAAGAGCTGGAAGAAACCGCCCGCCTGCAGCTGCTCACGCAGGCCACCCGGCCCGCACCGCTCACCCCCGACCAGATCGATGAACTGCGCCGCACTTTCGGTGCGCGCTGGTAGTACAAACACCCCATGCCCCAATTCGCCGCCAACCTCTCGATGCTCTACCCGGAGCTCGCATTTCTCGACCGCTTCGACGCCGCCGCGAAAGACGGCTTCCAGGCCGTCGAGTACCTCTTTCCCTACGACTTCTCGAAAGAGGAAATCGTCGCTCGCCTGAAGCACAACGGCCTGCAGCAGGTGCTGTTCAACGGCCCGCCCGGCGACTGGGCCGGCGGCGAACGCGGCCTGGCGTGCCTGCCGGGGCGCGAGGGCGAGTTCCGCGAAGGCATTGCGAAAGCCATCGACTACGCCGTGGCGCTCGACTGCCCGCGCATCCACGTGATGGCCGGCCTCGTGCCCGAAGGCCTCACGCGCGAGGCGGCAGAGGCCGTCTATGTCGGGAACCTGCGCTGGGCCGCGGCCGAAGCCGCGAAGGCCGGGCGTGACGTGCTGATCGAGCCGATCAACACGCGCGACATTCCGCGCTTCTTTCTCAACCGGCAGGACCACGCGCACCAGATCGTCGAGACCGTGGGCGCCGCCAACCTCAAGGTGCAGATGGACCTGTACCACTGCCAGATCGTCGAAGGCGACGTGGCGATGAAGCTGCGCCAGTACCTGCCGACCGGCCGTGTCGGCCACCTGCAGATCGCGGGCGTGCCCGAACGCCACGAGCCCGATGTGGGCGAGCAGAACTACGACTACCTCTTCGGCGTGATCGACGAGGTGTCGGCGCAATGCGGCTGGCAGGGCTGGGTCGGTTGCGAATACCGCCCGCGCCGCGGCATGGAACCCGGCGGCACCTCGGCCGGCCTGGGCTGGCTGCGCGACTGGCGCCAGCGCGCATGACGACGACGCTCGAAGCGCTGCGCATTCCGGCGCCGCTGCGGGGCTTCGCGGCGGCGGGCGATGCGCAGGTCTTCGACGTCACGATCGACGGCGACAAGGTCGCGGCCATCGAACCCAGCGCCTCGCAGACGCAGGCGCGCGGCACGCTGCTGAGCGCGCTCGTCGAGGCGCATGCGCACATCGACAAGAACTTCACCGTGCAGGACGTCGGCGCTGCGCAGGGCGACCTGTTCACCGCCATCGAGCGCATGGGCCGCCACCGCGCGAGCTGGACCGGCGCCTCGCTGCGCCTGCGCATGGAGCGCGCGCTGCACGAGGCCTGGCGCGCCGGCACGCGCGCGCTGCGCACGCACCTGGACTGGGTCGAGCCCGAACCGCCGGCCGCGCTGGCCGTGTTCGAGGCGCTGCGCGAAGAATGGGCCGGCCGCATCGAGCTGCAGTTCGTCGCGCTCGTGCCGCTCGACGTGTTCGCCGACCTCGCGGCCGGCGAGCGCATCGCGCGCGACGTGAAGCGCGCGGGCGGTTCGCTGGGCGCTTTCATCTACCGCAACGACGGCCTCTTCGCCAAGCTGGGCCGCGTGTTCGACCTCGCGCAGCAGCACGGGCTGGGGCTCGACTTCCACGTCGACGAAGGCCTGGACACCGACGCCAGCGGCCTGCGCAGCATCGCGCAGCTCGTGCGCGCGCGCGACTTCAAGGGCCGCGTGGTCTGCGGCCACGCCTGCTCGCTCTCGGTGCAGGACGATGCGGTGGCCGCCGAAACGCTCACGCTGTGCGCCGGCGCCGGGCTGCACCTGGTCGCGCTGCCGACCACCAACCTCTACCTGCAGGGCGCGTGGGACCGCACGCCCGTGGCGCGCGGCATCACGCGCATCCGTGAGGCCGCGGCGCACGGCCTGCGCGCCAGCCTGGCCACCGACAACGTGCAGGACGCCTTCTATCCCTACGGCAGCTACGACCTGCTCGAGACCTTCGGCCTGGGCGTGCAGATGGCGCATCTGGCGCCTGCGGCCGACTGGCTCGACACCATCACCGTGAACCCCGCCAAGGCGCTGGGCCTCGCGTGGGACGGCCGCATCGCGCCGGGCTGCCCGGCCGACCTCGTGGTGCTGGCGGCCACCGACGAACACGAACTCATCGGCCCGCGCGGACGGCAACGCACCGTCTACCGCGCAGGCCGGGCACTGGAGAACACACCATGAGCATGGGCAAGCCGATGGCCAACTATGCCGCCGCCAAGCGCGTCGGCGATTTCGTCTTCATGAGCGGCGTGGTCGCCGTCGACCCGGCCACGCGCCGCGCGGTGGCCGGCTACGACGCCATCCCGGAAGAAGCCCGCACCGCGCTGCAGGGCGTGGGCTACGCCACGGGCCAGATGTCGGTCGACATCTTCGAGGCGCCCATCGTGGCGCAGAGCTGGTTCGTGCTGGAGCGCATCCGCCAGATCGCGGCCGAGCACGGCGGCACCATGGAAGACGTGGTGAAGCTGGTGCAGTACTTCCGCCACCTGCCGCACTACGCCTTCTACAACCGCGTGCGCGGCCTGTTCTATCCGGGCGAGCCGCCGGTGAGCACGGTGGTCGAGGTGTCGCGCTTCTTGCCGGGCGACGAGGTGCTCGTCGAAGTAGAGGCCACCATGTACCTGCCGCAGCGCGCGGCTACTTGACGCCCGCGCCCTTGAGCAGGAACTCCGTCACCTGCTCGATCAGGTAGCGGCGGTCCTTGTCCTCGCCCTGCTGCGCCGTGTTGCGGTAGTAGGCGGCCTGCGTGGCGTGGTCGGCGTAGAACTGCGTCACGGCCCAGATGTGGAACAGCACCAGCATCGGGTCGGCTTTGTCCATCAGGCCCTGGTTCATCCAGTTCTGGATCACGGCGGCGGCCTGGTCGGTGCGCTGCTTGCTCGTGTCCATCATGCTGTTGATGACGGGCGCGCCGCGCATCATCTCGGCGGTGAAGATGCGCGAGCGCAGCGGATGCTCGAACGAGAACATCATCTTGCGCTGGATCAGGTCGCCCAGCACCTTGAGTGGGCCGAAGGCCTCGTCGCTGAAGCCGAACACCACGATCCAGTCGGTCAGGATGTCCTGCAGCACCTGGCGGTACAGCGCCTCCTTGCTCTCGATGTAGTAGTGCAGCTGCGCCTTCGACAGGCCCGCCTTGTCGGCGATGGCCTGCGTCGACGCGCCGGCCAGCCCCTCGCTGGCGAACACCTCGATGGCCGCCTGGTTGATGAGGCCCAGCACCTGCGTGTACTTGCGCGAACGCCCGCGCGTGGCGGGGGCTTCGCTGTCGGTGTCCGTCACGCTCACAGCTGCAGCACCAGGTCGGGGCCCTTGGCGCGCGAGCAGCACAGTGCCACCTTGGTGCGCCGCTCGGTGCCCGTGAGGCAGAAGTCGCGGTGCTCGGCGCCGTCGCCGTCGCCCTCGACCACGCAGGTGCCGCACAGGCCCTGCTGGCACGACACGGGGATGTCGATGCCCACTTCGTGCAGCGCATCGACCGCGGTCTGGTCGGCCGCCACCGGCACCTCGATGCCGCGCCGTGCCAGCTTCAGCGTGAAGGGCAGGCCCGTGGTGGCGGCGGCCGTGCCGGTGGGCGCGGCGAAGTACTCGGTGTGCAGCGCGTCTTCGGGCCAGTGCGCGGCGGCCTCGCGCACCGCCTGCATGAAGCCGCCGGGGCCGCACACGTACAGGTGCGTGTCGGGCGTGCGCTCGGCCAGCAGCGCGCGCAGGTCGATGCGCTGCGTCGCATCGCCCTGGTCCAGGTGCAGCTTCAGGTGCGGCGCCAGCGCGGGCGCGTGCAGCGCCTCGGCGAAGGCCAGGTGCTCCTCGCTGCGCGCGAACACGCACAGCGTGAAGTCAGCGCCGCGCGCGGCCAGCGCCTGCGCCATGGCCAGCAGCGGCGTCATGCCGATGCCGCCGGCCAGCAGCAGGTGGCGGCGGGCCTCGGCGCGCAGCGGGAAGGTGTTGCGCGGCGCGCTGATCGCAATCAGGTCGCCCTCGCGCACGCGCTCGTGCATCGATGCCGAGCCGCCGCGGCTGGCGTGCTCGCGCTTCACGCCGATCACGTAGCCGCAGGTGCCCGAGGGTGCGCGCGCCAGCGAGTACTGGCGCGAGAAGCCGCCGGGCATGTGCACGTCGATGTGCGCGCCGGCCTCGTAGCCGGGCAGCGGTCGGCCCCACGGATGCGCCAGCTCGAAGGCCAGGATTTCCGGCGTCTGCCGCGAGATGCGTTCGACACGGACGGTCAGCGTGCGTTCGAGGCTCATGGTGTGTGTCTCCCTGCTTGTCTACTGGATGTTGTGCAGCGTGCGCGCCACGCGCGCGATGAAATGGGTGCGGTCGCTGTCGGTGACGGCGTTCATGTCGTGCAGCTGCAGCCACGTGACCTTGCAGCGCCACGCGAACAGCGCCCGCAGCGCGCGCGTGAACAGCCGCCGCCCCGGGTCGCCGATGGCCATCACGAACCAGCGCGGCGAGCCGCCGGTGGTCACCACCGTCAGCCGGCGGATGTGTCGCATGCCCGACTTGGCGAGCTGTCCCTTGCGCTCCGCGGGCAGGAAGGCCACGCCTGGCAGCCACACGCGCTCGAGCCAGCCCTTGAGCATGGACGGCGGTCCATGGAACCAGGTGGGGTAGACGAACACCAGGTGCTCGGCCCACAGCAGCGCTTCGACGTGGGGTTTCACGCGTTCGCGGATCAGTTCGGGGTTGTCGAGGTAGGCGATGCGCTCTTCGCGTGTCAGCGTCGGGTCGAAGCCCTCGGCGTACAGGTCGATGGCCTTGACGGGGTGTCGCGGCGTGAGGGCCTCGAGGGCGGTGCGGTACAGCGCGTGGTTGAAGCTGTCAGGGTTCGGATGGCAATGGACGACGAGCGTTTTCATGTTTCGGGCCGGTTCGCCTGTTCGGCGAGACGGGGTCAGAGCCCAAGGGAACAAAGGCCGCGCAGTGCCTTATGGCAACCCAGGCGCCGGCATCTGACCCCGGCGCAAGCCCCGCGCGACCCACGGGAAAAAACGAAGCGAATTACTTGCCGGTGAGCTTCTTGCGAACGTCGACACCGACGCCCTTGTTGACGAACTGCGTGGTCGCGACCTTCGACAGGTCGATCTCGCCCGGCTTGTACAGGCCGGCCTTGACCATCTTGTCGTAGAAGTCCTTCACGCGTGCCTCGTCCATCGCGCCGATGCCCTTGGTGAGCGAGTCGCCGCTGTCCACGATGCCCATCTTCTTGATGAGATCGATGGAGCCCTGCAGCGCGGCCGGCGTGGCGTCGGGGTTGGTCTTGGCCATGAGCTCGTTGGCGGCCTTGTTGTCGCCGTAGAGGTAGTTGTTCCAGCCGACGATCGAGGCCTCGATGAACTTGCGCACCGTCTCGGGCTTGGTCTTGATGAGGTCGGCGCGGGTCTCGATGGTGGTGGCGTAGGTCGAGAAGCCGTGGTCGGCCAGGAGGTGCACCACCGGGTCGAAGCCGGCCTGGGCCTTGATCGACAGCGGCTCCGAGATGGCGTAGCCCTGCTGGATCGACTTCTTGTCGGCCAGGAACGGGCCCACGTTGAAGGTGTAGGGCTTGAGCTGCGAATCCTTGAAGCCGTGCTCCGACTTCATCCACTGCCAGAAGCTGAACTGGCCGTCCTTGCCGATGAAGGCCACGGGCGCCTTGGTCATGTCCTTGAAGGTGTCGTAGCCCTGGCCCGGGTGGGCGAACATGGCCTGCGGGTCTTTCTGGAAGATGGCCGCGACCACCACGGTGGGCACGCCGTTCTTCACGTTGTCGAAGGACTGCAGCAGGTTGCCGGTCATGAGGAAGTCGATCTTGCCGGCCGGCAGCATGGGCCGGTTGTTGACCATCGGGCCGCCCTGCATGATTTCCACGTCCAGGCCGTACTTCTTGTAGGTGCCGTCCACCAGCGCCTGGTAGAAGCCGCCGTGGCCGGCCTGCGCCTTCCAGTTGGTGGCGAACACCACTTTTTCCTGGGCGTGCGCGGCGAAGGCGGCGCCTGCGAGGGCCAGGCCGAAGGCCAGCGGCCGAAGAGAGAAAGCGGGGATGCGCATGGGGACGGACTCCTGTGGAGGTTGGGGTGGGGACGGGATGCGAAGACTAAATGTTTTTTCAGCGCTCGACGGCCATGTCGGGCGTCCAGCCGCGCGTCTTGCCGGGGTTCATCAGGCCCATCGGGTCGCTGCGCTTCTTGAACTCGATCTGCTGCGTGTCGATGGTCTTCATGCCGCCGTCCTCGATGGTGAAGACGTGCGGGTTGAAGATCTGCGCGCCGCCCTGCGACTCGATCTCGCGCATCACCTCGTACTGGTGGGCCTCGCCCTTCCAGCGCACGAGCAGGATGCCGAAGGTGCCGCACTGGCCGTTGGCGCGCGCGAAGTCCTGGTGCTGCAGCACGTCGTCGCCGAAGATCTGCATGTGGCGCTCGACCACGGCCGGGTCGAAGGGCTGGGCGTAGGCCACCTGCAGGTAGGTCCAGCTGCGGTCGGCCTTCAGCGCCTGCAGCGTCGTGTGGTTGAAGGCGCACTCGTAGGCCGGCGGCAGGCCCTCGGCCTGCAGCTCGGCCTCGGTGCCGGCCACCGACAGGGTGCCGCCGTGCGCCGCCGCGAGCGCGCGGAACTCGGCCATCGAGTCGGGCGAGACCATGGTGAACACCGCGTGCCGGTCGGGCGGAAAGCGATCGCCCATGGCCGTGTAGTAGGGCGAGAAGCGCGCCTCCACGGTCGACAGCAGGAAGATGTCCAGCGAGGGCGCCTGCGCGGCGATGCCGAAGTCGAGCGCGCCGCGGTAGGTGTCGAACAGCGCCGTGCAGTGCACCCAGTCGACCGCCGGGCTCAGCGCCACTTCCACGTCGAGGATCACGCCGTTGGTGCCGTAGGCGTGGTGCACCTGCTGGATCTCGTCGCCCACCAGCTCGATGACGCGCGGCTCGCGCTCCACCGTCATCACGCGCGCGCGCAGCAGGTTGCCGGGGTCGCGCAGGATGCCGTGTCGGAACGAGCCGATGCCGCCGAAGCCGCCCGCGATGAAGCCACCGATGCTGGCCACGTGCCAGGTCGAGGGCCACATGCGCAGCGCCTGCCCGGTCTCGCGCGCGGCCAGGTCGATGTCGTGCATGCGCGCGCCGGCCTCGACGCGGATGCGGCCCTCGGCCAGGTCGAGCACGCGGCACATCTGCGTCACGTCGAGCACGAGCCCGCCTTCGAGCGGCACGCACTGGCCGTAGTTGCCGGTGCCGCCCGCGCGCACGGTGAGCGGCAGCTTCCATTTGGCGGCCACGGCCGCGGCCTGGCGCACGTCGTCCTCGGTGCTGACCTTGACCACGAGGTCGGCCACGCAGCCCGCGAGCTGCGCCGTGAGGATGGGGCTGTACCAGTAGAAGTCCTTCGACAGCTGCTTGCGCTGGCTGGGCGTGGCGATCACGTTCAGGCCGCGCAGCTCCTCGCGCACGGCGTCCCAGTCGACGGTGGACAGCGGGGTTCTAGCGTTCACGGCGCATCTCGCTCTCGTGCCAGTGGCCGAGCACCAGCCGCGACAGGGCGGCGAACACGATGAAGATCACGATGCCCAGCAAGGACACCAGCAGCAGCGCCGCGAACATCATCGGGATCTCGGTGCGGAAGCTCGACTCGAGGATGCGCGAGGCCAGCCCCGTTTCCTTGCCCGCCGTGCCGGCCGTGAACTCGGCCACCACCGCGCCGATCAGGCTCAGGCCGCCGGCGATCTTCAGGCCCGCCATGAAGTACGGCAGTGCGCTGGGCGCCAGCAGGTAGCGGAAGGTCTGCCAGGGCGAGGCCTTGTACAACTGGAACAGGTCGCGCAGGTTGCTGTCGGCGCTCTTCAGGCCGATGACGGTGTTCGACAAAATGGGGAAGAAGGCCACGATCCACGCGCACAGCAAGAGCGCCGCGGTGGTGCTCGACACGTAGATCAAGATGAGCGGCGCGATCGCGATGATCGGCGTCACCTGCAGGATCACGGCGATCGGGAACAGGCCGATCTCCACCCACTTGAACAGCGCAAACGCAATCGCCAGCAGCACGCCGCCGACGATGGCGGCGCCCAGCGCCAGCAGCGTGAGCTTCACCGTGAACCACAGCGCGCCCGAGAGCGAACCCCAGTTGTCGAACAGCGTGCGCAGGATGAGCGAGGGCGCGGGCAGGATGTAGTGCGGGATGTCGTTGGCGCGCACCATCCATTCCCACACCAGCAGCAGCGCCGCGACGATGACGACCGGCACGACGATGCGCAGCGTGGCCTCGCGCCGGCGCAGCTTGTCTTCGTGCGCGCGCAGCGTCTCGGCGGACGGCGTGGCTTCGTTGGTGGTGTCGAGGGGCATCACGGTTTCAATGGTCGATGTCGAGGCCATGGAGCGCTCCGTGCAGAGATTGCGAAACAGCCGTGCAGTGCGCGTTGTAGCGGCTGGAGGTGCGGAAGGCTTCTCCGCGCGGGTAGGGCTCGTCGATGGCGATCTCGTCGATCACGCGGCCCGGGCGCGCCGCCATCACGACGATGCGGTTCGACAGGTAGACCGACTCGTACACGCTGTGCGTGACGAACACGATCGAGAAGCGGTGCTCGCGCCAGATGGCCAGGAGGTCGTTGTTGAGCTTGATGCGCGTCATCTCGTCGAGCGCGGCAAAGGGCTCGTCCATCAGCAGCAGGCGCGGGTGCGTGACCAGCGCGCGCGCGATCGACACGCGCATCTTCATGCCGCCCGAGAGCTCGCGCGGGTACACGTCGGCAAAGCGCGAGAGGCCCACCAGCTCCAGCACGTGCTGCACCACCGGCGCGGCCTCGTCGCGGCTCATGCCCGCGAGCTTGAGCGGCAGCCAGACGTTGTCGAACACCTTGGTCCAGGGCATGAGCGTGGGCTCCTGGAACACGAAGCCCAGGTCGCGGTCGCTCTTGCTGTTCTTGGCCACGCCTGTGTTGGCACCCGACCATTGCATGTCGCCCGAGCTGATGCGTGTGAGCCCGGCGATCAGCCGCAGCGCGGTGCTCTTGCCGCAGCCCGAGGGGCCCAGGAAGCTGACGAAGTCGTGCTCGCCGATGTCGAGCGTCATGCCCTGCAGGGCGAGCGTGCCGTTGGCAAAACGCTTGCCGACGTTGCGCAGGCGGACCAGGGGCGGCGTGGATGGCGTGGTGCTTTCCATGGGACTCCTTGGCGTCAGCGCCAGGCCGGAACGTTGGCCAGGCGCGAGAGCGGGAAGCGGTCGATCTCGTGCAGCAGCTCGACGAAGCGTTGGCCCACGTGGTCGAGCACCGCGGCGCCCTTCTCGGCGCTGGCGCGGGTGGCGTCGCCGGCGGCGCCGGCCGGGTTGATGTCGTGCATCTGCCAGCCGAGCTTGCCGCTGGGCGTGATCGACAGGAACTTGTTCTCGGCGGCCAGCTGCTCGGTCATGGAGCCGAAGTTCTGGAATTGGTCACGGCGCACGTAATCGGGCGTGAGGTGCAGCATCACCGAGCTTTCGAGGTCGCCGGCGTGGATGCCGTGCTTGCCTTCGTGCGCGGTGAACAGGCCCTCGGGCAGGCCCAGCGTGTACCAGTTGGCGGCCACGACCATCATGTCGTGCTCTTCGCGCAGGTCGCGCGCCACGATGTCCATGACGCTCATCTGCCCGCCGTGGCTGTTGTAGAGCACCAGCTTGCGCACGCCGGCCTTGGCGACGCAGGCGCCGACGTCCTTCCACAGCGAGATCAGCGTGTTGGCCGACACGGTGAGCGTGCCCGGGTAGCGCGAGTGCTCGTTGCTCTTGCCGTAGGGCACGGTGGGCAGGAACAGCACCGGCAGGTCGTCGGGCAGGTAGGGCAGGCTGGCGCGCACCATGCCGTCGATGGTGGCGGTGTCGGTGGACATCGGCAAATGGGGGCCGTGCTGTTCGGTCGCCCCCACCGGCAGCACGGCGATCAGCCGTTCGCGGTCGAGGCGGGAGAACTCTTCACTGGTCAGGTCGGACCAGAAGCGGCTGCGCAACGGGGGCGGATTCATCGTGGCAAACCTCATGAGAACGGGTGGGGGAGTCTAAATTATCCACGTGGTCAAAAAAGGTAGGCCATGCGTGGATACCCTTGCATAGCTGCTTGCAAGTGGCGTGCCAGCAAAACGATGCAGGTGGTCAAAACACCTGCGGGCGCCGTGTCGCATCGTCCGGCGCGGGCGCCCGCGGCCGACTTGAATGCGGCCCCTCTGGAGCCTATAACTCAGGCATGGTCTCTTGCTCGTCGCAAGACGGAAAGGAGGCGCCGTGAAAAGACGCATCTATTGGCTGTTGCCGGACCTGGCGAGTGCCAGGCAGGCGATGCACGATCTGCTGCGGGCGCGTGTCGACATCGCGCACCTGCATTTCGCCGCACGCGAAGGCCAGGACATGGCCGGGCTCCATGCGGCCAACGTCTGGCAGACCTCCGACCTCGTTCACGCCGCCAAGACCGGCTGGGTGCTCGGCACCGCCTGCGGTGTCGTCGCCGGGCTGCTGGCCGCGCTGCTGTTCCCGGTGTTCGGCGACGAGCCCGAATGGGCCGTGGCCGTGGGCCTGGCGTTGCTGGGCGGCGTGGTGGGCGCGTGGTCGGCCACCATGGTCGGCGTGTCGATCCCGAGCCCGCGGCTGGCGCGCTTCGAGAGCGCCATCGCGCAGGGCCAGGTCCTGTTGATGGTCGACCTGCCGCCCGCGCGCGTGCGCGAGGTCGAGGCGATGCTGGAGGCCACGCACCCCGAGGCCCGCTTCGAGGGCGAAGAGCCGCGGATTCCGGCGATCCGCTGAAGCCACCGCGCATGCGATCCCCGGAACCCCCGATGGCCACCCCAGGGAGCGCAGCACATGACCATCGCCGTCGTCCTGTTGCTCATCGTGGGGGCCTCGGTGGCGTTCCACCTCGTCAACCCGTGGTGGACGACGCCGCTGGCCTCCAACTGGCAGCGCATGGACGACACGCTGACCATCACGCTGGTCATCACGGGCCTGTTCTTCGTCGTCATCAACCTGTTCCTCGCCTACACCGTGGTGCGCTTTCGCCACCGCGAGGGGCGCCGCGTGGCGCCGCATGCGCCTGAGAACAAGACGCTCGAGCGCTGGCTGATCGGCGCCACCACCGTCGGCATCATGGCGCTGCTGGCGCCCGGCCTCGTGGTGTACGCGAACTACGTGCGCACGCCGCATGACGCGCTCGTGCTCGAGGTGCTGGGCCAGCAGTGGCAGTGGCGCTTCCGCCTGCCGGGCGCGGACGGCAAGCTGGGCGCGACCGATGCGCGCTTCGTCAGCGCCGCCAACCCCTTCGGGCTCGACCCGGCCGACCCTGCGGGGCAGGACGACCTGCTGGTCCCCGGTGACGAGGTGCACCTGCCGATCGGCCAGCCGGTGCTGGTGCTGATGCGCTCCCACGACGTGCTGCACGACTTCTTCGTGCCGCCCATCCGCGCGCGCATGAACATCGTGCCGGGGCAGGTGAGCCGCTTCTGGTTCACGCCGACCGTCGCGGGCCGCTACGAGGCGCTGTGCGCGCAGCTGTGCGGCGTGGGGCATCCGAACATGCGCGGCTTCGTGGTGGTGGAGGACGCGGCGGCCTACGACGCCTGGCGCGCGACGCTGCCGACCTTCGGCGCGATGCAGCTGGCGCAGGCGGCCCAGGCGACGCAGGCGGCACAGGCACCGGCCGGCGGTGGCGGCGCACGCGTCGACCAGGGCCGCGCGCTGGCCGACGCCAAGGGCTGCGTGGCCTGCCACACCGTCGACGGCAGCGCGCGCGTCGGACCGACCTGGAAGGGCCTGTACGGCAAGAACGAGTCGATGGCCGACGGCAGCACCGCGTTGGTCGACGAGGCCTACCTGCGCAGCTTCATCCGCGACCCGCAGGCGCGCCATGTGAAGGGCTTCCCGCCGGTGATGCCGAAGATCGACCTGAGCGACGAGGAACTGGCCGCGCTGGTGGCCTACATCCAGAGTCTGGGCAGCCCGCCGGCGCAGGCTGCCACCGAACAGAAGGCTGCGCGATGACTTCTTCTGCGCTCACTCAAGACGACGAACACGACGACGCCGGCCACCCGGCGCCGCAGAGCTTCCTGCGCCGCTACGTCTGGAGCCAGGACCACAAGGTGATCGCCGTGCAGTACGCCTGCACCGCCATCGCGGTGGGCGTGGTCGGGCTGGTGCTGTCCAACCTGATGCGGCTGCAGCTGGGCTTCCCGGGCCAGTTCGAGTTCATCAACGCCGAGCGCTACTACCAGTTCGTGACCATGCACGGAATGATCATGGTGATCTACCTGCTCACGGCGCTGTTCCTGGGCGGCTTCGGCAACTACCTGATCCCGCTCATGGTGGGCGCGCGCGACATGGTGTTCCCCTACCTCAACATGCTGAGCTTCTGGGTCTACCTGCTGTCGGTGGTGGTGCTGATGGCGAGCTTCTTCGTCGCGGGCGGCCCCACCGGCGCGGGCTGGACGCTGTACCCGCCGCAGTCGATCCTGCCCGGCACACCGGGCCACGGCGGCGGCATCGTGCTGATGCTGGTGTCGCTGCTGATCTTCATCGTGGCCACCACCATGGGCGGCCTGAACTACGCGACCACCGTGCTGCAGGCGCGCTGCCGGGGCATGACGCTGCTGCGCATGCCGCTCACGGTGTGGGGCATCTTCGTGGCCACGGTGCTGGCGCTGCTGGGCTTTCCGGCGCTGTTCGTCAGCGGCGTGATGCTGCTGCTGGACCGCACGATGGGCACCAGCTTCTTCATGCCGGCGCTGGTGTCGATGGGGCAGGTCACGGGCTACAAGGGCGGCAGCCCGCTGCTGTTCCAGCACCTGTTCTGGTTCTTCGGCCATCCCGAGGTCTACATCGTGGCGCTGCCGGCCTTCGGCATCGTGTCGGACCTGATCAGCGTGCACGCGCGCAAGCGCATCTTCGGCTACCGCACGATGGTGTGGGCCATCGTGGCCATCGGCGGGCTCAGCGTGGTGGTGTGGGCGCACCACATGTTCGTGAGCGGCATGAACCCGTACTTCGGCTTCTTCTTCGCCACCACCACGCTGGTCATCGCGGTGCCCACGGCGATCAAGGTCTACAACTGGCTGCTGACGCTGTGGCGCGGCGACATCCACCTGTCGGTGCCGATGCTGTTCGCGCTGGCCTTCATGTGCACCTTCGTGATCGGCGGGCTCACGGGCCTGTTCCTGGGCAACGTGAGCGTGGACATCCCGCTGTCGGGCACCTACTTCGTGGTGGCGCACTTCCACATGGTGATGGGCGTGGCGCCGCTGCTGGTGGTGTTCGGCGGCATCTACCACTGGTTCCCCAAGATCACCGGCCGCGTGCTGGACGACCGGATCGGCCGGCTGCATTTCTGGATCACCTTCCTGGGCACCTACGCGATCTATTTCCCGATGCACTACCTCGGTGTGCTGGGCATGCCGCGGCGCTACTACAACTTCGACGGCTACAAGTTCATTCCGCCCTCGGCCTTCAGCCTCAACACCTTCATCACCGTGGTCGCGCTGGTGGTCGGCGCGGCGCAGCTGCTCTTCATCGCCAACCTGGCCTGGAGCGCCTGGCGCGGCCGGCCGGCCGGCGCCAACCCGTGGCGCGCCGCCTCGCTCGAATGGCAGACACCCGAGACGCCGCCCGGCCACGGCAACTGGGGGCCGCGGCTGCCCGTGGCCTACCGCTGGGCCTACGCCTACGGCGTGCCGGGCGCGGCGGAAGACTTCATCGCGCAGAACGCGCCGCCGCAGGCCAGCGACGACGAGAACGACGTGCCGGTGAGCGGCGCACGAGGAGCACCGGCATGAACGCCGACGCTGCCCTGCGCCTGCGCGGCCTGCCCCGCGACGTGCGGCTGCGCGACGCGCACGCGAGCGCGGCGGGCATCGGCCTGTGGGTCTTCATGGGCGTGGTCACCGCGCTGTTCTCCCTCTTCACCGTGGCCTACGTGATGCGCATGAGCAGCGGCGACGCGGTCGCGCTCGCGCTGCCGTGGCAGCTGTGGCTCAGCTCGGCGCTGCTGGCGGCGGGCAGCGTGGCGCTGGAAGCCGCCTCGCGCCGCGTGGACCCGGTGCGCATGCGCCGCCTGCTGCTGGCCGGCGGCCTGTGCGCCGCGGGCTTCCTCGGCGTGCAGCTGTGGGCCTGGGGCGCCATGGTGCACGCGCAGGTCATGCCGGCGGGCAACCCGTCGGGCAGCTTCTTCTACCTGCTGACCGCCATGCACGGGCTGCACCTGGCGGGCGGGCTGGTCGGGTGGGCGATGGCGGCGCGCGTCGCGTGGGCCGATCCCGCCCGGGCCGGCTGGCGCATCGCGCTGTGCGCGCGCTACTGGCACTTCATGCTGGCCGTGTGGCTGGCATTGTTCGCACTGCTGGGATGGGTGACGCCGGAGGTGGCGCGCGTCCTCTGCGGCACGGCGTGAGGAGGCTTCGCATGAACCCCACCACCGCAACCCTCACCGGCTCCGCCGTCGCCGCGAGCGGCTGGCGCGGGCTGGTGGCCGACTGGTCGTCCGACCGCCAGGCCTTCCAGGTCTCGTGGGGCAAGGCCATGATGTGGATCTTCCTGCTGAGCGACATCTTCATCTTCAGCTGCTTCCTCACGGGCTACATGACGGTGCGTGTCTCGACCACGGCGGCGTGGCCGAATCCGAGCGAGGTGTTCGCGCTGCACGTGGGCGGCGCCGACGTGCCGCTCCTGCTGATCGCGATCATGACCTTCGTGCTCATCAGCAGCAGCGGCACGATGGCGATGGCGGTCAACTTCGCCTACCGCGGCGACCGCGTGAACGCTGCCACGCTGATGCTCGTGACCGCCACCTTCGGCGAGCTCTTCGTGGGCATGCAGGCCTTCGAGTGGTCCAAGCTGATCCTCGAGGAGGGCGTGCGGCCCTGGGGCAACCCGATGGGCGCGGCGCAGTTCGGCGCGGCCTTCTTCATGATCACGGGCTTCCACGGGCTGCACGTGTCGGCCGGCGTGGTGCTGCTGTTCACCGTGGCCTTCAAGCTGATGCGCGGCGACTACGACAAGGCCGGCAACTACCAGGTGGTCGAGATCGTCGGCCTGTACTGGCACTTCGTGGACCTGGTGTGGGTCTTCATCTTCGCGCTGTTCTATCTCTGGTGAGGACGACCATGAACACCACCACAACCACCACCGGCCAGCAGCACCCGATCGGCCTGTACCTGAAGATCTGGGGGCTCCTGTTCGTGCTCAGCGCGATGTCGTACATGGTCGACTACCTGCACGTGCAGGGCTACCTGCGCTGGGGCCTGATCATCACTTTCATGCTGCTCAAGGCCGGGCTCATCGTCGCGGTCTTCATGCACATGGCGTGGGAACGGCTGGCGCTGGTCTACGCGATCCTGCTGCCGCCGCTGTGCCTTTTGGTACTGGTCGGGCTGATGGCGGCGGAGGCCGACCACACCTTCCTCACGCGGCTCTTGTTCTTCCGCTGACGGACGGGCTCAGCGCCGCACCACGAAGCGTGTGATGACGGGCGCTGTTTCGCCGAGGTGGAACGCCAGCCGGCGTTCGCGCAGCGCCATGTCGGCGGCCGTGGCGCGGTTGAAGCGGCGCAGGTGGTCGGTCCACGACTCGTCCACGATCTGCTCCACGTAGCGCTCGGGTTGCGCGATGTCGTGCAGCAGCTCCCAGCCGATCGCGCCCTGGCCCAGGCGCGCGCGCCGGGTCTGCTGCATCACGAGGTGGAAGGCCGCGGCGCGCGACGGGTCGATCAGGTACTCGACCGTGATCACCACGCGGCCGTCTTCCTGCGGCGCCTCGGCCGGCGGACCGGTGGCCCAGCCGGCCTGGGCGGGGCGCACGTCGTCCTCGCCGCTCACGTCGGTCACCCAGCGCATGGCTGCCAGCATCAGCAGCGTGCCGCTCACGGCGGCGATGGCCAGGCTCAGCTTCAGCGACGTGACGGTGGCCACCTGGCCCCACAGCGCCGCGCCGATCGCGCTCGCGCCCATGATCGCCATCTGGTAGGTCGACATGCCGCGCGCGCGCACCCAGTCGGGCAGCGCGAGCTGGGCCGACACCGACAGCGAGTTGGCCACCGTGATCCACGCCATGCCGCCGAAGAACATCGCCGGCACCGCGACCCAGGCGTTGGGCGCCACGGCCATCACGGCGGTGGCGGCCGACTGCAGCATGGCGCCGCGCAGCACCAGCTGGTCGCGCCCCAGCGCCTGGCGCAGCCGCGGCAAGAACAGCACCGCGATGATCGCGCCCGTGCCCATGGCGGCCAGCAGCAGCGTGAAGGTGCCGGCGCCGCCGCCCTGGAGGTTGCGCGCCAGGAGCGGCAGCAGCGCCAGCAGCGCCGTCGAATGGAAGAAGAACAGCGACACGCGCGTGAGCACCGCCCGCATGCGCTGCGACTGGCGCACGAACTGCACGCCCACGCGCATCGCGCTGATGAGCTTCTCGCGGCCCAGCGGGTTGGGCGTGTGCTCGCGGCGCCAGCGCAGCACCACGAAGCCCGAGGCCACCGACAGCACCGCGTTGAGCGCGAACACCCACACGCTGCCCGCGCTCGCGATCAGCATGCCGGCCGTGAGCGGGCCGACGATGCGCGAGGCGTTCATGGCGATGCCGTTCAGGCCCAGCGCCGCCGGCAGCTGTTGGCGCGGCACCAGCTCGGGCACGATGGCCGAGAACACCGGCCAGCGCAGCGCCAGCCCGATGCCGTTGGCGAAGGTGAGCGCCAGCAACAGCGGCGCGGTCATCACGTCGAGCGCGATGGCGGCGCACAGCACCACGGCGGTGCCGGCCAGCCAGAACTGCGTGGCCACCAGCCAGCGCCGGCGATCGAGGATGTCGGCCAGCGCGCCGCTCGGAAGGCCGAGCAGGAACACCGGCAGGGTGGAGGCCGACTGCACCAGCGCCACCCAGATCGGCGAGGTGGTGAGCGAGGTCATCATCCACGCCGCCGCCACATCGTTCATCCACATGCAGATGTTGGCGATGAGCCAGGTGCTCCACAGCATGCGGAACACGGGGAGCTTCAGCGGCTCGAGCGCCGCGAGGTTCGAGGGCTGCGGCTTGGCCGGCGGGAGGGGTGTCTCTTCGGGGGATATGGGCGGCATGTCGCGCTATTGTGGCGCGAGGCGGCGCGCCTAACCTCTGTCGCTGCGGGCGAGACGGTGTTCCAGGCGACGCAGCAGCGTGGTCAGCACCAGCGTCATCACCCAATAGACCACCGAGATCGCGAGGTACGGCTCCCAGTAGCGCGCATACGCGCCGGCCACGGTGCGCGCGGCGTAGGCCAGCTCGGCCAGGCCGATGGCCGACACCAGCGAGGTGTCCTTGAGCAGCGCGATCGCGTTGTTGCCCAGCGGCGGCAGCATGCGGCGAAAGGCCTGCGGCAGCACCACGTAGCGCATCACCTGCGCGGGGCTCAGGCCCAGCGAGCGGCCGGCGTCGAACTGTCCGCGCGAGATCGACTGGATGCCGGCGCGGAACACTTCGGAGATGTAGGCCGCCGAGTTCAGCGTGAGCGCGACCACGCCGGAGATCAGCGCGCCGTGCTCCTGCTTGAGCGTGCGCGCCAGCTCGCCGTCGATCAGGATGCCCGAGGTCGGGTGGATGAACACCGGCATCACCGCGAAGTGGATCAGCAGGATCTGCACGAACAGCGGCGTGCCCCGGAAGAAGCTCACGTACACCGTGGCGGGCCAGCGCAGCAGCACGCGCGTGACCCAGGTCCACGGCGCGTGGCGCGCCTGCGCCAGCCGTGCGAGCGCCAGGCACAGGCCCCAGCTCGACCCGAGCAGCACGCAGACCACGGTCATGCGCAGCGTCATCCAGGCGCCCTGCCAGAACAGGTCCTTGTATTCCACGAGGATGTCCCAGCGGAACCATCCGAAAAGCAGCACTGGTTGTTCCATCTATTGCTCGCCCCCAGGCTGCGCGCACTTCGTGTCGCTTCGCCAACCCCCTACCGGGGGCAATACCTGCGGCCCGGCCAAGCCGGTTCCGCGGTATTCGTGCGCACTGCAGCGCTTCTTCGAGCTATGTGGGTTCATCGGACGTTCGGGTCCTTGTTGAACCACTTCTTGTAGATCGTCACGTAGCTGCCGTCGGCGCGGATGGCCGCCAGGCCGGCGCTGAGCTTGTCCAGCAGCGCCTTGTCGCCCTTCTTCACGACGATGCCGAAGCCCTCTTCGGGGAAGGACTTGTCGTCCAGCGTCTTCAGCTCGGGGTGCTGCGACACGCGGTAGGCGATCACGCCGTTGTCGCCCATGGCGGCATCGACGCCGCCGCCGGCCAGCTCGGAAATGATGAGCGGCGTGCTCTCGAAGCGGCGGATGTTGGGGCTGGTCTTGCCGAACTCGCGCGAGGCGATGTCGTCGGCGGTGGAGGCGCTGACCACGGCGATCTTCTTGCCCGTGAGGTCCTTCAGCGAGGCCACGGTGCTGTTCTTCGGCAGCGCGATGAGCTGGCGCGCCGCGAAGTACGGCGGCGTGAAGTCGTAGCTCTGCTTGCGCTTCTCGTTGATGGTGACGCCCGAGATCACGAGGTCGACGTCGCCGTTGTTCAGCGCGCCGAAGATGCCGGTGAAGGGCGTGTTGACGATCTTGATCTTCAGGCCCTGCTGCTTGGCGATGGCGTTGATGATGTCGATGTCGAAGCCGACGATCTGCTTGTCCTTGTTCTCGAAGGCAAACGGCGCGTAGGTGGCGCTGGAGGCCACGGTGAGTTCGCGGTTTTGGGCCTGGGCACCGAAGGCGAGCGTGGCGGCAGCGAGGCCGAGGGCCAGGGCGCGGCGTAGAGAGTTCATTCGGGGTCCTTGTGTCTTGCCGCCCGGCGGGAAGCGGTGGGCGAGCATTTTAGGCGGTCGCTATCGGGAGCCCTTGCCGCCTATCGGGCGAACAGGAAGTAGAGCGCGACGGCCACCACTGCCACGACCGCGATCACCTTGCCCGCGCGGGGCGAGGCGGGCGCCCCTGTGGAGTGCCACGTCACGGTGCGGGTGCGTACGGTCTTCGTGCGCCCGCCGCTGTTGCGCTCCGTGCGGGCGAGCGCATCGGCCACGAACTGCCGGCCCTCCGGCGAGACCGCGGACATCGGCGTGGCAAGCATCTGCAGCTGCGCGGGCGTCAGCACGCCGGTGCGCACGGCCCAGGCGAGCGTGGCGGCCGGCGAAGCGGGCGCGGCCCATTCGGGTTCCTGTGCGGGCAGCAGGCTGAGGGCCTGTGCGTGCTGCGCAGGATCGATCAACTGCAGCGCCTGCAGTTGATCGAGGGCGCCCTCGGTCACGCCGTCTTCCAGGCGGTTCGCCATGAGGCTGATCTCGAGCAGCACCCAGGCCGGCGCCTGCCCGCTGACCATGGCCACCGCATTCGCCACGGTGCGGTGTGCCTCGTCTTGCGCGCCGGGGGCAGCGCGGGCGCGCAGGCCGGGCAGCGCCTCCGGCGCGACGATGCCCTTGGCGGCTGCCCAACCCAGCGCTTCGCTCGGGGTGCGCAGCGGCGCGTTCGGCAGGTCGGGGTGCGCGAGCGCCTGCGCGTGTTCCGCGTCGGTCAGCAGGCCCAAGGTGTGCAGGTGCGACAGGGCCCGTGGGCCAGCTTCTTCGGGATTCATGGGGCCCAGTGTCCCAGAGGTCTTGCGAAGGGCCGCGACGCCGGCCCGGCGCTCCCATCGTGTGCGTTACTTCTCGGTGCACGTCCAAATTTGGGCATCGATTCGATACACAACGCATCAATTAGTTAACACATATAACAATGAGGAACTATTAAAAGCAATTGCTCAGGGAAGAAGGTATGCCATTGGTTTTGGGCGTCATGGGGCTCCCTCAGGTCGAGGTCGAGCTGCTGCGGATCATCGTTCGCCTCAGCTCCAATCTCCGGTCGTTGTGGACGGTCAGCGAGTCGCAGCCCTGCGACCTGTTGCTGGTGGACGGCGATGCGCCGGCCGCCGAGCGGCAGACACCGGCCGCGCGCTTCGTGGTGCCGATGGTGGCGCGCGGCGAGGCCGTGGCCGCCGCGCCCGTGCGCCGCACGCTGGCGCGTCCCATCTACGCGGAAGAGCTGGTCGCGTTGCTCAACCAGGTCGCGCCGAGCGGGGCCTCGGGCGACGCGGCACGCGCCATGGTGCGCTCGATCCGCGCGCGCGCTTCGCTGATCCGCTGGCCCTCGCAGGTGACCCTGCAGCGCCATCCGATCTACGTGCGGCTGGCCGCTGCCCTGTCGAAGAGCGCGCAATCGGCCGAAAGCCTCAGCGTGCTGGGTCGCATCGACGTGCAGGAGTGCAGCACCTTCCTCGGCCTGCTGGAGGAAGAAGGCGCGCTGACCTGGTCGGAGGAAGCCCGCGGGCCGCGCCCCTCGGGGGCCAGCGCCGGCGGCGAGGCCGCGCAGCACAAGCGCGGCCTGCTCTCGCGCATCCGCCGACGCCTCGGGCTGGCCTGAGCAGGGCGCCGGCATGAGGGACTTCAAGCTCGTCTTCACGGGCCCGATGGGCGTGGGCAAGACCACGGCCATCGCGGCCATCAGCGAGACCGCGCCGATCGCCACCGAGGTCGCCAACGCCGACACCTCGGTCGCCAAGGCCACCACCACGGTGGGGCTCGACTTCGGCCAGGTGACGCTGGACAACGGCGACCGGCTGCGCCTGTACGGCACGCCGGGCCAGAGCCGCTTCGACTTCATGTGGAAGATCCTGGTGCGCGATGCGCTGGGCCTGGCGATCCTGCTGGACAACAGCCGCCCCGACCCGATGGCCGACCTGGCCCAGTACCTGGACGGTTTCGCCGGCGCGCTCGAGCGCATGCCCTGCGCCGTGGGCGTGAGCCGCCTGCCGTCGCACCCCACACCCACGCTCGACGACTACGCGCAGGCCCTGGCGGCGCGCGGGCTGGTGCTGCCGCTGCTGGCGGTCGATCCGCGCCGCAAGGACGACGTCGTCGCGCTGATCGAGACGCTGCTGATGCAGATCGAAGTGCTCGACGAGGAGCCCGCGCCATGAAGATTCCCCACGCCCTGAAGCTGCGCGCCGCAGTGGAGGCCCGTCGCGTGCTCGACGAAGTGAGCGGCGTCGCCTCGGTGGTGGTGGCCACGCCCGACGGCTTCGAGATCGCCAGCGTCGCCCGGCGCGACGTCGAGCCCGCGCGCATCGCCGCCATGGCCAGCTCGATCGCCGCCATCGGCGCGGTGGTGTCGCAGGAGGCCGGCCTGGGCCGCTGCACCTGCATCACGGTGGCGACCGACAACGGCTTTGCGCTCGTCAGCCCGGTGCACAGCGGCGAGACCTCGCTGGTGGTGAACGTCATCGCCGACGCCGATGCGGTGCTCGCGCAGGCGATGTACCGCACGGCGGCCTGCGTGCGGGCGCTCGAGGCGCCGCAGCCCTAGGCCTCATCCCACACGAATTCACGGGCGGGGACGGATTGGCATGCGACGTCTCCACCCTCTTTTTCATTCGCATGAATTTCACTCACAGGATTTACTGACATGGCCTCGATCCAGACCAGCCTCGACACCCTCCTGACCGCCGACGGCGCCCTGTGCGCTGCCGTGGTCGATTCCGCCAGCGGCATGATGCTGGGCGCCGCCGGCACCGGCGTGGACCTCGAAGTGGCCGCCGCTGGCAACACCGAAGTGATGCGTGCCAAGCTCAAGACGATGCGCGCGCTGGGCCTGAGCGACACCATCGAAGACATCCTGATCACGCTGGGCAAGCAGTACCACCTGCTGCGCCCGATGGCGCAGAAGGAAGGCGTGTTCATCTACTTCGTGCTCGACAAGGCGAAGTCGAACCTGGCGCTGGCCCGCCGCAAGCTGCAGGACGTCGAGAAGGACATCACCTTCTAATCAGTCTGCCAAGGCGCATCGCCGTCGGGCCGGCTCCCTCGCGGGAGGCGGCCCTTTTCTTTTTTTGGGGGCGGCTACTTCGCGAGGTGCCCCAGCGGCAGTGCGCTGTTGGCCTTCACCTCGCCCAGCGAGAAGCTGGTGTGCAGGTCTTTCACGTTCGGCAGGTTCATGAGGTTCTGCCGCGCGAAGGCCGAGAAACCGTTCAGGTCCTGCGCCACCACCTGCAGCTCGAAGGTGCCGGTGCCGCTGATGTAGTGGCAGGCCACGACCTCGGGCATCTTGCGGATCGCGTCTTCGAGCTTGCGCGTGGCCTCGTGGGTCACGCGCTCGGTGTCCACGCGCACGAAAGCGAGCACGCCCAGCCCGATCTTGTGGCGGTCGATCTCGGCGCGGTAGCCCTTGATGAAGCCGGCGTCTTCGAGCGCGCGCACGCGGCGCCAGCAGGGCGCCGCCGACAGGCCCACGCGCTGCGCCAGCTCGGCGTTCGTGAGGCGGCCATCGGTCTGCAGTTCTTGCAGGATAGCGAGGTCGAACTTGTCAATGCTTTCCATAGGGGTGGATGTTAAGCAAGATTCTTTCTGAAAGTCGTTTTTCCGAGGCAAAAAACGCAAACACCTGTCGCAGACCCCGGCATACACTTTGCGTCACCATGGGCTTGCGCCCTACCGGGCACAGACCCACACCCCTCAGCCAGGCCCACAAAGCCCTGCCAATACGGAGACAGAGAACATGAACGCCCCGCTGCCCGAGCACATTCGCCGCGCGCTAGAAACCGTCACGCTCGACGATAAATACAGCCTCGACTACGGGCGCGCCTTCATGAGCGGGGTTCAGGCCCTGGTCAAGCTGCCGATGCTGCAGCGCCTGCGCGACAAGCAGGTCGGCAAGAACACCGCCGGCTTCATCAGCGGCTACCGCGGCTCCCCGCTCGGCGGCTACGACCAGGCGCTGTGGAAGGCCAGCAAGTTCCTCAAGGAACAGAACATCGTCTTCCAGCCCGGCGTGAACGAAGAGCTCGCGGCCACGGCGCTGTGGGGCACGCAGCAGCTGGGCTTCTCGCCGCAGGGCACCAACAAGTTCGACGGCGTCTTCGGCATCTGGTACGGCAAGGGCCCGGGCGTGGACCGCTGCTCCGACGTCTTCAAGCACGCCAACATGGCCGGCACCACCGCCTGGGGCGGCGTGATCGCGGTGGCCGGCGACGACCACATCTCCAAGAGCAGCACGGCCGCGCACCAGAGCGACCACATCTTCAAGGCCTGCGGCACGCCGGTGTTCTTCCCGGCCAACGTGCAGGAAATCCTGGACCTGGGCATCCACGCCTTCGCGCTGAGCCGCTTCTCGGGCGTGTGGTCGGGCATGAAGACGATCCAGGAGATCGTCGAGTCCAGCGCCACGGCCATGATCGACCCCGAGCGCGTCGACATCGTCATTCCCACCGACTTCGAGATGCCGCCCGGCGGCCTGCACATCCGCTGGCCCGACCATGCGCTGGAGCAGGAAGCCCGGCTCATGCACTACAAGTGGTACGCCGCGCTGGCCTACATCCGCGCCAACCGCTTGAACCACAACGTGATCGAAGGCCCGAACGACCGCTTCGGCATCATGGCCAGCGGCAAGGCCTACAACGACACGCGCCAGGCGCTCATCGACCTGGGCCTGGACGACGCGGCCTGCCGCCAGCTGGGCATCCGCCTGCACAAGGTGGGCGTGGTGTGGCCGCTCGAAGCGCAACTCACGCGCGAATTCGCCACCGGCCTGCAGGAAATCCTGGTGGTCGAGGAGAAGCGCCAGGTCATCGAATACCAGCTCAAGGAAGAGCTCTACAACTGGCGCTCCGACGTGCGCCCCAACGTGGTCGGCAAGTTCGACGAAGGCGCCAGCTCCACGGCCGACGGCTACTCCGGCGGCGAATGGTCGATGCCCAACCCGACCTCGCACACGCTGCTGCGCGCCAACGCCGACCTGAACCCGGCCCTCATCGCCAAGGCCATCGCGGCGCGCCTGAAGAAGACCGGCCTGCTGGCCGCCGCCGGCGCCGACATGGCCGCGCGCATCGATGCGCAACTGGCCATCCTCGAGGCCAAGGAGCGCGCGATGGTGGTGCAGCAGGCGTCCACCAGCGTGGCCGACGCCACGCGCCAGCCCTGGTTCTGCTCGGGCTGCCCGCACAACACCAGCACCGTCGTGCCCGAAGGTTCGCGTGCGATGGGCGGCATCGGCTGCCACTTCATGGCAACCTGGATGGACCGCTCCACCATCGGCTTCACGCAGATGGGCGGCGAGGGCGTGCCATGGGTCGGCCAGCAGCCCTTCACGACCGACCAGCACATCTTCGCCAACCTGGGCGACGGCACGTACTTCCACAGCGGCCTGCTGGCGATTCGCCAGAGCATCGCGGCGGGCGTGAACATCACCTACAAGATCCTCTACAACGACGCGGTCGCCATGACCGGCGGCCAGCAGGTCGGCGAGCGCCCCGAGGGCCACTCGGTGCTGCAGATTGCAGAAAGCCTGCACGCCGAAGGCGCGAAGAAGGTCGTCATCGTCACCGACGAGCCCGAGAAGTACGAGGGCGTGAGCATTCCGGGCGACCACGTGCAGGTGAAGCACCGCGACCTGCTGGACGAGATCCAGCGCGAGTTCCGCGCCATGTCCGGCACCACGGCCATCATCTACGACCAGACCTGCGCCACTGAAAAGCGCCGCCGCCGCAAGCGGGGCACGGCCGTCGATCCGGCCAAGCGCGTGGTCATCAACGAGCTGGTCTGCGAAGGCTGCGGCGACTGCAGCGTGCAGAGCAATTGCCTCTCCGTGGAGCCGCTGGAAACCGAATTCGGCCGCAAGCGCACCATCAACCAGAGCAGCTGCAACAAGGACATGAGCTGCCTGAAGGGCTTCTGCCCGAGCTTCGTGACGGTCGAAGGCGGCCAGCTCAAGAAGAAGGGCAAGAACAAGGCGGCCACGCCGGCCGAGCTCGGCCTGCTGGCCGAGCCCGCCATTCCGTCGCTCGCGGGCGGCAAGGTCTGGGGCGTGGTGGTGGCCGGCGTCGGCGGCACCGGCGTGATCACCATCGGCCAGCTGCTGGGCATGGCCGCGCACATCGAGGCCAAGGGCATCGTCACGCAGGACGCGGCGGGCCTGGCGCAAAAGGGCGGCGCCACCTGGAGCCACGTGCTCATCGGCGACACGCAGGACGACATCCGCACCACCCGCGTGGGCACCGCGGCGGCCGACCTGATCCTGGCCTGCGACCCGCTGGTCACGATCAACGCCGAGACCATGGCGCGCATGCGCGAAGGGCGCACGCACGTGGCGCTCAACAGCCACAGCGCGCCCACGGCCGCCTTCGTGCGCAACGCCAACTGGCAGAACCCCGAAGACGCCTGCGCCGCTGAAATTGCGCGCGCCGTGGGCATCGACGGCCTGGGCGCCTTCGACGCCGATGCCGCTGCCACCGCGCTGATGGGCGACACCATCTACGTCAACCCGATGATCCTGGGCTACGCCTGGCAAAAGGGCTGGGTGCCGCTGGCGCACGAGTCGCTGATGCGCGCCATCGAGCTGAACGCCGTGGCCATCGAGAACAACAAGACCGCCTTCGAGTGGGGCCGCCAGGCCGCCGTGCGCCCGGACGAGCTGCAAAAGCGCGTGCGCCCGGGCCAGGTCATCGAGTTCAAGAAGCGCGAGACGGTCGAGGCCCTGGTGGCGCGCCGCGCCGAGTTCCTGACCGGCTACCAGAACGCCGCGTATGCCGAGGAATACAAGGCCTTCGTCGGCCGCGTGCAGCAGGTCGAGTCGGCCGTCGGCAAGAGCACGGGCCTGGCCGAAACGGTGGCGCGCTACCTGTTCAAGCTCATGGCCTACAAGGACGAGTACGAAGTCGCCCGCCTGCACACCGACCGCACCTTCCTGGACCGCGTCGAGGGCATGTTCGAAGGCGACTACAAGCTCAACTACCACCTGGCGCCGCCGCTCATGGCCAAGAAGAACGCCAAGGGCCAGCTGCAAAAGCAGAAGTTCGGCCCCTGGATGCTCACGGGCTTCCGCTTGCTGGCGAAGCTCAAGGGCCTGCGCGGCACGGCGCTCGATGTCTTCGGCCGCACCGAAGAGCGCAAGACCGAGCGCGCCCTCATCGGCGAGTACCGCGCCAGCATCGAGGAAGTGCTCAAGGGCCTGCGTGCCGACAACCACGCGCTGGCGCTGGAGATCGCGGCGCTGCCGGAGCAGATCCGCGGCTACGGCCACGTGAAGGAGCGCAACCTCGCGGCGGCCCGCACCCGCTGGACCGAGCTGATGGGCAAGTGGCGCAACCCCCAGGCGCAGCGCGCAGCGGCCTGATCCGCCAGGCCCGTTTCCCCTGACAAAGAGCGCCCTTGCGGCGCTCTTTGCTATTGAAACGATAGCTGAAAGCCCTCCGGGCCGCGCCGGATAAGGGCGCGAAACGGCCATCTGCGACGAATACAATGCCCGACTGCGCGCGGCCTCCCCCGCCGAGCCTCTGACTTGCGGCCCGCATCCCTCGTGGGCGCGGAACCGCGGGCCCGGCCTGCGCATCTGAAGTCTTTTTCTTCTCTCTTCCCTCTGCTGGAGACTCTCTTGTTCATTTCCTCTGCTTTCGCTCAAACCGCGCCCGCAGCCGCCGGTGGTGGCGACATGTTGTCTTCGCTGGGCAGCATGCTGCCGCTGGTGCTGATGTTCGTGGTGCTGTATTTCGTCATGATCCGCCCGCAAATGAAGCGCCAGAAAGAAGCCCGCGCCATGATCGAAGCCCTGGCCAAGGGTGACGAAGTCGCCACGGCCGGCGGCGTGCTCGGCAAGATCACGTCCATCAGCGACCAGTACCTCGGTCTCGAGATCGCCAACGGCATCGAGATCAAGATCCAGCGCAGCGCGGTGGTCCAGGTGCTGCCCAAGGGCGCCGTCAAGCAATAAAAGCGTGAGCTGAACCTTGCGCTTCACGGCGCAGGGCCCCAAGTCACGCCGTGTTCCATTTCTGAAACGCTTGTGAAAAGCGCCTTCTCATGAACCGTTACCCGGTCTGGAAGTACACGATCATCGTGATCGTGCTACTCGTGGGGCTCATCTACGCCCTGCCCAATTTCTTCGGCGAGGCACCCGCGGTGCAGGTGTCCGCGGCCAAGACGACCGTCAAGGTCGACGCCGCCACCCAGGCCCGGGTCGAGGAGGCGCTGAAGACCGCCGGCCTGACGCCCGACCTGGTGACGCTGGACGCCGGCTCCCTGCGCGCCCGCTTCACCACCACCGACGACCAGCTCAAGGCGCGCGACGTCGTGCAGCGCGCCCTGGTGCCCGACGCCAGCGACCCGCCCTACACGGTGGCGCTGAACCTGCTGTCGCGCTCGCCCAAGTGGCTCACGGCACTGCATGCGTACCCGATGTACCTGGGCCTCGACTTGCGCGGCGGCGTCGACTTCCTGCTGCAGGTCGACATGAAGGGCGCCATCGACAAGAAGGCCGAATCGTTCGCGAGCGACCTGCGCACCACCTTCCGCGACAAGAACATCCGCGGCACCCAGGTCAGCCGCAACGGCCAGACCGTCGAGGTGAGCTTCCGCGACGCGGCCTCGCTCGAGACCGCCAAGCGCCTGATCGTGGACCAGTTCCCCGACCTCAGCACCACCGACACGCAAGACGGCACCAACTGGCGCCTGACCGCCACCATCAAGCCCGAGGCGGCCCGCCGCCTGCAGGACGCCGCGCTCAAGCAGAACATCACGACCCTGCACAACCGGATCAACGAACTCGGCGTGGCCGAGCCGGTGATCCAGCAGCAGGGCCTGGACCGCATCGTCGTGCAGCTGCCCGGCGTGCAGGACACGGCCAAGGCCAAGGAAATCCTGGGCCGCACCGCCACGCTCGAAATGCGCATGGTGGACGAAAGCTCCGAAGGCCGCGCGGCCGAACTGAGCGGCGCGCCCGTGCCCTTCGGCTCCGAGAAATTCTTCGACCGCGGTGGCCGTCCGGTGATCGTGAAGAAGCAGGTGCTCGTCACCGGCGAGAACCTCACCGACGCCCAGCCCGGCTTCGACCAGCAGAGCAACCAGCCCAAGGTCGACCTGACCATGGACGCCAAGGGCGGTCGCATCATGCGCGACGTCAGCCGCGAGAACTACAAGAAGCGCATGGCCATGCTGATCTTCGAGAAGGGCAAGGGCGAAGTGCTCACGGCCCCGTCGATCAACGGCGAGCTGGGCAACCGCTTCCAGGTCTCGGGCTCGATGACAGTGGCCGAGGCCAGCGACCTCGCCCTGCTGCTGCGCGCCGGCTCGCTGGCTGCGCCCATGGAGATCATCCAGGAGCGCACGATCGGCCCGACGCTCGGTGCCGACAACATCGAAAAAGGCTTCAAGAGCGTGATGTACGGCTTCCTGGCCATCATGGTCTTCATGTGTGCCTACTACGCGCTGTTCGGCCTGTTCTCGTCGATCGCGCTGGCCGTGAACCTGATGCTGCTGGTCGCCATCCTGTCGATGCTGCAGGCCACGCTCACGCTGCCCGGCATTGCGGCCATGGCGCTGGCCATCGGCGTGGCCATCGACTCCAACGTGCTGATCAACGAGCGCGTGCGGGAAGAGCTGCGCAACGGCGCCTCGCCGCAGGCCGCCATCCACGCGGGCTACGACCGCGCCTGGGGCACGATTCTCGATTCGAACGTGACCACGCTGATCGCGGGCATCGCGCTGCTGGCCTTCGGCTCGGGCCCGGTGCGCGGCTTCGCGGTGGTGCACTGCATCGGCATCGTCACCTCGATGTTCTCCGCCGTGTTCTTCTCGCGCGGCCTCGTGAACTTCTGGTACGGCCAGAAGAAGAAGCTCAAGTCTGTGTCGATCGGCACCGTCTGGCGGCCCAAAACCGATAGCGCCGACGGCACCGCCGTGGTCGACACCAAGTAACGGCCGAGGACCATCGCCATGGAATTCTTCCGCATCCACAAGACCATCCCGTTCATGCGCCATGCCCTGGTGCTGAACATCATTTCCTTCGCAACCTTTGCGCTGGCGCTGTTCTTCCTGTTCCACCGCGGACTGCACCTGTCGGTGGAGTTCACCGGCGGCACGGTGATGGAAGTGGCCTACGAGCAATCGGCCGACATCGGCAAGGTGCGCGAGGCCGTCACCAAGCTCGGCTATCCCGAAGTGCAGGTGCAGAACTACGGCACCTCGCGCGACGTGCAGATCCGCCTGCCCACCCAGAAGGGCATGAGCTCCGACCAGCAGAGCGCGCAGGTCATGCAGGCGCTGAAGTCGGTCGACCCGTCGGCCACGCAGCGCGGCATCGAGGTCGTCGGGCCGCAGGTCGGCGAGGAGCTGACCACCAACGGCATCAAGGCGCTGGCCATGGTGGTGATCGGCATCATGATCTACCTGGCGTTCCGCTTCGAGTGGAAGTTCGCGCTGTCCACCGTGCTGGCCAACCTGCACGACGTGGTGATCATCCTGGGCTTCTTCGCCTTCTTCCAGTGGGAGTTCTCGCTGGCGGTGCTGGCGGCGGTGCTCGCGGTGCTGGGCTACTCGGTGAACGAGTCGGTCGTGATCTTCGACCGCGTGCGCGAGAACTTCCGGCGTTACCGCAAGATGACGACCACCGAAGTGATCGACAACGCGATCACCTCGACCATCAGCCGCACGATCATCACCCACGGCTCCACGCAGCTCGTGGTGCTGTCGATGTTCTTCTTCGGCGGCCCGACGCTGCACTACTTCGCGCTGGCACTGACCATCGGCATCTGCTTCGGCATTTATTCGTCGTGTTTCGTGGCTGCCGCGATCGCGATGTGGCTGGGCGTGAAGCGTGAAGACCTGATCAAGGGCCCGCCGGTCAAGCGCGACGGCGATCCGGGCGGCGACGACCCGAACGCTGGCGCCGTGGTCTGAGGGATACTTCGGCGCCAGCTTCGCGTCACCCGCACTTGTGCGGTGGCGCATCCCGATGCAAGCTCGGGGCTGTCGTCGATGAACCGTTCTCTCCGGCCTTTCCGATCCATCAATGAGCACTGCGCGGTCCGCTTCTTCCCTGCAGCTCGCACGCGAGGCGCGTGAGCGTTTCGTGGCGGCCACGGAAGGTGCGATCGCTCCGCTGGCCCAGGCCATCCGCGACCGGCTGACCTCGGTGGCGTCCGATGTCGGCAGCGCGCGCACCATGCAGGAGAGCCGCGACGACCTCGTGGCGTTCCAGGACCACGCTTCGCAGTGGGTGTCGCTGGCGCAGACCGGCTGGCGCAAGGCGCTGGGCGCGAGCCCGACGGGTGCCACCTCGTCGGCCCCCGCAGCGCTGCGGCTGGAACTCATCGGCGACGAGGTGGTCGAGAGCAACATCCTCGCCTCGCGCCTCGCGCAGACCATCCACGACAAGGCCAGCTTTGAACTCAGCGACCTGCGTCTGCGCATCCAGCACCTCGAAGGCACGCACGAGCTCGATGCCCGGGACGTGCTGAAACCCGAGACGCTGGCCCAGCTGCTGGTGGACCAGTGGCTGGCCGCCGGCCTGAGCCGCGAGGCCTGGGGCCGCGTGCAAGGCACGGTGCAGCAGGCGCTGGCCGACGTGATCGTGAAGGCCTACGAAAGCGCCAACGCTTTCCTGATCGCGCAGGGCGTGATGCAGGAGATCGACCTCAAGAGTTTCGTGCGCCGCACGGGCGATTCGGGCGGCGGCACCTCGTCCATGGGCATGCCGGTGACGTCGAACATGCCGATGGGCCACGGTTGGCAAGGTACGGCCGGTGCCGCGGTGCCGCATGTCCAGCAGCCATCGCAGCCGCAGCGACCGGGCTTCGGCTTCCAGGCGTCGGTGCCGTCGTCGGGTTCGGCCTCCAGCTCGATGATGGGCAGTTCGCCGCTCGCCTTCGCGCGGCAGCGCGCGCAGACCGCGCTGCTGAGCCTCAAGCGTTTTGTCGCCGCGCGCATCGGTGGCGAGGCCGGTGCCTCGCAACCGGGCGGGGTGACCGGCACCGGTGGCGGCGTGGCCGCGCCCCGCGTGTTTTCCAGAACTTTTGCCGGCGCCATCGCCGATGCCGAGGTCGCCTACCGCATGGCGGCCACGCAGTACATGGACGGCGGTGGCGAGCAGGCCACGCTGATCCAGCAGACCGCGGTCGACCTGCGCCGCCGCACCGCCGAACTCAAGAAGCGCGCGCCCACCACGGCCGACAAGGCCACGGTCGAGATCGTGGCGCTGATGTTCCAGGCCATCCTCGCGGAAGAGCGCATCCCGTTCTCCGCGCGCGTGTGGTTCGCGCGGCTGCAGATGCCCGTGCTGCGCGTGGCCATCGCCGAGCCCGAGTTCTTCGGCACCCTGCAGCACCCCGCGCGCATGCTGATCGACCGCATGGGCTCCTGCGTGATGGGCTTCGACGCCGCCGCCATCACCGGCAGCGCGCTCGAGAACGAGATCAAGCGCGTGGTGCAGGTGATCGAGCAGTACCCCGAAACCGGCCAGCGCGTGTTCAAGCTCGTGTTCGACGAGTTCGTCGCCTTCCTCAGCCGCTACCTCACGCAGAGCGACGCCACGCAGCGCGTCATGAGCGTGGCGCAGCAGGTCGAGCAGAAGGAGACGATGGCGATCCAGTACACCATCGAGTTGCGCAAGATGCTCAACGACATGCCGGTGCGCGACGAGATCCGCGAGTTCCTGTTCAAGGTCTGGGCCGAGGTGCTGGCCATCGCCGCGCTGCGCTACGGCGCACAGGGCGAGCACACCGTGATGCTCAAGCGCGTGGCCTCCGAGCTGGTCTGGGCCGCGAGCGCCAAGCCCAACCGCGCCGACCGCGCCCGCGTCATTCAAGACCTGCCGCAGCTGCTGCAACGCCTGCGTCAGGGCATGGACCTGCTGGGCATCGTCGGCGAGCCGCAAGAGGGCCACATCAAGACCATCGGCGCCACGCTCACCGACGCCTTCATGTCGAAGACCGAGGCCATTCCCCAGGCCAAGATCGAGGCCATGGCCGAGCGGCTGGCGCACCTGGAAGACTTCGTGAGCGACGACGGCAGCGCCTCCAGCCTGCCGCTGGACGCGCAGAGCATCGAGCTGCTGCTCGGCGTGGATGCGACCGCCATCGAGGTCATTTCCGACACCGTCGGCGTCAAGGTCGCGGAAGACATGCTCGCGTGGACCCACGAGCTGCAGGTCGGCAACTGGTTCATGCTGGACCACAACGACCGCGTCACCCAGGTCCAGTTCGTCTGGCGCAGCGACCGCAAGCGGCTGCACCTGTTCGCCTCGGCCGACGGCCGCAGCTTCCTCATCCAGGCGGGGCGCCTCGCGATGTACCTGCAGGCCGGCCTGCTGGTGCCGGCCGAGGAAGAGACGCTCACCGCGCGCGCGACGCGCGAGGCGCTGGCGAAGCTCGATGCGAATCCTGAGCGACTCCTGAATTAGTCAGCCGCTTCGGCTGTTCTCTCTGTTCGCGAAACACCACGGAACTGGCTTTGCCAGGCCGTTGGTGTTGCCCCCGGTAGGGGGTTGGCGAAGCGACACGAAGTGCGCGAAGACTGGGGGCGAGCTCAGTGCGCCGTACGGCCTTCGCGGCTTTCGCAGAGTTCGTCGAGCACGAGGGCATCGGGCTCGATGCCGGTGCTCCAGTGCACCATCAGCACGATGATCTTGAGTTCGTCCAGCGCCACCGGGTCGCCCGGTGCGGCCATCGCGCGCTCGACGACGATCTCGCGCAGGCCGCAAGGCAGCACGTTCGACAGTTCGAGAAAACGGATGAAGCCGAGGCATTCGGCGCCAAGGTGTTCCTGCTCCGACGGCGAGTACACGCGCATCGACTGGCTCGACTGGGGCAGCGCCGCATCGGGCGCGCCGCCCAGCGTGACGCGGGCGGTGGTGATGGCGTTGTCGTCATCGCCTTCACGGGCCTGGTGTTCAAACTGCAGGCCTTGCGTGGCCAGGCTCAGGCCGTCGAGCCACTGCAGGGCGTCGCGAATTTCTTCCGCCTCGAAACCGTGCGCACTGAGCTTGCGGCCCAGCTGTTCGGGTTCGGGGCAGGCATCGCCGCGCCAGTAGTTTTCATACACAAACACGAGCACTTCGAACATGGGCTCAATATAGCCGAGGATTCCGTTGCTCGCCCCCAGTCTTCGCGCACTTCGTGTCGCTGCGCCAACCCCCTACCGGGGGCAACACCTGCGGCCCGGCAAAGCCGGTTCCGCGGTGTTCCACGAAAAAGCGGATGCAGACTGGGCGTCAGCCGACGGCGGCTCTTTGAAACAGGCCGCCGGGCAGACGCGAGACGTGCCCGTCGAGTTCAAGCTCGAGCATCTTCGCCTGCAGCTGGGCCGCGCTCCAGCCGGTGCGCGCGCTCAACGCATCGAGGCTCACCGGGTCGAAGCCGAGGGCGTCAAGCAGCGGATGCTCCGGGGCCGGCGAAGGCGTGTCGCTGGCCGGCGTGCGAGCGGCCGGCGCGAGCGGCGGCAGCTCTTCGAGGATGTCGTTCACCGACTCGACCAGCTTCGCGCCTTGGCGGATCAGCGCATGGCAGCCGCGCGATTGCGGCGAGTGGATCGAACCGGGGATCGCGAACACTTCCTTGCCCTGCTCCGACGTGAGGCGCGCGGTGATGAGCGAGCCCGACGCCAGCGCCGCCTCGACCACCAGCGTGCCGCGCGCCAGGCCTGCGATGAGTCGGTTGCGCTTGGGAAAGTTCTGCGTGAGCGGCGGCGTGCCCAGCGGCAGCTCGCTCACGATCAGCCCTTGCAGCGTGATGCGGTGCGCCAGGTCGCGGTGCCGCGCGGGGTACACGCGGTCCAGGCCGGTGCCGACCACCGCCACCGTGGCGAGCACGGGGGCGTCGCCGGCCGCGTCGAGCGCGCCCAGGTGCGCTGCGCCGTCGATGCCGAGCGCCAGTCCCGAGACGACGGGCAGGCCGGCTTCGCCCAGCGCCCGTGCAAAGGCGCGCGCATGGCTGGCGCCCTGCGGCGTCGGGTTGCGGCTGCCGACCACGGCAAGGCTGCGGCCGAGTTGCGTGAGGTCGAAGGCGGCGGCGCCGAGCACGTAGAGCATCAGCGGCGGGTCGACCATTTCGAGCAGAGAAGTCGGGTAGCCGGCATCGCCGAGCGTCACGACGCGGCGCGTGATGGCGCCGCCGGTGTTGTCGTCCGCGGGGTGCAGCCATTGCCAGGTCTGGTCGACCTGCGCCTGCAGGCCGGAGGGCGGCTGCTTCAACGCGGCGGCCTGGGCGGTGCTGACGACTTCGCCCAGCGTCGCCTCGGGCTGCGCGAAGATCGCGTCAGGCAGCCCGAAGGCCGCGAGCAGGCGGCGTGCGGCGCCGTCGCCGACGCCTGGTGTCAGTGAAAGTCGCAGCCAGCCTGCGAGTTCTGCGCGTTCCAAACGAGTGTGCGAGAAAAAAGCCTCAGGCGCGTGTCAGGGATTGACGAGGAAGTCGCCGGCGCGGGGAGTGTCGTTGATTTCGAGCACGAGTGCGTACGAGACTTTCTCGAAGGTGCGGAACACCATCAGCAGGCCGATGCGTTCGTTCGGCAGCTTGATGGTTTCCTTGCGCGCGCCGGTGCGGTCGAGGATGGTCTCGCCGTTCTTCAGGATGGCCAGCACGTGGCCGTTGTCGATGCCGTCGCGCGTGCCCTTGTTGATGGCCACGACCTGGTTCTGCGCCGCGTACTGCACGGCGTTGCCGTAGACCGACACGATGCGGCCGTCCACCTGGGTGGAGGGCGCGCGCGGCGCGTAGCTCAGCAGCTGGCGCGGCGGCTCGGGCAGCAGGCGGTCGCCGGCGCGCATTTCCTCGCGCGACGCAATGATGTCGATGCTGGCCGGCACGACCGTGATGACGTCCTTGTCGCCGGTCGTCTCGATGGTGGTCGATTCGCCGCGCTGCAGTTGCGCCTTGCCCAGGTACTGCGCCTCGTAGCCGAGGATTTCGCCGGTGCCGGGGTCTTTCAGCGGCGTGGCGTTGCGGAAGATGCGGTAGTGCTGCACCGGGCCCGGCTTCTCGACCAGCGGCGATTCGGCATTGCCGCGCGCATAGGCGCGGTCGCCGCGCGACAGCAGCACGCGGCTGTCGTTGCCGGCCACGATGCGCGGTGCGGCGTCGAGCGTGTTGGCGTCGACCACGATGGGTTCGCTGAGGAAGGGCTCGATCAGGCTCGGGTTGAGCGTGGGCAGGGCCATGCCCGCGAGCGAGTCGAAGCGCGTGCGCGGCGACAGCTTGATGGTGCCGCCGTCGACGCCGCCCACGCTGCGGCGCGTGGTCAGGCGGGCGCGGCCGCCGCTCTTGTCCAGGTACAGCACCTGGCCCGGGTAGATGCGGTGCGGGTCCTGGATCTCGTTGATGTTCATGCCCCACAGCTCCGGCCAGCGCCAGGGGCGCAGCAGGTACAGGCGCGAGATGGCCCAGAGCGTGTCACCGGGCTTGACCGTGTATTCGTCGGGCGCCTTCGGCGACAGTTCGCTCAGCGGCACACCCGCCTGGGCGGTCTGCTGGGCGGTGGCGCGCTGCTGGGGCGTGACCGGGTAGGTCGTCTGCGCCCAGGCCGCCGTGGCGCCGCAACTGCCGGCCACCGCCAGGGCGGCCGTCCAGAAGGCAAAGAGGGTCGGGCGCTGGTGTTCGGTGGAGCTGGGCTGTGTCATGTCTGGATGGGTGAGCGCACGAAGTATCGTGGCGCATACGAATCTCACAATTTGCTACGAATTCTGCGCCCGAAGCCCTTGCAAGGGCAACGTTTTCGCGCCAATGCGCCGCGACGCGTCGCGGAATTGGCGAAAATAGCCACAACTTCCCCCCGATTTCATGGCCAAACGAATCATTCTGAGTTACCCCGACAAGCGCCTGCACACGGTGGCCAAACCGGTGCAGGGCGTGGACGCGCGCATCAAGACGCTGGTCGCCGACATGCTGGAAACCATGTACGACGCGAGCGGCATCGGCCTGGCCGCGACCCAGATCGACGTGCACGAGCGCGTGGTCGTGATCGACGTGTCCGAAGAGCGCAACGAGCCGATCGTGCTCATCAACCCGGAAATCACCTGGGCCAGCGACGAGAAGGTGCTGAATGAAGAGGGCTGCCTCTCGGTGCCCGGCATCTACGACGGCGTGATGCGCTCCACCTCGGTGAAGGTCCAGGCGCTCGACGCCGACGGCAACAGCCACACCCTCGAGGCCGACGGCCTGCTGGCTGTGTGCATCCAGCACGAGCTCGACCACCTCCTGGGCAAGGTGTTCGTCGAATACCTGTCGCCGCTCAAGCGCAACCGCATCAAGAGCAAGCTCCTCAAGCAACAGCGCGAGGACATGAAAGAAGCACGGGCATGAATTGCCGCCGGGCTGCGTGGTCCTCGCTGGCCGCCGCCGGACTGTTGTTCCTGGCGGGTTGCGTCAGCGAACCCACGCGCATCCAGCCCGGCACCTCCGCCGCCGAGACCCTGCAGCGCCTGGGCGCGCCCACGGGCCGCTACCCGCTCAACGGCGGCGGCGAGCGGCTGCAGTACTCGCGCATGCCGGCGGGCTTCGAAGTGGTCGACATCGACCTCGACGCGTCCGGCAAGGTCGTCTCGGTGACCCAGGTGCTGACCGAGGCGCGCTTCGGCCACGACATCCAGGTCGACCGCTGGCGCCAGAACGAGGTGCTGGCCTTCTATGGCAAGCCCTACGAAATCAGCCGCGTCAGCTCCTTCGACGGCGCCGTCTGGACCTGGCGCTACAAGGCCGTCAACGAGCGCCGCATGCTCTATATCTACATCGACCCCACCGGCGTGGTGCGTCGGTATCACACGGGGGATGACCTCGAATTCGAACGGAACCGGGATTGAGCGCGTTGAAAGTCGTTTTTGCGGGCACGCCTGAGTTCGCGCGCGTCGCCCTGGAGGCCATCGCCGCCGCCGGCCATGACATCGTCGGCGTGATGAGCCAGCCCGACCGGCCCGCCGGCCGCGGCATGAAGCTGCAGGCGTCGCCCGTCAAGCAGTGCGCCGTGGCCAACCACTGGCCCGTGGCGCAGCCGCGCAGCCTGCGGCTCGACGGCAAGTACCCCGACGAGGCCACCGCCGCGCGCGACACGCTGCTCGCATGGCAGCCCGACGTGATGGTGGTCGCGGCCTATGGGCTGATCCTGCCGCAGTGGGTGCTCGACCTGCCGGTGCACGGCTGCCTCAACATCCACGCCAGCCTGCTGCCGCGCTGGCGCGGTGCCGCGCCGATCCACCGCGCCATCGAGGCCGGCGACACGCAGACCGGCATCACCATCATGCAGATGGACGCCGGCCTGGACACCGGCGACATGCTGCTGCGCGAGGCGCTCGACATCGCGCCCGGCGAGAACACCGCCCGCCTGCACGACCGGCTGGCTGCGCTCGGCGGGCGCATGGTGGTCGAGGCGCTGGCGCAGATCGGCCAGCTCGTCCGCACGCCGCAGCCCACCGAAGGCATCACCTACGCCCACAAGGTCGAGAAGCACGAAGCGCTGATCGACTGGACGCAGCCGGCCGCCGCCATCGTGCGCCGCGTGCTGGCCTTCGATCCGTTCCCCGGCGCCAACAGCCCGCTCGGCGGCGAGACCGTCAAGCTTTGGGCCGCGCACGTGGCGCCCGGCACCCCGGGCGCGGCGCCCGGCACCGTCGTCTCGGCCGACGCAACGGGCGTCGCCGTGGCGGCATCGGACGCCACCGTGGTGCTCACCGAACTGCAACGCCCGGGCGGCAAGCGTCTGCCCGCGGCCGATTTCCTGCGCGGCTTCGACCTGAAGCCCGGCCAGGTCTTCGGCTGATGTTTCTCTCGCCCACGCTGCGCCGCCAGCCCGAGTTCCGCGCCGGCATGCGCGACATGGCCTCGGCCGCGCTCGGCATCGGCGCCTGGGGCCTGATGACCGGCGTGGCCATGGTCAAGTCGGACATGAGCGTGCTCGAGGCCGTGGCGATGACCCTGTTCGTCTACGCCGGCAGCTCGCAGCTGGCCGCCATCCCGCTGCTGGCCGCGGGCGCGCCGGCCTGGGTGATCCTGGCGACGGGCTTCTGCGTCAACCTGCGCTTCGTGGTGTTCAGCCTGCACCTGCGGCCCTACCTCATGCACATGCCGCGCTGGCGCCGCCTGCTGCATGGCTACCTGACGGCCGACCTGAGCTACGCGCTCTTCACGAAGCAGTACACGGCCCCGCCGACGACGCCCGCCGAGCGGCTGTCGCAAGAGGCCTACCTCACCGGCAACTACTTCGTGACCTGGTGCGCGTGGATGGGCATGAGCCTGCTGGGCATCGCGCTGGCCAACCTCATTCCGCAGACCTGGGGCCTGGGCTTTGCCGGCGTGCTGAGCCTGGTGGCCATCGTCTGCTCGATGGCGACGACCCGACTGCGCGTGCTGGCCGCGCTCATCGCGGGCGCCACGGCGGTCGCGGCCTACGCGCTGCCGCTCAAGCTCAACATCGTGGTCGCGATCGGCGTGGCGGTGCTGCTGTGCTTCTGGCTCGAAAAGCAGTTCGGGCTCGACCCCGACGCGGAGGACGACAAATGAGCGGCGGCGGCACCGACTGGTGGACCCTGGCCGTGATCGCCGGCTTGGCCGGCGTCACCGTGCTCACGCGCTGCTTCTTCTTCATCCTCGACCGGCCCTGGGGCCTGCCCGAGTGGGCGCACCGCGCGTTGCACTACGCGCCGGCCGCCGCGCTGGCCGGCGTGATCGCGCCCGAGATCGTGATGACGCAGGGCCACCTGATCACCACGCTGCACGACGCCCGCCTCTATGCGGCGGTCGTCGGCGGCGCCTACTACTTCTGGCGGCGCGGCGTGCTCGGCACGATGCTGGCCGGCATGGCCGTCTACCTGCCCCTGCACCTCGGCCTGGGCTGGTGATCGGCTCAGGCTAGTCGAGCTTCACGCCGGCGGTCTTGATGATGTTGCCCCAGCGCTCGCTCTCCGCGCGCGAGAGCTTGTAGAAGTCCTGCGGCGTGCCGGGCAGCGCCTCGAAGCCGAACTCCGCAAACAGCTTCACCACCTTCGGTGCCTGCATCGCCTTGTGCAGCTCGGTGTTGATGCGCGCCACGGCCTCGGGCGGCATGCCGGCCGGGCCGATCAGGCCGTGGAAGGCGTAGGCGTTGACGTCGCTGAAGCCCGCTTCGACGAAGGTCGGCACCTCGGGCAACGCACCGGCGCGCTGCGGCAGCGCGATGGCCAGCACGCGCACCTTGCCCGACTTGATGATCGGCAGGCCCGAGGCCAGGTCGAGCATCATCGTCGGCACCTGGCCGCCCATCACGTCGGTCATGGCGGGCGCGGCGCCCTTGTACGGCACGTGCGTGATCGTGAGGCCGGCCTTCTGCTTGAACAGCTCCATCGCCATGTGGTGCGGCGAGCCGTTGCCGGGCGAGGCGTAGCTCACCTTGTCGGGGTTGGCCTTCACGTAGCGCACGAACTCCGCCACGTTCTTCGCGGGAAAGTCGGGGTGCACGACCAGCGCCACGGGGAAGCGCCCGATGGTGCCGATGTAGGTGAAGTCGGTCGCCGGCTTGTAGGGCAGCTTGGCGAACATGTGCTCGTTGAACAGCAGCGCCGCGTTCTCGGCCTGCATGATCGTGTAGCCGTCGGGCTTGGCCTGCATCATCACCGACACGCCGATGTTGGTCGACGCGCCGGGGCGGTTGTCGATGATCAGCGGCTGGCCGAGCGACGGCTGCATGGCCTCGGCCAGCGAGCGCGCGAGGTTGTCGGTGCCGCCGCCGGCCACGTAGGGCACGATCCATTTCACGGGCTGGCTGGGGTAGGCCGCCGGTTGCGCCGACGCGAAGGGTGCGGCGGCGAGCGCGAGGGTCGCGGCCAGCAGGGGAATGAAGCGCTTCATCGTTTGTTGTCTCCGTTGCTTTGTTGAAAAAGAGAGCGGCTCAGGTGCCGCGCAGGATCTGCCAGAGCTCGCGGTCGCGCTCGGCGGTCCAGACGACGGGGTGCTCGATGCCGCGCAGCTCGTCGTACGCGCGCGAGACGTCGAAAGGCAGCACGTGCTGGAACACCGGCCAGCCGCCGAAGCGCGGCGTCATGGCCGCCTCGGCGCGCGCGAAGCAGCCCTTGAGCGTCTCGCCCGCGGCGATGCCCGCGCGCACGCTGTCGAGCAGCGTCGAGAGAAAGTCCTTCGTGAGCCCGATCGCTTCGGCGCAGGCCGCTTCACCCTGCAGCACCGCGCCGCGCCCCGGCACCAGAACGCGCGGCTTGAGCGCGCGCACCGCGTCGAGCGTGCCGGCCCAGTCGCCGATGTAGGCGTCGCCCGCGTACACGCCGCAGTGGTTCTCGACCACGTCGCCTGCAAACAGCACGCCGCTGTCGGGCAGCCAGGCCACGGTGTCGCCGCTCGAATGGCCGCGGCCCAGCGCCATGAGCCGCAGTTCGCGGCCACCGCCGAGTGGCAGCGTCATCTCGCGCTCGAAGACCGTGGTCGGAAAGGTCAGGCCCGGAATCTCTTCCACGCCCACGAACAGACGCGGGAAGCGGCCCACCTCCGATTCGAAATCGGCCTGGCCACGCGTGCGGATCCAGTCGAGCGTGCCGTTGCTGGCGACGATCTCCTGCACCTCGTCGAAGGCGCTCGCGCCCATCACGCGCACCGCGTGGTAGTGCGTGAGCACGATGGTGCGGATCGGCTTGTCGGTCACGCTGCGGATCGCTGCGAGAAAGTCGCGCGCCATGCGCGGCGTGGGGCGGGTGTCGATCAGCACCACCTGCTCGTCGCCGACGACGAAGCCGCAGTTGGGGTCGAAGTCGCTGATGTAGCCGTAGGCGCCCGGGGCGAGTTCCTGCAGGCGGGGCTTCTGCTCGCGGGTGTCGGAGGCGGAAGCGAAAGAGACGGTGGCGGTCATGGAGGTGTTGTCGTGGTCGTGGGGATGTCTTCTTCGGCCTCGGCCGCCGCGCGGATGCACGCGAGCAGCACGGCCTGGTCGGCGCACTGGTTGGCCAGCAGCAGCACGAGGCGCGCGTTGAGGTCGGCGCTCTGCGCCTCGGTGCGGCCTTCGTGCGCGGCCAGCAGGGCGGCGTAGAAGCCGTCGGGGTCGGGGATGCGGGGCTCGGTGATCATGGGGACGAAGCGGGGAGTGCGAGCGCCGTGCGGACGGCGGCGGCGATCGTGTCGGGGGTGGCTTGCGCAAGGAGCGCAGCGCGGTAGGCATCGGGGCGCACGAGCACGAAGCCGCCCACGCTGGGGTCGATGCCGAGGTGGCGCGCCAGCGCCTCGTCGGCCTGCAAGGTCGGCAGGCCGCTGTCGCCGCCCACGGCCAGCAGGCGCAGCGGCAATCCGGCCGTGGCATTGCTCGCGGCCTGGGCCTGCGCGCGCGTCGGCGCGAACCACAGGCCCAGGCACTGCGTGCCCTCGGCCAGCAGCTGCATCAGCGTGGTCTCGCGCCCGTCGGCCCAGTGCAGCGGCAGGTTCTGCACGGTGCGCCCGCCCTCGGGCAGCAGCGGCGCGGCGGGGTAGTCGTTGGCGACCGACATGCGGCCCGTGTTGACCAGCGCCCGCGCAAAGGTGTGGCGCTTGGCCAGTGCCACCACAGCGCGGCGCAGCATGTGCTCGGCCGGCGAGCGCGGCGCGAGGAAGCGCGCCGAACGGCTCGTGACCGTCAGGTTTTCCTGCGCGGCCGGGCGGCGCTCGGCGTCGTAGCTGTCGAGCAGCGCCTCGCCGGCTTGGCCCTGCACGACCAGCGCGAGCTTCCAGCCGAGGTTGGCCGCGTCCTGGATGCCGGTGTTGCCGCCGCGCGCGCCGAAAGGGCTCACCACGTGCGCGGCGTCGCCGATGAAGCACACGCGGCCGTGGCGGAAGCGCTCCAGCAGGTGGTCGCGGTAGCCGTACGGGCCGATCCACACGAACTCGAAAGCCACGTCGGGCCCGAGCTGTTCGCGCAGCCGCGCGCCGGCCACCTCGGGGCGGCTGATCTCGGCCGGGTCGCAGTCCTCGGGCATCTGGTAGTCGATGCGCCACACGCCGTCGGCCATCAGGTGCTGCCACACGCCGCGGCCTTCGTTGAAGGGCGCATCGACCCAGGTCCAGCGCTCGGTGGGCAGCGGTTTTTCGAAGCGCACGTCGCTGATGCACCAGCGGTCGGTGCTGCGCGAGGCGTGCGATGCCACGCCCAGCTGCGTGCGGATCGGGCTGTTCGCGCCCGTCGCGTCGATCAGGTGGTCGGCCTCGATCGTGTAGCTGCCGGCGGGCGTCTCGATGTCGATGCGCACGCCGTCGGCCAGCGGCTCGACGCGCGTCACGCGGCTCTTCCAGCGCAGGTCGGTCACGCCGAGTTCGAGAATGCGATCGACCAGGAACCACTCGATGTAGAACTGCTGCAGGTTGATGAAGGGCGGCTGCGTCGAGACGCTGCTGGCCTGCAGGTTGAAGTTGTAGACCTCTTCGTCGCCCGAGAAGGTGCGCCCGAACGACCAGGTGACGCCCTTGGCCGCGATGCGCTCGCAGATGCCCAGGCGCTCGAAGATCTCCAGGCTCTTCTGCGCATAGCAGATGCCGCGCGACGAGGCGCCGCGCACGCCCACGGTGTCGTCCTCGTCGAGCAGCACGGCGCGCACGCCGCGTTGCGCGAGGTCGCAGGCCAGCGTGAGGCCCGAGGGGCCGGCGCCGACGATCACGACCGGGTGGCGCACCACCTGCGCACTGCCGAGTTCGGGCGGTGGCGTGAAGGGCCAGACCGGCAGTTCGTAGGCCGGTGCGAATGCAAAGTTTTCCATGGCTCTTCTACAGCGCGTGCGCGAACTCGGCGATGGCATCGGCCGCCTGCGGGATCAGCTCGGGCTGGCCCGCCAGGTAGTGGTTGCCGCCGACGATGTCGACATTGCGGATGCGCGCACCGCCCGCGGCCATCCACGCATCGCGCGTGCTGGGAAAGGTCGACTGGTCGCCGGTGTAGGTCAGCAGCAGCTTCGGCACCGTGGTGCGCGCGAGGTTGGTGGGCCCATCGGCCTGCGAGCGCGACGACCACTGCGAGAGGAAGGCGGTGAGCGAGGTGGTGCGGCCCATCGCGTTGGCCGAGTAGTTCACTTGCCGCGCGTCGCCCCAGACGCTGCCGGGCAGGCGCGCGTTCGCATCGAGCGACAGGTCGACGCAGCGCGGGTCGGCGTGCGTGCGGTAGACGACGAAGGTCTGGTCGCGCGGCGCGCCGGGTGTGCCGCGCAGCAGCGCGAGGCGCTCGAGGCACCACTGCTCGATGCGGTCCATCCGCGCCTTCTGCGCCGCGCTGAAGCGCGCGAGAAAGTCGGTCTCGTAGGGCACGCGGTGGCGCGGGTCGTACATGTCGAGCGCGGGGTCGACCGAGAGCGGGTCGTGCTCGTCGGTGACCGAGGGGTCGATCCAGTCGCGCATGAGCCGCGTGCGGCCCAGGTGCGCGGCGCACAGCGCGAGGCCGTCCACGGGGGGCAGGTCGCTGGCGTGCAGGTGGGTCGGGTCGCCGTCGGGCAGGTGCGTGGCCGTGAGCTGCTCGGCCTGCGCCTGGTAGAAGGCCGAGAGCGCCGCGCCGCCCGAGTTGCCGACCAGGAACACCTTCTCGTAGCCGGCCGCGCGCAGGTACTGCACGCCGGCGCCCAGGTCTTGAATCGCGCGCTCCATCAGCAGCACCGTGTCGTTGCCGACGAAGCGCGAGTTCAGGCCCATGCAGCAGATGCCGCGCTCGGCCAGCGGGCCGATGAGGTAGTGGCCCATGAAGTTGCTGGTCGGGTGCATCACGATGGCCGCGATCTTCTTCGGCCCCGGCGGCGCGCGGAAGGCGCCGTAGATGCGCGGGCGCAGCAGCTGCAGGCCCGACTGGCTGTCCATGGCCGCGCCGGGCTTCACGTCGATGACGGCGAGTTGCAGTTCAGACATGCGACGCGCCTTTCGCTGCGCGAAGCGCCGCCTTGCGCGCGGTCCACGCGTCGAGGTCGGCATGGGCATGGCGCGCGTGCGCGTCCATCTCGGCCTGCGGCACGGTCGGCGTGGTGAGTTCCACGCGGATGCCGTTGGGGTCGAAGAAGTAGATCGACTCGATGATGTGGTGGTCGGTCACGCCCAGCACCTCGATGCCCGCGCCTTCGAGCCGCGCCTTGGCGGCCAGCAGGTCGGCCACCGAGTCGACGCGCAGCGCGATGTGGTTCACCCACGAAGGCGTGTTGGGCGAGGGCAGCGCGGCGGTGTCGTCGCCCAGGTCGAAGAAGGCGATGTACGCGCCGTCGCGCATCTGGAAAAAGATGTGCACGTAGGGGCAGTACTCGCCCGTGCTCGGCACGTGGTCGTTCTGGATGACGTGGGCCAGCGGCAGGCCCAGCAGGTCTTCGTAGAAGTGGCGGGTTTCCTCGCTGTCGCGGCAGCGCCAGGCGAAATGGTGCAGCCCGCGAATGGGTGGGGGCGCCGTGGGGGTGGCGGTCGTCGGCATGTCGTGTCTCCGTTGAGGCCGCGATTGGGCAATGCCGCGTCTTATGATGCAATCGAAATTAATTCATCGATTGATGAAATAACCATATATATGAACCTCACCCTGCGCCAGCTGCGCGCCTTCGCCGCCGTGGCCGAAACCGGCAGCTTCACCACCGCCGCCGGGCAGCTGCACCTCACGCAGTCGGCGCTCAGCGTGCTGGTGCGCGAGCTCGAGCGCGAGATGGGCGTGCAGCTGCTCGACCGCAACACGCGCCGCGTGCAGCTGTCGGAGGCGGGGCGCGAGTTCCTGCCGTCGGTGCACCGGCTGCTCGGCGACCTCACGAGCGCGGTCGCGGGCGTGACCGATTTGCGTGACAAGAAGAAAGGGCTGTTGCGGCTCGCAGCGCCGCAGCTTATGGCCTGCACGCTGATGCCGCGCGTGATCGCCGCCTACCGCGAGGCGTACCCCGACGTGGACGTGCGGCTGGCCGACACGCTGCCCGAGCACCTGCTGCTGGGCGTGGCGGCCGGCGACGTCGAGCTGGCCGTGGGCCAGGACGTGGCGGTGGACGCCGCCGCCATCGAGCGCCGCACGCTGTTCCGCGACCGTCACTGGCTGATCTGCCCGCCCGGCCACGCCTTTGCCAAGCGCCGCAAGGTGCGCTGGCACGAGCTGGGGCCCTACACCTTCATCGCGCCCACGCGCGACTTCCGCCAGCGCGTGCTGCCCGAGCTGGGGGCCGAGGAGCGCGCCTTCCTGATGCGGCCGGGCACGCAGGAGGTGTCGTACATGACCACCGCGCTGGGCATGGTGGCCTCGGGGCTGGGGCTGACCGTGTGCCCGACCTACTCGGCGTCGCTGGTGCGCGCGCACGGGCTGCAGATGGTGCGGCTCGAGTCGCCCGACTTCCACCGCGAGGTCTGCGTGTACAGCGCGGCGCGGCGCTCGCTGTCGCCCGCGGCGGCGAGCTTCGTCGGCATCCTGGCGCAGTTCGCGACCGCGCAGCCGAAGGGCTGAAAAAGCATCACTGCCCCGCAAGAGACGCGCAGGGGCGCCAGAGGGCGAAAACTACAATGCGGGCAGTCCCGTCTTTCACCATCCTCAGACCCATGAACGTCATTCGATTCACCGACCTCTGTGCGCAAGGCAAGGCCGCCGGCCAGCGCGTCTTCATCCGTGCCGACCTCAACGTGCCGCAGGACGATGCCGGCCGCATCACCGAAGACACGCGCATCCGCGCGTCGGTGCCCTGCATCCAGCTGGCGCTCGACGCCGGCGCGGCCGTGATGGTCACCTCGCACCTGGGCCGCCCGACCGAGGGCGAGTTCAAGCCCGAAGACTCGCTGGCCCCTGTCGCCCAGCGCCTGGGCGAGCTGCTCGGCCGTGAAGTGCCGCTGGTGGCCAATTGGGTCGACGGCGTCGACGTCAAGCCCGGCCAGGTCGTGCTGCTGGAGAACTGCCGCGTCAACAAGGGCGAGAAGAAGAACGACGAAGCGCTGGCCCGCAAGCTGGCCGCGCTCACCGACATCTACGTGAACGATGCTTTCGGCACCGCCCACCGCGCCGAAGCCACCACCTACGGCATCGCCCAGTTCGCCAAGGTGGCCGCGGCCGGCCCGCTGCTGGCGGCCGAGATCGACGCCATCACCAAGGCGCTGGCCCAGCCCAAGCGCCCGCTGGTCGCCATCGTGGCGGGCTCGAAGGTCAGCACCAAGCTCACCATCCTCAAGAGCCTGTCGGCCAACGTCGACCAGCTGATCGTCGGCGGCGGCATCGCCAACACCTTCATGCTGGCCGCGGGCCTGTCGATCGGCAAGTCGCTGGCCGAGCCCGACCTGCTCGACCAGGCCAAGGCCGTGATCGACGCCATGCGCGCGCGCGGCGCCGACGTGCCGATCCCGGTGGACGTGGTCACGGCCAAGACCTTCGCGGCCGATGCGCCCGCCACCGTCAAGGCCGCCACCGACGTGGCCGAGGACGACCTGATCCTGGACATCGGCCCGAAGACGGCCGCCATCCTGGCCGCGCAGCTGCGCGAAGCCGGCACCATCGTCTGGAACGGCCCCGTGGGCGTGTTCGAGTTCGACGCCTTCGCGGGCGGCACGAAGGCCATCGCGCAAGCCATTGCCGAAAGCAGCGCCTTCTCGATCGCCGGCGGCGGCGACACCCTGGCGGCCATCGCCAAGTACGGCATCGAAAAGCAGGTCGGTTACATCTCGACCGGCGGCGGTGCCTTCCTCGAGGTGCTGGAGGGCAAGACCCTGCCGGCTTTCGAGATCCTGGCCAAGCGCGCGGCCGGCTGATTCCGGGGGCGGTCCGGCCACGGGAGGGAAATCCCCCGTGGCGACTGACTTCCGTTCGACACACAAAGTGTATACAGTAGCGAATACAAAACGGAGACCCCCTTCATGAGCTCGGACCGCATCCCCCGCCACGCCACCAAGATCGTCGCCACCCTCGGCCCCGCCTCCAGCACGCCGGAATTGCTGGAACAGATGATCCTGGCCAAGGTCAGCGTGGTGCGGCTGAACTTCAGCCACGGCACGGCGCAGGACCACATCGACCGCGCCACCATGGTGCGTGAGGCGGCCCGCAAGGCTGGCCGCGAAGTGGCCATCATGGCCGACCTGCAGGGCCCGAAGATCCGCGTCGGCAAGTTCGCGCAGGGCAAGATCTGGCTGGAGCCGGGCGCCAAGTTCGTGCTCGACGCCTCGCGCACCGAGCTGGGCGACGTCGACGCCGTCGGCCTCGACTACAAGGACCTGCCGCGCGACGTGAAGCCCGGCGACAAGCTGCTGCTGAACGACGGCCTGATCGTGCTGACGGTCGACGGCGTCAAGGGCGAAGCGGTGCACACCACCGTCAAGCTGGGCGGCGAGCTGTCGAACAACAAGGGCATCAACAAGCAGGGCGGCGGCCTCACGGCGCCCGCGCTGACGGCCAAGGACATGGAAGACATCAAGACCGCGATGAGCTTCCAGGCCGACTACGTGGCCGTGAGTTTCCCCAAGAACGCCACCGACATGGAAATGGCGCGCCAGCTGTGCAACGTGGCGGCCGCCGAGTACGGCCACAAGCCCGGCATGATCGCCAAGATCGAGCGCGCCGAGGCCATTCCGAAGCTGGAAGAAATCCTGCGTGCCAGCGACGGCATCATGGTCGCCCGCGGCGACCTGGCCGTGGAAGTCGGCAACGCCGCCGTGCCGGCGCTGCAGAAAAAGATGATCCGCATGGCGCGCGACATGGACAAGGTGGTCATCACCGCGACCCAGATGATGGAGTCGATGATCACCAACCCCGTGCCCACCCGCGCCGAGGTGAGCGACGTGGCCAACGCCGTGCTGGACGGCACCGACGCCGTGATGCTCTCGGCCGAAACCGCCTCGGGCCGCTACCCGCTCGAGACCGTCCAGGAAATGAGCCGCATCTGCGAAGCCGCCGAGGCCGCCGAAGACAAGACGCTCGATGCCGACTTCAGCGGCAAGACCTACAGCCGCATCGACCAGTCGATCGCCATGGGCGCGCTGTTCACGGCGCACCACCTGGGCGCCAAGGCCATCGTGGCGCTGACCGAGTCGGGCTCCACCATCCTGTGGATGAGCCGCCACCGCGCGCACATTCCCATGTACGCGCTGACCTCGCGCCTGTCCACGCAGCGCAAGCTGGCGCTGTACCGCAACGTGCGCCCGCTGCTGATGGACTCGCAGACCGATCGCGACACCGCGCTCGAACAGGCGGAAGCCCATCTGAAGAAGCGCGGCATCGTGCAAAGCGGTGACGTGTACGCGATCACTTGCGGCGAGCCGATGGGTGCGCCGGGCGGCACCAACATGCTGAAGATCTGCAGAGCGCGCTGAGCCAGTCCGTTCGCCATAAGACAAAGGCCGGCATATGCCGGCCTTTGTCGTTGGGCGGTCAGCCCGCTCAGCCGTTGCGGAACAGGAAGCTGTAGGCGTTGAGCGCCGGCACGCCACCCAGGTGCGCGTAGAGCACCTTCGAGCCCGCCGGGAATTCGCCCAGCCGCACCTTCTCGATCATCCCGTGCATCGACTTGCCCTCGTACACCGGGTCGGTCAGCATGCCCTCGAAGCGCGCGCTCAGGCGGATCGCCTCCAGCGTGCCCTCGTTCGGCAGCCCGTACTCGGGTCCGCCGAAGCGGCGGTCGAGCACCACGTCCTTCTCGGTGATGTCGCGGCCCAGCTCGACCAGCTCGGCTGTGTTCCTGGCGATGCGCAGGATCTGCTCGTAGGTCTGCTGCGGCTTGGCCGACGCGTCGATGCCGATCACGCGGTCGGCGCGCCCGTCGGCCGCGAAGCCCACCACCATGCCGGCCTGCGTGCTGCCCGTGACCGAGCAGACCACGATGTAGTCGAACTTGAACCCGAGTTCGGCCTCCTGCTGGCGCACTTCCTCGGCAAAGCCCACGAAGCCCAGGCCGCCGCGCGGGTGCTCCGAGCAGCCCGCCGGGATCGGGAAGGGCTTGCCGCCGGCCGCGCGCACGTCGGCCATCGCCTGCTCCCAGCTCTGGCGGATGCCGATGTCGAAGCCCGCTGCGTCCAGCCGCACGTCGGCGCCGAGGATGCGCGACATCTCGATGTTGCCGACCCGGTCGTACACCGCGTCGGAGTAGTTGACCCAGTTCTCCTGCACCAGCACGCACTTCAGGCCCAGGTGCGCGGCCACGGCCGCCACCTGGCGCGTCTGGTTCGACTGGATGCCGCCGATCGACACCAGCGTGTCGTAGCCGCCTTCGAGCGCCTCGGGAATCAGGTACTCCAGCTTGCGCGTCTTGTTGCCGCCGAAGGCCAGGCCGCTGTTGCAGTCCTCGCGCTTGGCGTAGAGATCGACCTTGCCGCCCAGGTGGGCGCTCAGGCGCTTCAGCGGCTGGATCGGCGTGGGGCCGAAGGTCAGGGCGTGGCGGGGGAATTTCTTCAGGTTCATCGACGCAGCTCCAAAAGCGGTGAGGGGGTGAAGCTGTCGATCGTAGGAAGAAGGGTTTGCAATGTGCTTGCGAAGTTCTCTGGATTTGGCGTTCAAAAGAAGGCAGGATCGCCGAGAAGAAAGCTTTTCATCCGAAAAGGAAGCCATGAGCACAACAAAGTTGCGCGCCCCGACCGAGCTCGATCGCACCGACCGCGCCATCCTGCGCGCCCTGCAGCGCGACGCCTCGGTGTCGAACGTGGCGCTGGCCGCCAAGGTGAACCTCAGCGCGCCGGCCTGCCTGCGCCGGGTCGAGCGGCTCAAGGCCGGCGGGCTCATCAAGGGCGTGGTCGCCCTGCTCGACCCCGACGCGCTCGAGGTCGGCATGCTCGTGATGATCGGCGTGGTGCTCGACCGCTCCACGCCCGACTCCTTTGCCGATTTCGAGAAGGCGGCGCAGAAGGTGTCGGGCTGCCTCGAATGCCACGTCGTCACGGGCGAATTCGACTACTTCATGCTCGTGCGCACCCGCGACAACGACAGCTTCAACCGCCTGCATGCCGAGCAGCTGCTGTACCTGCCGGGCGTGCGGCAGATCCGAACCTTCGTGGTGCTCAAGCAGGTGCTGTCGACCACGCAGTTGCCGATCTGAAAAAGTTGAAAAAGAGCTGCGCGCCAGTACCCGTGGCGCCCGGGGTGGCGTCGGCCCTGTCCCACAAGGGGGCTCGGTAGAATCGGGGTAGTTTTCTCCCGACTTTCCGCCTTCTCTTTTTTCCCGTCTTTTTCTATTCCCACGAGGTATTTCCCATGGCACTCGTCTCGATGCGCGAACTGCTGGACCACGCCGCCGCCAACGGCTACGGCATTCCGGCCTTCAACGTCAACAACCTCGAACAGGTCCAGGCCGTCATGGAGGCCGCCAAGGAAACCGGCGCGCCCGTCATCCTGCAGGCCAGCGCCGGCGCCCGCAAGTACGCGGGTGAAGCCTTCATCAAGCACCTGATCCAGGCCGCCATCGAGCAGTACCCGAACATCCCGCTGGTGATGCACCAGGACCACGGCCAGAGCCCGGCCATCTGCCAAGGCGCGATCGACCTGGGCTTCTCGTCCGTGATGATGGACGGCTCGCTGCACGAAGACGGCAAGACGCCCGCCTCGTTCGACTACAACGTCGACGTGACCCGCAAGGTGGTCGAGCTGGCCCACAAGGTCGGCGTCACGGTCGAAGGCGAGCTGGGCTGCCTGGGCTCGCTCGAAACCGGCCTGGCCGGTGAAGAAGACGGCATCGGCGCCGAAGGCGTGCTCGACCACGCCTCGCTGCTCACCGATCCCGAAGAAGCCGCCCAGTTCGTGAAGGCCACGCAACTGGACGCGCTGGCCATCGCCATCGGCACCAGCCACGGCGCCTACAAGTTCACGCGCAAGCCCACGGGCGACATCCTGTCGATCCAGCGCGTGAAGGAAATCCACGCCCGCCTGCCCAACACCCACCTGGTGATGCACGGCTCGTCGTCGGTGCCCCAAGACCTGCTGGAAATCATCCGTAAATACGGCGGCAACATGAAGGAAACCTACGGCGTGCCCGTCGAGGAAATCCAGGAAGCCATCAAGTACGGCGTGCGCAAGATCAACATCGACACCGACATCCGCCTGGCGATGACCGGCGCGGTGCGCAAGTTCCTGGCAGAGAACCCCGAGAAGTTCGACGCCCGCGAGTGGCTCAAGCCCGCGCGCGAAGCCGCCAAGCAGATCTGCAAGCAGCGCTACATCGAGTTCGGCTGCGAAGGCCAGGGCGCCAAGATCAAGGGCGACACGCTGCAGGTCGTCGCTGCCAAGTACGCCAAGGGCGACCTGGCGCAGCAAGTCATCTAACGAAGACAGACTGCGCGCCGCAGGCCACCGCTCGCGGTGGCTTTTTTCTGCGCGCACAATCCGCTTTTCCCGTCACCGTTTCCCAGCCGAGCATCCGTCCATGACCACCGTTCACACCTCTTCCATCCAGAGCCTGCCCCTGCTTGCGCGCGGCAAGGTGCGCGACAACTACGCCGTCGGCGAAGACCGCATCCTGATGGTCGCGAGCGACCGGCTCAGCGCCTTCGACGTGATCATGGGCGAGCCCATCCCCGGCAAGGGCGAGATCCTCACGAAGATGGCGCTGTGGTGGTTCGACCGCCTGGGCGCGCTGTGCCCCAACCACCTGACGGGCGAAGCGCCCGAGAGCGTGGTGCAACCCGACGAGGTGGCGCAGGTCACGGGCCGCTCGATGCTGGTCAAGCGCCTGCGCCCGATCCCGGTCGAGGCCGTGGTGCGCGGCTACCTGGCCGGCAGCGGCTGGAAGGAATACCAGGACAACCGCGCCGTCTGCGGCGTGCCGTTGCCCGAGGGCCTGACCAACGCGAGCAAGCTGCCGCGCCCGATCTTCACGCCCGCCGCCAAGGCCGCGGCCGGCGAGCACGACGAGAACATCAGCTACGAGCGCGTGGTCGAGGTCGTCGGCCCCAAGCTGGCGCAGCAGATCCGCGAGGTCAGCATCGCCATCTACGAGGCGGCGGCCCAGATCGCGCTCGCCAAGGGGATGATCATTGCCGACACCAAGTTCGAGTTCGGCCTGGACGAGAACGACACGCTGGTGCTGATGGACGAGGTGCTCACGCCCGACAGCTCGCGCTACTGGCCGGTCGAAGGCTACGAGGCCGCGCTGGCCGCCGGCACCAACCCGCCGAGCTACGACAAGCAGTTCGTGCGCGACTGGCTCGAAGCCACCAAGATCAACGGCAAGCCCTGGGACAAGACCCCCCCGGCGCCGCGCCTGCCGGCCGAAGTCATCGAGAAGACGGCCGCCAAGTACCGTGAGGCGCTGGACCGCCTCACCCACGGCTGATCTGTTTTTTCGTCTTTAACGCGTCGTGCCGCTGCTGAGCAGCGCCACGGTGCGGCCGCTGCCATCGAGCAGCGCGAGCCGCCCCGGCGCCAGCCGGTAGCTGGCCGTGTTCTGCAGCGCCGACAGGAACTGCGCCTCGTTGGCGCCGCGCACCGGGTCGGCGCAGGCCATGCGCGTCGCGGCCATCTGGCCGAGCTTGAGCGACACGCCGGCGCGCGTGAACGACCCCGTGACGCGGTTGCAGCCGCCCGACCCACTGACCCGTCCGCTGTTGCGATCGAATTGCAGCTGGGCATCGCCGCCGGGCGCGATGGGCTCGTCGCCCAGCTGCACCAGGCGCCACACCGGCCCTTCGATCGGCTCGTCGAGGCTGATGCCGCTGCCGCAACCGGTCAGGGCGGTCAGCAGCAGCGCGGCCGAGGCAATGGCGGGGAGCGCGGTACGGCGGGCGAAGGAACGCATGGCCAATTTTCCTTTTCAATCTGCAACAAGTTAAAACCGGCGCCATCGTATGCGACGCCGTGGCCGGTGCGAAGACAGGCCCGATGGCGCATCCGGGCTTCTTCAGGTCGCCAGGGCCGCCAGGGCCACACCACCCGCGAGGCGCGCTTCGACGCAGCGGCGCACGCTGGCCGGCGTGCCGTCCTGCGCCAGCAGCGCGGGCCACTCGGCCTGGGCCTGGCGCACCGTGTCGCGCGCGATGGCCATCAAGCGCGCCGGCCGCAGCAGCCCGGCCGCGCGCAGCAGCGCCTCCAGCGCCGCCCCGTCGAAGGCGCGCAGCGTGGCGTCGATGGCGCGGTTGACGCCGTAGTCGCGCGCCGGCACGTCCTCGAAGAAGGCAGCCACGCAGACCGGGTCGTACAGCGGCGCGAGCACCGGCGCCACGCCGTCGGGGTAGCGCAGCGCCCAGTTCTTCAGGTGCGCGTCGCTGTTGCCCAGCAGGATGAAGGCCACGAGGCGGCGCACGCACTCGCGCACGTCGGCCACCGGGTTCGGCGACAGGCGGTCGAGCACGCGCAGCATGGCGGGCCAGTCGGTGGCCAGCCCCCGGCCGTACTTCTGGCGCGGCTCGTACTGCAGCACCTGCGCGAACTCTTCCATGTGGATGCGCCCGCCCTCGGGCGTGCGGTCGAAGCGGCGCACCGCCAGGATCTGCGCGAAGGGCACCTGCTCGGGCAGGTCGGCGTCGGCGCGGTCGATCACATGGGCCTGCGCGCAGTCGAGGCCGAGCGCGCCGCACAGGCGGTAGCCGGTGTATTCGTTGGCGACCAGGTCGGGGTGGCGCGTGCTCGGCAGCTTGAGGATGAACGAGCCCGCCGCGCCGTGGCGCTTGACCACGTAGCGTCGCCCGTCCTGCACCGCCGAGAACTTGGTCACCACGCCGGGGATGGCGGCGGCGTCTTCCACGGGCATCTCGACGAAGCCGGGTTCGAGCACGTCGAGCCCCAGCGCCGTGTGCCAGTGGCGCACCGTGTCGGGAATGCCCTCGGACGTGGGCACGGGCTCGACCTCGAGCGCGCCCATCAGGTCGTGGCCGGCGGCGGCCAGCAGCTCGAACTCGTCGTCGGCCGCGCAGCCGCGCTGCTGCGCCAGGCGCTCGCGGTTGTGGCCCTCGGGCAGCAGGTTCTGGAAGTAGCTGGGCCAGCGGCCATCGCTGCGCGAGACGCGGGCGTCGCGCGCCGAGGCGAGGATGGCGCGCGTGGCCGCCTCGTCCGCGCCGCGGTAGGCCAGTGAGAGCGTGGGGCGGCCCGGGTCGGCGATGTAGGCCTCGTCGAACGACACGCGCAGGATGTCGCCGTACTGCGAGAGATAACCGATGGCGCGCCGCCCGCCATCGGGCAGGTGCAGGTGCATCCGCAGGTAGCGGATGCCCGTGTTGAAGGCGGCGCGCGTGCTCACCGCCTCACCGGTTCTCGTCGGCCAGGCTCTGCGCGATGGACGGCGGCGCGCCCACGCCCGCCGGCTGGCCGAGCAGGCGCCCGCCCGAGCGCACGAAGTCTTCGAGTTGCGGGCGCAGGCTGGCGGGCACGGGCATCAGCTCGAGCCCCAGCACGCGCGCCATTTCGAGCAGCGTCGACAGGCGCGGATCGATCTGCCCGCTTTCGATGCGCTGCACCGTCATGCGCGACAGCCCGGCGCGCGTGGCCAGCGCCTCCTGGCTCAGGCCGCCGGCCTTGCGGGCTTTTTCGAGTTCTTCGGTCAGTTGGAGCATTGCAATGCGCTTTTATCGGAAATTGAGTAGCAATGCTATCTATATGGAGCGGTGGCGGCAATAAAAAAGCGACCCACAGGTCGCTTTCTTGTTCAATTGCGCACCGAAAGGCGCAATGCGTCGTTCAGCCGTTCAGCTCAACACCACGCTGCTGAGGCGGCGGCGGTAGGTGGCGACGACCGGATCGTCCGGCGGAATCTGCCCGTCGGCGACCTTCACCTTCGGCGGCTCGATCACGTCGAGGATCGCGATGTAGGTCTTGCGCGCGAGGTCTTCGCTCCAGCTCTTGTCGCGCATCAGGATGTCGAGCAGCTCGTCCATCGCGTCGGTCCAGCGCTGGGCGGCCATCAGCAGGCGGGCGCGGTTGAAGCGGGCGTCGAAGTCGCGCTTGTTGACGGCAATCTTGTCGTCGAAGTCGCCCAGCGTCGGCGCCGAGCCTGTAACGGGTGCTGCGAAATCGATGGCGTCCATCCAGCGCTGCAGCGAATCGAAGCGGCGCACCAGCGTGGTCTTGGCGATCACCGGCGCAAAGGCGACCTTGGCGTCGTCGATACGGCCTTCCTGCAACAGCAGCTTGATGTAGTCGAAGCGCGCGTCGTCGTTGGCCGGGTCGGTGGCCACGGCGTGCTGCAGCTTCTCGAGCGCGCCCAGGGTGTCGCCCTCGGCCAGCGCTTCCTGCGCGGCGGCGCCTTCCGACGCCGCCTCGGCTTCGTCCGCGCCCGGCACGTGCTTGTCGAGGAACTCGCGGATCTTCTCGGCCGGAATGGCGCCCACGAAGCCGTCCACCGGCTGGCCGTCCTTGAACATCACGCAGAACGGGATGCTGCGCACGCCGAACATTTCGGACAGCTGCGAGGAAATCTGCGGCACCTTGTCGGCGTCCAGCTTGGCCAGCGTGAAGCGGCCGGCGTACTCGGTTTCGAGCTTTTCGAGCACCGGGCCGAGCTGTTTGCAGGGGCCGCACCATTCGGCCCAGATGTCCAGCAGCACCGGCGTGGCGACCGAGCCTTCGATCAGCTCGGCCTGGAAATTTTCGAGAGTGATGTCGATCATCGGGAACAGCTGGGGGTGAAACGTAAAATTGAAACCATGAACGAAACCATTCAGGTCGGTGTAGTGATGGGCTCGAACTCCGATTGGGAGACGATGCGCCACGCGGTCGAGATTCTCCAGCAATTCGGAATCAGCCACGAAGCGAAGGTGGTCTCGGCCCACCGGATGCCCGATGCGCTGTTCGCGTACGCCGAAAGCGCCGCCGGGCGCGGGCTCACCGCGATCATCGCGGGAGCGGGCGGCGCGGCCCACCTGCCGGGCATGCTGGCGTCGAAAACCACGGTGCCGGTGCTCGGCGTGCCGGTGGCCAGCCGCCACCTGCAGGGCGTCGATTCCCTCTACAGCATCGTGCAGATGCCCAAGGGCGTGCCCGTGGCCACCTTTGCCATCGGCACGGCCGGCGCGGCCAACGCGGCGCTGTTCGCGGTGGCCATGCTGGCGGTGAACAACCCGGCGCTGCGCGCCCAACTCGACGCTTTCCGCACGGCCCAGACCGCCGCAGCGGAGGCCATGGTGCTGCCGCCGCCCGAAGCGGGCGCGGCGGTGTCGCCCTTCTCGCCGCAAGGCGGGGGTGCGCTGTGAGCACCGGCCATTCGGGTGACCTGCCCATCCTCCCGGGCGCCACGCTCGGCGTGCTCGGCGGCGGCCAGCTCGGGCGCATGTTCGCGCACGCGGCCCAGCGCATGGGCTACTTCACCGCGGTGCTCGACCCCGATGCCGACAGCCCCGCCGGCCGCGTGAGCCATCACCACATCCACACCGACTACGCCGACGTCGACGGCCTGGCCCGCCTGGCCGGCCTGGCCGACGCGGTGACCACCGAGTTCGAGAACGTGCCCGCGCCCTCGCTGGAACACCTGGCGGTGGCGCGGCCGGTGTCGCCCGCCGCCTCGGCCATCGCCATCGCGCAGGACCGCATCGCCGAGAAGGCGCACTTCACGCGCTGCGGCGTGCCCTGCGCGCCCTATGCCGTCATCGAGACCGCGGAGCAACTGGCCGCCGTCGACGACCAGCTGCTGCCCGGCATCCTCAAGACCGCCCGCCTGGGCTACGACGGCAAGGGCCAGCAGCGCGTGAAGACGCGCGCCGAGCTGGTCGAGGCCTGGCAGGCCGCCGGCTGCGTGCCCTGCGTGCTCGAAAAGATGCTGGCGCTCGAGTTCGAGTGCTCGGTGATCCTGGCGCGCGGCCGCGACGGCCAGATCGTGCATTTCCCGCCGCAGCGCAACCTGCACCGCGACGGCATCCTCGCCGTGACCGAGGTGCACCCGCAGAACATGCCCAAGACCGTGGCGCAGGGCGCGGTCAATTCCGCCAAGAGCATCGCCAGCGGCCTGGATTACGTGGGCGTGCTGTGCGTTGAGTTCTTCGCGCTGGCCGACGGCTCGCTGGTGGTGAACGAAATGGCACCGCGCCCGCACAACAGCGGCCACTACACGATGGAAGCCTGCGACGTGTCGCAGTTCGAGCTGCAGGTGCGCACCCTCGCCGGCCTGCCGCTGACCGCGCCGCGCCAGCACAGCCCCGCCGTCATGCTCAACCTGCTGGGCGACCTGTGGTTTCCGGACGGCGCGGCCGACGGCAAGCCGGTGTCGCCGCGCTGGAGCGAAGTGCTTGCCGTGCCCGGCGTGCATCTGCACCTGTACGGCAAGATGGCACCGCGCCGCGGCCGCAAGATGGGCCACCTGACCCTCACCGGCGCCACGCTCGAGAGCGTGCGCGCCAATGCCTCGCAGGCCGCGCTGCTGCTGGGCCTGCCGGCGCTCGCATGATCCTCGACGGCCACGCTCCCGACGCCATCGCCGAGGCCGCGCGCGTGCTGCGCGCGGGCGGGCTGGTCGCCTTCCCGACCGAGACCGTCTACGGCCTGGGCGCCGACGCCAGCAGCGACACCGCCGTCGCCGGCATCTTCGCGGCCAAGGGCCGGCCGGCCGACCATCCGCTGATCGTCCACGTGGCGGCGGGCGCCAAAGGCGCGCAGGCGCTGTCGCGCTTCGCCCAGCCGCTGCCGCCCTTTGCGCAGAAGCTCGTGCAGGCCTTCTGGCCCGGCCCGCTCACGCTGATCGTCACACGCCAGCCCGGCGTGGGCACGGCGGCGGCCGGCGGGCAGGACACCATCGGCCTGCGCTGCCCCGCGCACCCGGTGGCGCAGGCGCTGCTCGAAGCCTGCGCCGAGCAGGGCGTGCCCGGCCTGGCGGGGCCCAGCGCCAACCGCTTCGGCCGCGTCAGCCCGACCACGGCGCAGCACGTGCACGACGAGTTCGGCGACGCGCTGCTGGTGATCGACGGCGGTGCCTGCGAGGTGGGCATCGAATCGACCATCGTCGACTGCAGCCGGGGCGCGCCCGTGCTGCTGCGCCCGGGCCTCATCACGCGCGACCAGATCGAAGCCGCCGTCGGCGAGCCGCTGCGCGACCGCGAGGTGCTCGACACGCCCGACCCGCGCGCCTCGGGCACGCTGGAGGCGCACTACGCGCCCGATGCCAAGGTGCGGCTCATGGACGCCAAGGCGATCCAGACCGGCCTCGACGTGCTCGGCGCCAACGCCGCGCACATCGCCGTGTGGACGCGCAGCAACGTGCGCAGCCGCTCGCAGCGCGTGCTGCTGCGGCGCATGCCCGATGACGCCGCCGCCACCGCGCAGCAGCTGTTCGCGGTGCTGCGCGAGTTCGACGCGCAGGGCGTGAAGCTGATCTGGGTCGAGACGCCGCCCGACACGCCCGAGTGGGAAGGTGTGAAAGACCGCTTGCAGCGCGCTGCAGCGGCCTGATCAACGCCTCTCAGGCCGCGGGGGTTTAGCCCCCGGCCGCCAACACACCCTGGAAGAACCCGCGCGCTGCCGCCAGGCAGAACGGCGGCGCCAGCGTGCCGTGGTAGGCCGCGGTCACGGCGCGTGCCTTGTCGGCGGCGCTGCCCGGCGTGCTCTGCGTCAGCAGGTCCTTGGCCTGCGCGAAGCCGGCGCGTGCCGCCGAGTAGCTGTCGGTGGTGCCGCGGTCTTCCAGGTCGACCACCGCGAGCGCGGCGGCCGGCATGCCCTTGGCGCGGAAGTAGCCGGCCGTGGCGCGGGTGCTCAGGAAGTTCACCGTCGGGTCGTTCGCGCCGCTGCACAGCAGCATCGGCTTGGTCGGCACCCAGTTGCGCAGGTCGTTGGCGATGGCCGCCTTGCGGAAGCCCGTGGACGGCTTGCAGTCCAGCGGCGAGGCCGAGCCGAGCGACGCGGCCGTGGCCGGCAGCGCGTTGCCGGGGCAGGGGTTCGACTGGATGTCGGTGGCCGCCTGCGTGAGGAAGCTCTGCTTGATGAGGTTGTTGGCCCCATAGAAGATCGCCAGCTCGGGGCTCACAGGGCCCGGCTTGCCGTCGGCCGGGAACAGCGCCAGCTGCGGCAGCTTGCCGCTGGAGAACAGCGTGCCCGGCGTGAGGGTGGGCAGCAGGGTGTCGATGCCGGTGGCGTACTGCGCTTCATAGACGTCGCTGGTGCTGGTGTAGACGTTGCCGAACTGCTGCTGCCAGCTGGTCGACAGCAGCGGCACGAACAGGGTCGAGCCCAGCGCCGGCCAGCCCAGGTAGGTGTAGTCGGTCAGGAGGCTGATGGCCGAGGGCGCGGCCAGCGGGGCCGAGGCCGTCACCGTCTTGCCGGTGGCCTGCATCTCGCGGTGCGCGGCCATCGCCACGTAGCCGCCCTGCGAGTAGCCGGTGATGAACAGCGAACCGGCGTCGTTCGCGCCGATGTCCGAGAAGGTCTTGCGCGCCGCGGTGAGCGCATCGACCATGTCCTTGCCCTGCTGGTCGCCGTTGAGGTACGGGTGGTAGGGCAGCGTCGACTTGTCGTAGCCCGCGTAGTTGGGCGCCACCACGATGTAGCCCTGCGCCGCGAACATGGCGGCCACCATCAGCCCTTCGCCGGCGGCCGGCTGGGTGGTGTCGGTCCACTTGGCGAGGTTGTAGTTGCGTGCCGGCGTGGTGCCGTGCGCGTACAGCACCACCGGGCGTGCGCCGCTGCAGGCGACGTCGGAACCCGAGGGCACCATGATCGCGGCGGTGGCGTTGGTGGCTTCGTTCTTGCCGCCGACGGTGCGGTACTCGAGGTAGCGCATGTCGACGCCGCACTTGGGCGCGCCGGTGACCTGCAGCAGCGCCTTGCCCTGGTCGGAGGCCTGCAGGCTGGCCCTGAACTGGTCGGCCGTGAGCTTGGTGCCCTGCTCGGGCGGGCTGGTGACGACCGTGCCGCGCCCGGTGTCGCTGCCGCCGCCCGGCGGCGGAAAGCCGATGCCGCCCCCACCGCCGCCGCCCCCGCCGCAGGCGGCGAGCAGCAACGTGGCGCCGGCGAGCGTCGCCGTGGCGGTGACCCGGCGGGCCGAGAGGGAGGAATGCCGTGGATGCAAGGTCAAGACGCGTCTCCTGGAGTTGTATCGAAAACGAACGAGCGTCCGATTCTGGGCAGCGCCATGGCCGCGCGCAAGCAGCGTTTGCGAGCAGAACCTATTCAGTAGCGGGGCGCCTCGGGCCCCGTCCGAGTCACTGGTCCTGCGCGGTCCAGTCGATCAGCGCGTCGAACGCGGCGCGCGCGGCGCCGGCGTTCTCGCCGTTGGCGATGGCCACCAGCACGTAGCGCCGGCCGCTCGCGCCGTGCACGTAGCCGGCCACGCCCGAGGCGTCGCGCAGCGTGCCGGTCTTCAGGTGCGCCGCGCCGCCCGAGCGCAGCGTGCGCCGCTTCAGCGTGCCGTCCACGCCCATCGCGGGCAGCGAGGCCACCAGCTCGGGCATCACGGGCGAGCGCCACGCCACCTGAAGCATCTTGCCGAGCGCGGCGGCGCTGATGCGCTCGTCGCGCGACAGGCCCGAGCCGTTCTCGAACACCGGCGAGGCCTCGCCGGTGCCGATGCGCTCGCGCCACCACTGGCCCAGCGCGCTGCGCGAGGCCTCGAAGGTGCCGCGCTGCTTCTGCGTGAGGCCCAGCGTGAGGAACACCTGCTGCGCCATCACGTTGTTGCTGTACTTGTTGATGTCGCGCACCACCTCGGCCAGCGGCGGCGATTCGAAGTCGAAGGCCGGCTTCAGGCCCGCGGGCACGCGGCCCTCGCGCATCTGGCCGCCCACGCGCCCGCCCATCTCGGCCCACATGCCGCCGATGGCGCGCAGGCTGTAGGTGCGCGGGTCGGCGTAGGCCACGGCCCAGCTCTTCTCGCCGCAGCCCGTGGGAAAGCCGCCGTTGAAGCGGATGCGGTTCACGTCGCTGAAGTCGGGCTTGAGCGCGCCGCGCCAGTCGCCGCATTCGCCGGGCGCCAGCGGCACCGTGGGCGGCATCGCCACGCTGGCCAGCGGGGGCTCGTAGCTCACGCGCGCGAACTGGCCCGCGCGGTCGGGCGCGAAGGTCATGTTCACCGACTTGAAGTTCACCAGCAGCGCATCGGGCGAGGCGTTGTAGGGGCGCAGCGGCTCGCCGTCGAAGGCGGCCGGGTCGTTCTCGACCGTGGTCTCGAAGGCGCTGCGGTCGATCACGATGTCGCCGCTCACGGTGGTGATGCCCAGGCCCTGCACGTGGCGCAGCAGCAGCCACACACGCTCCAGCACCAGCTTGGGATCGCCCTGGCCCTTGATGTAGAGGTTGCCGTTGAGCACGCCGTTGGCCACCGAGCCCTCGACGTAGACCGGCGTGTTCCAGCTGTAGGCCGGGCCGAGCAGGTCGAGCGCCGCGTAGGTGGTCACCAGCTTCATGATCGAGGCCGGGTTCACCGGCACCTGCGAGCGCCAGGCCAGGCGCGGCGCGCGGCCCGCGTCGGCATCGGCCACGAGCAGGGTCACGGCCTCGCGCGACACCTTGGCGCGCGCGAGGGCGGCATCGACCTGGGGCGGAAGGGCTTGCTGGGCGAGGGCGCCGGCCGGGGCCAGCAGGGCGAGGGTCAGCGCGAAGGTCTGCGCACGGCGGGAGGCAAAAGGCATCCGCGGATTATCCCGGCGGGAACACGTGCAGCTTCGCGTGGTACAGCAGCATGATCGTCTTGGCGTCGGCGATGCGGCCGTCGGCCACCATGGCCAGCGCCTCGTCGATGCCCAGCTCGAGCACCTCGATGTCCTCGCCCTCTTCCGCCAGCCCGCCGCCCGCGCCGACGCGCATCGAGGCCTCGTAGGGCGCGACGAAGAAGTGCAGCTTCTCGGTCACCGAGCCCGGGCTCATGAAGCTCTCGAACACCTTCTGCACGGTGCCGAGCCGGTAGCCCAGTTCTTCTTCCACCTCGGCGCGGATGCGCGCCTCGGGCGCGGCGTTGTCCAGCAGGCCCGCGGCGGCCTCGATCAGCAGGTCGTCGTGGCCGTTGACGAAGGCCGGGTAGCGGAACTGCCGCGTGAGCAGCACCGTGCGCTGGCCCAGGTGATACGGCAGCAGCGTGGCGCCGTTGCCGCGGTCGTAGGTCTCGCGGTGCATGCGCTGCCACTCGCCGTCGTGGCGCCGCCAGTCGAAGGCGGTGGTGCGCAGCGTGTACCAGTTGTCGGACAGGAGGGTGACTTCGTGCACCCGGACGCGGTCGTGAATGGTCATGGCGGCGAGCATAGAACCGAGTTCGTGCAATATCAAGAATATTCGTGCAATAACGTGCAAACCCGTTACCATCGGCCCATGCTCACCGGCCCACGCAAACAACACATCCTCTCGGTCCTGCGTCGCGACGGCCAGGTCGTCGCCAAGGCGCTCAGCGAGGAACTGGCCCTGTCCGAAGACACCATCCGCCGCGACCTGCGCGAGCTCGCGGCCGAAGGGCTGCTGCAGCGCGTGCACGGCGGCGCGCTGCCGGTCGCGGCGGCCGAGGCCGACTTCAGCGGCCGCCAGCAGCTCGCGCCCGACGAAAAAGTGGCCATCGGCCGCGCCGCCGCGCGCCTCGTGAAGCCGGGGCAGGTGGTGTTCATCGACGGCGGCACCACGGCCGTGCAGCTGGCGCGCCACCTGCCGCTCGCGCTGCAGGCCACGGTGGTCACGCACAGCCCGTCGGTGGCGGTCGAGCTGGCGGCGCACGCCGGCATCGAGGTGGTGCTGATCGGCGGGCGCCTCTTCCGGCATTCGATGGTGGCGGTCGGCGCGGCGGCCATGGCGGCCATTTCGCGCATCCATGCCGACACGTACTTCATGGGCGCCACCGGCGTGCACGCCGAGGCGGGCCTGACCACGGGCGACGCGGAAGAGGCCGAGATCAAGCGCGCGCTGATGGCCGCGGCGGCCGAGACCGTCGTGCTGGCCTCGTCCGAAAAGCTCGGGGCTGCGTCGGCCTGGGTGGTCAGTCCGCTGGCGGACGCGACGCAGCTGCTGGTGGCGCCGCAGGCCCCCGAGCAGGCGCTGGCGCCGCTGCGCGCGGCCGGGCTGGCGATCCTGCGCGCCGACGAGGCCGGCTGATTCGCCCCGCCCCTGCGCGGTCGGGGCCTGCCCTCGATAATGGCGGGATGCCCGCCGCGCCCCCGCAGACCTCCCCGCCCCTCCTGTCTCCCCGCATGCTCGGCATCGGCGCGGCCGTGGTCACCGTCGTGGTCTGGACCGCCTTCATCCTCATCGCGCGCGCTTCGGCCGCGCGCTCGCTCACGCCCTTCGACCTGGCCTTTGCGCGCGTGTGCGGCGCCAGCCTGGTGCTGGTGCCCTGGGGCGCGTGGCTGGCGACGAAGCACCGCGGCGCCGTGTCCTCGTTCTTCGGCCTGTCGCCGCTGTCGCTGCGCGTGACGGCCACCGCCGGCATCTTCGGCGGCGTGGCCTACGCCCTCATCGCCTACAGCGGCTTCTTCTTCGCACCGGCCGGCCATGCGGCCGTGCTGATGCCCGGCAGCCTGCCGCTGTGGACCACGCTGCTGGCCGCGCTGGTGCTGCGCGACCGCATCACGCCCACGCGCGCCATCGGCCTGGCGATGATCGTCGCGGGCGACCTCGTGGTCGGCGGGCGCAGCCTGCTGCACGCCTTCGAGGGCGGCGAGGTCTGGAAGGGCGACCTGCTCTTCATGGGCGCCGCCTTCTGCTGGGCCTGCTACAGCGTGGTGGCGCGCCGCCACGGCCTGGACGCCGTGCGCGCGACCATCGCCATCACCGTGTTCGCGCTCATGACCTATGTGCCGGTCTACACGCTGCTGGTGGCTTCGGGCGCGGTCGTGAGCCACATCGGCAGCGCGCCGTGGGGCGAGGTCGCGTTCCAGATGGCCTTCCAGGGCGTCGGCTCGGTGGTGATCTCGGGCATCACCTTCACCAAGATGATCCAGCACTTCGGCCCCGTGCGCACCACCATGATCACGGCGCTGGTGCCGGGCCTGTCGGCCTTCGGCGCGGTGCTGTGGCTGGGCGAGCCGATGCACTGGAGCCTGGTTGCGGGGCTCGCGCTGGTGACGGCCGGCATCCTGTTCGGCGTGCGCAAGGCCGCGGCCGTGCGCGCTGCCGCGCCGGCGCCGGTCTGCCCGACGCCGTGCCCGGCGGGAATGGGGCGTCCGAATGTCTGACAAGCTGCTGGCCTTCGACACGAGCACCGAGCACCTGTCGGTCGCGGTGCGCCACGGCGACCGCGTGCTGACGCACAGCGGCGTGGGCGGCGCGCAGGCGTCGAGCACGCTGCTGCCGTTGATTCGCGAGCTGCTCGCCGACGCGGGGCTCGCGCTGGCCGAGCTCGACGCCATCGTCTTCGGGCGCGGCCCGGGCTCCTTCACCGGCCTGCGCACCGCCTGCTCGGTGGCGCAGGGCCTGGCCTTCGGCGCCAAGGTGCCGCTGCTGCCGGTCGACACCCTGCTGGCCGTGGCCGACGAGGCGCGCCATGCCTTCGGCGCGCAGCGCGTGGTGGCCGTGCTCGATGCGCGCATGGACCAGCTCTACGCCGCGCACTACGACTTCGCCGCCGCCGGCCCGTTCGGCGGCGACCCCGAGCCGCTGCTGCTGGCCCCCGAGGCGCTCGAGGTGCCGGCCGGCTGGGCGCTGGCCGGCAACGCCTTCACCGCCTACGGCCCGCGCCTGGCTAGCGCCACGGCCCGCCATGAAGTGCTGCCCACGGCCGCCGCCATGCTGCGGCTGGCGCCCGCGCTGCTCGCGGCCGGACGCACCGTGCCCGCCGCGCAGGCCTGGCCGCTCTATGTTCGCGATAAAGTGGCGCAAACCACCGAGGAACGCGCCGCCATCAAGGCTGCTGCCGCTGCCGTTCCGCCGAACCCTGCATGAGCGCTGTCCTCCAGTCCGTCGAAGCCCGTCTTGAACCGCTCACCGTCGAGCGGATCGATGCCGTGTGCGCGGTCGAGCAGACGGCCTACACGCACCCCTGGACGCGCGCCAACTTCACCGATTCCATGGCCGTGGGCTACCACTGCCAGTGCCTGCTGGCGCCCGGCGTGGCGCCGGGTGTCGAGTCGCCCTGCACGAGCCTGGGCGAAACGCTGATCGGCTACTTCGTCGCCATGAAGGGCGTGGACGAGGTGCACCTGCTCAACATCACCGTGGCGCCGGCCTTCCAGCGCCAGGGCTGGGCGCCGCTCATGCTCGAGGCGCTGGCCGGCTGGTCGCGCGGCGAGGGCGCGCTGTGGCTGTGGCTCGAGGTGCGCGAAAGCAACCGGCGCGCGCTCGACATCTACCTGCGGCAAGGCTTTCGCAGCGTCGGCGTGCGCAAGGGCTACTACCCGGCGTTCGACGGCAAGCGTGAAGACGCGGTCGTCATGAGCATGCGCCTCAACGAAACAGGCTCCGCCTGGGGAGCTTTGCGATGACGGACACCGCGGTCCACACCCTGCGCCTGGACGCGCGCCAGCGCGCCATGCTCGACGAGATGGGCGTGAAGGTCTGGTGGCCCGTGCCGCCGGAACCCGAGATCGAAGTCGAAGCCGAGCCGGAAGCCCCCGTGGCCGCTGATTCCGGCATGCCCGACATGCCCGAAGGCCCGCCGCTGGAGCTCGACGATCGCGACCAGTCGTACGACGCGCCCCCGCCGTCGCCCTCGCCACGCCCGGCACCCGTCGCCCGCCCCGTGGCCGCTCCGGCGCCGCGTCCCGTCGCAGCACCGCCCGTCGCGCAAGGCGCCGCCGTGCTGGTCGAAGCACCCTGCCGCCTGTACGCCGACAAGGCCGATGCCACGGCGCCGGTGCAGGGCGGCTGGCTGGTCGTGGCCGACATGCCCCCCGAGGCCGATGGCCGCCACGGCGAGCCCTTCGCGGGCGACGCCGGCCGCCTGCTCGACAACATGCTGCGCGCGCTGAAGCTGCACGACGGCCGCACGCCCGTGCACCTGATGCGCACGCACCGCGGCGTGGCCGCCGGCCAGCCCGGCAGCCCGCAGCCGATCGACGCCGCCTTCGACACCCACGCGGCGGCGCTGGCGCCGTGCGTCGTGCTGGCGATGGGCCCGCTGGCCGCGCAGAGCCTGATGCAAAGCCGCGATCCACTGGGCAAGCTGCGCGGTCGCGCCGTGCCGCTGGCGTCGGCCAACGGCGTGCCGGTGGTCGCCACCTACCACCCCGCCTACCTGCTGCGCAACCCGGCCGACAAGGCCCGCGCTTGGGCCGACCTGTGCCTGGCCGCAGAGCAGGCCACCCCCACGGCCTGAGGCCGGCGGGCGGGGTCCGTAAAATCGGGCCCCATGACTTTCCTCGACAAGCTGGCCGCTGCACAGCAAACCAACGGTTCGCTGCTCTGCGTGGGCCTCGACCCGGAGCCCGCCAAATTCCCGGGGGCGTACAAGGACGACGCCAGCCGCATCTATGACTTCTGCGCGCGCATCGTCGACGCGACGGCCGACCTGGTCATCGCCTTCAAGCCCCAGATCGCCTACTTCGCGGCCCACCGCGCCGAAGACCAGCTCGAACGCCTGATGGAGCACATGCGCCGCAACGCGCCCCACGTGCCCACCATCCTGGACGCCAAGCGCGGGGACATCGGCTCCACCGCCGAGCAGTACGCGCTCGAAGCCTTCGAGCGCTACGGCGCCGACGCCGTGACCCTGTCGCCCTTCATGGGCTTCGACTCGGTCGCGCCATACCTCCAGTACGAAGGCAAGGGCGCCTTCCTGCTGTGCCGCACCAGCAACCCCGGCGGTTCCGACCTGCAGGGCCAGCGCCTGGCCAGCGTCGAGGGCCAGCCTTTCCTGTACGAGCACGTCGCCCGCCTGGCGCAGGGCCCATGGAACCTCAACGGCCAGCTCGGCCTCGTGGTGGGTGCGACCTACCCGGCCGAGATCGAGCGCGTGCGCGAACTCGCGCCGACGGTGCCGCTCCTGATCCCGGGCGTCGGTGCCCAGGGCGGCGACGCGGTCGCCACCGTGCGCGCCGGCTGGCGTGCCGACGCGCCGATCATCGTGAACTCGTCGCGGGCGATCATCTATGCCTCGTCGGGCGAAGACTTCGCCGATGCGGCGAAGAACGCCGCACGCACCACGCGCGACGCATTGGAAGCCGCCAAGCCTTAGTTTCTGCGCAGGCGGGTGAACGCCTCGAACTCCCAATTGCGCATGCCCAGCAGCAGGGTGTAGCCCTCGCGGTCCTTGGCCGACAGCTTCTGGTCGGTCTGGTGCTGCTGCGCAAAGTCTTGCGCCACGCGCTGCAAGCGCTCCAGGAAGGCCGGTGCCAGCGACCGGCTGATCGAGCCGTGCACCAGCAGCAGGCCTTCGGCCGGGCCGTCGAAGCCGCCCTTGTAGTAGTCGAGCACCACGTTCTCGCGGAAGAACTCCATCACCGGGCCGTGCGGGCGCCAGCGGAAGGTCTTCGCAAGCTTCAGGCGATACCGGTTGAGCGGGCGCAGCTCGATGATGCCGATGCGGTCCAGCTGCGCCAGGCAGCCGATGCACTCGGGCTCGGTGATCCGGTACGACGCCACGATCTGCTCCAGCGTCCACTGGCTCAGCACGCTGATCGCCACCAGCAGCAGCTTCTTGTCCTTGACCACGGCCTTTTCCTGCTCGTGGGTCAGCTCCTTCAGCAGCGGCTGGGCGTCGGCCACGCGCCGCGCCAGTTCGGCGAAATCGATCTTCAGGGCGCGGCAGATCGCATCGACGCGCGACAGCGGCATGTCGCTCTTGGCCAGCATGCGCTTGACGCTGGACTCCGCCATGTCCAGCGACCGGGCCAGGTCGGCATACGTCATGCGGGCGCTTTTGAGTTCGTTCTTGAGGGCCTGGACCAGGTCGACGGTGGTACTCATGTAAGGGGCAGTGCGGGTTGAAGGTATTGGAAAAGGATACCGAAGGGAGTGAAATAGTGCCTCGTATCGATTCTCGATGCCTGGGGGAGGGCTGGCAACTAAATTCCACCCGCCAGCCACCACCCCCACCGAGGAACGCCATGCTTTTGCCCACTCTGACACGCCGCGAACGCGGACTGTTGTTCACCTTCGCGCTGCTCTTGCTCGTCGCCTTCTTCGGCCCGGCGCTGCCGGCCGCCGACGTGGCGATCGCGTCCGTGTTCGCCGACAACCGGCCGCTGTTTCACCTGCCCAACGCGATGGACGTGCTGAGCAACCTGCCGTTCCTGGCGATCGGCTGCCTGGGGCTGTACCGGCTCAACCGCATCGACCGCTCGCACCAGGAGGCGCTGGCCGGGTTTCCGCTGGCGCCGCCCGCCAACGACCCGCCCGACAACACGCTGGACTGCGCCTGGCTGTTCTTCGCCGGCCTGATCGCCACCGCCGCGGGCTCGGCCTTCTATCACCTGATGCCCGACGCGCCCCGCCTGGCCGCCGACCGCGCCGGCATGGCCGTGGCCTTCGCGGGCCTGATCGGCATCGCCGTCTGCGAGCGCGTCAGCCAGCGCGCCGGCTGGCCGGCCGCCTGGTTCGTGCTCACGGCCGGCCTGCTGGCGGCCGAGGTCTGCCAGGAAACCGGCAACGTGCTGCCCTGGGCGCTGGTGCAGTTCGGCGGCATGGGGCTGGTGCTCACGCTGGCGCTGACCCGGCCGATGCGCGGTGCCGTCGGGCTCAAGCTGGGCTGGGTGATCGCGTTCTATGTGCTGGCCAAGGCCTTCGAACTGGGCGACCACGCCATCTACGAAGCCACCGGCCACCTCGTGTCGGGCCACACGCTCAAGCACCTGGTGGCGTCGATGGCCGGCCTGCCCGTGCTGATGGCGCTGTACCGCCTCGAAAAGGGCTGGCGCGCGACGCTGCTGCGGCACAATCCCGACCCTGCCGCGATTGCGGTGTGACACGGCCTGACCACCGGAACGCCGGTGGCGCAGCGGTAGAAGACAAAGAGGAGATTGCATCGCATGACAACCCCCGCCGCCGCCGCGCCCGCGCCCGTGGTGCATGAGGCCAACGCCCACGCCAACCAGTTCGCGCTGCTCGGGCAGCGGCGGTTTGCCCCCTTCTTCTGGACCCAGTTCGCGGGGGCCGCGAACGACAACCTCTTCAAGTTCGCCTTCACCGTCATGGTGACCTACCAGCTGCAACTGAGCTGGATGCCGCCCGCAATGGCGGGGCTGGTGATCGGTGCGCTGTTCATCCTGCCCTTCCTGCTGTTCTCGGCCACGGCCGGGCAGCTGACCGACAAGTTCGACAAGACGAAGATGATCCGCTTCGTCAAGAACCTCGAGATCGTGATCATGGTGATCGCCGCCTGGGGTTTCGTGCGCGCCGACGCGGTGGTGTTGCTGGGCTGCGTGTTCCTCATGGGGCTGCACTCCACGCTGTTCGGGCCGGTCAAGTTCGCCTACCTGCCGCAGGTGCTCGATTCGCGCGAGCTCACGGGCGGCAACGGCATGGTCGAGATGGGCACCTTCGTCGCCATCCTGCTGGGCCAGGTGGCGGGCGGGCTGCTGGTGGCGATGCCGCAGATCGGCCACACCACGGTGGCCGTGGCCTGCCTGCTGCTGGCGCTGGTGGGGCGCGGCGTGGCGCAGGCCATTCCGCCCGCGCCGGCCACCGACCCCGGCCTGTCGATCAACTGGAACCCCTTCAGCGAAACCTGGCGCAACCTGATGCTGGCGCGCGAGAACATCGTGGTGTTTCGCTCGCTGCTGGGCATCTCGTGGATGTGGTTCTTCGGCGCGGTGTTCCTGAGCCAGTTCCCCAGCTTCGCGAAGGAAGTGCTGCACGGCGACGAGCAGGTGGCGTCGCTGCTGCTGGTGGTGTTCTCGGTGGGCATCGGCGTGGGCTCGCTGCTGTGCGAGACGCTGAGCCGCCGTCAGGTGGAGATCGGCCTGGTGCCGCTGGGCGCCATCGGCATGAGCGTGTTCGCCATCGACCTGTACTTTGCCTCGCGCGCCTTGCCGCCTTCGGCCGGCATGGGCCTGGGCGCTTTCGTCCACCAGGCCGCGCACTGGCGCGTGATGGCCGACCTCGCGCTGCTGTCGCTCTTCGCGGGCCTGTACAGCGTGCCGATGTACGCCCTGATCCAGTTGCGCAGCCAGCCCACGCACCGCGCGCGGATCATCGCGGCGAACAACATCCTCAACGCGCTCTTCATGATCGGCAGCTCGGTGCTGGCCGGCGCGCTGCTGGGCGCGGGTTTCACCATTCCGCAGATCTTTTTGTTCACCGGCATTGCCAACGCGGTGGTGGCGTTCTACATCTTCATGCTGGTGCCCGAGTACCTGCTGCGCTTCGTGGCCTGGGTGCTGTCGCGCTTCGTCTACCGCTTCGACATCAAGGGCGACCAGCACATCCCTACCGAGGGCGCCGCCGTGCTGGTGTGCAACCACGTGAGCTTCATCGACGCGGTGCTGCTGATGGCCGCAAGCCCGCGCCCGATCCGCTTCATCATGGACCACCGCATCTTCAAGGTGCCGGTGCTCGGCTGGCTGTTCAAGCTGGCCAAGGCCATCCCGATCGCGCCGCAGAAGGAAGACCCGGCCGCGTACGAGGCGGCCTTCGCCAAGGCCATCGGCGTGCTGCGCGAGGGCGACCTGCTGGGCATCTTCCCCGAAGGCGCGATCACGCGCGACGGCGAGCTGCAGCCCTTCAAGGGCGGCGTGATGAAGATCCTCGAGGGGGCGCGCGCCGAAGGCATCGAGCCGCCCGTGGTCCCGATGGCGCTGACCAACCTCTGGGGCTCGTACTTCAGCCGCATCGAGTTGCGCGGCGGTGAGCGCGTGGCCATGGCCAAGCCCTTCCGCCGCGGCTTCTTCAGCCGCGTGGGCCTGCGCGTGGGCCACCCCGTGGCGCCGCAGGAGGTGCAGCCCGAGACGCTGCGCCAGCGCGTGGCCGGCCTGCTGGCCTCCTGAGGCGTGCACCCCAAAGTATCTCTTCGGGATACTGCGGGACGCCAGGATCGCAACTGGTTGAAGTATTCGAGCCCCACGGCATGAAGGCGAACCATCATTCGCTCACCTTCACTGCGCCGCGAGGCCTTCATGCAACCCCTCTCATCCTCCACCGTTTCGATCACCCAGCGCAGCCGGCCGGCTTCGCGCAAGACCGCCCTGGCGCGGTCGATGGCCGCTCTGGCTTTTGCCGCCTGCGCCGCGTTCGCCGGTGTGGCGACGCCGCTGCCCGCACGGGCGCAGAGCGAGGCCTCGGCCGCGCTGTCGCTGCTGCCCGTCGCCTCGGTGGTCGGCGCTGCGTCGGTCGTCGGTGCCTCGGCCACTGCGGTGGTCGCCGTGCCCGCGGCGCTGTCGGTGGGCGGCTCGGTGCTCACCGTGATCGCGGTCGAGGCCTCGGTCGACGGCACCGTCTACCTGCTCGAACGCGCCTCGGACGGCGCCCGCGCCAGCGTCAAGGTGATGGGGCGCGCCACCCGCGGCGTGTCGGCGGCCGCCGGCACGGCCGTGGTCGTGAGCGTGATCGGCACGGGCGTCGTGCTCTCGGCCGCGGGCGAGGTGCTGGCCTTCGTGCCTAACGCGGTCGGCCGCGCACTGCTCCACAACGAAAGACTGTCGTGAAACCCGCCGTGCGCCCCGCGCTGCTGCTGGCGTTCGCCGTCGCAGCGGTGCTGCCCTTGCAGGCGAACGCCGGCCGCTCGTGCGAACAGGTCAGGCCGACGCCGGCGTTGATCGTCAAGGGCATGCAGCTGGCCGAACGCACTTCGCAGGAGCTCGACGCGAGCGGCGCGCGCGTGGTCATCCTGGCGCGCGCCGGCCAGGACCTGAGCAAGTACGGCCTGCGCTATTCGCACCTGGGCATCGCCTACAAGACCGACGAAGGCCCGTGGCGCGTGGTGCACAAGCTCAACCACTGCGGCACGGCGGTGGCCGCGGTCTACCGGCAGGGGCTGGGCGAGTTCTTCCTCGACGACCTGTGGCGCTACGAGGCCGCCTGGTCCGTGCCCACGCCCGCGGTGCAGGCGCAGCTGATGGCCGCGCTGCGCGAGCCCGATGCGCGCCTCGTGCGCCTGAACGTGGCGCCCTACAGCATCGTGAGCTACGCCTGGGGCCAGAAGTACCAGCAGTCGAACCAGTGGGCCCTCGAGACCCTGGCCGCCGCGATGGAGCCCGCCACCATCGGCACCCGCGCGCAGGCGCAGGCCTGGCTGCAGTTCAAGGGCTACGAACCCACCACGTTGACCCTCGGCCCGCTGACCCGCCTGGGCGGGCGCGTGGGCTCGGCCAACATCGCGTTCGACGATCATCCGAACGAGAAACGGTTTTCGGACCGCATCGAGACCGTGACCGTCGACTCGGTGTTCGCCTGGCTGCCGCGTGCGGGCCTGGGTGCGGCGCCAGTCACACTCAAGCTCTGAGCGAAACGAAGAAAAGAAAGAAGGAACGACCATGAGCAAATCCCTGCGCCTGTCCGAGAAGTGGTTCCGTCGCGGCCTCTGGCTGGTGGCGTTTGTGTTCGCGAGCTTCCTGATCGGGCTGGGCAGCACGATCGTGGGCGACCTGCCGCAGGTCGAGCGCGTGCGCGTGCTCGACGACTTCATCGACAAGCCGGCGGCCGAGCCGCTGCGCGCCACCATCAAGGCCTCGGAGGCCGCCGAGCTGCAGGCCGCGCGCGACCTCGACCAGGCGCAGCTGCAGCTCAACACCGCGCAGCAGGCCAGCGCCAACGCGCGCGAGACCTTCGGCAACTGGATCGCCACGCGCCGCGCCACCGCGCAGCCCGACCAGGACACCGAGCTCATCGCGCGCACCAAGGCGCTCGACGCCTTCAAGCAGAAGGAAGACGCGGCGCAGCGCAAGGCCGACGCGCAGCGCCAGATCGCGCTGGACGCGCGCCAGGCCGAGCAGCGTGCGCGCGCGGCATTGGGCGTGCTGGAGCACGACGCGCAGCAGCGCCTGGACGCCGAGTACCGCCGCGTCGAACTGCGCGTGTTCGGCTACCGGCTCGCGCTGACCCTGCCGCTGCTGCTGGTGGCCGGCTGGCTGTTCGTGAAGAAGCGCAAGAGCACCTACTGGCCCTTCGTGTGGGGCTTCATCTTCTTTGCGCTGTTTGCCTTCTTCGTCGAGCTGGTGCCCTACCTGCCGAGCTACGGCGGCTACGTGCGCTACGTGGTGGGCATCGTGCTCACCGTGCTGGTGGGGCGCTACGCCATCGTGGCGCTCAACCGCTACCTGGCGCGCCAGAAGCTCGCCGAGCAGCAGCCCGACCAGGTGCGCCGCGAAGAGCTGAGCTACGACACCGCGCTGGCCCGCCTGGCCAAGAGCGTGTGCCCCGGCTGCGAGCGGCCGGTCGACCTGAAGAACAACGAGATCGACTTCTGCCCGCACTGCGGCATCGGCCTGTTCGACCACTGCGGCCACTGCAGCACGCGCAAGAGCGCGTTCTCCAAGTTCTGCCATGCCTGCGGTACCTCGGCCGCTGCGCAGGCGCCGCATACACCTGTGACCGGCACTGCGCAATCGGTCACGCCGGGCGCACCGGTTCAGCCGGCCACGTAGCGAAAGCGCCGCACGGTCGTGCTACAACCCCGGGCTGCGTCACGCAACGCCGTGCCGCGGGTTTTCCCATTCACATTGACGGAGCACACCCATGAGCATTTTCGGCAAGATTTTTTCCAAGATTTTCCCGTCGGCCAACGCCGCTGAAGTCGTCGCCGCACCGCCGGCGGCTGCACCCGGCGCACCGGCCGTTGCCGCACCGCCGCCCGCGATCCCGCTGGGCGACGTGCCTGCCGTCCTGGACGCGATGCCGGGTGCCGCCGGCCTGAACTGGCGCACCTCGATCGTCGACCTGCTCAAGTTGCTGGGCCTGGACAGCAGCCTTGCCGCGCGCAAGGAACTGGCCAGCGAAATCCTCTACAGCAACGGCGAACCGGGTTCGGCCGAATGGAACATCGGCCTGCACAAGCAGGTGATGAGCCGCATCGCCGCCAACGGCGGCACGCTGCCGGCCGAACTGCGCGACTGATCGTCCCGCCACCCACGCAGCAAAAAGCCCGGCATGCCGGGCTTTTTCTTTGGGGCGGTCGTTGAAGCGCTTCAGGTCCAGCCTGCGTCCACCACGTAGTCCTGCGCGGTGCACATGCGCGAATCGTCGGCCGCGAGGAACAGCGCCATCGCGGCGATGTCTTCCGCCATCACGCGGCCCGGCAGGCACTGCGCCGCATCGATCTCCGCGCCCGATTCGGGCTTCACCCACAGCTTGATCTGCCGCTCGGTCATCACCCAGCCCGGCATGATCGTGTTGACCCGGATGTTCTGCTTGCCCAGGTCGCGCGCCAGCGAGCGCGTGAGGCCGTTCACGCCCGCCTTGCAGGCCTGGTAGACCGGGTAGCCGCGGCCCTTCATGAGCCAGCTGATCGAGCCGAAGTTGACGATCGAGCCGCCGCCCAGCGCGCGCATGTCGTCGGCCACGGCCTGCGCGGCGAAGAACTGGTGCTTGATGTTCACGGCCACGAGGCGGTCGAAGTCGTCGCTGGTCACGTCGGCCATCTCGTGGCGCCGGTCGTTGGCCGCGTTGTTCAGCAGCACCGACACCGGCCCGAAGCGCTGGCGCACCGCATCGATGGTGGCGGCGAGCGCGGCCGTGTCGGTCACGTCGCAGGGCACGAACAGCGCGGGGTGCGTGCCCTGCAGCTGCGCGGCGAGCGCATCGCCGGCGGCCGTGTCGAGGTCGCAGAAGCCGACCTTCGCGCCTTGGGCATGAAAGGCCCGCACCAGCGATTCGCCGATGCCGCTGGCGCCGCCCGAGATGAACACGGTGCGGCCGGCCAGCGAGGGGTAGCGGGCAGTATAGGCCGTGGGTGGGGAGGCGTTGGTCATGAGGGTGAGGACAACCGCAGTGAAGACAGGGCAAGCGTACCGGATGACGGCGTCCCTGGTGCCGGCCGGGCCTCCACCCGGCGTATGGCTTCCGGCCTGTGGGCAGGGCGCCGTGGCAGGCATACGCTTCGGCCCATGAGCTCCTTCAACCGCCGCTTCGTCTTCTGCCTCGCGCTGCTTCCGGTCGCCTTCGCGGCGCGGCACGTCCGCGCACAGGCGCAGACACCGGCGCCCGTGCTGCTCTTCAAGGTGGTCTCGCCGCGAGACGACATCGTGGTGGGCATCGAGGCGGCCCAACTGGGCGCCGGCGCGGTGCCGCCCGTGCAGCGGCTGGCCGCCATGCTGGCCGAGAAGGGCCAGCTCACGCTCTGGCAGTACGCCTCGCACAAGGACGCGAGCGGAGCGCTGGTGCAGGCGCCGCTCAAGCAGATCGTGATTTTCAAGAACGAGCTGCTGCGCATCGAGCCCTACGCGACGCCGCTGGCCATCAGGCCCCCGGGCGCCGCGAAGCCCTAGACGCCGCGTGCGCGGTCGGCCTTGAACTGCGCGCGGAATTCCGTGAACGTGCCCGCGTCGAGCGCCGCGCGGATCTCCGTCATCAGGTTCAGGTAGTAGTGCAGGTTGTGGATGGTGCACAGCATCGGGCCGAGCATTTCGCCGCAGCGGTCCAGGTGGTGCAGGTAGGCGCGGCTGAAGCCTTCGCGTCCGCCGTCGTTCCAGCTCACGCCCGAGGTGCCCGCGCAGGCGTGGCAGGTGCAGCTCGGGTCGACCGGCTGCGGGTCGTTCTTGTGGCGCGCGTTGCGCATCTTCAGGTCGCCGAAGCGCGTGAACATCGTGCCGTTGCGCGCATTGCGCGTGGGCATCACGCAGTCGAACATGTCCACGCCGTCGGCCACGCCCTGCACCAGGTCTTCGGGCGTGCCCACGCCCATCAGGTAGCGCGGCTTGTTCGCCGGCAGCCGGTGCGGCGTGTGGCCCATGATGTGCAGCATCTCTTCCTTGGGCTCGCCCACGCTCACGCCGCCGATGGCGTAGCCGGGGAAGTCCATGTCGACCAGCGCCGCCAGCGACTCTTCGCGCAGGTTCTCGAACATGCCGCCCTGCACGATGCCGAACAGCGCGTTCGGGTTCGAAAGGCGCGTGAACTCGGCCTGGCAGCGTTTCGCCCAGCGCAGGCTCAGCTCCATCGAGACGCGCGCCTCGGCCTCGGTCGTGATGTGCCCTTTGGTGTCGTAGGGCGTGCACTCGTCGAACTGCATCACGATGTCGCTGTTCAGGATGGTCTGGATCTGCATCGAGACCTCGGGCGTGAGGAAGAGCTTGTCGCCGTTGACGGGCGACGCGAACTTCACGCCTTCTTCGCTGATCTTGCGCATCGCGCCCAACGACCACACCTGGAAGCCGCCCGAGTCGGTGAGGATGGGCTTGTCCCATTTCTCGAACTGGTGCAGCCCGCCGAAGCTCGCCATCACGTCCAGCCCCGGGCGCATCCACAGGTGGAAGGTGTTGCCCAGGATGATCTGCGCGCCCATCTCCTCGAGGCTGCGCGGCATCACGCCCTTGACGGTGCCGTAGGTGCCCACGGGCATGAAGATCGGCGTCTGGACCTTGCCGTGGTTGAGCGTGAGCGTGGCGCGGCGCGCGTGGCTGTCGGGGTCGGTCTTGAGGAGTTCGAAGTTCAGCATGATGTCGTTCAGTCCTGGGTGCGTGCGAGCAGCATGGCATCGCCGTAGCTGAAGAAGCGGTAGCCGTTGGCGATGGCGTGGGCATACAGCGCCATCACGCGCTCGTAGCCCGCGAAGGCCGAGACCAGCATCATCAGCGTGCTCTTGGGCAGATGGAAGTTGGTCACCAGCACGTCGACATGCGCGAAGGCGAAGCCCGGCGTGATGAAGATGCGGGTGTCGCCCGTGGCCTCGCCGCTCTTGGCCCACGACTCGAGCGTGCGCACGGTGGTCGTGCCCACGGCAACCACGCGCCCGCCGCGTGCCTTGCATTCGGCAATGGCGCGCTGCGTGGCCTCGGGCACTTCGTAGCGCTCGGCGTGCATCGTGTGTTCGGCGATGTTCTCGGTCTTCACCGGCTGGAAGGTGCCGGCGCCCACGTGCAGCGTGACGTTGGCGCGCTGCACGCCGCGCGCTTCGAGTTCGGCCAGCAGGACTTCGTCGAAGTGCAATGCGGCCGTGGGCGCGGCCACGGCGCCGGGCACGCGCGCGAACACGGTCTGGTAGCGGCTCTCGTCGTCGGCCGAATCGGTGTGCGTGATGTAGGGCGGCAGCGGCACGTGGCCGCAACGCTGCATCAGTGCGTACGGGTCTTCGCCGGCGTCGCTCTCGAAGCCGAAGCGGAACAGCGCGCCGTCTTCCTCGGGCCAGCGGCCCAGCAGCGTGGCGCGGAAGCCGCCCACCATCTCGAGCGTGGTGCCCACGGGCGGCTTCTTGCTGACCTTCATGTGCGCCACGACCTCGTGGCCCTGCAGCACGCGCTCGACCAGCAGCTCGAGCTTGCCGCCGGTCGGCTTCTCGCCGAACAGGCGCGCCTTGACCACGCGCGTGTCGTTGAAGACCAGCAGGTCACCCGCGCGCAGCAGCGAGGGCAACGCTTTGAAGATGCGGTCGGCCGGGGCGGGGCCTGTGCCGTCGAGCAGACGGGAGGCGGTGCGTTCGGTGGCCGGGTGTTGTGCCACCAGCTCGGGCGGCAGATGGAAATCGAAATCGGAAAGCGTGAAGGCGCGCATGGTGCTTGAGGGCCGGACGGGCCCGTGCCAAGGAGGCATGGGAAGGGAAAAAGGCGGAGAGCGGCGATTGTCCCATGGCCCGGAATCACGGGCGTCACTTGGGGTTGGCCCGGGGTTGCCGAGGCAGAATCGACGCATGGTCGATTCCTCTGTCGCGCGTGTCACGCCGTCCCCTGCCCCTCCTTCCGAAGGCGAGCTCTTCAAGAAGATCCTGGGCGGCGCCTGGATGGGCCTGCACCCCGACATCCGCCGGCGCTTCGACAAGAACCCCCTGCCGGGCAAGGCGCTGCACTACCTGGGCGCGCTCAGCGAGCTGCGCTGCTCGCGCTTCGGCAAGCTCTTGGGGCACCTCACGCAGCCGATGATCCAGGGCGCGCTGATCCCCTACAGCGACAGCCACTTCCCGGTCGAGATCCAGGTCTACGCCAGGCCCGACGACCCGGCCATCTACAAGCAGCGCATCTACCGCCTGCATGGGCGCAAGCCGATCCAGTTCACCAGCTTCATGCGCGAGAGCGAACGCGGCGAGGTGCTGGAGTACGTGGGCATGGGGCTGGGCATGAAGCTGGTGCTGAGCGTGGAGCCCAGCGGCAGCCTGCATTTCCAGAGCGACGGCTATTTCTGGGAGGTGTTCGGCTGGCGCATTCCACTGCCGGGCCTGTTCACGCCGGGCAAGACTTTTCTCTGGCACCACAACGAGACGCCCGAGCGCTTCAACATCCGCATCGAGATCCGCCACTGCCTCATGGGCACGACCTTCACGCAGGTCGGCGTGTTCGAGGAAGTGCCGGAGCCGCAGGCGGTGGCCGCATGATCGACACGCACCTGCTGGCCCTGCAGCTCATGGCGGCGCAAGGCGCGCTGGGCGCCTTCGACACGCTCTACCACCACGAAGGCACAGAAGCCCTGCCGCGCCGCGGCACGGCGGGGCGCGAGCTGGCGATCCATGCCACGCGCTCGTCGATCTATTGCGCGCTGTTCCTCGGCCTGTCGGCATGGGCCTGGCACGGCGCGTGGGCGTGGCTGCTGCTCGCGGTGTTCGGCGTCGAGATCGTGCTCACGCTGTGGGACTTCGTGGTCGAAGACGGCAGCCGCCTGCTGCCGCCCACCGAGCGTGTGACGCACACGGTGCTGGCCATCAACGCCGGCGCGTTCATCGCGCTGCTGGCGATGAGCGCGGTCGGCTGGGCAGCGCAACCGACAGCGATGGTGTGGCAGCCGCACGGCTGGCTCAGCGCCTTCCTGGCATTGTGCGGCGTGGGCGTCGGTATCTCGGGTCTGCGCGACGGCTTCGCGGCGCGCGCGCTGTTCAGGCAGCAGAAGCAGGCGCAGGTACGCGCCGTCGAGGCCCCAGTGCGCTTCGGCACGACACCGCAGCAGGTGCTGGTGACGGGCGGCACCGGCTTCATCGGCCAGATCCTCGTGCGCCACCTGCTGGCCGACGGCCATGCGGTGACGGTGTGGACGCGCGACGCGCGCGGCGCCGCCTGGGGATTCGGCGGCGCGGTGCGCTGCGTGCAGTCGCTCGACCAGATTCCCGCCGCGGACGCCATCGACGTGGTCATCAACCTCGCAGGCGCGCGCATCCTCGGCCAGCGCTGGAGCGCGCGGCGCCAGCGGCAGCTGCTGCAAAGCCGCGAAGGCCTGACGCAGCAGCTCGTCGCATGGATGGGCACACGCCCGCGCAAGCCGTGGCTGCTGCTCTCGGGCTCGGCCATCGGCTACTACGGTGTGCAGCCGCAGGGCGACGCCACCGAGCTCGCCGAAGACGCGCCGCCGCAGAACATCTTCATGTCGACGCTGTGCCAGCGCTGGGAGCGCGCCGCGCACGCGGCGGTGGCGCACGGCGTTCGCGTGGCCTGCCTGCGCTTCGGCTTCGTGCTGGGCCATCAGGGCTCGCTGCCGCAGCTGCTGATGCCGGTGCAGCTGGGCATGGGCGGGCGCCTGGGCAGCGGGCGGCAGTGGCTGTCGTGGGTGCATGTGCACGACCTGATCCGCGCCATCGCGCATGTGTGGACCGTGACCGAGCCGGCCACAGGTCCGGCCACCGCGCAGGCCTTCAACGTCACCGCGCCGGGTGCAGTGAGCCAGGAGGCCTTCACCCGCGTCGCCGCCGGCGTGCTGCACCGTCCCTGCTGGATGCCCACGCCCGCCGCGCCCGTGAAGCTGCTGCTCGGCGAGCAGGCCGACCTGCTGCTCGAAGGCCAGCGCGTGGTGCCGGCGCAGCTGCTGCGCAGCGGCTTCCAGTTCATGTTCCCCGATGCCCGCAGCGCCTTGACGGACCTTTGCCGTCCACGCTAGAAGCCTTGTCCGTGCCCGCCAAGAAAGAACCGACTCCCCCCGCCGCGCCGGCGTCACCGCCCGGCACCGGCCTGAGCCTCGTGCAGCGCGCGCTGCGCAAGCTCGGCCTCGTGCGCGACATCGACTTCGCGCTCTACCTGCCGATGCGCTACGAGGACGAGACGCGCATCGTGCGCCTGGCCGACACGCGCGACGGCGACATGGCGCAGGTCGAGGGCGTGGTCACCGAGTGCGAGGTGGTGTTCCGACCGCGCCGCCAGCTCATTGCCACCATCGACGACGGCAGCGACACCTGCCAGCTGCGCTTCTTCAACTTCTATCCCTCGCAACAGAAGCAGTTGGCGGTGGGCGCCAAGGTGCGCGTGCGCGGCGAGATGCGCGGCGGTTTCGTGGGGCGGCAGATCATGCATCCGACCGTCAAGGCGGCCGGCACGGCGCTGCCCAATGCGCTCACGCCGGTGTACTCGACCGTGGCCGGGCTCGCGCAGCCGGTGCTGCGGCGCGAGGTGCGCTCGGGCCTGGCGCGCGCGCTGCTCGACGAGACCATTCCGGTGCAGATCGGCCTGCGCGGCGCGTGGGACCTGCGCAGCGCGCTGAGCTTCCTGCACTACCCGACGCCCGACGTGTCGATCGCCGCGCTGGAAGACCACAGCCACCCGGCGTGGCAGCGCATCAAGGCCGAGGAGCTGCTGGCGCAGCAGCTCTCGCAGCTGCAGGCGCGGCTGGAGCGCGCGGCGCAGCGTGCGCCGGTGCTGCCTGCGTCCACCGACGCGGCGGCGAGTTCGCTGTATGCGCAGTTGCTCGCCGTGCTGCCCTTCGGCCTCACCGGTGCGCAGCAGCGCGTGGGCGAGGAGATCACGGCCGACCTGCACCGCCAGGTCCCGATGCACCGCCTGCTGCAGGGCGACGTGGGCTCGGGCAAGACCGTGGTCGCGGCGCTGGCCGCGGCGCGCTGCATCGACGCGGGCTTCCAGTGCGCGCTGATGGCGCCCACCGAAATCCTCGCGGCCCAGCACTTCGGCAAGCTGGTCGGCTGGCTCGATCCGCTGCTGGCCGAGCGCGGCCTGCGCGTGGCCTGGCTCACGGGCAGCCAGAAGAAGAAGGAACGCGACGAGATGTCGGCTGCCGTCGAAAGCGGCGAGGCGGCGCTGGTCATCGGCACGCATGCGGTCATCTCGGAGAAGGTGCGCTTCAAGAAGCTCGCTCTGGCCATCATCGACGAGCAGCACCGCTTCGGCGTCGCGCAGCGCCTGGCCCTGCGCGGCAAGGCGGGCGGCGACCTCGAACCGCACCTGCTGATGATGAGCGCCACGCCGATTCCCCGCACGCTCGCGATGAGCTACTACGCCGACCTCGACGTCTCCACGCTCGACGAGCTGCCGCCGGGCCGCACGCCCATCGTCACCAAGCTGGTGGCCGACCACCGGCGCGACGAGGTCATCGACCGCATCCAGGCGCAGATTTCGCAAGGCCGACAGGTCTACTGGGTCTGCCCGCTGATCGAGGAGAGCGAGGCGGTCGACCTGCGCAACGCCACCGAGACGCGCGACGAACTCGCCGGCACGCTGGGCGACCACATCCAGGTCGGCCTGCTGCATTCGCGCATGCCCACGGCCGAGAAGCAGGCGGTGATGGCCGCCTTCACCGCGAACGAAATCCAGGTGCTCGTGAGCACGACCGTGATCGAAGTGGGCGTCGACGTGCCCAACGCCTCACTGATGGTGATCGAGCATGCCGAGCGCTTCGGCCTGTCGCAGCTGCACCAGCTGCGCGGGCGCGTGGGGCGCGGCGCGGCGGCCTCGGCCTGCGTGCTGCTCTATGCGCCGGGCGACAGCGGGCGCGTCGGCGAAGCGGCGCGCGCGCGGCTCAAGGCCATGGCCGAGACCGGCGACGGTTTCGAGATCGCGCGGCGCGACCTCGAGATCCGCGGGCCCGGCGAGTTCCTGGGCGCGCGCCAGTCGGGCGCGCCGTTGCTGCGCTTCGCCGACCTCGCCACCGACACGCTGCTGCTCGACTGGGCGCGCGAGCTTGCGCCGGTGATGCTGCAGAAGCACCCCGAGCTGGCGCAGCGCCACATCGACCGCTGGCTCGGCACGAAAGCCGAGTACCTCAAGGCCTGAGGAGGCCCAGCAGCCGGTCGAGCCCGCCCTCGTCGATCGCCAGCATGGCGGCCTCGCGCACCAAGGGCTTGGCGTGGTAGGCCACCGACAGCCCCGCCGCGCGCATCATCGGCAGGTCGTTCGCGCCGTCGCCCACGGCGATGGCCCGGGCCGGCGGGATGCCCATCGCGCGGCAGCAGTCGAGCAGCTTGTCCTTCTTGGCCTCGCCGTCGCAGATGTCGCCCCAGGGCTGGGGCAGCATGCGCCCGGTGAGCCGGCCGTCTTCGATCTCCAGCACGTTGGAGCGCGTGTCGTCCAGCTGCAATCGATCGCGCAGCCGGTCGGTGAAGAAGGTGAAGCCGCCGCTCAGCAGCACGACGCGCAGGCCGGCCTGCTTGCAGGCGGCGATCAGCGTCTCGGCGCCGGGGTTCAGGTGCAGGCGCTGGTCGTACACGGCCTGCAGCGCCGACAGCGGCACGCCGCGCAGCAGGGCCACGCGCCGGCGCAGGCTGTCCTTGTAGTCGGTGATCTCGCCGCGCATCGCGGCCTCGGTGATGGCCGCGACCTCGGGGCCGCAGCCCGCGATGTCGGCGATCTCGTCGACCGTCTCGATGTCGATCAGCGTCGAGTCCATGTCGAAGGCGATCAGCTTGAAGTCCGACAGCCGCAGGGGAGGAAGAGTGAGCGTGGTGGTCATGGGGTGGGGCTTCCCGCGTTCCAGTGCTGCGTGCCGAGCCAGTCGACGAACTGCCGTGCCAGCGCGGCCACCGGCCCTTCGGTGCGGTACAGCGCGTAGACGCCCGAGGCCGGCAGGCGCGGTTCGGGAAACACCAGGCGCAGCCGGTCGGCGCGGATGTCTTCCTCGAGCAGGCACCAGGGCGCCAGCGCGAGCCCCAGGTCGTTCATGGCGGCCTGCATGCACAGGAACTGGTGGTCGAACACGGGGCCGGGCAGCTGGGGCGGCACGCGCACGCCGGCCAGCTCGAACCAGCGCGGCCAGTTCTCCACTTCGCCGGCGGCCTGCAGCAGCGGGTGGCCCAGGCAGTCGGCCATGCTGGCGATGCGGTGGCGCTCGATGAAGCGTGGCGACGCCACGGCCACGAGGTGGTCGTCCAGGCAGCGCACGCAGGTGTGGTCGGGGCGCTGCATGGGAATGCGGCGGATCAGCACGTCGCTGCCGGCCTCGGCCTGGTCGAAGAACTGCCGGCCCAGGGTCGACAGCTGCACGTCGGTCTGCGGCGCCAGGGCCTGGAAGCCGGCCAGCCGCGGGATGAGCCACTTCATCGCCAGCGAGGGCGTGGTGCACACGCGCAGGCTGGCGCGCTGGTGGGGTGACTTCAGCGCGGCCGTGGCGCTGGCGATGCGGTCCAGACTGGCCTGCACCTCGGCGAAGTAGTCGCGCGCATGGGGCAGCAGCGTCGCGCCGCGGGCCTCGCGCGCGAACAGCGGCTGGCCCAGGTAGTCCTCCAGCAGGCGGATCTGCTGGCTGACGGCGCTGTGCGTGATGCTGAGTTCGTCGGCGGCCGCGGTGAAGTTGGCATGGCGCGCCGCCGCTTCGAAAGCGCGCAGCGCCTTCAAAGGGGGGAGGCGTCGGGTCACCACATGCGACCCTTGGCGAGCGGGCTTGTCTTCCTCATGTTCTTTTCGTGTTCGGTTGCGTGCCGCCCGGGGTCGGAGGCCGGCGCGCATCGTAGACCGGGAAGCCTGCAGAAAAACTAACCGGCCGCCTTAAAAAATACGGCTGGTGGCGTGTGGAGGGTGCACCTAGCATCGCGCTTCCTTCCACCCTGAACAAGAGACATGGCTTCCATCACCATCGACAACGTCGTGAAGCAGTTCGCCAACCAGACGGTGCTGCAGAACCTGTCGCTGCATGTGCCCGATGGCGCCTTCTACACCCTGCTGGGCCCCAGCGGCTGCGGCAAGACGACCCTGCTGCGCTGCATCGCGGGCTTCAACGAGCCTGACGGCGGCCGCATTCTTTTCGACAAGGACGACGTGACGCGCGTGTCCACCCACCACCGCGACATCGGCATGGTGTTCCAGGACTACGCGCTGTTCCCCGACAAGACGGCCTTCGACAACGTGGCCTACGGCCTGCGTGCGCGCAAGGTGCCCAAGGCCGAGATCGCCCGGCGCGTCAACGAGGCGCTGGACAAGGTGAGCCTGCTCGCACTGGCCGACCGCTACCCCGCGCAGATGAGCGGCGGCCAGCGCCAGCGCGTGGCGCTGGCGCGCGCGCTGGTGATCCGCCCGCGCGTGCTGCTGATGGACGAGCCGCTGTCCAACCTTGACGCCAAGATGCGCCTGCAGATGCGCGACGTGATCCTGGACCTCGTGCGCGAGGCCGGCATCACCACCGTGTTCGTCACGCACGACCAGGAAGAGGCGCTGGCCATGTCCGACCGCATCGCCATCATGGACCGCGGCAGCATCGCGCAGCTGGGCACGCCCGAAGAGCTGTACGGCACGCCGGTGAACGCCTACGTGGCGGACTTCATCGGCTCGGCCAACGTGATCCCGGTGCCGGCCGAGTCCGCCGGCGGGGCCGCGTCGCACGTGCGCTACCAGCTGTGCGGCCAGCAACTGGACGGCAAGCAGGGCGGCGCCGCGCTGGGCGCGCAGGGCATCCTCATCGCGCGGCCCGAGGCGCTGTCGCTGATGGCGCCCGCGCCCCACGTGCCCAACGCCATCGCGGGCGAGGTGCTGCGCCGCCAGTACCTGGGCTTCAAGACCGCCTACCGCATCCGGCTGCACGACCAGTCGGAGATCCGCGTCGAGCTGCACGCCGGCAACATGGTGGCCGACTTCCAGGCCGGCGATGCGGTGCAGGTGCTGGTGCCGGCCGACAGCCGCGTCGTCGCCGCCTGAACGGACACGCACGCCATGAAAATCAACTGGTGGCCCTGGGGTTTCCTGACCCTGCTCAGCCTCGTGCTGCTGCTGTTCTTCGTGTTCTACCCGCTGGGCACGCTGTTCGTGAACAGCGTGCGCGACGAGTCGGGCGCGTTCTCGCTGTCCGGCTTCATCACCTTGCTGCAGGACAGCGAATACCTGCTCGCGTTCCGCAACACGCTGGTGCTCGGCGTGTCGGTCACGGCCTGCACCGTGGCCGTGGGCGTGCCCTTCGCGTACATGGTGGCGCGCTACGACTTCCCGCTGAAGAACCTGGTGGCGGTGCTGCCGATCATGACCATCGTGATCCCCGAGATCATCGTGGGCCAGTCGTGGCTGCTGCTGCTGGGCAACAACGGGCTGGTGACCAACCTGCTCGCGGGCGCGGGCATCACGCTGCCGACCTTCTACGGCTGGACCGGCATGGTGTTCTCCATGACCTTGGTCTACTACACCTACATCTACCTGGGCGTGCTGGCCGCGCTGCGCGGCTTCGACGGCCAGCTCGAAGAGGCCGGCCTGAGCCTGGGCACCTCGCCGCTGGTGACCAAGCTGCGCGTGCTGGTGCCGGTGATCCTGCCGGCGGTGCTGGTCAATGCGCTGGTGGTGTTCACGCTGGTGGTGGGCAACTTCGCGCTGTCGGTGGTGCTGGGCAGCAGCGTGCCGCTGCTGTCGGTCATGACGTACAACGCCTTCGTCGGCGAGATGGGCGGCAGCCCCACGCTGCAAAGCGCGATGTCGGTGGTGTCCATCGGCATCGTGGCCATCGTGCTGTTCTTCCAGAAGCGCGTGGTCGAACGCAAGATCTACACGATGACGCAGGGCCGCGCGCCCGCCGTGGTGCGCGTGCGCTCGGGCGCGGCGGTGTTCTACACGCTCAGCGTGGGCGTGATCATCGTGCTGTCGATGCTGCCGCTGCTCATCGTCTTCGTGGGCGCCTTCACCGAGACCAGCGGGCCCGTGATGCGCTGGGGCCAGTGGTCACTGTCGAGCCTGGAACGCGCGCTGCGCGGCGCGCCCGAGCCGATCATCAACTCGCTGAAGTTCGCCTCGATGGCCACCGTGGTGGGCGTGGCCTTCGCGGTGCTCATGAGCTACCTGACGATCAAGAAGCGCAACCCCTTCACCCAGCTGCTGGACTACATCGTGGTGCTGCCGCTGACCATCTCGGGCACGGTGCTGGGCATTGCGCTGGTGCAGACCTTCAACACCGGCTGGCTGGTGCTGGCGGGCACCTCCGGGATCATGGTGCTGTGCTACACGGTGCGCCGCCTGCCGTTTGCGGTGCGCAACGCGTCGTCGACGCTGTTCAACATCTCGGACTCCATCGAGGAGGCCTCGATCAGCCTGGGCGTGTCGCCGCTGAAGACCTTCTTCAAGGTGCTGTTGCCGGCCATGAAGGCCTCGATCATCTCGGCCGCCATCCTGATGTGGGTGACCACGATCTCGGAGCTTTCGGCCTCCATCGTGGTCTACACGGGCGGCCTGGAGACCATGCCCATCGCCATCTTCCGCCAGGTCGACGGCGGCCGCCTGGGCCTGGCTTCGGCCTACGGCGCGGCGCTGGTCAGCGTGATCCTGCTGCCCATCGTGGTGGCGATCAAGGTGTTCCGCATCAACCTCTTCTCCAGCAAATGACCCACCCATTCACTTCAACCTGCGAGGTTTTCATGTCCTTCAAGTCCCTGGCGAAATGCGCGTTCGCGACCCTGGCCCTCACGGCGGGCATCGCGGGTGCGCAGACGGTGGTGCTCTATTCGTCCAACAACACCGAGACCGTCGAGACCGCGCTGGCCGTGGTCAAGAAGAAGGCGCCCGGGCTCACGGTGCAGCAGGTCACGGGCGGCACCGGCACGCTGATGAAGCGCATCCAGGCCGAGGCCAAGAACCCGCGCGGCGACGTGCTGTGGAGCGGCGGCTTCGGCACGCTGGGCGCCTACAAGGACCAGATGGCGCCCTACAAGTCGCCCGACCTCGCGGCCGTGCCCGCGGCCTTCCGCGGCCCGAACGACCTGTGGGTCGGCACCAACGTGCACGTCATGGTGATGATGGTCAACGAGCGCCAGCTCAAGGGCATGCCCGCGCCCAAGACCTGGTCGGACCTGATGCGCCCCGAGTGGAAGGGCAAGTTCGCCATCACCGACCCGAGCAAGAGCGCCACGGCCTACATGCTGGTGTATGGCCTGCTCAAGCAGTTCGGCCGCGACGGCCTGGGCAAGCTGGCGGCCAACGCGGTCGTCACCGCCTCGTCGGGCAGCACCTACAAGGGCGTCGCCGCCGGCGAGTACCCGGTGGGCCTGACCATCGAGTACGCAGCGCAGGAGTACGTGGCGGGCGGCCAGAAGGAGATCAAGCTGGTGTACCCGACCGAGGGCAGCTACCTGGCGCCCGAAGGCATGTTCATCGTGAAGGGCGCGAAGAACATGGACGCCGCCGTCGCGCTCTACAACGGCCTGCTGAGCAAGGAGACGCAGCAGGAGCTGCTGGTGAAGAACTTCCGCCGTCCGGTGCGCAGCGACATCGCGGTGTCCAAGCTCACCTCGCTGCCCGACCTGAGCGCCATCAAGGTCTTCCCGCTCGACCAGGAAGCGGCCTCGGCCGAGTACGAGCAGCTCGTGGCGCTGTGGAACCTGGCGGTGAAGGCGCGGTGACAAGTACGGCGAAGGCGCCTTCGACGCCGGTCAGCGCCTTCGATCTGTTCAAGATCGGCATCGGCCCCTCGAGCTCGCACACGGTCGGGCCGATGATCGCGGCGCGGCAGTTCGCCTGCCTGCTGCAAGCGCGGGGCCTGCTGCCGCAGGTGACCGCGCTGGTGACGCAGCTGTACGGCTCGCTGAGCGCCACCGGCCGCGGCCACGGCACCGACCGCGCCGTGCTGCTCGGGCTCGCAGGCCACCGGCCGGACCGGATCGACCCCGACACCATCGAGCCCGCCATCGCCACCATCCGGCGCGAGCGGCAGTTGCACCTGCTCGGCACGCACGCCGTGGCGTTCGACGAGAAGGAGCACCTGCTCTTCCTGCGCAAGAGCCTGCCCCGGCATCCGAACGGCCTGCGCTTCATCGCATTGGATGCGCAGGGCCAGGCCCTGGCCGAGGCGGATTACTTTTCGGTCGGCGGCGGCTTCGTCGTCGATGCGCAGGGCGAGAGCGTGCGCAACGAAGCCGGCGTGCAGCGCCCCGCACCTGCGGCCTTGCCCTTTGCCTTCGACACCGGCGCGGAGCTGCTGGCGCAGTGCCGGGCCCAGGGCCTGTCGATCGCCGCGCTGATGATGGCCAACGAAACGCAATGGCGGCCGCAGGCCGAGGTGCGATCGGAATTGCTGCAGGTGTGGGACGCCATGGCCGGCGCCGTGCGCCGCGGCTGCGCGAGCACCGGCACCCTGCCCGGGCGCATGCAGGTGCGGCGGCGCGCGGCCGACCTGTTCGCTCAGCTGCAGGGCAGCGGCACCGCGCAGGCCGCGCCCGACCCGCTCGCGGCGATGGACTGGGTCAACCTGTACGCCATGGCCGTCAACGAAGAGAACGCGGCCGGCGGGCGCGTGGTCACCGCGCCCACCAACGGCGCGGCGGGCGTGATCCCGGCGGTGCTGCACTACCACCAGCGCTTCTTTCCCGGTGCGGGCGACGAGGCGGTGGTCGAGTTTTTGCTCACTGCCGCGGCCATCGGCATCCTCTACAAGAAGAACGGCTCGCTCTCGGGCGCCGAGGTCGGCTGCCAGGGCGAGGTCGGCGTGGCCTGCTCGATGGCGGCGGGCGCGCTCGCCGCGGTGATGGGCGGCACGCCGGGCCAGGTCGAGAACGCCGCCGAGATCGGCATGGAGCACAACCTGGGCATGACCTGCGACCCGGTCAGCGGGCTGGTTCAGATCCCGTGCATCGAGCGCAACGCGATGGGCGCGGTGAAGGCCATCAACGCGGCGCGCATGGCCCTGCGCGGCGACGGCTCGCACTTCGTGTCGCTGGACAAGGTCATCCAGACCATGATGCAGACCGGCGCGGACATGAAGACCAAGTACAAGGAAACCTCGCGCGGCGGCCTCGCCGTGAACATCGTCGAGTGCTGACCGCCGCGCGGTCGGTCACACCTTCTCAGCCTGCAGGCCGGCGCGTGAACGCGAGGACCAGCCCGAAGCCGACCATCATGCTGCCGCTCACGCGGTTGAACCAGCGCATCGCGCGGCTGCCGTTGGCCAGCCGGCGCATGCGCGCGCCGAGCAGCGCATACAGCGCGATCGCCACCAGCTCGAACACCAGGAAGGTCACGCCCAGCAGCACGTAGCTCGACGCGTACGCGCCGGGCACCACGAACTGCGGAAAGAAGGCGGTGAACACCAGGATCGCCTTCGGGTTGCCGGCCGCCACCGTGAACTCCTGGCGCACCAGCGCGCGCATCGACGGAGGCGCAGCCTCGTGCGCCTGCACTTGCGCAGTCGGTGCCGGCGCGCGCAGCAGCCGGACGCCGATCCACACGAGGTACGCGGCGCCGATGTACTTGATGACGTCGAAGGCCAGCTCCGACGCGACCAGCACCGCGCCCATGCCCAGGCCCGCGATGGCGATCATGACCGCGAAGGCCACGAGCCGGCCGCTCGCCGCGATCACGGCCGGCGACACGCCGTGCTTCGCGCCGTTGGTGACCGACAGCAGGTTGTTGGGGCCGAACGCCATGTTGATGGCGAAGCAGGCGGGCAGGAACAGCAGGTAGGCGGACAGGGTCATGGCGCATCCGGCGGTGGGGGTGGCGGGGTGGTCATTATTTCAGCAGTCCGGTGGCGCGCCGCGCTGCCTGCGGTGTTCGTTTGCCCTCGCGTGCACCTCACGAATCAGCGAGGCACCGCTGTGCGGCGAGGCGCGTGGCCGTAGCGCCTGCATCGCTCACCTTGCGGGTTTGCACCAATTTCATGACAAACATGGTGGGGCATCATTTGGTTAATTGTTCAACAAAACATATATCTAAGCTCAACCAAGATGATCTGGTTGAGACCTCGATCCATGGTGGTGTTGACCAATTCCCAAGCCTCGCGGCGACCGGTCGTGAGGCCTTCCTGGTCTGCACATCACATTCATGGGAGCGATTCGTCATGGCAAGCGACTTTCATCCGAGCCCCTCTGCGGGGGACGACTGCAAAGCGAAGGACGCCACGGGCGTCCCGCAGGGCGGCATCTCCTGGCGTCGGAATGCACTGGGGCTGGGCATCTGCGCGGCGGTACTGGCGGGATGCGGTGGCGGCGGCGGAGGCGGCGGGGCTGACCCGGCCACCGTCGCGGCCATTGCAGCAGCGATCGCCGCAGCCAACGCACCGCCGCCCGCACCGCCACCCACGACGAATCCTCCACCACCCGCGCCGCCGGCGATCCAGGCCAAGTGCGCGATGGACACCGGCGTCGCGGCCTCCTACGAAGAGCAGCGCCTGCCCAACAAGCTCAGCGCCAGCGATGCGGCGAGCTTCTCCCAGCAGCTGCTGCAGGCCAGCGGCTTCGACAAGTTCGGGCCGGCATTCGCACTCAAGCTGTGCAAGGACGGCCTGGCCGGTGCGTCGAGCTACGACGCGGCCGTGGCCCTGCTGAAGGCCGAGGGCCAGCAGCTGTGGCAGGCCGCGGTGGACCGGGTGCAGGGCCGCAAGGTCGAGGGCAGCCTGCCGCAGAGCGACGACCGCATGCTGTACTGGGCGCGCCTGACCATGACGTTCGCGCTGCGCCAGTGGAAGCCCGACTTCCCGCTCGACGACGCACAGCGCGCCGCACTGGAGAACGAGTTCGAGCGCGCGTCGCGCGGCCAGTACGCGATCGATTTCCCGGAAGGCGCGGGCCACAAGCGCATCCTGGTCAGCGGCTTCGATCCCTTCACGCTGGGCACGCCGGGCGTTCATGACAACCCGAACATCCGCATCGGCAATCCCTCGGGCGCGACCATCCTCTCGCTGGACGGCAACACCGTGGCGCTGGGCGACGGCACCACGGCGGTCATCCGCACCTTCATCCTGCCCGTGAACTACCCGCCCTTCCTGCAGGGCATGCAGGAAGACACGCTGGGGCCGTGGTTCAAGCCCGGGCCCAAGCGCGTGGACGCATCCATCTCGATGAGCCAGGGCGGCGGAGCCTTCCACCTGGAGCACTTCAACGGCCGCTACCACCTGGCCAGCATCCCGGGCAACGACAACGTCTGGCCCGCCTGCATGGACGGCGACAGGTTCCCGTCGGTGCTGGACTGCGACATCTATCCGCCGGAGCGCTGGCTCGGCTTCCTGCCGCGGCCCTGGGCCAAGGAGACGCCACCGCAGTTCACGGTGTCGACACTGCCGTTCCAGGCCATGATCGACGCGAAGACCGGCGAGGGCGTCATCAACCGCGACACCGGCACGCCGGGCGGCTGGGGCGTGATTCGGCGCGACACCTACAACGTGCAGCCGTGCAAGAAGGACGCGCTGGGCCCGCTGGACAACAACTGCGCCCGCACGGGCGGCGGCGGCAACTACCTCTCCAACGCCAGCGCCTACCGCAACACGCTGCTGCGCGACACCTTCAAGCTGAACATTCCCGCCGGCCACATCCACACGCCGGTCATGACGCGCTTCGGCGCGGACAGCGACGGCAAGATCACGGATGCAACCTTCGAGGGCTTCCGCGACTCCATCGTGGCCCAGGGCCGCAACCTGGTGATCGCGATGGCGAAGACCCTGTCGGCACCGGCACCCTGACAACGTTGCATCACACGAAGGCATGGACATGAAACACCAACTCTTCATCGGCATCGTCGGCCTGGCGTTGTCGGGCGCGGCCCTGGCCCAACCCACCGAGAGCTTCTACCTGATGCGCAACAAGGTCAGCGGCAAGGCCGTCTGCGCGCAGCATCCGATCAGCCCCGACTGGGTGCGCGAGGCCGGTCCGTTCAAGGACCAGGACTGCAAGGTCGCGGACAAGCCCGAGCCCCGGCGCTCCGACCTGCCGGCCAGCCCGCTCGAGCTGGCCCCCAAGAAGAAGGAATAGCCGGCCCGGCCCCCTGGGCCGTCGGCGCCACGGCGTGCATGGACTGCACGCCGCGGCTTCGCCTTGCGCATTCGTTTCCTCTCTCTTTCCCTTTTCTTCTTCCGGAGCGTTCCCATGCGAAATCCCTACGTGCACGCCGTTGCCGCCACCTTTGCGGGCGTCGCCTTCTCCCTCGGCGCCCACGCCCAGACCAAGTGGGACCTGGCCAATGCCTACCCCGCGACCAACTACCACACCGAGAACATCACGCAGTTCGCCAAAGACGTGGACGCGGGCACCGGCGGCAAGCTGAAGATCACGGTGCACGCCAACGCGTCGCTGTTCAAGGCGCCCGAGATCAAGCGCGCCGTGC
>NZ_JBYTBC010000010.1:0-148133 GCF_058788795.1 Variovorax sp. FW301-JW7
GGGGCGCGCTGCAAACCAGCCAAGCGCCGGCGCGCCGTATGCAACGCGCGCTCGACATCGACGAAGACGCCTCCATGACCAGGAATCACCTGCAGAGCCGCCAATTGACCGCTGCCTAAAGCAAGAAAGCCCGATGAGATGAACTCATCGGGCTTTCTATTGGGCTCTCAAGGCCCGCGCTTCGCAGGCTGCACGAGCCTGCGAGAAGAACTTACTCAGGCCGCCAACCGCTGCTCAATCGCAGCCTTCGTCTCCGGCAATTCCTTCGGCAGATGGTGTGCCAGCTGCTGGAACAGCTCCGTGTGCAGCTTCAGCTCAGCCTGCCAGGCCGCCTTGTCGATGCTCGTGACCGTCGCGAACTGCTCGGCGCTGAAATCCAGGCCGGTCCAGTTCAGGTCTTCGTAGCGTGGGCTCACGCCGGTGATGTGCTCGACACCTTCCGTTGCCTTGCCTTCCACGCGGTCGATCATCCATTTCAGCACGCGCATGTTCTCGCCGTAGCCTGGCCAGACGAACTTGCCGTCCGCGCCCTTGCGGAACCAGTTGGTCGTGTAGATCTTCGGCAGCTGGGCGCCCGAGGCTTCCAGCTTCTTGCCCAGGTCGAGCCAGTGCTGGAAGTAGTCGCTCATGTTGTAGCCCATGAACGGCAGCATGGCGAACGGGTCGCGGCGCACCACGCCCTGCTGGCCGGCGGCTGCAGCGGTGGTTTCCGAGCCCATCGTCGCGGCCATGTAGACGCCTTCAACCCAGTTGCGGGCTTCGGTGACCAGCGGCACGGTCGTCGAGCGGCGGCCGCCGAAGATGAAGGCGTCGATCTTCACGCCCTTCGGATCGTCCCAGGCTTCGTCGAGCGCGGGGTTGTTGGTGGCGGCGACGGTGAAGCGTGCGTTCGGGTGGGCGGCCTTGGCGCCGGTTTCCTTGGCGATCTGCGGCGTCCACTCCTTGCCTTGCCAGTCGATGCAGTGCGCGGGCGCGTCGCCCATTCCTTCCCACCAGACGTCGCCGTCGTCGGTCAGCGCCACGTTCGTGAAGATCACGTCACGGTGCAGGCTGGCCATGCAGTTCGGATTGGTCAGGTCGTTGGTGCCCGGGGCCACGCCGAAGTACCCGGCTTCGGGGTTGATGGCGCGCAGCGTGCCGTCGGCCTGGGGTTTGATCCAGGCGATGTCGTCGCCGATGGTCGTGACCTTCCAGCCGTCGAAGCCCGCCGGCGGGATCAGCATGGCGAAGTTGGTCTTGCCGCAGGCGCTCGGGAAAGCCGCTGCCACGTGGTGCTTCTTGCCCTCGGGGCTGGTCACGCCCAGGATCAGCATGTGCTCGGCCAGCCAGCCTTCGTCGCGGCCCATGTTCGAGGCGATGCGCAGTGCGAAGCACTTCTTGCCCAGCAGCGCGTTGCCGCCGTAGCCCGAACCGTAGCTCCAGATCTCGCGCGTCTCGGGGTAGTGAACGATGTACTTGGTGGTGTTGCAGGGCCAGGTCACATCCTTCTGGCCGGCCTCGAGCGGTGCGCCCACGGTGTGAACGCACGGCACGAACTCGCCGTCGGTGCCCAGCACCTCGTACACGGCCTTGCCCATGCGGGTCATGATGCGCATGTTGACGGCCACGTAAGGGCTGTCGGACAGCTCGATGCCGATGTGTGCAATGGGCGAGCCCAGCGGGCCCATGCTGAACGGCACCACGTACATGGTCCGGCCCTTCATGCAGCCGTCGAACAGGGGCTGCAGTGTCGTGCGCATCTCGGCCGGGGCCATCCAGTTGTTGGTGGGGCCGGCGTTTTCCTTCTGTGCGGAGCAGATGAAGGTGCGGTCTTCGACACGTGCGACGTCGCTCGGATCGGACATCGCGAGGAACGAGCCCGGACGCTTGGCGGGGTTCAGCTTCTTGAAGGTGCCGGCGTCGACCAGTTGCTGGCAGAGGCGGTCGTATTCTTCCTTGCTGCCGTCGCACCAGTGGACGGCATCGGGTTTGCACAGCGCGGCCATGTCGGCCACCCAGGCGATCAGCTTGGCGTTCTTGACGTATGAGGGCGCCTGAATGGGAAGGCCCTTCATCGTGGGTGCGTTCATCGGAAATCTCCTAAGTTGAAAAATCGTCTTTCCGAACGGGGCGCCGAGCCTGACCAGGCACGGAGGTCCGTTTGAGAAAACGTTTCGCTTTGGGAGATTGCGTCAACGCGGGCCGCACAGCCCGCGGACAAAAGCGCGAAAGCCTGTCAGCTCAGGCGAGAAAAACGGCGATCGACGCCAGCAGCAGCATCAGCACGCCGCCAGCCAGCGGGAGCACGAGTGGCATCAGGTGAACGACCGATTCGACGGCGTCATGTTCGGCGGCGGCAGCGTGGCCGTGCTCGGCGGGGGTGGGATGGGACATCGGGAAATACCTCGAATACGCAAATGACAAAGCATCAAATGCAGTCAACCGCAAATGACAAAACTCCCGCCATTTTACCGGCGAGGCGCCGCCTGCGGGTCTAGGGGGTTGCGAGGAGCCCTCAGTGCTGCTCCACCGCTTCGAAACCGGCGTCTTTCAGGGCGCTCAAGACACTGGCCAGATGGGCCCGGCCGCGGGTCTGCAGCACCAGCTCGACGTCGACATTCTGCGCCGCCAGCATGGTGAAGGCGCGCTGGTGGTGCACCTCGTCGACGTTAGCGCCCGCTTCGGCCACAGTGGCCGTGATCTGGGCCAGCGAGCCCGGCACATCGCGCGCGCTGACACGCACGCGGGCGAGCCGACCGGCACGCACCATGCCGCGTTCGATGATGGCCGCGAGCAGCAGCGGATCGATGTTGCCGCCCGACAGCACCAGGCCCACGCGCTTGCCGCGAAAGTGTTCCGGGTGGCGGATCAGCGCCGCCAGGCCTGCCGCGCCAGCGCCTTCGACCAGGGTCTTTTCGATCTCCAGCAGCATCAGCACGCCTTGCTCAATGTCGCCTTCGTCCACCAGCAGCAGGTCGTCGACCTTGGCCGCGATGATTTCCTGCGTCAGCACGCCGGGCGTGCCGACTGCGATGCCTTCGGCGATCGTGCTCGTGCCCTGCGCGTGGTGCGTGCCTTTGACGGCATTCACCATCGCCGGAAAGCGCTGTGTCTGCACGCCGACGATCTCGATGCCGGGCTTGATCTCGCGCGCCGCGACGGCCATGCCGGCGATGAGCCCGCCGCCGCCCACCGCCACCACGAGCGTGTCGAGGTCGGGCACCGCGTCGAGCATCTCGAGCGCGATCGTGCCCTGGCCGGCAATGATGGCTTCGTCGTCATAGGGGTGCACGAAGGTCAGCCCTTCGCGCTCGGCCAGTGCCAGCGCATGCGCGCGCGCCGCGTCCAGCGTGTCGCCGTGCAGCACGACCTCGGCGCCGAAGCCGCGCGTGCGCTCGATCTTCACGCCGGGCGTGAAGCGCGGCATCACGATGAGGGCGCGCAGGCCCAGCCGCTGCGCGTGATAAGCCACACCCTGCGCATGGTTGCCGGCCGACATGGCGATCACGCCGCGCGTGCCGCCTTCAGAAAGATCGACCAGCTTGTTGCACGCCCCACGCTCCTTGAAGGAGGACGTGAACTGCAGGTTTTCGAACTTGAGGAACACCTGCGCGCCCACGATTTCAGAGAGCGTGCGCGACTCCACGCAGGGCGTGTTGAGCACTTGGCCCTGCAGGCGCGCCGCGGCGCGACGGATAGCTTCGATTCCGACCATGGCGCGCATTGTGGCTGGAATCCAGCGGATCAGGGTTTTTACTCTTTCGGCGTCTTCCCGAAGCCAAAAGTCTGCGTTATGGTCGCTCCAAGTATTTCCTCGCAGGAGGTTGCCTGATGGTCAAGCGTGCGGGTGTCGATGTGGTGGCTGCTGCGGTGCGCGGGCAGGCCTTGCCTTCGCCCGGCCTCAAGGAAGCACCGGTGCTCGAGCTCATGTGCTCGCACTTCGTGCTCACGCTCGCCGCCAAGCAGGGGCCGCGCTTCAATGTGCGGCGCGATATCAACGGATTGCTCTCGCTCACCGGGCGTCATCTCGTGTGGCCCGCCGCGGTGCTGCAGCGATTGCGCGAGTTCCTGGGCCGCCGCTGTGCGGGCAACGAAGCGTGGAAGGGCGTCGAAGATTTCGACGGCCGCACGCTGCTCGAACGCCACGGCGTGTGGCGCGGCCCGTATGAAGAAGGCACGCTGTTCTTCTACCTCGACGAGTACGCGAAAGACCAGCCGAAAGACCTGCTCTCGGTGCTGGCCGTCACGCGCGACTGGCTCACGCACGCGCTGCGCAAGCAATCCACGCTGGTCGAGAAGAACATCGACGCGCTCGCCGGCCTCTTGCAGCTCAACAAGGCCGAGCGCGCGCTGCTCCTGTACGGCACGCTCGCGCGCTACCAGCGTGACCTGCGCTCGCTGTTGGTCGAGTTCAAGGTCAACAACGCGCCCGAGGCCTACGCCGCCATCGCCGACATCGCGGGCGTCAACGCGAGCGAGGTGGGCGAGGCGCTGCGCGCGGGCTCGCGGCTGGAGCGCATCGGTCTCGTCGAGAACCTCATCTCCGAGCACAACATCACCGACCTCGCCGACCTCATGAAGGTCAGCGAGAAGCTGCCGCCCGTGCTCATGCGCGAGTACCGCGACCACAACGAGCTGATGGCCGTGTTCACGCGGCCCTCGGCCAAGAGCGCGCTCACGCCGCACGACTTCTCCTTCGTGCAGGAAGACGCGCAGATGCTCGTCACGCTGCTGCGTGCGGCGGTGGCACGCAAGGAGCCCGGCGTCAACGTGCTGCTCTACGGCCCGCCCGGCACCGGCAAGACCGAGCTGGCCAAGGTGGTCGCGCAGGCCGCGGGCCTCGAACTCTTCGAGGTCGAGTACGCCGACCGCGACGGCAACTCGCTCAGCGGCCGCGACCGCTACCGCTCGCTGCAGATCGCGCAGGTCTTCCTCAAGGGCAGCGCCCAGGCCGCGCTGCTGTTCGACGAGGTCGAGGACGTCTTCCCGCCCATCAGCACCGAGGCCGCGCAGTTCATGGCGCGCGCCGAGCAGATCCCCGCGCCCGCCAGCGGCAGCGTGAGCGGCAAGGCCTGGGTCAACCAGATCCTCGAGGCCAACCCCGTGCCCACGCTGTGGGTCACCAACCGCATCGAGCAGATCGACCCGGCCTTCCGCCGCCGCTTCGCCTACCACCTCGAACTCAAGTCGCCGCCGCCTGGCGCGCGCGAGCAGCTCGTCAAGAAGACGCTCGAAGGCGTGGTCGTGTCCGAGGCCTTCACCGCCAAGCTGGCCGAGCGCAAGGGCCTCACGCCCGCGCAGATCCGCACCGCCGTGCGCTTCGCCGGCCTGGCCAAGACCGACGAGGCTTCGGTCGAGGCCCTCATCGAGCGGCAGCTGCGCAACGCCGACCTCGCGCTGGGTACGCTCGACAAGAGCCCGGCCGAGCGCCGCAGTGTCACCACCTACGACCTGGACATGCTCCACGTCGAGACCCGCTTCGAGATCCCGCGCATCGTCGAGGCGCTGAAGGCGCGCGGCCACGGCACGCTGTGCTTCTACGGCGCGCCCGGCACCGGCAAGACCGCGCTGGCCGAGCATATCGCCAAGGCCGTGGGCCGCCCGCTCATCGTCAAGCAGGCCAGCGACCTCATGAGCAAGTACGTCGGCGAGACCGAGCAGAACATGGCCGCCATGTTCAAGGAGGCCGAGTCCGAGAAGGCCGTGCTGCTGCTCGACGAGGCCGACTCGTTCCTGCAGGACCGGCGCGGCGCGCAGCGCGCCTACGAGGTCACCGAGGTCAACGAGATGCTGCAGGGCATGGAGCGCTTTCGCGGCGTGTTCATTTGCACCACCAACCTGCTCGACCGGCTCGACCAGGCGGCGCTGCGGCGCTTCACCTTCAAGATCAAGTTCATGCCGCTCACCGCGGCGCAGCGCGAACGCATGTTCGTCACCGAGGCGCTGGCGGGTGATGCGGCCCTGCTCACCGGCGAGGTGCGCGCGCGCCTGGCGCAGCTGTCGCAGCTGTGCCCCGGCGACTTCGCGGCCGTGAAGCGGCAGACCGACATCCTCGCGGCCGAGTTCTCGGCGGCGGAGTTTCTCGAGCAGCTCGAAGCCGAGCACCGGATCAAGCCCGAGGTGCGCGAATCGCGCGGCATGGGCTTCATCCAGTAGCGGGCGGGCGTCCCGCCGCAGCCGCCCAACACAACAAGCAGACACTGTCCGCCATCGCGGACGCCAGGAGGAACCGATGGCTTTTCGCAAAGCAGATGCGTCGCGGCGCTCGCGGGCCGTGGCGGCCACCGCAGGGGCCATGGCGCTTGCGCTGGCCGGCCTGCTGGCGGGGTGCGGCGGAGGAGGCGGGGGCGGAGGTGGCGGCGGTGGGTTCCCGATCGGCGTGGTGCCGACGCCCACCCCCGGCGGCGGCGGTGAAAGCGGCGGCATCGTCGCGTCCTCGACCGTCGCCGGCCAGTGCGCCGCGCCGCGCCGGGGCATCAACCCCGTGACCCGCGTTGCCTATCCCGACGTCGCCGGCACCGTCGACAACGAAAAGAGCTGGGTGCGCGGCTGGATCGACGAAACCTACCTTTGGTACAACGAGGTGCCCACCACGCTCAAGGCCTCGGACTACGCCACGCCGTTGACCTGGTTCAACGTGCTCAAGACGCCCGCCACCACCCCCTCGGGCCAGCTCAAGGACCGCTTCCACTTCTACCTGGACACCGAGGCGTACCGCCTGGAGTCGGAGGGCGGCGTGTCGGTCGGCTACGGCATGGAGACGGCGGCCGTGCGCAGTTCGCCGCCGCGCAACATCCGCCTCGCCTTCGTCGAGCCGGGCTCGCCCGCCGCGGCGGCCGGCCTGGCGCGCGGGGCCAAGCTGGTCGTCGTCGACGGTGTCGACGTGGTGGCCAGCACCGGGCAGACCAACGTCGACATCATCAACCGCGCGATCTCGCCGCAGACCCTCGGCGAGAAGCACACCTTCACCTTCGAGGTGAGCGGCACGCGCGGCAGTCCGATCGAGCTCACGGCCCAGCGCATCACGAGCAGCCCGGTGCTGTACACCCGCACCATCGGGCCGGCCGGCAACCGCGTGGGCTACCTGCTGTTCAACGACCACATCTCGACCGCCGAGGCGCAGCTCGTCACGGCCATGAACACGCTCAAGCAGGACGGCGGCGTCCAGGACCTCGTGATCGACATGCGCTACAACGGCGGCGGCCAGCTGCGCATCGCAAGCCAGCTGGCCTACATGGTGGCCGGGCCGGGCCCGACGAACGGCAAGACCTTCGAGTTGCTGACATTCAACGACAAGAACCCGTACCGGACCACGCTCGCGGACAACCTCACGCCCTTCTTCACGACCACCCGCGCCAACCAGCCCCTGCCCACGCTGGGCCTGTCGCGCGTCACGCTGCTGACGGGCCGCAGCACCTGCTCGGCCAGCGAGTCGGTCATCAACAGCCTGCGCGGCGTGGGCGTCACGGTCAACCTCGTGGGCGCCACCACCTGCGGCAAGCCCTACGGGTTCGTTCCGCAGGACAACTGCGGCACCACCTACTTCGCGGTCAACTTCAAGGGCGTCAACCAGGCCGGTTTCGGCGACTACGGCGACGGCTTTGCACCCAATGCCAGCTGCGCCGTGGCCGACGACTTCGACCACCTCCTGGGCGACGCCGCCGAAGGCCGGCTGGCCGCGGCGCTGCGGTTGCGCGACACCGGGTCGTGCACCGCACCGACTGCGTCCGCCAAGGCCGCGGATGTCCCGGGCCTGGAGAAGGCCGCCACGTCGGCAGAAGAAGACGAACCCTTCCTGCGTCCCCGCTCGCCGCTGCGCGAAAACCGGCTGATCGACCCCGTGCCCAACCCGGGTTGATGACACCCTGACCCCCGCGCGAGGCCGACGCTCCGGCCTCGCGGAAAACCCCTAGCCGCACCCCATTGCCACGCCCGTGGCCTGCCACTTAGAGTTTGGCAAACGTTTGCGCAAAGGTTTGCGCAAACGTTTCCACCTCCTGGCGACCCTCTGGAAACCGGGTTGAAAACCAAACACTTAGGAGAAGCAGATGCGCAAATGGACAGTGAGGGCCTTCTGGCTCGTCGCCGTGGCCGTGCTCACGGCATGCGGCGGCGGGGGCGATGGTGGTGCCGGCATCGGCTTGGCGCCCGGCTACGCGGCGACGCCGGTGGCGCAGAAAGTCATCATCGACAGCGACTACAACACCATGAGCGACGACGGCCAGCTCGGCGTCATGGCCGCGCAGCTGCAGGCCGAGGGCAAGGTGCAGGTGATGGGCATCAGCGTCGTCTCGGGCAACCAGTGGCTCAAGCAGGGCGTGGCCGACGCGCTGATGTCGGTCGAGCGCCTGGGCGTGGGCCAGCGCATCGGCGTCTACGTGGGCGAGAACTACGCGCTGAACCACACCTTCGCGGACATCGAGGCCGAAATGAAGGCTGGCGCAGGCGGCGACGGCTACCTGGGCGCCTGGAGCGGCCCCGAGCCCAAGACCGATGCCGACCTCAAGCCCTCGCCCGACGGCTTCGCCACCCGCACCGTGGTGCAGCGCAAGAGCGCGGTCGACTTCATCATCGACACCGTCAAGGCCAACCCGAACGAGATCACCATCCTGGCCATCGGCCCGCTCACCAACATCGCGCTGGCCGTGAAGAAGAGCCCCGACATCGTGCCGCTGATCAAGAAGATCATCTACATGGGCGGCGCCGTCGACGTGGCGGGCAACACCACCCATTTCGCCGAGTTCAACTGGTGGTTCGACCCCGAGGCCGCGCAGTTCGTGGTGCGCCTGCCGATCCCGCAGGTGGTGGTGCCGCTGGACGTGACCGACACCGTGTTCCTCACCAAGCCCATCTACGACCGCATCGCCCACCCGGCCAAGCCCACGGCCGTGACCGAGGTGTTCCGCAAGCTCAACGGCTACGGCTTCAGCGGCACCAACGGCTTCGAGAACAACCCGAACTACACGCAGAACATCTGGGACACGCTGGTGCTGGCCTACCTCATCGATCCACGCTACGCCACGCAGACCGTCGAGCGCTATGTCGACGTGGTCGCCAAGCCCGGCGCCGCCGACAACGGCCGCTCCATCGGCTACACCACGCCGCCTGCGGGCGTGCCGCTGCAGAAGATGACCGTGGTGAAGAAGTTCGACAACGCGCGCTTCTTCGAGCTCTACATCGACCTGCTCACGCGGCCGGTGCCGATCTCGCTGCCGGCGACCGGCTCATAAACCACCTGCCGTCAGCCTGCGCGACTGGCCGGAGCGCCGATACTGCGGCCCTCGAACAGGGAACACACGCATGCTGATCGGCATCGATATCGGAACCTCCGCGGTCAAGATCGTCCTGACCGACCTGCAGCTGCTGCATGTCGTGGCCACGGTCGATCGGCCGCTCACTTCGCAGTACCCGCAGCCGCTGTGGTGCGAGCACGACCCCGACCAGTGGTGGGCCGCCGTGGCGGATGGCCTCGACGAGCTGGCGCGCACGCACCCGACAGCCATGGCCGGCGTGCAAGGCATCGGCCTGTCGGGCCAGATGCACTCGCTGGTGCTGCTCGACGCGGCCGACCGCCCCGTGCGCCCCGCGATCCTCTGGAACGACGGCCGCGCCGCCGCCGAGGCCGCCGAGCTCATGCAGACCGACCTGGCCCTGCGCCGCGCCGTCGGCGTGCAGCCGATGGCGGGCTTCACCGGCCCCAAGCTGCGCTGGCTGCGCACCCACGAGCCCGAGGCCGTGGCGCGCGCCCGCTCGCTGCTGCTGACCAAGGACTACGTGCGCCTGCAGCTGTCGGGCGAGAAGGTGACCGACGTCACCGACGCGGCCGGCACCTGGCTGTTCGACCAGGCGCAGCGCCGCTGGTCGCCGCAGGCGCTCGCCGCCTGCGGGGTCGATCCCGCCTGGCTGCCGCGCGTGGTCGAGTCGTGCGAGCCCTGCGCCACCGTGCGCGACGCGCTGGCTGCGCGCTGGGGCCTGCCGCGCGGCGTGCCGATCGCCGGCGGCGCGGGCGATGCCGCGGCGGGCGGTGTCGGCATCGGCGTGGTCGGGCCGGGCGACGGCTTCGTGTCGCTCGGCACCTCGGCGCAGATCCTGGTGGCCGACACCGCGCACCGCCCCGACCCCGAGCGGCTGGTGCACGCCTTCTGCCACGCGCTGCCGCAGCGCTGGTACCGCATGGCGGCGCTGCTCAACGGCGCGAGCCCGCTGGCCGCGCTGGCGTCGTGCACCGGCGGTGCATCGGTCGGCGCGCTGCTGGCCGAGGTCGAGGCCGCGTACACCGGGCCGTCGCGCCTGCTCGCGCTGCCCTACTTGTTCGGCGAACGCACGCCGCACAACAACCCGTTCGCGCGCGGCGCGATCGTCGGCCTGTCGGGCGCGACCACGCGCGCCGACCTGATGCAGGCGGTCTGCGAAGGCATCGCCTTCTCGCTCGCCGACGGGCTGGAAGCGCTGAGCGCGCAGACGGCGCGGCCCGAGCGCCTGGCGCTGATCGGCGGCGGTGCGCGCTCCGCCTTCCTGGCGCAGCTGATCGCGTCGGTGCTCGACGTGCCGCTGGTGCTGTACGAATCCGCCGACCGCGGCCCGGCCTTCGGTGCGGCGCGGCTCGCGCGGCTGGCGGTCACGGGCGAAGACCCGGCGGGTGTGGTCGTCGCGCCTGCCGTGCGCCAGGTGCTGGCGCCCGACGCCGCCTTGCATGCGGCCTACCAGCCCCGGCTCGAGGCCTTCCGCACGCTCTATCGCGCGATGGCGCCGGTCTGGGCGTCGGTGGCCTGACGAGGCGCTCGCCGGTTCAGTCCAGCGTGAGCCCGGCGGAGTCCACCACCTTCTTGTACACGTCGAACTCGGCGGCGATCTGCTGCGTGAATTCCTGCGGCGTGTTGCCGACGACGAAGGAGCCGGTGTCCTGGATGCGCTTGCGCACGGCAGGCTCATCGAGCGACTTGCGCGCCGCCGCGTGCACCTTGTCCACCACGTCCTTGGGCAGGCCCTTGGGGCCCACGATGCCGTAGTACGCCATGCGGTTCACCGGCGCGAGGCCGACCTCCTTGAAGGTCGGCACGTCGGGCAGGTCCTTCAGGCGCTCGGACGCCGCCACGACGATCGGGATCAACCGGCGGTCCTTGATGAAGGGCAGCGCCGACGGCAGGTTGTCGAAGATCATCGCGACCTGGCCCGCGACGGTGTCGTTGAGCGCCGGGCCCGACCCCCGGTAGGGGATGTGCGTGACGGACGCGCCGGCCATGCCCTTGTACAGCTCCATCTGCAGGTGCCCGATGCTGCCCGTGCCTGCGGTGGCGTAGGCGTACTTGCCGGGGTTCTTCTTCAGCACCTCGATGAAGCCCTTGTAGTCCCGGGCCGGAAAGCTGGGGTGGATCGCAATGACGTTGGGCGTCGCGGCCAGGTTGATGATCGGCGTGAAGTCGGCCTTCGGGTTGTACGGCACCTTGGGGTTGATGGCCGGGTTGGCCGCCGTCGTCGACACGGTGCCGATGCCCAGCGCGTAGCCGTCGGGCGTGGCGCGCGCGGTCTCGGCGGCCCCGATCGCGCCGCCCGCGCCCGACTTGTTCTCGACGATGACGCTCTGCCCCAGGTGCCTGCCCAGGGGCTCGGAGATGACGCGCGCAATGATGTCCGTCGTGCCGCCCGGCGCGAACGGCACCTGCAGCTTGACGGGCTTGTCGGGGTAGCCCTGCGCGTGAGCGGGCACGGTTGCCGCCAGCAGGCAGGCGAGGGCGAACAGGGTGGGGGTTTTCGGCAAGGTGTCTTCCTCCTCTTGGATGGATGGAATGGGTGGGATGAGTGGGCGCAGCTCAGGGGCGCCGCGGGATCAGGCAGCTCGCGTCGAGCTCGCCCGGGTCGTTGACGCCGAGCATCGCCATGTTCCGGTCGACCTCGTCCCGCAGCAGCCGGATCGCGTGCGTGACGCCCGCGTGGCCGCCCACGGCGGCGGCGTACATGAACGGGCGGCCGGCGAACACGGCCTTGGCGCCGAGCGCCAGCGCCTTCAGCACATCGCTGCCGCGCCGCACGCCGCCGTCGACCATCACGGGCAACTCGCCCGCGGCGTCCAGCACCTGCGGCAGCGCGCGCAGGGCCGGTGCCGCGCCGTCGAGCTGCCGGCCGCCGTGGTTGGAGACGATGAGGCCATCGGCGCCGAGCTGCCGCGCGCGGCGCGCATCGGCCGGATGAAGAATGCCCTTCAGGATCAGCGGCCCGCGCCACTGCTGGCGGATGCGGGCGATGTGGTCCCAGTGGATGTGGTCGCGGCCGGTCGTGTCGCGGATCGCGGTGCTGGAGAAAAGAGGCGCGCCGCGCGTGGCGAACGAGTTCTCGAAATGCGGCATGCCCTGCGTCACGAAGGTCCGCGCGAGCGTGCCGAGCAGCCAGCGCGGCCGCACGAGGCCGTCCCATGCCAGCCGCAGGCTGGGCCGCAGCGGCGTCGTGAAGCCGGCGCGCACGTTGTTTTCGCGGTTCGCCCAGACCGGAATGTCGACCGTCACGACCAGGTGGCGAAAGCCCGCGCCGGCGATGCGCGCCACCAGGCCGTCGATGCGCGCCGCGTCGCCCGGCAGGTAGGCCTGGAACCACGTGCCGGGCGCGGCCTGGGCGACTTCTTCCATCGGAATGAGCGAGGTGCCGCTCATGACCGCGGGAATGCCGGCCGCCTGCGCCGCTTGCGCAAGCACCAGGTCGCCGCGGTAGGCCGACAGCGCGCTGATGCCGACCGGCGCGATCCCGAAGGGCGACGCGTAGCGCTGGCCGAACAGCGTGACCTCCTGCGAGCGCCGGGAGACGTCGACCAGCACCCGGGGCAGGAAGTCGTGCGCGTCGAACGCGGCGCGGTTGGCGTCCAGCGAGCGGTTGTCTTCGGCCGCGCCGGCGATGTAGCCGAACAGCGGGCGCGGCAGCCGGCGCTTCGCCGCGTGCTCGAAGTCCTGCAGCGACAGGATGCCGGCCAGCCGCCGCGGCGTCGCGGCAGCAGCAGGGGCTTGCGCCGGCGCGGTGCGCGGGGCATCGAAGGCACGCGAGAAAACAGTCATGTCCGCCATCCAGTCAGTCGTTCGGTCCGCGCGGACTGTAGGGGGGCAGAAGGTTTTAAAAAAGCGAATTTATGGTAATTTGTCATTTCGCTTTTTTCGAAATAACCGAGGGAGACGGCGCATGACGCTGAAGCAACTGGAGGCCTTCTACTGGGCCGCGACCTGCGCCAGCTTTGCGCTCGCGGCGCAGCGGCTGCACCTGTCGACCTCGTCGCTGTCCAAGCGACTGGTCGAGCTGGAGGTGTCGCTCGGCGCGCCCTTGTTCGACCGCGCCGGGCAACGGGCCACGCTCACGGACGCGGGCGAGCGCTTCTTGCCGCGCGCCGCCGCTTTGCTGCTGGCGGCCGACGAAACGAAGCGGTCGATCGGCGCGCCCGCCAGCCTCGGAGGTCGCTGCACCTTCGGCATCGGTGAACTGAGCGCGCTGACCTGGCTGCCCCAGCTCGTCGCGCACGTGGGGCGGCACCTGCCCGACCTGCGCCTGGAGCCGCACGTCAACTTCGGCTCGGCGCTGGACGAACGCCTTCGCAACGGCGAACTCGACTGCGCGGTGATCGCCGGGCGCTCACCGCACCACGGGCTGATCTCGTCGCACACCGTGGGCCAGGCGCATTTCGTGTGGGTGGCCGCCCCCGCGTTGGCGGGCAAGACTACGACGATCGGCGCGCCGCTGCTCGCGCAACATCCCATCGTGACGCTGCCGCCCGGCGCGGGCACCAGCCGCCTGCTCGACGAATGGCTCATGGCCGAGAACCTCGAGGCGCCGCACCGCCTCAGCTGCAACAGCTGGGGCGCCGTTGCCGGCCTGCTGATCGAGGGGATCGGTGTCGGGTTCCTGCCGGAAGGCTGGGCGCGCCTGCTGTCGCGCCGCGGCGACCTGCGCATCCTGAAGACCCGCCAGGCCTTGCCCGCGCTGACCTACACCTTCCAGAAGCGCAGCAACGACGAGCGCCATCTGCTGACGGCCATGCGCGCCGCGGTGCTCGCGTCCATCGATTTCTCGAAGGCGGCCCGCCTGCTCTAGGTGGAGAGCGTCAGAAGGCCTCGCACACGCGAAGCACTTCGGCGCCGTAGGCCTCGAGCTTCTTCGTGCCGATGCCGCTGATGCCCTGCAGGTCTTCGAGCGTCGCGGGTGCGCGCTCGGCAATGGCGGCCAGCGTGGCGTCGTGGAAGATCACGTAGGCCGGCAGGTTGTGTTCCTTGGCCACCTCGGCGCGCCAGGCCTTGAGCGCCTCGAAGCGCTTCTTGCCGGTGTCGTCCAGCGAGGCCGCAGCCGGCGACGGCGCGCCCTTGGCGGCCTTCTCGCGCCGGGGCTTGCGCTCGGCCGGCGACGACACCGACTCGCGCAGCGACACCGAGGTCTCGCCCTTGAGCACCGCGCGCGAGCCCTCGGTGAGCTTCAGCGTGTTGAACGCCTCGGCGTCCACCGCCAGCGCGCCGGTGGCGATCAGCTGGCGCAGCACGCCGCGCAGCGCCACCTCGCTGAACTCCGCGCCGATGCCGAAGGTGCTGATGCGCTCGTGGCCGAACTGCTTGACCTTCTCGGTCGCCTTGCCGCGCAGGATGTCCATGATGTGGCCTGCGCCGAAGCTGATGCCGCTGAGCTGCTGCACGCGGTAGATGGTGCTCAGCAGCTTGCGCGCGGCATCGGTGCCGTCCCACACCTGCGGTGGGTTCAGGCAGTTGTCGCAGTTGCCGCAGGGCGTGCTCTTCTCGCCGAAGTAGCCCAGCAGGCGCACGCGGCGGCAGTCGCTGGCCTCGGCCAGCGAGAGCAGGGCGTCGAGCTTGCCGCGCATCACCTGCTTGAACTCTTCGCCGGCCGGGCTCTCGTCGATCATGCGGCGCTGGTTCACCACGTCGTTCAGGCCGTAGGCCATCCAGGCGTCGGCGGGGGCGCCGTCGCGGCCCGCGCGGCCGGTTTCCTGGTAGTAGCCCTCGATGTTCTTGGGCATGTCGACGTGGCCCACGAAGCGCACGTCGGGCTTGTCGATGCCCATGCCGAAGGCGATGGTCGCGACCATCACGATGCCTTCTTCGCGCAGGAACCGGTCCTGGTGCTTCTGGCGCACCGCCGCATCGAGCCCTGCGTGGTACGGCAGCGCGTTGATGCCGGCGCCCTGCAGCGTCGTCGCGAGGTCTTCCACGCGCTTGCGCGACTGGCAATAGACCACGCCCGCATCGCCTTCGTGCTCGCGCTCGATGAAGCGCAGCAGCTGCGTGGTGGCGTCCTTCTTCTCGACGATGGTGTAGCGGATGTTCGGCCGGTCGAAGCTGGAGACGAACTGGCGCGCTTCTTCCAGCTGCAGCCGCTCGACGATGTCGGCGCGCGTGAGGTCGTCGGCCGTGGCCGTGAGCGCGATGCGCGGCACGCCCGGGTAGCGCTCGTGCAGCACGGTGAGCGCGCGGTACTCGGGGCGGAAGTCGTGGCCCCACTGGCTCACGCAATGCGCCTCGTCGATGGCGAACAGCGAGAGCTTGCCGCGCTCGTTCAGCGAATCGAGCTGCGACAAAAAGCGCGGCGTGTTCACGCGCTCGGGCGCCGCGTACAGCAGCGTGATCTCGCCGCGCAGCATGCGGCGCTCCACGTCCTGCGTCTGCTCCCAGTCGAGCGTCGAATTCAGGAACGCCGCGTTCACGCCCGCCTCGTGCAGCGCGCCGACCTGGTCGTGCATCAGCGCGATCAGCGGCGACACCACCACCGACACGCCGCGCCCCGCGCGCTGCCGCGCAATGGCCGGGATCTGATAACAGAGCGACTTGCCGCCGCCCGTGGGCATCAGCACCAGCGCGTCGCCGCCGCCCACCACGTGCTCCACGATGTCCTGCTGGGCCCCGCGAAAGCGCGCGTAGCCGAACACGTCGTGAAGGATGTCGGCGGGGGCCGCGCTGCCGGGGCTGCTGCCGTCGCTGGTGGCGTCGAAGGGGCGGGGAGCGAGGGAAGACACAGGCGGGGGTGCGAAGGGCGGGAGAGGGGGAGAAAAGGGCCGGAGCCGGGGCGGACGCCGATTGTCCCCCAGCGGCTCCGATATGACTGTGGCACGGCGTTTGCAATGGTGAACCCCGTCCCGGCACCCCTCTTGTCTAGACAGCAAAATGGGGCATTTCTCTCGGAGATGCACCAAAACAGGACTTTCGGGTTATCCTGTATAGACAAGTTAGGGCGCCTGGCAACAATGCGAGGCGTGCTGCCCATATCCCCCGGGCATGTATCGCCGAGTCACCTCTCTCAAAAAATGGAACCAGGAGTCCCCATGGTCAAGACGGTAGTTGTGAAAGTCGCTTCGCTGCTGGCAGCAGGTGCATGTGCAGCGGGCATGGCCGGAACGGCCGCCGCCCAGGACACGAAGATTTCGCTCGGCATGTCCGGCTGGACCGGCTTTGCGCCGCTCTCGCTGGCCGACAAGGCCGGCATCTTCAAGAAGAACGGGCTGGACGTCGAACTCAAGATGATCCCGCAGAAGGACCGCCACCTGGCGCTGGCCTCCGGCGCGATCCAGTGCGCGGCCACCACGGTGGAAACGCACGTGGCCTGGAACGCCAACGGCGTGCCGATCGTGCAGATCTTCCAGATGGACAAGTCCTACGGCGCCGACGGCCTGGCCGTGCGCAACGACGTGAAGAGTTTTGCCGACCTCAAGGGCAAGACCATCGGCGTGAGCGCCCCGGGCACCGCGCCGTACTTCGGCCTGGCCTGGATGCTCAGCAAGAACGGCATGACGCTGAAGGACGTGAAGGTGGTCTCGCTCGAGCCGCAGCCCGCCGCGCAGGCTTTCGTGGCCGGCCAGAACGACGCCGCCATGACCTATGAGCCCTACCTGTCGACCGTGCGCGCCAACCCCGCCGCCGGCAAGATCCTGGCCACCACGCTCGACTACCCGATGGTGATGGACACCGTCGGCTGCGCGCCCACCTGGCTCAAGACCAACGCCAAGGCCGCTGCCGCGCTCACCAAGTCGTACTTCGACGCGCTGGACCTGATCAAGGCCGACCCGGCCAAGGCCAACGAGCTCATGGGTTCGGCCGTCAAGCAAAGCGGCGAGCAGTTCGCCAAGTCGTCGGCCTACCTGCGCTGGCAGGACAAGGCCGCCAACCAGAAGTTCTTCGCGGGCGAGCTCACCAGCTTCATGAAGGAAGCCGCGGCCATCCTGCTGGAGGCCGGCGTGATCCGCAAGGCGCCGGAAGACTATGCCGCCACCTTCGACGCCAGCTATGTCAAGTAAGGCCTTGCCGCAGATGCAACCGATGACCGCCGCCCCGGCGCGCGCCGTGACGCCGCCGCCCGCGCCTCCCGTGCGGCGTCGCGTGTTCGCGCCGCTCGAACCCATCAGCGCGTCCGCGCGCACGATGCTGGGGCTGGGCTTCTTCGTGCTCTTCGTGGTGGTGTGGGGCATCGCCACGCTGGGCGGCTTCGTGTCGCCCACCTTCCTGGCGAGCCCGATCACGATGGTCAGGGAGGGCTGGCTGCTCTTCACCGAGTACGGCTTCATCGGCGACATCGGCATGACCGTGTGGCGCGTGTTCGGCGGCTTCCTGCTGGCGGCCGTCATCGCGGTGCCGCTGGGCGTGGCCATGGGCACCTGGAAGACGGTCGAGGCTTTCTTCGAGCCCTTCGTGTCGTTCTGCCGCTACCTGCCGGCCTCGGCTTTCATCCCGCTGCTCATCCTGTGGGCGGGCCTGGGCGAAATGCAGAAGCTCTTGGTGATCTTCATCGGCTCGTTCTTCCAGATCGTGCTGATGGTGGCCGTCACCGTGGGCGGCGCGCGGCGCGACCTCGTCGAGGCCGCCTACACGCTGGGCGCCAACAGCCGCGGCATCGTGGCGCGCGTGCTCATTCCGGGCGCCGCGCCGGGCATCGCCGAAACGCTGCGCCTCGTGCTGGGCTGGGCCTGGACGTATGTGATCGTGGCGGAACTGATCGGCTCCTCGTCGGGCATCGGCCACATGATCACCGACAGCCAGGCGCTGTTGAACACCGGCCAGATCATCTTCGGGATCATCGTGATCGGCGTCATCGGCCTGTTGTCCGACTTCGCTTTCAAGGCGATGAATCGCCGTCTGTTTGCATGGGCTGCACTGTGAAGAACCAACTCTCCATTCAAGGCGTCTCGCGCGTCTTCACCGGCACCAAGGGCCAGCGCACGCAAGCGCTGCAGCCGATCGACTTCGAGGTGAAGGAGAACGACTTCGTCACCATCCTCGGCCCCTCGGGCTGCGGCAAGTCGACGCTGCTGCGCATCGTGGCGGGGCTCGACTTCCCGACCACCGGCCAGGTGATGCTCGACGGCGAGCGCATCGAAGGCCCGGGCGCCGACCGCGGCGTGGTGTTCCAGAGCTACACGCTCTTCCCGTGGCTCACGGTGGCGCAGAACATCCGCTTCGGCCTGCGCGAGCGCGGCATGAGCGAAGCCGACCAGAAGGAACGCAGCGAGTTCTTCATCGCCAAGGTGGGTCTTCGCGGCTTCGAGCACCACTTCCCCAAGCAGCTCTCGGGCGGCATGCAGCAGCGCACCGCCATTGCGCGCGCGCTGGCCAACGACCCCAAGATGCTGCTGCTCGACGAGCCCTTCGGCGCGCTCGACAACCAGACCCGCGTGCTCATGCAGGAGCTGCTGCTGGGCATCTGGGAGTCGGCGCAGAAGACGGTGCTGTTCGTCACGCACGACATCGACGAGGCGATCTTCATGGCCAACCGCGTGGCGGTGTTCAGCGCGCGGCCGGGCCGCATCAAGACCGAGATCGCGGTCGACTTTCCGCACCCGCGCAGCTACACCATCAAGACCTCGCCCGAGTTCATGGACATCAAGGCGCGCCTGACCGAAGAAATCCGCGCCGAGTCGATGGCCGCCGCGGAACATTGAAAGCACGATGAAACGCGACCTGCCGTCCCTCGCGCTCTATGCGCAAGTCAAGGATCACATCTCCCGCAAGATCCAGGACGGCACGTGGCCGCCCGGCCATCGCCTGCCCTCCGAGAACGAGCTGGTCGCGCAGTTCGGCATGGCGCGCATGACCGTGAACCGCGCCCTGCGCGAGCTCATGGAGCAGGGGCGCATCGTGCGCGTGGCCGGCGTCGGCAGCTTCGTGGCCGAGAACAAGCCGCAGTCGACGTTGCTGCAGATCGCCAACATCGCCAGCGAAATCCGCCAGCGCGGCCACGACTACCGCTGCGAGATGCTCGCGGTCGAGCGCCTCGCGGCCTCGCCCGACGTGGCCGCCTGGCTCGACCTGCGCGCGGGCGACTCGGTGTTCCACAGCGCCTGCCTGCACCTGGACAACGACACGCCCGTGCAGCTCGAGGAGCGCTACGTCAACCCGCAGGTCGTGCCCGACTTTCTCGAGCAGGACTTCACGGCCGTGCCGCCCAGCGAGTACCTGGTGCGCAACGTGCCCTTCGACCAGATCGAACACGTCGTCGATGCCGTGCTGCCCAGCGCCGAACAGGCCGAGCGGCTCGCGATGGCGCCCACCGACCCCTGCCTGCTGCTGACGCGCCGCACCTGGATCCGCAACACGCCCGTGACCTGGGTGCGCTGCCTGCACCCGGCCTCGCGCTACAGCCTCGGCAGCCGCTTCAAGTCCGACGGCAACCCCACCTTCGGCTAGACAGACCGTTTTTTTCGACCCTCAGAGGCCCACGTTTTCTCTCGCAACCACTTGTATAGACAGGTTCACATGCCAAGCAATCACACCGCCACTTCCCACGCCACATTGACCCTCACGCCCGGCAAGGTCGACCTTGCGATGCTGCGACGCATCCAGGCCGGCGGCGTGCACCTTGCGCTCGACCCGTCGGTGCAGGACGGCATGGCCAAGGCCGAGGCCGCGGTGCGCCACATCGTCGAGAACGACGAGGTGGTCTACGGCATCAACACCGGTTTCGGCAAGCTCGCCAGCACGCGCATCGGCAACGACCACCTGGCCGAGCTGCAGCGCAACCTCGTGCTCTCGCACAGCGTGGGCACGGGCGAGCCGCTGGCCGCGCCGGTGGTGCGCATGATCCTCGCGACCAAGGCCGTGAGCCTGGCGCGGGGCCACTCGGGCGTGCGGCCCGCGCTGGTCGATGCGCTGCTGGCGCTGTTCAACGCCGGCGTCACGCCCAGCATCCCGTGCAAGGGCTCGGTCGGCGCCTCGGGCGACCTCGCGCCGCTGGCCCACATGGCCTGCGTGCTCATCGGCGAAGGCGAAGCCACGCTGGCCGACGGCCAGAAGGTGAGCGGCGCCGAAGCCATGCGCAGCATCGGCCTCGAACCCTTCGTGCTCGGCCCCAAGGAAGGCCTGGCGCTGCTCAACGGCACGCAGGTGTCGACCGCACTGGCGCTGGCCGGCCTGTTCGGCGCCGAAGACGTGTTTGCTGCCGCGCTGATGTCGGGCGCGCTGTCGCTCGAAGCCATCCAGGGTTCGATCAAGCCCTTCGACGCGCGCATCCACGCCGCGCGCGGCCAGCCCGGCCAGATCGCCGTGGCCGGCGCGGTGCGCACGCTGCTCGACGGCAGCGAGATCGTCCCGTCGCACGCCGACTGCGGCCGCGTGCAGGACCCGTACTCGGTGCGCTGCATCCCGCAGGTGATGGGCGCCTGCCTCGACAACCTGGCCCACGCCTCGCGCGTGCTGGTCATCGAAGCCAACGCCGCATCGGACAACCCGCTCGTGTTCTGCGACACCGGCGAGGTGATCTCGGGCGGCAACTTCCACGCCGAGCCCGTCGCCTTCGCGGCCGACATCATTGCGCTGGCCGTGAGCGAAGTCGGCGCCATCGCCGAGCGCCGCCTCGCGCTGCTGCTCGACAGCGGCCTGTCGGGCCTGCCGCCCTTCCTGGTGCGCGACGGCGGCCTGAACTCCGGCTTCATGATCGCGCAGGTCACGGCCGCCGCGCTCGCCTCGGAAAACAAGTCGCACGCGCACCCCGCCAGCGTCGACAGCCTGCCGACCTCGGCCAACCAGGAAGACCACGTCTCGATGGCCACCTTCGCGGCGCGCCGCCTGGGCGACATGGTCAACAACACCGCGGTCGTCGTCGGCATCGAAGCGATGGCCGCCGCCCAGGGCATCGAACTCAAGCGCAAGCTGAAGAGTTCGCCGCTGGTCGAAGCGGAATTCGCCCGCATCCGCCAGAAGGTCGCGTTCCTCGAGACCGACCGCTACCTCGCACCCGACATCGAAGCCATGCGCCTGTGGGCGCTCGCGGCCGACCTGCCGGCCGCGCTGCTCGACATCCTGCCCAGCCACTCGAAGTGATCCGTACCGACCGCCACCCGACAAGGAGAACCACGCCATGAACGCACCCGACAAATTCGCCCTGAACACCCCCGCTGCCGGCACCGACCCGCGCCATGACCCGACCCGTGTGATCCGCGCCCCGCGCGGCACCGAGCTGAACTGCAAGAGCTGGCTCACCGAAGCGCCGTACCGCATGCTGCAGAACAACCTCGACGCCGAGGTGGCCGAGCGCCCGCAAGACCTCGTGGTGTACGGCGGCATCGGCCGCGCCGCGCGCGACTGGGCCTGCTACGACCAGATCCTCGCCTCGCTGAAGGAACTGGAAGACGACGAGACGCTGCTCATCCAGTCGGGCAAGCCCGTGGGCGTGTTCAAGACGCACGCCGACGCACCGCGCGTGCTGCTCGCCAACTCCAACCTCGTGCCGAAGTGGGCCAACTGGGAGCACTTCAACGAGCTCGATCGCCAGGGCCTCTTCATGTACGGCCAGATGACGGCGGGCAGCTGGATCTACATCGGCAGCCAGGGCATCGTGCAAGGCACCTTCGAGACCTTCGTCGAAGCCGGCCGCCAGCACTACAACAACAGCCTCGCGGGCAAGTGGATCCTCACGGCCGGCCTGGGCGGCATGGGCGGCGCGCAGCCGCTCGCGGCCACGCTGGCCGGCGCGGTGTCGCTGAACATCGAGTGCCAGCAGTCGAGCATCGACTTCCGCCTGCGCACGCGCTACGTCGACAAGCAGGCACGCGACATCGACCACGCCTTCGAGCTCATCAAGCAGCACTGCGACGCAAAGGAAGCCGTGTCGATCGCGCTGCTGGGCAACGCGGCCGACATCCTGCCCGAGCTGGTCAAGCGCGCGAAGGCCGGCGGCCTCAAGCCCGACCTCGTGACCGACCAGACCTCCGCGCACGACCTGATCAACGGCTACCTGCCCTCGGGCTGGAGCGTGCCGCAATGGCAGGCCGCCATGAAGGACGCGTCGCAACACGACGCGCTGAAGAAGGCCGCCGCGAAGTCGTGCGCCGTGCACGTGCAGGCCATGCTCGACTTCCAGGCCATGGGCATCCCCACGGTCGACTACGGCAACAACATCCGCCAGGTTGCGTTCGACGAAGGCGTGAAGAACGCCTTCGACTTCCCGGGCTTCGTGCCGGCCTACATCCGTCCGCTGTTCTGCGAAGGCAAGGGCCCGTTCCGCTGGGTGGCGCTCTCGGGCGATCCGGAAGACATCTACAAGACCGACGCCAAGATCAAGGAGCTGTTCCCCGACAACACCCACACCCACCGCTGGCTCGACATGGCGCGCGAGCGCATCGCCTTCCAGGGCCTGCCCGCGCGCATCTGCTGGCTCGGCCTGGGCGAGCGCCACATCGCCGGCCTGGCCTTCAACGAGATGGTGAAGAACGGCGAGCTCAAGGGCCCGATCGTCATCGGCCGCGACCACCTGGACACCGGCTCGGTCGCCAGCCCGAACCGCGAGACCGAAGCCATGAAGGACGGCACCGATGCCGTCTCCGACTGGCCGCTGCTCAACGCATTGCTCAACACGGCCGGCGGCGCGACCTGGGTCAGCCTGCACCACGGCGGTGGCGTGGGCATGGGCTACTCGCAGCACTCGGGTGTGGTGATCGTGTGCGACGGCACCGACGCCGCCGCCAAGCGCATCGGGCGCGTGCTCTTCAACGACCCGGCCACCGGCGTCATGCGCCATGCCGACGCGGGCTACGACATCGCCGTGGCCACGGCGAAGAAGCAGGGCCTGAAGTTGCCGATGATCAAGTAAGGCCGGCAGGCGCCGCAGGTGAAGTAAAAAAGCGGGTCACCGACACCCCGACAAAGAAGGAGACCCGACGATGACCCTCGATGCTTCCGACCTGCAGCGCCGCGTGCGCGAACGCGTGGACGACGCGCTGGTGGCGCAGTTCCAGCGCGACGGCGCGGTCTGCATCCGCCAACTGCTCACGGCCGACGAGCTCGCGCTGCTGCGTGACGGCATCGAGGCGAACCTGGCGGCGCCCAGCCCGCGCGCCAAGGTCGCGAGCCGGCCCGACGACCCGGGCCGCTTCTTCGAGGACTTCTGCAACTGGCAGGAGATCGACGCCTTCGGCCGCTTCATCCGCCAGGCGCCGCTGGCGCCCCTCGCGCAGCGGCTCATGGGCTCGGACACCGTGCGCCTGTACCACGACCACCTGCTCGTGAAGGAACCCGGCACGCGCCAGCGCACGCCGTGGCACCAGGACCAGCCCTACTACAACATCGAGGGCATGCAGAACGTCAGCATGTGGATTCCGGTCGACCCGGTGTCGCGTGCCGCCACGCTCGAGTTCGTGGCCGGCTCCCACAAGGGGCCGTGGCTCATGCCGCGCACTTTCATGGACAACCACGCCAAGTGGTTCCCCGAAGGCAGCCTCGACGACCTGCCCGACATCGAGGGCGCGCGCGAGCGCTTTCCCATCGTCGGCTGGGACATCGAGCCCGGCGACTTCGTCTGCTTCCACATGCTCACGCTGCATGCGGCGGCCGGCGTCGAGGGGCCGAACCGGCGCCGCGTGTTCTCGGTGCGCTTCCTGGGCGACGACATCCGCCACGCCCCGCGCAGCTGGAAGACCTCGCCCGATTTCCCGGGCCTGGCCGAGCGCCTGCCGGCCGGCGCGCCGATGGACGATCCGCTCTTTCCGCTGCTGGTGCGCTGAGTCCGACCCGCTTGGTAAGACGAAGGTAGAAAGAAAAAACGCGCTCATTCCCATCGCGTGGGAATTCGGGCTTGGTCGTGAGAACGGCGAGCAAGATACTGCACGCCGCATCCACTTTCGACCGCCCAGCGATTGCCCCCGATGACGACCCCCCTTGACGCTCCCGCCCACAACGACCGCGCGCTGTTCGTGCTGTCGGTGCTGGCGCAAAGCAAGGCGGCGATGACGGCGGCCGAGCTGGTGCAGGCCACCGGCCTGTCGCAGAGCACGCTGTACCGCCAGGTCGCCACCTTGCGCCGCTGGGGCTTCGTGATGGAGTCCGAGGGCCGCTACTCGCCGGGACCCGTCAGCGTGCAGCTGGCCAGCGGCTTCGACGGCAACTCCGACCTCGTGATGGCCGCGCGCGCCGACATGCGCGTGCTGGCGCAGCAAAGCCACGAGAGCGTGGCGCTCGTCACCCTGGTGAACGAGCGCGTCGTGTGCCTGGAGATGATCGACAGCGAGCAGTCGCTGCGCTGCTCCTTCGACCGCGGGCGCAGCGTGCCCGCGCGCGACGGCGCCAGCGCCAAGTGCCTGCTGGCCCACGCACCCGACGACGCGCGCGACCTGCTGCTCGACGGGCTCGACGAAGGCCCCGAACGCCGTGCCGAGCGCGCCGCCGAACTCGACGCCATCCGCGCCGCCGGCCATGCCGTGACCCACGGCGAGGTCGATGCCGGCGTGTGGGGCGCGAGCGCGCCGGTGCTGGCCGCGGGCCGGCGCCTGCGCGGGGCGATCACGCTGATGGCGCCACTCACGCGCGTCGAAGGCATGGAAGCTGCATTGGTCCACATGACCGTCGTCACGGCGGCCCGCATCTCGCGCGCACTGCAGTAGTCGCCGCTTTTCTATTTCTTTCTCCCTCCCTCACCTCCACGAAAGCCCTCCCATGAACACCCGTCGCACCCTCGTCGCCGCCGCCCTGTCGGGCCTCGCCTTCTTCGGTTTCGCTGGCGCCGCGCAAGCCCAGGGCGAGCCGCTGCGCGTGGCCACCGACGCCACCTTCCCGCCGATGGAGTTCGTGGAAAACGGCAAGCGCACCGGCTTCGACGTGGAACTGGTCGAGGCCATCGGCAAGACGCTGGGCCGCAAGATCGAGTGGATCGACATCGACTTCAAGGGCCTCGTGCCGGGCCTCATTTCGAAGCGCTTCGACATGGCCGTGTCGGGCATCTACATCACCGACGAGCGCAAGAAGGTCGTCGACTTCACCGTGCCGTACTACGCCGGCGGCCTCGTGGTCATGGTGAAGGACAACAACACGACCATCAAGAAGCCGGCCGACATCAACGGCAAGAAGGTCAGCGTGCAGGTGGGCACCAAGTCGGTGGCCTACACCAAGGAGAAATTCCCGCAGGTGCAGCTGATGGAGGTCGAGAAGAACCAGGAGATGTTCAACCTCGTGGACATCGGCCGCGCCGACGCCGCCGTCACCGGCAAGCCCGCCGCCTTCCAGTACGTGCGCACGCGCGGCGGCCTGAAGGTGCTCGACGAGCAGATCACCACCGAGGAATACGGCATGGCCATCCGCAAGGACACGCCCGAGCTCACCAAGGCCGTGAACGGCGCGATCGAGAAGCTCAAGGCCGACGGCACCTACGCCGCCATCGTGAAGAAGTGGTTCAGCGCCACCGCCAAGTAAGCGCGCCATGGACTTCGATTTCTCGCCCGTCTGGCAGGGCTGGCCCGACCTGCTGCGCGGCGCGCTGGTCACGGTGGAGATCACCGCCTGCGCGCTGGCCCTGGGTTGCGTGCTGGGCCTCTTGGTCGGCATCGGCCGGCTGAACCCGAAGCGGCGCTGGATCTACGGCGTGTGCACCGCCTACGTGGCGGCGATTCGCGGCACGCCGCTGCTGGTGCAGCTGTTCATCCTGTTCTTCGGCCTGCCGCACTTCGGCATCCTGCTGCCCGCCTTCGTGTGCGGCGTGCTGGGGCTCGGCGTGTACTCGGGCGCCTACGTGTCGGAGATCGTGCGCGGTGCGATCCAGTCGATCGACAAGGGCCAGACCATGGCCGCGCAGTCGCTGGGCATGACGCCCGGCGTGGCCATGCGCCAGATCGTGTTGCCGCAGGCCGTGGTGCGCATGATTCCGCCGCTGGGCAACGAGTTCATCGCGCTGATCAAGAACTCGGCGCTGGTGTCGCTCCTGACCATCCATGACGTGATGCACGAAGGCCAGAAGATCATCAGCGTGTCGTACCGCTCGCTCGAGGTGTACCTGGCCATCGCGCTCGTGTACTTCATGCTCACGGGCACCATGACCCTGATCCTGCGGCATTTCGAACAGAAGCTGCGCCAGGGCGGGTTGATGCGATGAGCGTGCAGCGTTTTTCGCGCGCGACCCTGCGCGCCACACCCTGGAAGAACGGCGGCGGCACCACGCAGGAAATCGCCAACTGGCCGCCAGGCGCGGGGCTCGACAGCTTCGGCTGGCGCGTGAGCATCGCCACCATCGCGTCGCCGGGCCCGTTCTCGGTGTTCCCGGGCATCGACCGCCAGATCATGCTGCTCGAAGGCGACGGCGTGCGCCTCTTCACGCACGACGGCCGCCTGTCGCACCGGCTCGACGTGCCGCACCAGCCCTTCGCCTTTTCGGGCGACGACCCGATCGACTGCACGCTGCTCGGCGGCGCCTCGAACGACTTCAACGTGATGGCGCGCGGCGGCCAGTGGCGCGCCGAGGTGCAGGTGCTGGAACGCGCCGCCGACATCGCGCCCGCGCCGCACGGCGTGCTGCTGGCCTTGCGCGGCGAGTGGCGCTTGAATGACGGCGAAGCCCTGGGTGACGGCGACGGCCTGTGCTGGACCGACGCCGCGCAGGCATGGCAGGCCGCACCGGCGAGCGACGGCGCGCGGCTGGTGGCCGTGCGCTTCGTGCCGGCCTGAGTAGCCACAGAAAAAGGAGATGACGATGACACCCCCCAGCGAATTCCCCTCGGCCGACGGCCTGTGGACCGGCCTGCGCCTGGCGCCCGGTGCGGCGCCCGGCCTGACCTTGGCGCCCGACGCCGAAGCCGCCCTCGTGGTCGCACAGGGCACGGTCCGCTGGGTCGGCGCGCGCGCCGACCTGCCGGCCGAGTTCGCGGGGCTCGCGCCGCACGACGGCGGCGGCGCGCTCGTCACGCCCGGTCTCGTCGACTGCCACACGCACCTGGTCTATGGCGGCCAGCGCGCCAACGAGTTCGCGATGCGGCTCGCGGGCGCCACCTACGAAGAGGTGGCCAAGGCCGGCGGCGGCATCGTCTCGTCGGTGCGCGCCACGCGCGAGGCCGACGAGGACACGCTCTTCGCCCAGGCCGCCGCGCGCCTCGAGCGGCTGCTGGCCGACGGCGTGTGCGCCATCGAGATCAAGTCGGGCTACGGCCTGGCGCTCGAGCACGAGCGCAAGCAGCTGCGCGTGGCGCGGCGCCTGGGCCAGGCCTACGGCGTCACCGTGCGCACCACCTTCCTCGGCGCGCACGCGCTGCCGCCCGAATACGCCGGCCGCAGCGGCGACTACATCGACCTCGTCTGCCACGAGATGCTGCCCGCGCTCGCGGCCGAAGGGCTGGTCGATGCGGTCGACGTGTTCTGCGAGCGCATCGCCTTCTCGCTCGCGGAAACCGAGCAGGTCTTCCAAGCCGCCAAGGCATTGGGCCTGCCCGTGAAGCTGCATGCCGAGCAGCTCTCGGACATGGGCGGCGCGGCGCTGGCCGCGCGCTACGGCGCGCTGTCGTGCGACCACATCGAGCACCTGTCGGCCGACGGCATCGCGGCCATGCGCCAGTCGGGCACCGTGGCCGTGCTGCTGCCGGGCGCCTACTACACGCTGCGCGACACGCACCTGCCGCCCATCGACGCGCTGCGCGCCGCGGGCGTGCCGATGGCCGTCTCGACCGACCACAACCCCGGCACCTCGCCGACGCTGAGCCTGCTGCTGATGGTCAACATGGCCTGCACGCTGTTCCGCCTCACCGTGCCCGAGGCGCTGGCCGGCGTCACCGTGCACGCCGCGCGCGCGCTCGGCCTGCAGGACACGCACGGCGCCATCGCGCCCGGCATGCCCGCCAACTTCGTGCTCTGGAACCTGCACGACGCCGCCGAGCTGGCCTACTGGTTCGGCCAGCAGCCGGTGCGCGCCGTGGTGCGCCAGGGACGCATCGCCATCGGAGCCACCGAATGACACACACGCTTTTCGCAGCCGATGCGCTGCTGCCCGCAGGCTGGACGAAGAACGTCCTGCTGTCGTGGAACGACGCCGGCCAGCTCACGCAGGTGCAGGCCAGCGCGCAACCGCCCGCGGGCGCGCAGGTGGCGACCGGCCCGGTGATCCCCGGCATGCCCAACCTGCATTCGCACGCCTTCCAGCGCGCCTTCGCCGGACTCACCGAGCACCGCGCCGAACAGCAGGACAGCTTCTGGAGCTGGCGCACGCTGATGTACCGCTTTGCCGCGCGCCTCGGCCCGCAGCACATGGAGGCCATCGCCACCTGGCTCTACGCCGAGATGCTCGAGGCGGGCTACACCAGCGTGTGCGAGTTCCAGTACGTGCACCACGACACCGACGGGCGCCCCTACGCCGACGACGCGGCGCTGAGCCGTGCGCTGCTGCGCGCCGCGCAGAACACCGGCATCGGCTTCACGCTGCTGCCCGTGCTCTACCAGACCAGCGGCTTCGGCGACCAGCCGCCCACCGAGGGGCAGCGTCGCTTCATCCGCTCGACCGAATCGATGCTGAGCCTGCTCGACACGCTCAAGCCCGACTGCGACGCGCAGGGCGCGCGCCTGGGCCTGGCGCCGCATTCGCTGCGCGCCGTGCCGCCCGAGGCGCTGCGCGAGGCGCTCGCCGGCCTGGACGCCATCGACCGCACCGCGCCGGTCCACATCCACATCGCCGAGCAGACGAAGGAAGTGGACGACTGCGTGGAGTGGAGCGGCCTGCGCCCGGTCGAATGGCTGCTCGACCACGCGGCCGTCGATGCGCGCTGGTGCCTCGTGCACGCCACGCACATGAACGACGCCGAATACGAATACGCCGCCCAGAGCGGCGCGGTCGCGGGCCTGTGCCCGACCACCGAGGCCAACCTGGGCGACGGCATCTTCGACTTCGCGCGCTGGCGCAGCCACGGCGGCGCCTGGGGCGTGGGCTCCGACAGCCATGCCAGCGTCAACGCGGCCGAAGAGCTGCTGATGCTCGAATACAGCCAGCGCCTGGGCCGGCGCCAGCGCAACGTCGGCGCCAGCGCGGCGCAGCCGCACGTGGCCACCGCGCTCACGCTCGAAGCCGTGCAGGGCGGGGCGCAGGCGGCGGGCCGTGCGGTCGGCGGGCTGGCCGCGGGGCAGCAGGCCGACTTCGTCGTGCTCGATGCCCATCACCTCGCGCTGCAGGGCCTGTCGGCGCCTGACATGCTCTCGGCCCATGTGTTCGCGAGCCACCGCACCTCGGCCGTCGACGCGGTCTGGGTGGCGGGCCGCCCGCGCGTCACGGCCGGGCGCCACGCGCTGCATGGCGATGCCGCAGCCGCCTTCGTTGCCGCGCGCACCCAACTCCTCAAGGACTGAATTCCCATGGCCTTCACCACCACCGAACCGGCGTTCCGCTTTCGCCAGGGCACGCGCCCGCTGCTGATCTCGATGCCGCATGTCGGCACGCACGTGCCGCCCGCGCTGGCCGCGCGCTTCACCGACGAGGCGCGCCACGTGCCCGACACCGACTGGCACCTCGAACAGCTCTACGACTTTGCCGACGCACTCGGCGCCTCGGTGCTGGTGGCCACGCACTCGCGCTATGTGGTCGACCTGAACCGTCCGCCGGACGGCGCGAGCCTCTATCCGGGCCAGAGCGTCACCGGCCTGTGCCCGGTCGACACCTTCGACGACACGCCGGTCTATGCGAAGCCCGAAGACCACCCGTCCGACGAAGAAGTTGCCGAACGGCGCGAGGCCGTCTGGCGCCCGTACCACCAGCAGCTGCAGGCCGAGCTCGATCGCCTCACGGCCGCGCACGGCACCGTCGCGCTGTGGGACGCGCACTCGATCCGCTCCGTGCTGCCGCGCTTCTTCGAAGGCAAGCTGCCCGACCTGAACCTGGGCACCGCCGACGGCAAGAGCTGCGACCCCGCACTGGCCGCCACGCTGCGCGGCATCGCCGAATCGGCGCCGGGCTACACCGGCGTGCTCAACGGCCGCTTCAAGGGCGGCCACATCACGCGCCAGTACGGCAACCCGGCCGGCGGCGTGCACGCGGTGCAGCTGGAGATGACCCAGTCGAGCTACATGCAGGAAGCGCTGCCCTTCGACTACCTGCCCGACGTGGCTGCGGGCGTGAAGCCGCACGTGCGCCGCATGCTGGAAGCGGTGCTGGCCTTCGTCGAAGGCGGTGCCCGGTGAGCGCCGCCATCCACGCGTTCGCGCGCCCCGAGGTGCCGCCGCTGCCGCCCTACAACGCGGGGCTGTCCTCGGACGCCGTGCGCGCGCGCTACGGCGTCAGCGAGATCGCGCGGCTGGCGAGCAACGAGAACCCGTACGGCCCCAGCCCCGCGGTGGCGCGGGCGCTGGTCGACCTGGCGGCGCGCGCGGGCACCTACCCCGACGCCAACTCCACGGCGCTGCGTGCCGCCATCGCGCAGCGCACCGGTGCGCTGCCCGGCGAGGTGGTGATCGGCAACGGCTCCGAGGACATCCTGCAGATGCTGTGCCAGGCGCTGCTGTCGCCGGGCGACCGCGTGCTCACGCAGCGCCCGGCCTTCGGCCTGCACGAGATCTACCCGCGCATGATGGGCGCGCAGGTCGAGCTGCTGACGCTCACGCCGGAACTCGGCTTCGACGTCGACGCCTGGTGCGCGGCGCTCGCGCGCGGGCCCAAGGTGGTGATGCTGGCCAACCCCTCGAACCCGGTCGGCTGCATGTTCGATGCCGGCGACTTCGCGCGCCTGCTCGCGGCGGTGCCCGCGGGCACGCTGCTGGTGGTGGACGAGGCCTACTACGAATATGCACGGCTGGCGCCCGGTTACCCCGACGTGCTCGCCCTGCTGCGCGCCTGGCAGGCGGCCGGCGAAGGCCGCGCCCCGTGGATCGTGCTGCGCACCTTCTCCAAGGCCTGGGGCCTGGCCGGCCTGCGCGTGGGCTACGGCATGGCGTCCGACGCGGCGCTGGTGCAGCTGCTCGACCGCGTGCGCACGCCCTTCAACGTGAACCTTGCGGCGCAGGCCGCGGCGCTGGCGGCCTGGGGCGACGAGGCCTTCATGGCGCAGGCGGTGGCGCGCACCGTGCAACAGCGCGAGGCGCTGGCGGCGCAGCTTCGCGCCCTGGCCGGGTCGGTCTGGCCGGGCCTGCGCATCGCGCCGTCGGCGGCCAACTTCCTGTTCGTCGACCTCGGGCGGCCCAACGCGCCGGTCAACGAGGCGCTGCTGGCGCGCGGGATCATCGTCAAGCCCTGGAAAGAGCCGGGCTTCGAGACCTTCATCCGCGTGTCGGTGGGCACCGACGCGGACAACGCGCGCTTCGTGCAGGCGCTGGCGGAGATCGCGGGCGGGCAAGGCTGACGCCGGGGCGGGTCGCCAAGACCCGCCTGAGGACCGGGCCAGACCGGGGTTTTTACAATCGCGGACATGACCAAGCCCCTCATCTATACCCGCGGCCAGGCGCTGCCGGGCATCCTGGCCAACCGCATTGCCATCCTCGACGGCGCGATGGGCACGATGATCCAGCGCTTCAAGCTCACCGAGGAGCAATACCGCGGCGAGCGCTTCAAGGACTTCGAGCGCGACGTGAAGGGCAACAACGAGCTGCTGTCGCTCACGCGCCCCGACGTCATCACCGACATCCACGAGGCCTACCTCGCGGCCGGCGCCGACCTCATCGAGACCAACACCTTCGGCGCCACCACCATCGCGCAGGAGGACTACAAGATGGCCCACCTGGCGCGCGAGATGAACCTCGAATCGGCCAAGCTGGCGCGCGCGGCCTGCGACAAGTACAGCACGCCCGACAAGCCGCGCTTCGTGGCCGGCGCCCTCGGCCCGACGCCCAAGACGGCCAGCATCAGCCCCGACGTGAACGACCCGGGCGCACGCAATGTCGATTTCGAATCGCTGCGCGCGGCGTACTACGAGCAGACCGAAGCGCTGGTCGAGGGCGGCGCCGACGTGATCCTGGTCGAGACCATCTTCGACACGCTCAACGCCAAGGCCGCGCTGTTCGCGGTGGACGAGTACTTCGACAACAGCGGCCAGCGCCTGCCGCTGATCATCAGCGGCACGGTGACCGATGCCTCGGGCCGCATCCTCAGCGGCCAGACCGTCACCGCCTTCTGGCACAGCGTGCGCCATGCACAGCCGCTGGCCATCGGCCTGAACTGCGCGCTGGGCGCAACGCTGATGCGCCCCTACATCCAGGAGCTGGCGCGCGTGGCGGGCGACACCTACATCAGCTGCTACCCGAACGCCGGCCTGCCCAACCCGATGAGCGACACCGGCTTCGACGAGACGCCCGACGTCACCTCGCGCCTGCTGCACGAGTTCGCGGCCGAGGGGCTGGTGAACATCGTGGGCGGCTGCTGCGGCACCACGCCGGACCACATCGCGGCGATCGGCGCGGCGGTGGCGCCTGCGAAGGGGCGTGCACTCAACAGCAACGGCTTCTACAAAGAAGCCGCCTGACGCCGGGCGCCACGCGCGCCTTCGGCTGATTGACGGCTCCCCGCCCCACGCCTACGCTGGGGCGCACAGGAGCCCCCCATGAACGCCACATCCTTCTTGCGCCGCGCTGCCTTGGGCGCGTTCGTCTTGCTGCTGCCGTTCGCGGCGGCGGCGCAGCAGGCTTTCACGCGCGGCGCGGTCAATATGCGCGCCGGGCCCTCGGGCGACTACCCGCTGGTGGCACGGCTCGGGCCGGGGCAGCCGGTCGACGTGGTCGGCTGCACCAGCGGCTATGGCTGGTGCGACGTGGTGCTGCCCGACGGCGGGCGCGGCTGGGTCTGGGCCAGGAACCTCGACTACGCCTACCAGCAGCAGCGCGTGCCGCTGGCCACCTACGGCGCGGTCATCGGCGTGCCGATCGTGAGCTTCGTGATCGGCAGCTACTGGGCCGACTACTACCGCGACCGCCCCTGGTACGGCGACCGGCGCTGGTGGGGCCAGCGGCCCCCGCCGCCGATCGCAGGCTGGCGCCCGCCGCCGCCCGTGCACCCGGGCTGGCAGCCGAGGCCCTGGCCGCCGGGGCCTGGCGTGCGTCCGCCCCACGGACCTGGGGTCCGTCCTCCGCACGGGCCTGGCATCCGGCCGCCCGTCGACCCGGGGTTCCGTCCGCCGCGCCCGCAGCCGGGCTTCCGGCCCGGGCCGCCGCCGGGCGTGTCGCATCCGCACCCGGGCGGAGGCCGGCCCGGTGGGGGCGGCGGGGGTGGAGGAGGGCGTCCGCACGGCGGGGGCGGTGGGCACGGCGGTGGAGGCGGGCACGGCGGTGGAGGCGGGCACGGCCACGGCCACGGAAAGAATTGACCCAGCTCACACGGCCGGCGTCCCGATGCCGGCCGCCGCCTGACGGTCGCGCGCGATCAGCGCCACGAAGCGCTGCGCGCCCAGGCCCAGCGGCCGTTCGCGCGACCACACCACGTCCACCCACAGGTCCAGCCCGTTGCTGAGGTTCTCGAACGGGATCTCGACCAGCGCGCCCGCCGCCACGTGCGGGCGCGCGAAGTTGCGCGGCAGCCAGCCCCAGCCCAGCCCGGCGGTGATCAGGCTCAGCGCGGCCAGCGCGTTGTCGGTGCGCCAGACATGCCGCGCGAACACGAAGCGCGGGTCGCTGGTGGCGAGGTCGCGCCCCGCCACCACGATCTGGCGCGTGTTGGTCAGGTGCTCCTCGCGCAGGCGCCCGCCGGCCGCCGCGCGCAGCACGGGGTGCTCGGGCGCCATCACGGCCACCATGGTGTCGCTGCCCACCTCCTGGAAGCCCTCGCGGCCGTCGAGGCTGGGGCGCTCGAACACCAGCGCCAGCTGCGCCCGGCCGCTGTGCAGCAGCGCCAGCGCATCGGCCTGCGGCGCGGCCAGCACCTCGACCTGCAGCAGCGGGTAGTCGTCGGCCAGCGCGGCCAGCGGCCCGCTCCAGGGCGCGGCCAGCAGCTCGGGCGCGATGGCCAGCGTGAGCCGGTCTTCCAGCCCCTGCGTGAGCGCCAGCGCCTGCACCTGCAACTGCCGCAGCTGGGCCGCGAGCAGCCGCGCCTGCGGCTCGAGCGAGCGCGCGGCCGACGTGGGCTGGGGCTCGCGGCCGCTGCGGTCGAACAGTGGCAGCGCCAGCTCGGCCTCGAGGTTCGCAATGGCCATGCTCACGGCCGACGGCACCTTGCGCAGCGCCCGCGCGGCGGCCGAGAACGAGCCGTGGTCGATCACGGCCAGGAAGACCTCGACGTTGTCGCTGGAGAAAGCCATGGCGTCCCGATCTATCAATAAAACTGAAACAAGTTAACTTTTTATATCAACTAAAAGCAAATAAAGTCCCTCCATCGCAGTCAAACACACAGAGAAACAGTCATGCAGGGCCTTCAGCGTCGGATCGTTTACATCTCCCTCTACGAGGGCATCGCCATCGTGGCGGCCAGCGCCGGCCTGGCCCTGATGTCGGACGCGGGGCTCGGCCACTCGGGCCTGCTGGCCGTGGGCGCCTCGGTGATCGCGGTGATCTGGAACCTGACGTTCAACGCCCTGTTCGAGCGCTGGGAGTCGCGCCAGGCGGTGCGCGGGCGCAGCCTGAAGCGCCGCATCGCCCACGCCATCGGCTTCGAGGGCGGCCTGATCGCCTTCCTGGTGCCGATGCTGGCCTGGGGCCTGGGCGTGTCGCTCTGGCAGGCGCTGGTGATGGACCTGGGCCTGGTGGTGTTCTTCCTGGTCTACACCTTCGTCTTCAACTGGGCCTTCGACCGCGTGTTCGGCCTGCCGGCCTCGGCCATGGGTGAAGCGCAGCCTGCGTAAGCCTGCGCTTACTTAACGGATTTATCGCGCCGGCTTGAGCGCAGCGGACGAGCGCATCGCCAGGGCACCGCTCAGGCGCAGGCGCTCGTTCTCGTTGAAGAGCGTCTCGCGCAGCTGGGCCCGCTCGGCCTCGGGCGCGCTGGCGTAGCGGTCGAGCCGCGCATTCCATTCCTGGGTTTCCTGGTCGAGCGTGGCCAGGCCGCGCGCCACCTCGTAGCCGTAGGTCTCGCTGCGCGCGGCAAAGCGCTCCTGGGGGCTGGCGCCGCGCGCCTGCAGCGCCTCGGTCTGGCGCATCACGTCCAGATGGGCCACCGCCTCCTTGCGCACCTCGCGCTGCGCGGGCGACAGCCAGGCCTGCTCGCTCTGCGCCAGCGCCGCGGCACGCTGTTCGGGCGTGAGGTCGGGGTTGGACAGCAACTCCATCTTCTCGGCCATGAACCGGTCCTGCCGGATCTGGTCGCCGAACAGGCCTTCGATTTCCTCGGGCGCGAAGAACTGCCGGCGCACCGCCTCGCGCGCCTCCAGGCTGCGACGCAAAAAGGCCGGGTCGCCGGGCACGGGCGGCTGCAGGGTGCGCAGGGCCTCCTGCATGTCGACGTAGCGCTCCAGCAGGCCCAGTGCGCGCACGCGCCAGTCTTCGCGCAGGCGCTGGGCGAGCAGGGCGGGCGCGCGGGCCATCAGCGTGGCCTTGCTGTCGGCCTGCGCTTCGGCGAGCACCTGGTCGAAGAGGGTGATGAGGTCGCTGGTGAGCAGGGCGTCGGGGGCCGCCGCAGCTTGCGGCACCGGCGGGGGCGCGCCGGGCACCGCGACCGCCGCCGTGGGGCGGGGCGCGGCGGCCTGAGGCGCATCGACCGCCCCGGGGCCGAGCGCCAGCCAGCCGGTCCCCGCGGCCACCAGCGCGACGGCGCCGATGGTCAAGGCCACACCGCGCATGCGCCGCGTCCTCAGAGCCCCGCGCTCTTGAGTCGCGCGGCCTGTTCCCTGAACAGCTCCGGCGGCTTCTTCTCGTAGTACGGGAACTGGCTGCCGTAGGTGTTGCCGAAGGCCTGGTTCACCTCGTCCAGGTGGTTCTGGCGGTAGTCGCCCAGGTGGGTGCCCAGGCGCGTGGTGCAGACCGCGAGCAGGCCGTCGTTGGCCTCACCGAAGAAGAACAGGCTGCCCAGGGTCGACAGCGCCGTGTCGCTCGGGTCGAACAGGTTGAAGCTGGTCGACACGCCCGACCACGAGTAGTAGCGCACGCCGTTGGCCACCGCCGCGCCGCTCTTCACGTCGCACGACGAGCCCGGCGCGGGGCGCCCCTGCGGGAACTTGGCGTCGAAGGCCGCGCCGCCCGCCGTGGTCAGCGAGGCCAGCGCGTTCAGCGGCACCTCGGGCAGCTGGCTCGGGTCCTTGCCCGAGAGGAACCCGATCAGCCCCGTCAGCAGGCCGACGGCCTTCACCACCAGGGTCTGGCCGATGCCGCCTTCGGGCAGCTTGGCCAGCAGATCGGCCACCTTCGAGCCGCCGTTGGCGCCGCCCACCGAGGTGACCGAGGCCACCATGTCGGGCGCCACCGCCGCCACGTAGCGCACCGTGGGCGAGCCCTGCGAATGGCCGATGAGGTTGAACTTGAGCGTGGGGTTCTGCTCCAGCGCGCGGATGGTCTTGAGCTCCTGCAGCAGCTGCTCGCCGCGGATCTCGGAGGTGTTGGTGCCCGACACCTGTGCCACGTACACCTTGGCGCCCGCCGCGGCCAGCCTGCCGGGGATGTCGTAGAAGTAGTCGACGCCCAGCAGGTTGTCGAAGCCCAGCAGGCCGTGGACCAGCACGATCGGGTACTTCGTCTTCGCCGTGTCGGAGGTGACGCGGGCCTCGACGCGCGTGGCGCTGTCGCCGGCGGCGGCACGCGCCGGTGGCGCATGAACCGCGAGGGCCGCAGCGGCCAGGAGGCCGCAGCTCAAGGCCACGGCGCGCATCGGGGTGGCTGCATGCTGCAACCGGACATTCCACTTCCTGGCCATCGGCGAACTCCCTTACGTTTGGTTAAAAACACGAACGTTCGTTCAGAAACGGTGGGCGCATTCTGTTGACCCGTGCAGGAATGAAAACTGGGGTTTTCCCAGGGCGCAATCGAATCGACCTAAAATGCGCGACTTCCCAAGGAGCGTTGCAGCGGTTCGCCACAGAGGCGAATCGTCAGGCTTGGGGCGACAACGACGCTCGCCTGTTCGACTCTTCCGCAGGTGAGGCCATGTCCCAGATTCCCGCATCCGTTTCCGCTCCCGTTGCTCCCCCTCCCATGAAGCTGTCCGGCCTCGAACCGGTCGCCATCGGCGAGGGCACGCTGTTCGTCAACATCGGCGAGCGCACCAACGTCACCGGCTCCAAGGCCTTCGCGCGCATGATCCTCAACGGCCAGTTCGAGGACGCCCTGGCCGTCGCGCGCCAGCAGGTCGAGAACGGCGCGCAGGTGATCGACATCAACATGGACGAGGCCATGCTCGACAGCAAGGTCGCCATGGTCCGCTTCCTGAACCTCATTGCCAGCGAGCCCGACATCGCACGCGTGCCGGTGATGGTCGACAGCTCGAAGTGGGACGTCATCGAGGCCGGCCTGCGCTGCATCCAGGGCAAGGGCATCGTCAACTCGATCTCCATGAAGGAGGGCGTCGACAAATTCAAGCACGAGGCCAAGCTGGTCAAGCGCTACGGCGCCGCCGCCGTGGTCATGGCCTTCGACGAGAAGGGCCAGGCCGACACCTACGCACGCAAGATCGAGATCTGCGAGCGCGCCTACCGCGTGCTGGTCGACGAGGTGGGCTTTCCGCCCGAGGACATCATCTTCGACCCGAACATCTTCGCGATCGCCACCGGCATCGAGGAGCACGACAACTACGCGGTCGACTTCATCGAAGCCGTGCGCTGGATCAAGCAGAACCTGCCGGGCGCCAAGGTGTCGGGCGGCGTGAGCAACGTGAGCTTCAGCTTCCGCGGCAACGACCCGATGCGCGAAGCCATCCACACCGTGTTCCTGTACCACGCCATCCAGGCGGGCATGGACATGGGCATCGTCAACGCCGGCATGGTCGGCGTGTACGACGACCTGGAGCCCACGCTGCGTGAGCGCGTCGAAGACGTGGTGCTCAACCGCCGTCCCGACGCCGGCGAGCGCCTGGTCGAAGTGGCCGAGACCGCCAAGAGCGGTGCCAAGGACGAAAGCAAGCGCCTCGAGTGGCGCGGCACGCCGGAGCAGCCGGTGCACGTCAACCAGCGCCTGTCGCACGCCATGGTGCACGGCATCACCGACTTCATCGTCGAAGACACCGAAGAGGCCTACCAGCAGATCCTGGCCAAGGGCGGCCGCCCGCTGCACGTGATCGAAGGCCCGCTCATGGACGGCATGAACATCGTGGGCGACCTGTTCGGCGCCGGCAAGATGTTCCTGCCGCAGGTGGTCAAGTCGGCACGCGTCATGAAGTCGGCCGTGGCCCACCTGCTGCCCTACATCGAAGCCGAAAAGCTGCGCGACGAGGCCGCCGGCCGCGACGTGCGCACCAAGGGCAAGATCATCATCGCCACGGTGAAGGGCGACGTGCACGACATCGGCAAGAACATCGTCACCGTCGTGCTCCAGTGCAACAACTTCGAAGTGGTGAACATGGGCGTGATGGTCCCGTGCCACGAAATCCTGGCCAAGGCCAAGGTCGAGGGCGCAGACATCGTGGGCCTGTCGGGCCTGATCACGCCCAGCCTGGAAGAAATGCAGTACGTGGCCGGCGAAATGCAGCGCGACGACCACTTCCGCATCAAGAAGATCCCGCTGCTCATCGGCGGCGCCACCACCAGCCGCGTGCACACGGCCGTGAAGATCGCGCCGCACTACGAAGGCCCCGTGGTCTACGTGCCCGATGCCTCGCGCAGCGTGAGCGTGGCGCAGAGCCTGCTCTCGGACCAGGCCACCGCGTACATCGACGAGATCAACGCCGACTACGAGAAGGTGCGCACGCAGCACGCCAACAAGAAGCAGGTGCCGATGTGGCCGCTGGCCAAGGCGCGCGCCAACAAGACGCCCGTCGACTTCGCGAACTTCGTGCCCACCGTGCCCAAGTTCATCGGCCGGCGCGTGTTCAAGAACTTCGACCTCACCGAGCTGGCCAAGTACATCGACTGGGGCCCGTTCTTCCAGACCTGGGACCTGGCCGGCCCGTTCCCCGCCATCCTGAAGGACGAGATCGTCGGCACCGAGGCCGTGCGCGTGTACGCCGACGGCCAGCGCATGCTCAAGCGCCTCATCGAAGGGCGCTGGCTCAGCGCCAGCGGCGTGGTCGGCTTCTGGCCCGCCAACACCGTGAACGACGACGACATCGAGCTCTATACCGACGAGACGCGCAGCGAAGTCGCGCTCACCTGGTACGGCATGCGCCAGCAGACCGAGAAGCAGATGATCGACGGCGTGATGCGCCCCAGCCGCTGCCTGGCCGACTTCGTCGCCCCCAAGGACAGCGGTGTGAAGGACTACGTCGGCGTGTTCGCCGTCACCGCTGGCCTGGGCGTCGAGAAGAAAGAGAAGTTCTTCATCGACGACCTCGACGACTACTCGGCCATCATGCTCAAGGCCCTGGCCGACCGGCTGGCCGAGGCTTTTGCCGAGGCCATGCACCACCGCGTGCGCACCGACCTGTGGGGCTACGCACCCCACGAGGGCCTGAGCAACGACGACATGATTGCCGAGAAGTACCGCGGCATCCGCCCCGCGCCCGGCTACCCGGCCTGCCCCGACCACAGCGTGAAGGGCCCGATGTTCGACCTTCTGAACTGCGCGGACATTGGCATGACCCTGACGGAGAGCCTCGCTATGATGCCCGCCGCCAGCGTGAGCGGCTTCTACCTCGGGCACCCCGATGCGACGTACTTCAACGTCGGCAAGATCGGGCACGACCAGTTGCAGGACCAGGCCGCGCGGCGCCGCACGAGCGAAGCGGAGCTCGAGCGCCTGCTGGCGCCGAACCTTTGAACCTGCCGGCCGGTCGGCGCGACCGGAGTGACCGGCCACGGGAGTTGATATTCAGAAGCTGATCTTTGCCGCCGCGCACTACGCCCAGTTCGCGATCTTCGTGATTGCCTGCTGGGGTGCCGGCCGCGCGGTGCTCGCGCGCCTGCGCCCACCGTCGCGCCGCGACGCCTGGCTCGAGGCGGCCATGTCGGCCGCGCTCGGTGTCGGCCTTTACATCTGTGCCTTCCAGGCGCTGGCCATCTTCGGGCTCTTCCGCCGCGAGGCCACGCTCGGGCTGATCGGCGCGGGCGTCGTGGCCGCCGCGTGGCAGTGGCGCGGCTGGCGCGCCGAGGTGCGCGGGCTGCGCGCCGCCGCGCCGGCCACACCGCCGTGGACCCGCTTCGAACGCATCGCCGCCATCGCGCTGGCGCTGGTCGCGCTGCCCGCGCTGGTGGCGCCGCTCGCGCCGCCGGCCGCCTTCGACGAGCTGATGTACCACCTGCCCTACGCACGCCTCGTGGCGCAGCAGGGCACGCTGGGCATCCACGACTGGCTGCGCTACCCCTGGTTCCCGTACAACTACAACCTGCTGTACGCCGCCGCGCTGCAGGTGGGCGACGACGTGCTGCCGCACTTTCTCAACGCGCTGGCGGGCGCGCTGTCGGTGCTGATGATCTTCCGCCTGGGCATCCTGCACGCCAACCGGCTCACCGCCTGCATCGGTGCGGCCATCTGGCTGGGCATGGGCGACTACGCCAACGCGCTGATCGACATGGGCGTCGCGCTGTTCGTGCTGTCGGCCTGCGTGGCGCTGTGGTGGTGGCGCGAATCCGAACCGCTGCGCGACGGCTCGCGCTGGCTCTGCCTGGCGGCGTTCTGCCTCGGCGTGGCGGCGGGCTCCAAGTACCAGGCGCTGATCTTCCTGCCGCTGGTGGCGCTGTTCGTGGTGCGCCACGAGCGCCGCGTGTGGCGGGCCTGGGCGCCCGCGCTGCTGTGCTTCCTGATTCCGTGCATCTACTGGTACGCGCGCAACGCGATCATGACGGGCGACCCCTTCAACCCGATCGGCGCGCGCGTGTTCGGCTTCACCGAATGGGTGCCGGCCGACTATGTGCAGCAGGTGGCCGACGTGCGCGACCACGCCGAGATGCCCAACGCGCTGATCTGGTCGGTGTTCCTCGCGCCCTTCAGCGTGTGGTGGAAGCGCTCCGCCGCCGTGCGCGCGGCGGGCTGGTTCTGCCTGTACTCGGTGGCCGTGTGGGTCGTGACCTCGCGCTACCCGCGCTACCTCATGGCCTCGTTCCCGCTGCTCGCGATGACGGCGGCCGTGGGCTGGCAGGTGCTGTTCGGCTGGATCGCGGCCGGCGTGCACCGCCTGCGCGGAACCCAGGCTGAAACATCCACCGGCCCGCGCAGCGGCGCCGGTGTCGGCGACTGGATCGTGGTGCTGCTGCTGGCCGTGCTGGCCGCCGTGTCGGTGGGCCAGACGGCCACCAAGGTGTCGATGATCTCGCTCACGCCCGAGGCGCGCGAGGCCTTCCTGCGCAAGCACGTGCCGGGCTACGGCGTGATGGACTATGTGCGCCGCAATGTGACGGGGCGCGTCTACCAGATCGCGCTGAACGAGGCGATCTACTACGGCCCCAATCCGATCTGGGGCGACACGCTCGGGCGCTGGCGCTACCGCGACTACCTGCTGATGTCGGCCGGCGACACGGCGCGCAAGCTGGCCGCCGAGGGCTTCACCACCGTCGTCATGTCGCCCGAGATGGTGAAAGTGCTCAGCGTGCGGCCCGACTTCGACACGTACTATGGCCTGCTGCACGAACAAGACGGCAGCCGGGCCTACCGACTCCTTCCGACGACCGCTCCATGACCGACCACCGACCTGCTCCCGTGTCCGCCATGCCACGCATTGCCGCCGTCATTCCCTGCTTCAACGAGGCCCTGGCCATCACGCAGGTGATCGAAGGCTTCCGCGCGGCACTGCCGGGCGCCGAGATCCACGTCTTCGACAACAACTCCACCGACGACACCGCCGCCGTGGCCCGTGCGGCCGGCGCGATCGTCACGCACGTGGCCGCGCGCGGCAAGGGCAACGTGGTGCGGCGCATGTTCGCCGACGTCGAGGCCGATATCTACGTGATGGTCGACGGCGACGCCACCTACGACACCACCGCCGCGCCGCGCCTTATCGCGCGGCTGGTCGAGGGCAACCTCGACATGGTGGTCGGCAGCCGCGTGGACGACGGCCAGGACGCGCTCACCTACCGCGCCGGCCACCGCTTCGGCAACTGGCTGCTCACGGGCACCGTGGCGCAGCTCTTCGGCGGCGGCCTCACCGACATGCTCTCGGGCTACCGCGTGTTCTCGCGTCGCTATGCCAAGTCGTTCCCGGCCCTGTCGCAGGGCTTCGAGATCGAGACCGAGCTGACCGTGCACGCACTCGAGCTGCGCATGCCCTACGCCGAGGAAGCCACCGCCTACAGCACGCGCCCCGAAGGCTCGCACAGCAAGCTCTCGACCTACCGCGACGGCTGGCGCATCCTGAAGACCATCGGCAAGCTGTTCGTCAGCGAGCGGCCGCTGCAGTTCTTCTCGATCGTCGCGGCCGTGCTCGCGATCGGCTCGCTGGCGCTGGCCGTGCCGCTGTTCATGACCTACGCCCACACCGGCCTGGTGCCGCGGCTGCCCACGGCCGTGCTCGCCACCGGCGCGATGCTGGCGGCGCTGCTGTCCTTCGTCTGCGGCGTGGTGATGCACACCGTCACGCTCGGCCGGCAGGAGGCCAAGCGGCTGCGCTACCTGGCGCAGCCCTGCGTGCGCGAGAGCCTGCGCGCACGCTGATGCCGTCATGAAGATCGGGCGCGAGTTCCTCTCGTTCGCCGTGGCCGGCGTGATCGGACTCGCGGTGGACGTGACGGTGCTCTACCTGCTGGCACCGCTCCTGGGGTGGTACGGCGCACGCGTCGTGTCGTTCCTGGCCGCCGCCACCACCACCTGGCTCTACAACCGCCGCTACACCTTCGCGGCGAGCGCGGCCACGGGGCGTTCGGTCTGGCGCGAATACCTGGGCTACCTCACGACCATGCTGGCCGGCGCCGTGCTGAACTACGGCACCTACGTGCTCACGCTGCACTGGGTGGAAGGCCGCTGGGCCGCCGCGCTCGGCGTGGCGCTGGGCAGCCTCGCGGGCATGGGCGCCAACTTTCTCTCGGCGCGCTACCTGGTCTTCCGCTCGCACCGCAGCGGCGGCTGAGGCCGCCGCGGGGCGCGTTCAAGCGCGCTCAGTGCCCGCCCGACACCACCACCGGGATCTCGGTGGCCGGCGGCGTGTTGCGGCTGCGGCCGCAGCGCACGATGCCGTCGATCATCACCATGCCCACGCCCGGGATGTCGCCCAGCTGCACGCTTTCGAGCAGGCCCGGCGCGGGCGAATGCTGGGCGCGGTCCATGAACACGAAGTCGGCGTCGCGGCCCACCTCGATCAGCCCGCAGTTGAGCTTGCGGATCTTCGCGGTGTTGCCGGTCGCGAAGCAGAACACCAGCTCGGCCGGGATGTTCGCGATGGACGACAGCATCGCCACCATGCGCAGGATGCCCAGCGGCTGCACGCCCGAGCCCGCGGGCCCGTCGGTGCCGAGGATCACGCGGTGCGGGCACTTCAGTTCGAGGGCGGCCTTGGCCGCCGCGATGGCGACCTTCTCGTTGCCGTTGTGCACGATCTCGATGGCGCGCGAGCTTTTCTCGCACAGCTCGCACACATGCGCCTCGGGCAGCGAGGTGTGGCCGCCGTTGATGTGGCCGATGATGTCGGCGTCGGCTTCGAGCACCACGTCCTTGTCGATCAGGCCCGAGCCGGGGATCGACGGGCCGCCCGTGTGGATCGTGCTCTGGATGCCGTACTTGCGCGCCCAGGCCACCATTTCCTTGGCCTCGTAGCCGGCCTTCACCGAGCCCAGGCCCACTTCGCCCAGCAGGCCCACGCCGGCTTCGGCGAGTTCCTTGAAGTCGCTCTCGACCATGCCCTTTTCGATCACCGGCGCGCCGGCCAGCACCTTCACGCCGCCGGGGCGGAAATTGTCGAAGGCGCGCTGCGCGGTGATGGCCAGCGCCTTCAGGCCGACGATGTCCTTCGGGCGGCCGGGCAGGTGCACCTCGCCGGCCGAGATCATGGTGGTCACGCCGCCGTGCATGGTGGAGTCGATCCAGCCGATCTGGCCCTGGCGCGGCGTCCAGTCGCCGAACACCGGGTGCACATGGCTGTCGATGAGGCCGGGTGCGACGCAGGTCTTCTTCGCGTCGATGACGGTGACGGCGCCTTCGAGGTCGCAGTCTTTCTCCTTGCCGACCGCCACGATCAGGCCGTCGTTCACCACCAGGGTGTCGGCGTCGAGGATGGGCTTGTCGATGTCGCCCGAGAGCAGCAGCCCTATGTTCTTGATGACGACCTTGCCCGACTTTGCGCCGGCTGCGATTTCTGCCATTTCGTTGTGTCCTCGTCGTGGGGTGGGGAAGGGGTTCTGTTGTCCGATGCCTCGTCCGCGCGCACGGTGCGCAGCAGGGTCTCGATGACGAAATCTTCCCAGTGCGCGACGGCTTCCGGCGACTCCATCGGCTCGCCGAGGAAGGCCGTGAGCGTGTGCCGGTTCGAGGTGTAGAAATAGCCGGTGGACGCGATCAGCAGGTAGATGTCGCGCGCCACGAGGTCGGTGCGGAACAGGCCCTGGGCCGCGCCGCTGGCAAGGATTTCCGAAATGATGGCCACCGCCCGCGACGAGTACTCGCGCGCCCGCAGCGACTTCGAGATGTGCCGGCCCTTGTGCAGGTTCTCGGTGTTCAGCAGCGTGACGAACTCGGGGTTCTTGCGGTAGTAACCGAGCACGAAGCGGATGACTTCGGTGAGCGCTTCCACGGGCCGCGAGGCATCGAGCGCAATGGCGGCCTCGGCATCGTCCATGCGCTGGTAGATGCCTTCGAGCACCGCGATGAACAGGCCCTCTTTGCTGCCGAAGTAGTAGTAGATCATCCGGTCGTACGACTTGGCGGCCTTGGAGATCTTCTCCACGCTGCCGCCGTCGTAGCCGTACTTGGCGAACACCTTGGTCGCCGCCTTGAGGATGCTGTCGCGCGTGGCCTGGGCCGCGGCCTCGCGCACGCCGGTGCGGCGCTGGGGCTTGGGCTTGCTGACGGAGCGGGAGTCGGCCATCGTGCGCGCAGCGCCTGTGTGTCGGGTCTTACTTCTCGGCGAAGGCGCGTTCGACCACGAAGTCGCCTGGCGTGCTCGTGTTGCCTTCCTTGAAGCCGCGCTTTTCCAGGATGTGCTTCAGGTCGACCAGCAGGCCGGGGCTGCCGCACAGCATCACGCGGTCTTCCTCGACGTTGAGCGGGGGCAGGCCCAGGTCGTCGGTGAGCTTGTTGCTCTCGATCAGGTCGGTGACGCGGCCCTGGTTGCGGAACTCCTCGCGCGTGACCGTGGGGTAGTACAGCAGCTGCTTGGCGATCATCTCGCCCAGGATCTCGTGCTTGGGCAGGTGATCGGTCACGAGGTCGTGGTAGGCCAGCTCGTCGACCTGGCGCACGCCGTGCACCAGGATGACCTGCTCGAACTTCTCGTAGGTGTCGGGGTCGCGGATGATGCTCATGAACGGCGCCAGGCCGGTGCCCGTGCCGAACAGGTACAGGCGCTTGGCCGGCAGCGTGTAGTCGATGAGCAGCGTGCCGGTGGGCTTGCGGCCCACGATCACGGTGTCGCCCACCTGGATGTGCTGCAGCTTCGAGGTGAGCGGGCCGTCTTCCACCTTGATGCTCAGGAACTCGAGGTGCTCCTCGTAGTTCGGGCTCACGATGCTGTAGGCGCGCAGCAGGGGCTTGTTGTTGACCTTCAGGCCGATCATCGTGAAATGACCGTTCGAGAAGCGCAGCGCCGGGTCGCGCGTGGTGGTGAAGGTGAACAGGCGGTCGGTCCAGTGGTGGACGCTCAGGACGCGTTCTTCGCTGAATGCACTCATACGGAACTCAAGTGTTGGTTGAAGACAGAAAAGGGTGGCTGAGCCGAAATGCACGCCTTTGGGGCGTCCGCCATCGGCCGGCTAGCAACCCTGCATTGTCGTTGGTCGGAAAAACCCCGATGAACACCGCGAGAAAACACCATTGCAAGCATCGGGCCTGTTTGCTACATTGACCTTTGATGTAGTGAACGCAACATGAAAGTGTAGGGGATGCTACACAAACGAAAGCCGCCGCACAAGCACCTGCACGGCACGTTTGTTGCAAACCTCCGGGGCCTGAAGACCCGCTCCGACAGCACCACACCACGAGATCGCCCCGATGACTGAACACACCAAGACAGACGGACTGCCCGGCATCGACATGCCCCTGGTCGCGCAGGCCGGCGGCGCCGCCTTCGGCAAGGCGCCGCCGCGCAACGAGAAGATGAGCACCGCCAAGGTCGAGTGCAACGCCTGCCCGGTGCTGTGCCAGATCTCCGACGGCCGCACCGGCGCCTGCGACCGTTACGCCAACCGCCAGGGCGTGCTGGTGCGCGTCGACCCGGTGGTGCTGCTGCGCCGCACGCTCGCCAGCGAGCAGCCGGCGCTCGTGCCCTTCGACCGGCCCGGCGCCGACGCGGCCGAAGCGGACGCGACGCCCGACTGGAACGGCGACCTGCTGCACGCCGACGAGGTCTTCGTCACCGGCGTGGGCTCGTCCACCACGTATCCCGACTACAAACCCGCACCCTTCATCGTGGCTTCCAAAGCCCAGGGCGTCGACATGGTCACCGTCGTCACCGAAGGCATCTTCAGCTACTGCAGCTTCAAGGTGAAGATCGACACCGACCGCTTCCTGGGCGCCGAGCAGGCCAACGTGCGTTACAAGGGCGAGGTCGTGGGCCATGTCACCACGGCCGAGTACGGCTCGCAGATGCTGTCGCTGGGCGGCGTGCACCACCTCACGGGCGGCAGCAAGAAAGAGGGCCGCATGACGGCCGAGCTCATGCAGCTGCTGGGCAACAAGCAGGCGGTCGAATGCACCATCGACGGCGGCGCCAGCCTCGTCATCCAGGCCGGCAAGGCGCCCATCGTCAACGGCGTGGAAGAGCAGCGCATGCGCGTGGGCTGCGGCTCGGCGGCCGTGGGCATCTTCGCGCGCCAGTTCGCCGGCGTGGCCGACGAGGTGGTGGTGGTCGACGACCACATCACCGGCGTGCTCACCGAACACCAGGCCGGCCGCTGCCTCGACATGACGCCCTCGGGCATCCAGATGCTGGGGCGCAAGTCCACGCCGGGGCGCTACTTCCAGGTCGCGAATCCCGGCAACGGCTGGGGCGGCACCGACATCGCCGACCCGCTCGCGATCATCGAAGGCTGGGAAGAGGGCGTGGCCCGCCCCGGCCTGCGCCTGCTCATGACCTCCACCACCGGCGAGCACGCGCAGTGGTACGTGCTCGACGACGCACTGAAGCCCATCGAGCAGCCCATGCCGCCCGAGGTGCGCCGCATCGTCGATCGCATCGGCGAGAACTGCGAGCCTTCGCTGTGCACCGTGCTGTTCCTCGGCGGCGCCGGCGGCAGCCTGCGCGCGGGCGTCACCGAGAACCCGGTGCTGCTCACGCGCGCCATCAAGCGCGCGCTGGTCAATGTCACCTGCGGCGGCGCGCCGGCCTATGTGTGGCCCGGCGGCGGCATCACCGTGATGGTCGACGTCATGCGCATGCCCGACAACAGCTTCGGCACCGTGCCCACGCCGGCCATCGTCGCGCCCATCGAGTTCAGCATGCGGCGCGACGACTACGAGGCGCTCGGCGGGCACGTCGAACACATCTTCCCGCTCGAGCAGGCGCTTGCGCGCGGTGCGTGGCAGGAAGACGGCGCACCGCTGGCGCGCCAATGGCTCGTCATCGACGATGCCAACCCGTGGCCGCTCGGCCATGCCCCCATGCTGGGCTGACACCATGTCCGCCCAACGCACGGCGCTCGACGCGGGCCGCTGGCATTTCAACCACGGCCCGATCGACATCGTGGCCGAAGCGCACGGCGACCCCTACGCCGTCGCCGCCGCGCACGACGCGGCCTGGGCGCGCTTCGGCCATGTGCTCGACGAACTCGTGCGCGAGCTGCCGCAGCTGCGCCTGCCCGTGGCCGCACGGCAGCGCCCGCGCGGCGTGGTGGCGCGGCGCATGTGGGACGCCTGCGATGCGTTCTCGCCGCTGTTCCTCACGCCGATGGCGGCCGTGGCCGGCAGCGTGGCGCAGGAACTCATCGCCTTCTACGACCGGCCCGGCATCGAGCGGGCCTGGATCAACAACGGCGGCGACATCGCACTGCACCTCGCGCCCGGCCACACGGCGCGCGTGGGCCTGTTCGCCGACCTCGCGCGCTTCGACTGGCGCGACAGCGGCATGCTGACCACCGACGGCCAGTTCGAACTGCACGCCGACCAGCCCGTGCGCGGTGTCGCCACCAGCGGCTGGCGCGGGCGCAGTTTCTCGCTGGGCATCGCCGACAGCGTGACGGTGTTGGCCGCCACCGCGGCGCAGGCCGACGCCGCCGCCACCGTGATTGCCAACGCCGTCGACGTGGCCGACGCCGCCATCCAGCGCCTGCCCGCCAGCGCCTGCAAGGACGACAGCGACCTCGGCGACACCCTCGTCACCGTCGACGTGCCGCCGCTGGCGCCCGCGCAGGTGCACCATGCACTCGATGCGGGCGCGGCGTGCGCCCGCGCGTTGCAGAAAAGGGGGCTCGTGTGGGCCGTTCTGCTCGTTTGCCAGGGGCAGTGGCGGCGGGTGGAACCCTTATGCTCGAAGTCGCTGGACATCGCGCTGCCCGAAGCAGTTGGTTCAGTATTTGCTTAACGAAAAGCAAGGTTCTTTTTCATGATCGAAATCCGTCGCGTCTTCACCCATGTCGAGCACATCCACCACGAGTTCGGACCGCGTGCCGAAACCCCGCTGGTGCGCGGTGCCATCGGCGCGGTGCTGGCCAATCCTTTCGCGGGCCGCTACGAGCCCGACATCCTGCCGATGATGGCGCTGCTCGACCCCGTGGGCGTCGACATGGCGCACCAGCTGCACGCCGCCATGGACGTGCCGCTCGAGCAGATCGCCACCTACGGCAAGGGCGCCATCGTCGGCGCCGCCGGCGAGCTGGAGCACGGCGCGCTGTGGCACGTGCCCGGCGGCTACGCGATGCGCGAGCTGCTCGGCTGGAAGGGCAGCCGCGCCGCCTACACCGCGGGCAAGGCCGAAGAGAAAACCGGCCAGCCCGGCAACGCGCTGTCGATCGTGCCCTCGACCAAGAAGGTCGGCCCGCCCGGCGCCGCGCTCGACGTGCCGCTCACCAACATCAACGCCAGCTACGTGCGCGGCCAGTTCGACGCCATCGAGGTGCGCGTGCCCGGCGCGCCGATGGCCGACGAGATCGTCTTCATCCTCGCGATGAGCACCGGCTACCGCGTGCATGCGCGCGTCGGCGGCCTGCTCGCCAAGGACATCAGCAAGTGGGACGGCCTGCGCTGACCGCACAAGACAAGAGACAAGACAACAAGGAACACACAGACATGACCGCCAACATCCGCAAGCTCGTCATTCAAGTGGACGAAACCCGCAAGGAAATGGGGCAGGACGTGACGCCGCCCACGCGCCGCGCCGTCGCCATCGCCGTCATCGAGAACCCCTACGCCGGCCGCTACAGCGAGAACCTCGACGAACTCATCGCCATCGGCGAAGAGCTCGGCGCGCTGCTGGGCCAGAAGGCCGTGAAGGCGCTGGGCATCGAACCCGGCCAGGCGCAGAGCTACGGCAAGGCCGCCATCGTCGGCGAGCGCGGCGAGCTGGAGCATGCCGCCGCCATCCTGCATCCCAAGCTGGGCGCGCCGCTGCGCGTGGCGGTGGAGAAGGGCGCGGCGCTCGTGCCTTCGGCCAAGAAGCAGGGCACGCTGGGCACCGCCATCGACGTGCCGCTGGGCCATAAAGACGCCGCCTTCGTGCGCAGCCACTTCGACGCCGTCGAGGCCCGCGTGAGCGACGCGCCGCGCGCCAACGAGATCGTCGTGGCCGTGGCCGTCACCGACAGCGGCCGCCCGCTGCCGCGCATCGGCGGCCTGCAGGTCAGTGAAATCAAGGGCGAAGACGGTCTTCGCTGACCTGTCATTGCATCGTCACCCGCATCGTGTTTTCTGTTCGAACTTCTAGGAGCTTCCCGATGAATCCATTGCGCCTTGCCTTCTGCGCCGCTTCCGTCGTCACGCTGGCCACCGCCCTCGTCCCCGCGCATGCGCAGGGCGTGATCAAGATCGGCGAAATCAACAGCTACAAGGCGCAGCCCGCCTTTCTCGAGCCCTACAAGAAGGGCATGGAACTGGCGGTCGACGAGATCAACGCCAAGGGCGGCGTCAACGGCAAGAAGCTGGAGCTCATCAGCCGCGACGACAACGCCAACCCCGGCGACGCCGTGCGCGTGGCCGAGGAACTCATCTCGCGCGAGAAGGTCGACGTGCTGGCCGGGGCCTTCCTGTCGAACACCGGCCTGGCGCTGACCGACTTCGCCAAGCAGAAGAAGTTCTTCTATCTGGCCGCCGAGCCGCTCACCGACAAGATCGTCTGGAGCAACGGCAACAAGTACACCTACCGCCTGCGCCCCTCGACCTACATGCAGGTCGCGATGCTGGTGCCCGAGGCCGCCAAGCTCAAGAAGAAGCGCTGGGCCATCGTGTACCCCAACTACGAGTACGGCCAGTCGTCGGTCGCCACCTTCAAGACGCTGCTCAAGGCGATCCAGCCCGACGTCGAGTTCGTCGCCGAGCAGGCACCGCCGCTGGGCAAGGTCGATGCGGGCAGCGTGGTGCAGGCCCTGGCCGATGCCAAGCCCGAGGCCATCTTCAACGTGCTGTTCGGCGCCGACCTGTCCAAGTTCGTGCGCGAAGGCAACACGCGCGGCCTGTTCAAGGACCGTGAAGTGGTGAGCGTGCTGACCGGCGAGCCCGAGTACCTCGACCCGCTGAAGGACGAGGCGCCCAACGGCTGGGTCGTCACCGGTTATCCCTGGTACGGCGTGAAGACCGCTGAGCACAAGGCCTTCAACGACGCCTACCAGGCCAAGTTCAAGGACTACCCGCGCCTGGGTTCGGTGGTGGGCTACAGCGCCATCTACTCGATCGCGGCCGGCGTGAAGAAGGCCGGTAGCACCGACACCGAGAAGCTCGTGGCCGCCTTCAAGGGCCTGCAGGTCGACACGCCCTTCGGCAAGATCAGCTACCGCGCCCAGGACAACCAGTCCACCATGGGCGCGTACGTCGGCAAGACCAAGAACGACGGCGGCAAGGGCGTGATGGTCGACTACGTGTACCTCGACGGTGCCAAGTTCCAGCCGACGGACGACGAAGTGAAGAAGATGCGCCCCGCGGACTGACCACGCGCGGCTCCTGCAACGCGCCTGCCGTCGGTCGATGACGACGGGGGCGCGGTGTCTCCAGTTTCCTCAGGGTCTTTCATGAGCTTTTCAGGCTTCGTTGTTCAGTTGCTCAACGGGTTGGCCGGCGCGTCTTCGCTGTTTCTGGTGGCGGCCGGCCTCTCGTTGATCTTCGGCGTGACGCGCATCGTCAACTTCGCCCATGGATCTTTTTTCATGGTGGGCATCTACACCGCGTACACGCTGGTCGAGAAGCTCGGCCCGAGCGTGGGCTTCTGGCCTGCGCTGTTGATCGCCGCGCTCGCGGTGGGCGTGCTGGGCGCGCTCATCGAGGTGCTGCTGCTGCGCCGCATCTACAAGGCGCCCGAGCTGTTCCAGCTCTTGGCCACCTTCGCGCTGGTGCTGGTCATCAAGGACGCGGTGCTGTGGCTCTGGGGTCCTGACGAACTGCTCGGCCCGCGTGCGCCGGGCCTGAAGGGCTCGGTCGAAATCCTCGGGCGCCAGTTTCCTTCCTACGACCTCTTCCTGATCGTCGTCGGCCCGCTGGTGCTCGGCCTCGTGTGGCTGCTGCTCACGCGCACGCGCTTCGGCACGCTGGTGCGCGCCGCCACGCAAGACCGCGAGATGGTCAGCGCGCTGGGCGTCAACCAGGCCTGGCTCTTCACCGCCGTGTTCGCGCTCGGCGCGCTGCTCGCGGGCCTGGGCGGCGCACTGCAATTGCCACGCGAACCCGCCACGCTCGAGATGGACCTGAACACCATCGGCGCCGCCTTCGTCGTGGTCGTGGTCGGCGGCATGGGCTCGCTGCCCGGCGCCTACGTGGCCGCGCTGCTCATCGCCGAGATCAAGGCCGTGTGCATCTGGCTGGGCGTGGTGCAGATCTTCGGCATCGACGTGTCGTTCTCCAAGCTCACGCTGATGGTCGACTTCCTCGTGATGGCCATCGTGCTGGTGTGGCGACCCTGGGGCCTGTTCGGCCGGCCGCAGGCGCCGAGCCGCTACGTCGGCATGCAGGAAGAACCGCTGCGCCGCCCCAGCACCGCCTACATCGTGGCCGCCGCCGGGCTCGCGCTGGTGCTGGCCGCGCTGCCGCTGCTGACGGCCGGCTCGCCCTACACCACGGTGCTGATGATCGACCTGCTGATCGCCGCGCTGTTCGCCACCAGCCTGCACTTCATCATGGGCCCGGCCGGCATGCATTCCTTCGGCCACGCCGCCTACTTCGGCCTCGGGGCCTACGGCGCGGCGCTGCTGGTGCGCGCGCTGCACCTGCCGATGGAGCTGGCCCTCGTGGTCGCGCCGCTGGTGGCCGCGCTCGGCGCCTTCGTCTACGGCTGGTTCGCCGTGCGGCTGTCGGGCGTGTACCTGGCGATGCTCACGCTGGCCTTCGCGCAGATCACCTGGGCCGTCACCTACCAGTGGGACAGCTTCACGGGCGGCAGCAACGGCCTGACCGGCGTGTGGCCCTCGGAGTGGCTGTCGAACAAGCAGGTGTACTACTGGCTCACGCTGGTGCTCGTGGGCGCGGGCGTGTGGTGGCTGCGCCGCGTGCTGTTCTCGCCCTTCGGCTATGCGCTGCGCGCGGGCCGCGACTCGGTCTTGCGCGCCGACGCCATCGGCATCGACGTCAAGCGCATGCAGTGGGCGGCCTTCGTCATCGCCGGCACCGTGGCGGGCCTGGCCGGCGCGCTCTACGCGTTCTCCAAGGGCAGCATCTCGCCCGAGAGCCTGTCGGTCGGCAAGTCGGTCGACGGCCTCGTGATGGTGCTGCTGGGCGGCATCCAGACGCTCGCGGGCCCCGTGGTCGGCGCCGTCACCTTCACCTGGCTGCACGACACCGTGGCACGCAACACCGACTACTGGCGCGCGATGCTCGGCGCCATCATCCTGATCCTGGTGCTCTTGTTCCCGCAGGGCATTGCAGGCTCGATCAAACAGCTCGTCGATCGCTGGCGCGCACCGAAGCATGATGAAGCAGACGCCAAGCTCAAGGAGGTGAAGGCATGAGCCTCCTCAAAGTCACCAACCTCGGCAAATCCTTCGGCGGCGTGAAGGCCGTGGACGGCATCAGCTTCGAGCTGCCGCCCGGCGAACTGCTCGCGCTCATCGGCCCCAACGGCGCCGGCAAGTCGACCACCTTCAACATGGTCAACGGCCAGCTCAAGGCCGACCAGGGCTCGATCACGCTCGACGGCCACGAACTGGTGGGCCGCAAGCCGCGCGAGATCTGGCGCAAGGGCGTGGGCCGCACCTTCCAGATCGCCGAAACCTTTGCCTCGCTCACCGTGGTCGAGAACGTGCAGATGGCCTTGCTCTCGCACGACCACAAGCTGTTCTCGATGTGGCGCCGCGCAGCCGACCACAAGCGCGACGAAGCGCTGGCGCTGCTCGACCAGGTCGGCATGAAGGCGCAGGCCGACCGGCCCTGCAGCGTGCTGGCTTACGGCGACGTGAAGCGCGTCGAACTCGCCATTGCCATGGCCAACTCGCCCAAGCTGCTGCTCATGGACGAGCCCACCGCCGGCATGGCGCCCCAGGAGCGCAACTCGCTCATGGCGCTCACCAAGGACCTCGTCATCCAGCGCGGCATGGCCGTGCTCTTCACCGAGCACAGCATGGACGTGGTGTTCGCGTACGCCGATCGCATGATCGTGCTGGCGCGCGGGCGCCTCATCGCGCAGGGCAAGCCGCTCGAAATTCGCGACCACCCGAAGGTGCAGGAGGTGTACTTCGGCAGCGGCAAGACCTTCGAGAAGATCGCAGAGAAAGCCGCAGCGCTGGGAGTTACCGCATGAGCACGCACGAACCGCTTCTGCAAGCCAAGTCGCTGTGCGCCTGGTACGGCGCCGCGCAGATTCTTTACGACGTCGACCTCGAAGTGCGGCGCGGCGAAGTCGTCGCGCTCATGGGCCGCAACGGCGCGGGCAAGTCGACCACGCTCAAGACGCTGATCGGCATGCTCACCAAGCGCCGCGGCGCCGTGCGCTTCCTGGGCCACGACATTTCGAAAAGCGAGCCGCACCACGCGGCGCGCCTGGGCCTGGGCTTCGTGCCCGAAGACCGGCGCGTGTTCACCGACCTCACGGTGATGGAAAACCTCGAGGTCGGCAAGCAGCCCGCGCGCCAGTGGGCCGACGGCACGGCCGCGCCGCTGTGGACGCCCGAGCGCCTGTTCCAGCTGTTCCCCAACCTTGGCGAGATGCCGAACCGCCCCGGTGGCCGCATGAGCGGCGGCGAGCAGCAGATGCTCACCGTGGCGCGCACGCTGATGGGCAACCCGTATCTCGTGCTGCTCGACGAACCCTCCGAGGGCGTGGCCCCGGTCATCGTCGAGCAGATGGCCAACATGATCCTCGAGCTCAAGGCGCAGGGCGTGAGCATCCTGCTGTCGGAGCAGAACATGCACTTCGCCGAGCTGGTCTCCGACCGCGCCTACGTGCTCGAGAAGGGGCAGATCCGCTATCACGCGACGATGGCCGAACTGGCCGCGAACGAAGAAGTGCGCAGGGCCTACCTCAGCGTCTGACCGTTTCCTTTCCTCAACCACCGGAGTCCACACCATGCATCGCAGAACCGTCTTGAAGTCCGCCGCTGCCCTGGGGCTCGTCGGCAGCCTCGGCAGTTTCGGCCTCTCCGCTTTCGCGGCCGGCAAGATCAAGCCCGGTGGCAAGGCCGCGCTGATCGTGGTCGACGTGCAGAACTGTTTTCTGGACGGCGGCACGCTCGCGGTGAAGGGTGGCAACGAGGTGATTCCGGTCATCAACGCGCTGGCGCCCGCGTTCCAGAACATCGTCGTCACGCAGGACTGGCACACGGCGGGCCACGCCTCGTTCGCCAGCACCTACAGCGGCAAGAAGCCCTTCGAGACCACCAAGCTCAACTACGGCACGCAGGTGCTGTGGCCCGACCACTGCGTGCAGGGCACCGACGACGCGGCGCTCGGCAAGGAGCTGAAGGTGCCGACCGCGCAGCTCATCATCCGCAAGGGCTTCCACAAGGACATGGACAGCTACTCCGCCTTCGAGGAGGCCGACCACAAGACGGCCACCGGCCTGGCCGGCTACCTCAAGGCGCGCGGGATCAAGACCGTGTTCGTCACCGGCCTGGCCACCGACTTCTGCGTGGCCTGGACCGCGATGGACGCGCGCAAGGCCGGCTTCGAGGCCTACGTGATCGAAGACGCCACGCGCGGCATCGACCTCAACGGCTCGCTGGCCGCCGCCTGGAAGCAGATGACGGCCAAGGGCGTCAAGCGCATCCAGTCCGGCGACATCCAGGCCGGCTGACGACCCCGAAGTCCGCGGCGCCGCCGCGGCAACACCCTTCCGACGACAACAACACAGAGACAGACGACGCATGAAGCTTTCGATTTCAAGGCGCACCCTGGTGGCGGGCGGCGCGGCCCTGGCCCTCGGCCCCGGCCTGCTGCGGCCGGCGCGCGCGGACAACGGCGTGACGGACAGCACCATCCGCATCGGCCAGTCGGCCGTGTTCAGCGGCCCGGCGAAAGACTTCGGCGTCGACTACCGCGCGGGCATCCAGCTGTACTTCGACCGCGTCAACAAGTCGGGCGGCATCCACGGCCGCAAGATCGAACTCGTCACCTACGACGACGCCTACGAGCCCGCGAAGACGGCCGTCAACACGGCCAAGCTGATCGACGAGGACAAGGTCTTCGCGCTCACCGGCTACGTCGCCACGGGCAACCTCGCGGCCGCCATGCCGCTGGCCGAGAAGGCCGGCGTGCCGATGTTCGCGCCGCTGGTGGGAACCACGTCGTTTCGCACCAAGACCAACCGCTACCTGTTCCACGTGCGCGCGGGCTACGACCTGGAGCTGCGCAAGATCATCAGCCACCTCTCGACGCTGGGCATCCAGTCGATCGCCGTGGTCTACCAGGACAGCGCCTTCGGCAAGTCGAATCTCGCCACCTGCGAGCAGCTGGCCGCCGAATACAAGGTGAAGGTGGTGCAGACGCTGCCCATGGCCATCGCGGCCGAAGACGCCAAGCAGGTGATCGGCGGGCTCGCCGAGGGCCGCCCCGGCGCCGTCGTGATGATCATGGCCGGGCGCATGACCGAGGTCTTCATCCGCGACTACCGCGCGAGCGGCGCGGCCGCGCCGCTGTACACGCTGTCGGTCGGCATCACCGACGCGGCGGGTTCGGCCAAGCGGCTCGAAGGCAAGCTCGCCGGGCTGGTCACGGCCAGCATCGTGCCGCCGCCCGGTGCGCAGCGCGTGCCCATCGTGGCCGACTACCAGCGCGACCGCGCCGAGTTCGGCCAGAGGATCGACAGCTACACCGCGCTGGAGGGCTACATCGTCGCGCGCGTGATGGCCGAGGGCCTGCGCCGCGCGGGCAAGGCGCTCACGCGCGACAGCTTCATCGCCGGGCTCGAGAGCATCGGCAGTACGCGCTTCGGCGACTTCCCCATCGACTACAGCGCGAAGAACCACAACGGCTCGACCTTCGTGGACCTGGAGATGTACACCCGTGACGGCCAGTTGCGGCGCTGAGCCGCTGCACCTGCAGGTCAACGGCCGGGCGCACGCGCTCGCCGACGTGCCGCGCGAAGCCACGCTGCTGCACCTGCTGCGCAACGACCTCGGGCTCAACGGGCCCAAGTACGGCTGCGGGCTCGGGCAGTGCGGCGCCTGCACGGTGCATGTCGACGGCGTGGCCGCGCGGTCCTGCGTGATCCCCGCGCACGGCGTGGCAGGGCGCAGCATCACCACGCTCGAAGGCCTGGGCATGCGCGGGCGCTGGCATCCGGTGCAGGCCGCTTTTGAAGATGCACAGGCCGCGCAGTGCGGCTACTGCCTCAACGGCATGGTGATGCAGGTGGCGGCACTGCTCGCGCGTGATCCCAACGCGAGCGAGGCCCGCATCCGCAGCGAGCTCTCGGGCAACCTGTGCCGCTGCGGCACGCACATCGAGATCCTCGACGCCGTGCAGCGTGCCGCCGTGCGCCTGCACGCGGCCCCGCCGGACGCCACCGCCGCATGACGCGCCGCGCCGACCTGCCGCAGATGCGCGCGGAGTTCCTGGCCGCCGATGGCGTGCTGCTGGTGGTGCGCGAGGCGCCGCCCCCGCCGCCGCCCGCCAAGGGCCAGCCCGCCTTTATCGCCAGCCACCCCAGCGAAGGCGACGAGGTGCTGCTCGCGCTGTGGGACGACGGCAGCGTCTCCGCGCTCAATGGCCACGTCGACCTGGGCACCGGCATCCAGACCGCGCTGGCGCAGATCGTGGCCGAGGAGCTCGACCTCGGCATGCCCTGCGTGCGCATGATGCTCGGCGACACCGCGCGCGCGCCCAACCAGGGCGCGACCATCGCGAGCGCGTCGATCCAGATCCACGCGCAGCCGCTGCGGCTGGCCGCGGCGCAGGCACGCGCGTGGCTGCTGGCGCGCGCGGCCGAACGGCTGGGCGTGGCCGTCGATGCGCTGCAGGTGCGCAACGGCGTGGTGCGCGTGGCCGAGGCGCCGGACCGGCACATCAACTACGCGGACCTCGTGGCGCACCAGCGCACCGTGCTGCGGCTGGACCTCGACGCCACCCCCAAGGACCCGGCCGACTACCGCCTCGTCGGCACGCGCCAGGCGCGCGTCGACATCCCGGCCAAGCTCGCGGGCGACCTCGTGTTCGTGCACGACATGCGCGTGCCCGGCATGCTGCACGGGCGCGTGGTGCGCCCGCCGTATGCGGGCGCGGACCACGGCGAGTTCATCGGCAACACGCTCGAAGCGGTCGACGAGTCGTCGATCGCCCATATCCCCGGCATCCGCGCCGTGGTCGTGGTGCGCGACTTCGTCGGCATCGTGGCCGAGCGCGAAGAGCACGCCGAGCAGGCGATGCGCGAGCTGCGCGTGACCTGGAAGCCCTGGCCCGGCATGCCCGACCTGCGCGACGTGGCGCAGGCCCTGCGCGACAACCCCTCGACGCAGCGCCTGCTGGTCGACGAAGGCGACGTCGACGGCGCCATGGCCGCCGCCGCGCAGCCGATGCAGCGCACCTACGTGTGGCCCTACCAGATGCATGCGTCCATCGGCCCCTCGTGCGCGCTGGCCGAGTGGCAACCGGCCGACGGCAGCGGCATGCAGCTGCGCTGCTGGGCCGGGTCGCAGAATCCGCACGTGCTGCGCGCCGATCTCGCCAAGCTCATGGGCGTGGACGACGTGCAGGTCGACGTGGTGCGCATGGAGGCTGCGGGCTGCTACGGCCGCAACGGCGCCGACGACGTGGCGGCCGATGCCGCGCTGCTCGCGCGCGCCGTGGGCGCGCCGGTGCGCGTGCAGCTCTCGCGCGAGCAGGAGCATGCGTGGGAGCCCAAGGGCGCCGCGCAGCTCATGGAGATCGACGGCGGGCTCATGGCCGACGGCCGCGTCGCCGCCTACGACTTCGAAACCTCGTACCCATCGAACGGCGCGCCCACGCTGGCGCTGCTGCTCACGCGCACGGTCGAGCCCGTGGCGCAGGCCTACGAGATGGGCGACCGCACCGCGCGACCGCCGTACAGCTACGACAACCTGCGCGTGAAGGTCAACGACATGGCGCCGATCGTGCGCGCCTCGTGGCTGCGCGGTGTGTCGGCGCTGCCGAGTTCGTTCGCACACGAGTCGTACATCGACGAGCTGGCGACGGCCGCCGGCGTCGACCCCGTGCAGTTCCGCCTGCGGCACCTGGACGACCCGCGCGCGATCGAACTCGTGCAGGCCACTGCGCAGAAGGCCGGCTGGCGCATGCGCACCGGGCCGCAGGAGAACGCCGACGGCGGGCTCGGCGAAGGCGGCGACATCCTCTTCGGCCAGGGCTTCGCGTACGCGCGCTACATCCACAGCAAGTGGCCGGGCTTCGGCGCGGCGTGGGCCGCGTGGGTGGCCGATGTCGAGGTCAACCAGAAGACCGGCGAGGTGCATGTGCGCCGCGTGGTGGTGGGGCACGACGCGGGGCTGCTGGTCAACCCGGCGGGGGTCGAACACCAGGTGCACGGCAACGTGATCCAGACCACGAGCCGCGCACTCAAGGAGCAGGTGCAGTTCGCGCCGCAGCAGGGCGCCGCAACGGGCGGCGCGCAGTTGCCGGGCGTGCTGCCTTCGGGCGTGGTCGCAAGCCGCGAGTGGGGCAGCTACCCGATCCTCAATTTCCGCGACGTGCCGGTGATCGAGGTGATGCACATGCCGCGTCCCGGCGAGCCGTCGCTGGGCGCGGGAGAGTCGTCGTCGGTGCCGGGGACGGCGGCGATCGCGAATGCGATCTTCGATGCGACCGGCGTTCGGTTCAGGTCGCCGCCGTTCACGCCGGAGACGGTGCTGGCGGAACTGAATCGGGAGTTTCTCCCTCCCCCTCCAGGAGAGGGCGGGGGCGGGGGCATGCGGCGCTCGAGTGGTGACGCTGCCGTGCCCCCATCCCAACCTTCCCCCAGAAGGGGAAGGAGCAATGCTCTTTGGCCCCGGCGCAAGGGCGTGTGGGCCACCGGTGCCGCCCTTTTCATCGGCGGCCTGGGCGTCATCGCCGGCCTGCTCGGCTGGCGCGCGGCCATCGCGCCGGTGTCGCTCAGCGCACCGGTCTACAGCGAGTCCACCATCGAACGCGGCCGTGTGCTCGCCGCGCTCGGCGACTGCGCCGTGTGCCACACCGCGCCGGGCGGCGCACCCAACGCCGGTGGCCGCGCGATGGAGACGCCCTTCGGCACGCTCTACACCACCAACCTCACGCCCGACGCCGAGACGGGCCTGGGCCGCTGGTCGTTCAGCGCCTTCCAGCGCGCGATGCGCGAAGGCGTCTCGCGCGACGGCCACCACCTGTACCCCGCGTTCCCCTACACCGCCTTCGCGAAGACCAGCGACGACGACCTGCAGGCGCTCTACGCGTACTTCATGGCGATGCCGGCGGTGCGCGCGGCAACGCCCAAGTCCGAACTCAAGTTCCCGTTCAACCTGCGCCCGCTGATGGCCGGATGGAACGCGCTGTTCCACGACCCCGCGCCACTGCCGCCCGTGCCCACGCAAAGCGCCGAATGGAACCGCGGCGCCTACCTCGTCAACGGCCTGGGCCATTGCGGCGCCTGCCACACGCCGCGCAACGCGCTCGGCGCGGAGCAGGGCGGCAGCGCGTTCCTTTCGGGCGCGATGGTCGATGGCTGGGAGGCGCCCGCGCTCACGCAGCTGTCGAAGGCCGCCGTGCCGTGGGACACCGACGCGCTGTACCGTTACCTGCGCCACGGCCACTCGCCGCGCCACGGCATCGCGGGCGGCCCGATGGCCGAGGTGGTGCGCGAACTCGCGCAGGTGCCCGACGCTGACGTGCGCGCGATGGCCGTCTACCTTGGGTCGTTCAACCCCGCGCCGGCTGCGCAACCGCAGACGCTCGCGCAGCAGGCCATCGACAACGCCGCGCGCACGCAGGGCCAGCTGCTCGGCCCCGCGCAGCGCATGTTCGACAGCGCGTGTGCCTCGTGCCACCACGACGGCGACGGCCCCACGCTGCTGGGCGTGAACACGCCGCTCGCACTCAACAGCAGCCTCACGAGCACACGGCCCGACAACCTGCTGCGCACCATCCTCGATGGCGTGCGCGCGCCCGCGCACCGCGACATCGGCTTCATGCCCGCGTTCCGCGAAGCGCTCGACGACCGCCAGATCGCCGACCTCGCCGGCTACATGCGCGCACGTTTCGCGCCGCAGGAAGCGCCGTGGACGAACCTGCCCACCGACGTGGCGCGCGTGCGGGCCACGCCGGGCCACTGACACACGGCGGTTCCCGAGGCGCGGCTACGATGGCGCGCAGACCTTATTCACGGAGACACCACGCCATGCTTTTGGACCTTTCGACCGCTTCCAGCCTGCCCCGCGACGCCGAGCGCGCCACCCTTGTCGGTCGCCTCTGGCAACCCGGCGTGGGCCCGGTGCTGGTGGCCGTGCAGGGCGATGGCCTGCACGACCTGTCAAAGCTCGCGCCCACCATGAGCGACCTGCTCGAAGGCCAGGGCTCGCCGGCCGAAGCCGTGCGCGCTGCATTGCAAGCGGGCACCGCACCGCGCATCGCCGCGCTCGATGCCGTGCTTGCCAACAGCGACGAAAGCACGCGCGACAGCCACCAGGCCTGGCTGCTCGCCCCCTGCGACCTGCAGGTCGTGAAGGCCAGCGGCGTGACCTTCGTCGCGAGCCTGCTCGAACGCGTGATCGAAGAGCAGGCACGTGGCGATGCCTCGCGCGCCGAAGCCACGCGCGCGGCCATCGGCGATGTGCTCGGCGACAACCTCGCCGACATCGTGCCGGGCTCGCCCGAAGCCATGAAGGTGAAGGACGTGCTCATCGCGCAAGGCATGTGGTCGCAGTACCTCGAAGTGGGCATCGGCCCCGACGCCGAGGTCTTCACCAAGGCCCCGGTGCTTGCGGCCGTGGGCACCGGCGCCGACGTGGGCATCCACGCGGACTCGGCCTGGAACAACCCCGAGCCCGAAGTCGTGCTCGCGGTGAACAGCCGCGGCGAAACGCTCGGCGCCGCGCTGGGCAACGACGTCAACCTGCGCGACTTCGAAGGCCGCAGCGCGCTGCTGCTGGGCAAGGCCAAGGACAACAACGCCTCGTGCGCCATCGGCCCGTTCATCCGCCTGTTCGATGCGCACTTCGGCATCGCCGATGTGCGGCGCATCACGGTCGCGCTGAACGTGACGGGCCCCGAAGGCTTCACGCTCGAAGGTTCGAGCTCGCTGTCGAAGATCAGCCGCGATCCGCTCGACCTCGTGGCGCAGACACTCAACCGCCACCACGCCTACCCCGACGGCTTCATGCTGTTCCTGGGCACGATGTTCGCGCCGACGCAAGACCGCCATGGCCCCGGGCAAGGGTTCACGCACGTCGTGGGCGACCACGTGCGCATCGCGGCCCCCGAGCTGGGTGCTTTGAACAACCGCGTGGTCCATGCCGACCAGGCGCCGCGCTGGCGCTACGGCATCGGGGCGCTGATGCGCAACCTGGCCGGACGCGGCCTGCTGTAGCCCGCCGGGGCGCGTGGCGCTGTCTACGCGCCGCTGCGCAGCGCCCGCCGGTACTGCACGGCTTCGGCCACGTGCGCGACCTCCACCGTGTCCGCGCCCGCCAGGTCGGCGACCGTGCGCGCCACCTTCAGCACGCGGTGCGTGCTGCGCGCCGACCAGCCGAGCTTGTTCGCGGCGTTGAACATGAACTGCCGCGCCGGCGTGTCGAGCGCAGCATGCGTGTCGATGGCGCTGCCCTGCAGCGATTGGTTGGGCGTGCCCTGGCGCCGCATCGCGCGTTCGCGTGCGGTGATCACGCGGGTGCGGATGTTGGCGGTCGATTCGCCGGGCGGTGCATCGAGCAGCAGCTGCGCGGGCACAGCGGGCACCTCGATGTGCAGGTCGATGCGGTCCAGCAGCGGGCCGCTGAGCTTGCCCTGGTAGCGCAGGATCTGGTCGGGCGTGCAGCGGCAGGCCTTGGCCGTGGTCGTTCCGAGGTAGCCGCAGGGGCAGGGGTTCATCGCCGCGACCAATTGGAAGCGCGCCGGAAATTCCGCGCGCCGCGCGGCCCGCGCGATGGTGATCGTGCCGGTCTCCAACGGTTCGCGCAACGCCTCCAGCGCGGCGCGCGCGAATTCGGGGAATTCGTCGAGAAAGAGCACGCCGTGGTGCGCCTGCGAGATCTCGCCGGGCCGGGGCGGCGAGCCGCCGCCGACCAGCGCCACCGCGCTGGCCGTGTGGTGCGGCGCCGCTGTCGGCCGGCACATCCAGCGTCCGGTGGCGAAGCGCCCGCCCAGGCTGGCGATGGCGGCGCTTTCGAGTGCCTCGTCGATGCCCATCGGCGGCAGCAGGCCGGCAAAGCGCTGCGCGAGCATGGACTTGCCCGAACCCGGTTCGCCCACCATCAACAGGCTGTGGCCGCCGGCGGCGGCCACCTCCAGCGCGCGCTTGGCGCTGGCGTGGCCCTTGACGTCGGCCAGGTCGGCGTAGTGCGGCGCGGCATCGCCGGTCGCGGGGAGCACGCGGGTCCAGCCGTCGTCGGGGCCCTCGGGCGCGGATGCGGCGGCGTCGCGGTCGCTCAGGAACTGGCGCACCACGTCCAGCAGGTGCCGGGCGCCGTAGACCTCCCCGCCGGGCACCAGCGCGGCCTCGCGGGCGCTGTCCATGGACAGCACCAGCCGCGTCGCCACGCCGCGTGTGTGCAGGGCCAGGGCCATCGCCAGCGTGCCGCGCACGGGGCGCAGTTCGCCCGACAGCGACAGCTCGCCCGCGAACTCGTGGCCGGCCAGCCGGGCGTTCTCGATCTGCCCGCTGGCCGCGAGGATGCCCAGGGCGATGGGCAGGTCGAAGCGGCCCGAATCCTTCGGCAGGTCGGCGGGTGCGAGATTGACGACGATCTTCTTGTTCGTAGGAAATTCAAGCCCGGCGTTCTGGATCGCCGAGCGCACGCGTTCGCGCGCCTCCTTGACCTCCGTCTCGGCCAGCCCCACCAGGGTGAAGCTCGGCAGGCCGTTCGCCAGATGCACCTCGACCGTGACGGCGGCGGCCTCCAGGCCGAGCAAGGCGCGGCTTTGCACCAAAGACAGACTCATTGTTCTCCTTCTCCCCAAGTTGGTGCGCCTGCGACATGCAGGCCCAGGACCGTGCAGCGTGCAAGCGTGTGCAACTGCCGGAAACAGGGCTTGTAACGATTTGGCGCTCACCGCCGCGCATCGCCGCCCTCTGGCCGGGGCGGTATTTGTGCACTTTGGCACGCTCCCTGCTTTGAGGGTGCTCAGGTCCAACAACACACTTGCGAGGAGTTCCCTGATGACGCACCGTACCGCCGCCCAGGCGTTGATCGTTCTGGCCACTGCACTGACCGCCTCGGGCGCCGCCATGGCCCAGGCCGCCGACGCCGCAGCCCCGGCACCCGCGCCCCTGCTCACGGGCAATGTCTCCCTGACCTCGAACTACAAGTTCCGCGGCCAGGACCAGGACATGATCGGCAAGAACGACTACGCCAAGACCAAGGGCTTCAAGCCCGCCATCCAGGGCGGCTTCGACTACGCCTTCGGCGAGAGCGGCTTCTACGTCGGCAACTGGAACTCCAGCGTCAACTGGCTCAAGGGCAACAGCATCGAGAGCGACATCTACGGCGGCTACAAGTTCAAGGCCGGCCCGGTCGACATGGACGTCGGTGCGCTGACCTACATCTACCCGGGCAACTCGGCAGGCAACACCACCGAGCTCTACGTGGGCGCCACCTACGCCAACGACAGCTTCGGCTCGTTCACGGCCAAGTACTCGCACACCGTGTCGAAGGACTACTTCGGCTACGCGGGCAACAAGGCCGGCTCGGGCCTGAAGGGCACCAACACCGGTTACCTGAACCTGGCCTACAGCAAGGAGATCGTGCCCAAGGTCACGCTGAAGGCGGCGGTCGGCTTCACCAACATGTCCAGCGACATCCGCAGCCTGGGCTACAAGAGCTACGTCGACTACAACATCGGCGCCACCTACGACTTCGGCAGCGGCCTGACGCTCACCGGCTCGGTGCAGGGCGCCAACAAGAAGAGCTCGTACCTCGCCGTGGCCAACCCGGGCTACGACTTCGGTTTCGGCACCTTCGGCCAGACGACGTACTCGCCCAACAAGGCACGCTTCATCGTCACGCTGACGAAGACGCTGTAATCGACACAACAACCAGGTGCGGCCCACGTTGCCGCGCCACCTTTCATCCATCCAGAAGGAGCAACTCATCATGAAGCTGGTCACAGCCATCATCAAACCGTTCAAGCTCGACGAGGTGCGTGAAGCACTCTCGGCCATCGGCGTGCAGGGCATCACCGTCACGGAAGTGAAGGGCTTCGGTCGCCAGAAGGGCCACACCGAGCTGTACCGCGGCGCCGAGTACGTGGTCGACTTCCTGCCCAAGGTGAAGATCGAGGCGGCCATCTCCGACGACCTCGTCGACCGCGTGATCGAGGCGGTGGAGGGCGCTGCGCGCACCGGGAAGATCGGCGACGGCAAGATCTTTGTCTACAACCTCGAGCAGGTCGTGCGCATCCGCACCGGCGAAACGGGCCGCGAAGCCCTCTGATCGAGTCCTGGCCCGAAAGAACAACGACTATGAAAAAACTTCTTGTCTCTCTTGCGCTCGGTTTGAGCGTCTTCGTCGCCGGCACGTCGGCGCTGGCCCAGGCACCCGCCGCCACCCCTGAGGCACCGGCTGCATCGGCACCTGCCGCGGCTGCACCCGCGCCTGCAGCGGCTGCAGCACCCGCTGCTGCCGAAGCTGCGCCCGCCGCTCCGGCCGCGGCACCCGCGCCCAAGGTCGACTCCGGCGACACCGCCTGGATGCTCACCTCGACCCTGCTCGTGATCCTGATGACCATCCCCGGCCTGGCGCTGTTCTACGGCGGCCTGGGCCGCTCCAAGAACATGCTGTCGGTGCTGATGCAGGTCTTCGTGATCTTCTCGCTGATCAGCATCCTGTGGGCCATCTACGGCTACAGCCTGGCCTTCACGGGCGACGGCAATTTCTTCGGAAGCTTCGACAAGATCTTCATGAAGGGCATCACGCAGGAGACCTTCGGCGCGCTGACCACGATTCCCGAATACGTGTTCGTCGCCTTCCAGGGCACCTTCGCGGCCATCACCGTGGCGCTGATCGTCGGCGCCTTCGCAGAACGCGCCAGGTTCTCGGCCGTGCTGCTGTTCTCGGTGATCTGGTTCACCTTCAGCTACGTGCCCATGGCCCACATCGTGTGGGGCGGCGGCCTGCTGGGCAAGGACGGCGCGCTCGACTTCGCGGGCGGCACCGTGGTGCACATCAACGCCGGTATCGCCGGCCTGGTCGGTGCCTACATGATCGGCAAGCGCGTCGGCTACGGCAAGGAAGCGTTCACGCCGCACTCGCTCACGCTCACCATGGTCGGCGCTTCGCTGCTGTGGGTCGGCTGGTTCGGCTTCAATGCGGGTTCGGCAGGTGCTGCCAACGCCGCCGCCGGCCTGGCTTTCGTGAACACGGTGCTCGCCACCGCCGCCGCGGCCCTGTCGTGGATCCTGGGTGAGAGCCTGCACAAGGGCAAGGCCTCGATGCTGGGCGCCGCGTCCGGTGCCGTTGCCGGCCTCGTGGCCGTCACGCCTGCCGCCGGTTTCGTCGGCCCGATGGGTTCGATCGTGCTGGGCCTGCTGGCCGGCCTGGTCTGCCTGTGGGGTGTCGGTGGCCTCAAGCGCATGCTCGGCGCCGACGACGCGTTCGACGTGTTCGGCGTGCACGGCGTGGGCGGCATCCTGGGTGCCATCCTGACCGGTGTGTTCGCAGCCAAGGGCCTGGGCGGCACCGGCGGCCTGACCCCCGACACCTTCACGATGGGCGGCCAGGTCTGGATCCAGGTCAAGAGCGTGCTGTTCACGATCGTGTGGTCCGGCGTGGTGGCGTTCATCGCCTTCAAGATCGCCGACCTGACCCTCGGCCTGCGTGTGTCGGAAGAAGAAGAGCGCGAAGGCCTCGACATCTCGTCACACGGCGAAACAGCTTACAACCGCTGATTCGCATACAGACAGACAGCGGGTGGTCCGGCACGGTGCCGGCCCCCGCGCTTCAAAGACCACCACCACCCTTTTCGACACAAAGAAGAACGACAGCTCCCGGTTTTTCAGGCGAGTCTCCTTTGGATGTTCAGCCCGCGAGCGCTTCGGCGTCAGCGGGCTTTTTTTTGCCCGCGGCCCGCGTGGCCGGGGGCACAATCGCCCCACCATGTGGACCTCCATCGAAGACAGCCTCTGCGAACTGGGTGAATCGCCGTTCTGGCATCCGCACGAACGCGCGCTCTACTGGCTCGACATCCCGGGCCGCGCCGTGCTGCGCACGCGCGGCGAGATCGGTTCGCCCGCGGCCACGGTCGAGCGATGGGCGCTGCCCACCGAACCCGGCTGCATGGCGCCGGCACGCAGCGGCGGCCTCGTGATCGCGCTGCGCGACGGCATCTACCGCGCCCGCGAATGGGGCGGTGAACTGGTCGCGATGGCGCGCGCGGAGCACGACGTGCGCACCATGCGCTTCAACGACGGCAAGTGCGACGCGCTCGGCCGCTTCTGGGCCGGCTCGCTCAACGAGGCCAAGGACCTCCCCAACGCCGCGCTCTACTGCTTCGACGCACGCCCGGGCGACGTGTCTCCCACCATCACGTCGATGCTGGAACACGTCACCACCGCCAACGGCCTGGCGTTCTCGCCCGACAACGGCACCCTGTACTGGGCCGACACCGCCGCGCACGTGGTGCGCGCCTGGGACTGGGACGCCGAGGCCAACACGCTGTCGCATGCGCGCGTGTTCCAGCAGTTCGACCCCAAGCCCGCGGGCTGGGTGCCCGGCGCGCCCTCGCATTACGACGGCCGACCCGATGGCGCCACCGTCGACGCCGCCGGCCACTACTGGGTCGCGATGTTCGAAGGCGCGCAGCTGCTGCGCTTTGCGCCCACGGGCGAGCGTGTCGCGGCCATCGCGGTGCCGGTGCAATGCCCGACCATGCCCTGCTTCGGCGGCGACGACCTGCGCACGCTGTTCGTCACCAGCGGACGCAAGGGCCGTCCGGCCGACGAGCTGGTGCAGCGCCCGGCCTCGGGCACCGTGCTCTCGATGCGCGTCGACACGCCGGGCCTGCCGGTGAATTTCTTCGAAGACTAAGAAGGCGTGAACGAACCCGCCATGTCCGCTCATCCCGCCCAGACACGCCCCCTCGGCGTTGCAAATGCTCGCCATAGCCCGAGCTATGGCTGCGCTTTGCGCCTTGATGGGGCGCGCCTGGGCGGGCTGCTCGGCCACGCCGGATTCATTCACGCCTTCTGAGCTCTCCGGCTGCCCCGCGGATGGCGTTGCACCACATCCCCCCGATCCAATGCCTGCTGACCTTCGAGGCCGTCGCGCGGCTGCGGCATGCGGGCCGCGCGGCCGACGAGCTGTGCGTGACGGCCAGCGCCGTGAGCCACCGCATCCGCCAGCTCGAGGCGCACGTGGGCTTCAAGCTCTTCGGTCGCAGCGACTTCAGCCTCACGGCCGACGGCGCGGCCTACCTGGCGAACGTGCGCGTCGGCCTGGCTGCGCTGCAGCAGGCCACGCCCGGCAGCCGTGACGCGGCACTGCGTGCGCCGCGCCTGAGCGTGGCCGTCACGCCGACCTTCAGCCGCCAGTTCCTGATGCCGCGGCTGGAGCTCTTTCGCAACCTCTATCCCGACATCGAGCTGGCGCTGCACGTGTCGATTCCGCTGCTCGACGTCACGGCCGAGCAGACCGACCTGCAGGTGCGCTACGGCATCGGCGCGTACGCCGATTGCGAGCACCGCCTGCTCATCGCCGAGGACGTGGTGCCCGCCTGCAGCCCGAGTTACCTCAACGAGTTCGGGCCCTTCGACGGCTTTCGCACCGCGGCCGAGATCGCCAGCGCGCGGCTGATCCGCAGCCCGCTCGAGCCCTGGGGCACCTGGTTCGCGAGCTGCGACATCGACCAGCCCGAGCCGCACCTGGGCTCGCAGTTCAACGACCTGGGCCTGGTCTACGACGCGGCGGCCAGCGGCTTCGGCGTGGCGCTGGTGCGACAGAAACTGGGCGCCGCCTGGTTCGAATCGGGCCGGCTGGTGGCGCTGTCGGAACGGCCCGTGCCCTCGCCGCACCGCCACTACATCTGCTGGCAGCCGGGCACGCTGGAGCGCTGGGAATGCGCCGCCTTCGTCGACTGGCTCGCACAGATGCTGCATTGATGCGCGGTTGACCGACAGGTCGGCGCGACAAATTTTTATCAAGGTCCGGGCAAAAATCCTTCAACCCGGACGGTGCGCATCTCCCTAGAGTGCGAGGCACAACAACAGCCTCCCCGGAGACAACGCATGACCTGGCAGCAGATCTACGACCCGTTCGGCAACATGATCATTTCCACCGCGCTCGCCGCGATCCCGGTGGTGGTGATGCTCGCGTGCCTCGGCTTCTTCCACATCAAGGCCCACATCGCCGCCGGCCTGGGCCTGCTGGCGGCGCTGGCCGTCGCCGTGTTCGCCTACGGCATGCCGGCCGAGATGGCCGGGCGCGCCGCGCTCTTCGGCGGCTTCACGGGCCTGCTGCCGATCGGCTGGATCGTGCTGAACATCATCTTCCTGCAGCAGTTGGCCGAACAGAACGGCAGCTTCAAGGTGCTGCAGGACTCGCTCTCGGGCATCACCGAAGACCGCCGCATCCAGCTGCTGCTGATCGCCTTCTGCTTCGGCGCCTTCTTCGAGGGCGCGGCGGGCTTCGGCACGCCGGTGGCGGTCACGGCCGGCATCCTGATCGGGCTGGGCTTCTCGCCGCTGGCCGCCTCGGGCCTCTCGCTGATCGCCAACACCGCGCCGGTGGCCTTCGGCGCGCTCGGCACACCGGTGATCACGCTGGCCAAGGTGCACGGCTACGATCTGATGGAAGTCACCGCGATGATCGGGCGCCAGCTGCCGTTCTTCTCGCTGCTGGTGCCGTTCTGGCTGGTGTGGGCCTTCGCCGGACGCAAGGCGATGATGGAAGTGTGGCCCGCCATCCTGGTCACAGGCGTGTCGTTCGCGGTGCCGCAGTACCTGGTGTCGAACTTCATCGGCCCCGAGCTGGTCGACATCATCGCGGCCATCGTGTCGATGGCCAGCCTGGTGCTGTTCCTGCGCGTGTGGCAGCCCAAGAACGTGTGGCGCTCGCCCTCGCTGCGCGGCAAGGACGTGAGCGCGCACGAGGCCAAGCCGCCGGCCGCCATCGTCGTGCACAGCCGCGAGGCGCTGGTGCGCGCGTGGATGCCCTGGGTGATCCTCTCGGTGTTCGTTTTCATCTGGGGCCTGCCGGCGGTGAAGACCGCGCTCAATGGCGTGTTCGCGCCCTCGTTCCCGATGGGCGGGCTGCACAACCTGATCGAGAAGATGCCGCCGGTGGTCATGGCACCCACGAAGGAAGGCGCGGTGTACGTGCTGAACCTGCTGTCGGCCACGGGCACCGGCATCCTGCTGTCGGCGATCGTGAGCGCGCTGTTCATGAAGTACAACCCCGTCGAGATCGTGCGCACCTTTCTTCGCACGCTCTGGATGGTGCGCTACTCGCTCATGACCATCGTGCTGATGCTCGCGCTGGGCACGCTCACGCGCTACTCGGGCACCGACACCACGCTGGGCCTGGCCTTCGCCAACACCGGCGTGTTCTATCCCTTCTTCGGCACGCTCATGGGCTGGATCGGCGTGGCCATGACGGGCTCCGACACCGCCTCGAACGTGCTGTTCGGCGGCATGCAGAAGGTCGCGGCCGAGCAGCTCGGCCTGGCGCCCAACCTCATGGGCGCAGCCAACAGCTCGGGCGGCGTGATGGGTAAGATGATCGACGCCCAGTCGATCGTGGTGGCCTCCACCGCCACGCGGTGGTTCAATCACGAAGGCGACATCCTGCGCTACGTGTTCTTCCATTCGATCGCGCTGGCCTCGCTGGTCGGCCTGTACGTGACGCTGCAGGCCTATGTGTGGCCATTCACCCTGATGGTCGTCCGCTGAAAGTTGCTCCCGCCATGAATGCTCCCGTCACGACCGAACAGCACACGCAGCTGTCGAAGGCGGAGCGCCAGGCGCAGGTGGTGCGGGCGCTGCAGGCGCACCTGCCCGCGCATGCGCTCATCTGGCACGCCGAAGACACCACGCCCTACGAGTGCGACGGCCTCACGGCCTACCGCCAGCGCCCGCTGGTGGTGGCCTTGCCCGAGACCGAGGCGCAGGTGGCCGCCGTGCTGCGCGCCTGCCATGCGCTGGCCGTGCCCGTGGTGGCGCGCGGCGCCGGCACCGGGCTCTCGGGCGGCGCCATGCCGCACGCGCTGGGCGTGACGCTGTCGCTGGCCAAGTTCAACCGCATCCTGAAGGTCGACCCCGTGAGCCGCACGGCCGTCGTGCAGTGCGGCGTGCGCAACCTCGCCATCAGCGAAGCCGCAGCGCCCTTCAACCTCTACTACGCGCCCGACCCGTCGAGCCAGATCGCCTGCACCATCGGCGGCAACGTGGCCGAGAACTCGGGCGGCGTGCACTGCCTGAAGTACGGCCTCACGCTGCACAACGTGCTGCGCGTGCGCGGCTTCACGGCCGAGGGCGAGCCCATCGAGTTCGGCGGCGAGGCGCTCGACGCGCCGGGGCTCGACCTGCTCGCGCTGGCCATCGGCAGCGAAGGCATGCTGGCCGTGACCACCGAGGTCACGGTGAAGCTCGTGCCCAAGCCGCAGCTGGCGCGCTGCATCATGGCCAGCTTCGACGACGTGCGCAAAGCCGGCGACGCGGTCGCGGCGGTGATCGCGGCGGGCATCATCCCGGCCGGCCTGGAGATGATGGACAAGCCCATGACCGCCGCCGTCGAAGACTTCGTGCACGCCGGCTACGACCTCGACGCCGCCGCCATCCTGCTGTGCGAATCGGACGGCACGCCGGAAGAAGTGGAAGAAGAAATCGGCCGCATGACCGACGTGCTGCGCGGCTGCGGTGCCACCGCCATCGCCGTGAGCACCAGCGAAGACGAGCGCATGAAATTCTGGAGCGGCCGCAAGAACGCCTTTCCGGCATCGGGCCGCATCAGCCCCGACTACATGTGCCTGGACTCCACCATCCCGCGCAAGCGGCTCGCCGACATCCTGTTGGCGATCCAGGAGATGGAGAAGAAGTACAACCTGCGCTGCTGCAACGTGTTCCACGCGGGCGACGGCAACCTGCACCCGCTGGTGCTGTTCGACGCCAACGACCCCGACGAGCTGCATCGCTGCGAGCTGTTCGGCGCCGACATCCTCGAGACCAGCGTCGCCATGGGCGGTACCGTCTCGGGCGAGCATGGCGTGGGCGTGGAAAAGCTCAACAGCATGTGCGTGCAGTTCACCGCGGCCGAGAACGAGCAGATGTTCGGCATCAAGCGCGCCTTCGACCCCGCCGGGCTGCTCAACCCCGGCAAGGTGATTCCCACGCTGCAGCGCTGCGCCGAGTACGGCAAGGAAGTGGTGCGCGGCGGCCGGCTGGCGCATCCCGACCTGCCGAGATTCTGAGAGCCTCATGAACACGGATACCGCCCTCCAGCAGGTCGTCGAGCGCGTGCGCGCCGCCGCGGCCGATGCCACATCGCTGCGCCTGCGCGGCGGCGGCACCAAGGATTTCTACGGCCAGCCGCCGCGCGGCGAGCTGCTCGACCTGCGCGCGCTCGCCGGCATCACGAGCTACGAACCCAGCGAGCTGGTCGTCACCGTGCGTGCCGGCACGCCGCTGGCCGAGCTCGAGGCCGCGCTCGCCGAACAAGGCCAGTGCCTGCCGTTCGAGCCGCCGTGCTTCGATGCCGGCGGCACGGTGGGCGGCATGGTCGCCGCCGGCCTCAGCGGCCCGTCGCGCGCCAGCGTGGGCGCGGTGCGCGACTACGTGCTCGGCGCCACGCTCATCAACGGCCGCGCCGAGGTGCTGAGCTTCGGTGGCCAGGTGATGAAGAACGTCGCCGGCTACGACGTCTCGCGCGTGCTGGCCGGCTCGCTCGGCACGCTGGGCGTGATCGCCGAAGTGAGCCTCAAGGTGCTGCCCGTGGCGCCCGCCGAGGCCACGCTCGCCTTCGCCTGCAGCCAGGCCGATGCGCTGCGCCTGCTCAACGAATGGGGCGGACGCCCGCTGCCGCTGAACGCGAGCAGCTGGTTCGAACACGCGCCCGGCGCGGGCGTGCTGCGCCTGCGGCTGCGCGGCGCCGTGGCGGCCGTCGAAGCCGCCTGCGCGCAGCTCGGCGGCGAACGCCAGGACCCGGTGCGCGCAGCCGCCGGCTGGGCCGCGCTGCGCGACCAGCGCATGCCGTGGTTCGCGCTCGATGCCGACGGTTCGCTGGCGCTGTGGCGCCTGTCGGTGCCGCAGACCGCGCCGGTGATCGCCATCGACGGCTGCGCCGCGCCGCTGGTCGAGTGGCACGGCGGGCAACGCTGGTACTTCGCGCCGCCCGCGCAGGCGGCGCGCCTGCGCGAGGCTGCGCAGGCCGCCGGTGGCCATGCCACGCTGTTCCGTGTGCCCGCGGCGCAAGCGGCCGACTGCGACGTGCCGCGCTTCGATGCATTGAGTGCGCCGGTGGCACGCATCCATCGCGCGCTGATGCAGGCGTTCGATCCGCACGGGGTCTTCGACCGCGGCCGGCTCTTCGCAGGCGACCAATAAGAAAAGAAACGACACCCCCGCGATGCAAACCGAACTAGCCCCCGAATTCCGCGACACCGACGCGGGCCGCGAAGCCGAAGCCATCCTGCGCAAGTGCGTGCACTGCGGCTTCTGCACCGCCACCTGCCCGACCTACCAGCTGCTCGGCGACGAGCTCGACGGCCCGCGCGGGCGCATCTACCTCATCAAGCAGGTGCTCGAAGGCCATGCGCCCACGCGCAGCACGCAGCTGCACCTGGACCGCTGCCTCACCTGCCGCAACTGCGAAAGCACCTGCCCCAGCGGCGTGCAGTACGGGAACCTGGTCGACATCGGCCGCAAGATCGTCGACGAGAAAGTGCCGCGCCCCGCGGTGGAGTCGGCCACGCGCTGGCTGCTCAAGGAGGCGCTGCCGTCGCCGCTGTTCGGCCCCGCGATGGCGCTGGGCCAGTCGGTGCGCGGGCTGCTGCCTGCAGGGCTGAAGGCCAAGGTGCCCGCGAAGCAGGACGCCGGCCGCTGGCCCACCGCCACGCATGCGCGCAAGGTGCTGATGCTCGCGGGCTGCGTGCAGCCGTCGATGGCACCGAACATCAACAGCGCCACCGCGCGCGTGCTCGATGCGGCCGGCATCCAGGCCGTGGTCGCGCCCAAGGCGGGCTGCTGCGGCGCCGTGAAGTTCCACCTCAACGACCAGGAGGGCGGCAAGGCGCAGATGCGCGCCAACATCGATGCCTGGTGGCCCTTCGTCGAACGCGGCGAGGTGGAAGCGATCGTGATGAACGCCTCGGGCTGCGGCGTCACCGTGCGCGAGTACGGCCACCTGCTGCAGCACGACGCCGCCTATGCCGCCAAGGCCGCGCGCATCAGCGCGCTCACGCGCGACCTGAGCGAGCTGCTGCCCGAGCTCGTGCCCGCGCTGCAGGGCCGCGTGCGCGCGCCCGAAGGTGTGGTCGCCTACCACCCGCCGTGCACGCTGCAGCACGGCCAGAAGCTGCGCGGCGGCGTCGAGACGCACCTGCGCGCGCTGGGTTTCGACGTGCGCGTGGCCATGAACGAATCGCACCTGTGCTGCGGCTCGGCCGGCACGTATTCGGTGCTGCAGCCCGAGCTGGCCTACCCGCTGCGCGACCGCAAGCTCGGCCACCTGAAGCAGCTGCAACCCACGACCATCGCCTCGGCCAACATCGGCTGCATCACGCACCTGCAAAGCGGCAGCGGCGACACGCCGGTGCGGCACTGGGTCGAGCTGCTCGACGCGGCGCTGCAGGCGCCGGCAGGGTAGGGCGCACGCGCACGGCAGGGTACGTTGCCGTCCGACGTGCGCACGGTGCGTTCGGGGCGCATCATGGCGAACCGAAGACGCTGCAAGGAGTTCGTGCCATGTCTTTCGTTTCTGCTTTTCCGCTGCGCCGCGCATTGCTGGCCGCCGCCTGCATCGCAGGCACCGTCGCCGCGCAGGCGCAGCAGCCGCCCTCGGCCTTGCCGCCCTGGCAGGGCATCGGCACCACGCGCTATGTGTGCGGCGGCATCGGCTCCGACGAGTCGGACGCCATGCGCGCCGCCATGAAGAACCACCCGCTGTCGCTGCTGTTCGCGCGCGCCGACGGCGCCTACCTGGCCAACCTGAACGTCGCGATCAAGGGCGGCGACGCCAACAGCTCCGCCGCCATGGCCTTCACCGCCAACGGGCCGGTGTGCCTCATCGACGTGCCGGCGGGACGCTATGTGATCGACGTGAGCACGTCGAAGGGCGAAACCAGGAGCCAGACCGTGACGGTCGGCGGCGCGCCGAAGACGGCCGACTTTCGGTTCTGATCAGCCGGCGGCGAGCGCCGCCTCGATGTCGCGCGTGAGCGAGGCCGGCGTGTCCAGCGGCGCATAGCGCTTGAGCACCGCGCCGTCGCGCCCGACCAGGAACTTGGTGAAGTTCCACTTGATCGCCGTGCTGCCCAGCAGGCCCGGCTTTTCCTTGGTGAGCCATTGGTACAGCGGCAGCGCGCCGCTGCCGTTGACGTCGATCTTCTCCATCATCGGGAAGCTCACGCCGTAGTTGGTCATGCAGAAGGCGCCGATTTCCTCGTTGCTGCCCGGGTCCTGGCCGCCGAACTGGTTCGACGGAAAACCCAGCACCGTGAGGCCCTGGCCGGCGTACTTCTCGTGCAGCGCTTCGAGGCCTTCGAACTGCGGCGTGAACCCGCACTTGCTCGCCGTGTTGACGATCAGCAGCACCTTGCCGCGGAAGGTCGAGAGCTTCACCGGCTTGCCGTCGATGCGGGTGGCCTCGAAGTCGTAGACGCTGGTCATGGGGGAGTTCCTCAGGTGGACGCGGAAACGCCATCATCGCGCGCGGGCGGGGTTCGCGCAAACGCCGACCACACCGCACCCAGCACGATCAGCGCGCCGCCGACCAGGATGCGCGAGTTCATGGTCGACGCGCCCAGCGCCACCGACGAGACGCTCGCGAACAGCACTTCCGACAGCATGATCACCGAGGTGGCGCTGGCCGCCAGCTTGGGTGCGCCGTACTGCAGGCACACGTTGGCGACGATGAAGCCCGTGCCCAGCAGCGCGGCCCAGCCCAGCCAGCCCGGCGAGGCGAGCAGCGGCGAATCGATGCCGCCGAACGCGGTGCCGGTCACCGCCCCGACGCCCGCCACCACGGTGCAGCCCCAGAACATCGCCAGCGCGCGCGACTCGCCCGGCGCATGCCGCAGATGGCGCAGCACGATGTTGGTCACGGCAAAGCCGAAGCCCGCCGCCACGCCCAGCCAGTCGGGCAGGCTCGAGGGCACGGGCCAGTCGGTGCCGGGCGCCTTCAGCACCACGACCACGCCGGTGAGCGCCAGCGCCACGCGCATCAGCGCGCCGCCCGTGGGCCGCTCACCCAGCAGCAGCCAGGCCAGCAGCACGCTCCACAGCGGCATCAGATAGAACAGCAGCACCACGCGCACCACGTCGCCCTGCGTCACGGCCCAGTTGAAACCCACGTTGGTGAAGCCGGCCGCCAGGCCCAGCGCCACCAGCATCGGGAACGCGGCGAAGGCCTTCCAGGCGTGCCGGCGCACGAGGCCCATCGCCGTGGCGATGACGAGGTAGATCAGGCAGGTGGTCCACAGCGGATGCAGCCCATGGCTGGCGATCTGGCGGAACGGAATCCAGGACACGCCCCACACGAAGGCGTTGAACATCAGGGCAAGTGCGGGCATGGGGGCGTTGGAGTGGGGGCGCTCGGCGCGCCGGCCATTGCACCAACGCGGTCGCGCGAAATCAGTGGTGCTTGTCGCTGCGGGCGATCGCGAGGAGGTGTTCGACTTCCTCAGGATACTTCTTGAGGTTGTTCTCGTGCCAGCGCTTGATGAGCCACATGCAGCCCGCCACCACGAGGCCGAAGGCGCTGATCGCGCCGTAGGCCGACAGGCCCAGGCCCGTGCACACGCTGTAGAAGCCGCCCAGCAGGAGGATGCAGGCCTGCTCGTTGAAGTTCTGCACGGCAATGGAGCGGCCCGCGCCCATCAGGTTGTGGCCGCGGTGCTGCAGCAGCGCGTTCATCGGCACCACCAGGAAGCCGCCCAGGCCGCCCAGGATGATCAGGAACGGCACCGCCAGCCAGACGTTGCCGATGAAGTTCATGCAGATCACCATGAGGCCCATCGCGATGCCCATGGGGATCACGCGCGTGGCCATGTCCAGGCGCATGTACATCGAGGCCACGATGGCGCCCACCGCGGTGCCGATGGTCACCACGCCGGTCAGCGCCGAGGCCTGGGTGGTGTTGTATTCGAGCGCCACGGCGGCCCAGGCCAGCACGATGTACTTGAGGTTGCCGCCCGCGCCCCAGAACAGCGTGGTGGTCGCCAGCGAGATCTGGCCCAGCCGGTCGCGCCACAGGCGGGCGTTGCAATGCCAGAAGTCGGGCAGCAGGCCGGCCAGGTTGCGCACCATGCTCTGCGCGGGGTCGGAGCGCAGCGGGCGCATCTCGACGCCGGTGTGCGGGATGCGGGTGTTGAACCAGGCTGCGAGCACGTAGACGAAGATCAGCACCGCAATGGCGGCCTCGGCCGGCGAGTCGATGCCGGTGTCGATGAACGGCAGGTCGATCATCAGCAGGTGGCTGGACACCGCGTGGCCCACCAGCATGCCGCCGAGCACGATGCCCAGCAGGATCGAGGCGATGGTCAGTCCTTCGATCCAGCCGTTGGCCTTGACCAGCTGCGACGACGGCAGCAGCTCGGTGAGGATGCCGTACTTGGCCGGCGAGTAGGCCGCGGCGCCCAGGCCCACGATGGAATACGACAGCAACGGGTGCGAGCCGAACAGCATCATCAGGCAGCCCACGACCTTGATCGCGTTGCTGATGAACATCACCTTGCCCTTGGGCAGCGCGTCGGCAAAGGCGCCCACCAGCGGGGCCAGCACCACATAGAAGACCGCGAAGATCGGCACCAGGGCGGCCCGCTGCCATTCGGGGGCGCCCGAACTTCGCATGAGATCGACGGCAACGACGAAAAGCGCTTGGTCGGCCAGCGACGAAAAGAACTGGGCCGACATGATCGTGTAAAAACCGCGCTTCATCGATGGGCTGGCTGGCCAGAGGGTCTGCTGGCGGTAGTGAAAAAGTGTCGCGTCAGGCGCGAATGGGCGGTTATAGCATGGGGGTACGACGCGAATTCAGGCATCCCCACGGGATTCGACCCCATTCCCGAAGATGCTAAAACGTGGTCTGAAACCACCCCGACACCCGCCATGCCGCGCCCCATTCTCGCCACCGTCCACACCGCCGCCCTGCGCCACAACCTCGACCGGGCCCGCCGCTCGGCCGTCGACGCCCGTGTCTGGGCCGTGGTCAAGGCCAATGCCTACGGGCACGGCATCGAGCGTGTCTTCGAGGGCCTGCGCGGCGCCGACGGCTTCGCGCTGCTCGACCTGGCCGAGGCCGAGCGCGTGCGCGCGCTGGGCTGGCGCGGCCCGGTGCTGCTGCTCGAAGGCGTGTTCGATGCGCGCGACCTGGAGCTGTGCTCGCGCCTGGACCTGTGGCATTCGGTGCACTGCGACGAGCAGATCGACATGCTCGCGGCCCACAAGACCCTGAAGCCGCAGCGCGTGTTCCTGAAGATGAACTCCGGCATGAACCGCCTGGGCTTCTCGCCCGAGCGCTTCGCCTCGGCCTGGACGCGCCTGAACGCGCTCCCGCAGGTCGACGAGATCTCGCTCATGACGCACTTCAGCGACGCCGACGGCCCGCGCGGCATCGAGCACCAGCTCGAGGTGTTCGAGCGCGCCACGCGCGACCTGCCGGGCGAGCGTTCCATCGCCAACAGCGCGGCCACGCTGCGCCATGCGCCGCGCACGCGCGGCGACTGGGTGCGCCCCGGCATCGTGCTGTACGGCAGCGCCCCCGACTTCCCCGAACACGACGCGGCGCACTGGCAGCTGCAGCCGACCATGACGCTGTCGACCCGGCTCATCTCGGTGCAGACGCTGAAGGCCGGCGACACCATCGGCTACGGCTCGCGCTTCGCGGCCGACGGCCCGCTCACCATCGGCATCGCGGCGGTCGGCTATGCCGACGGCTACCCGCGCCACTGCGACACCGGCACCCCGGTGCTCGTGAACGGCGTGCGCACCCGCATGGTGGGCCGCGTGAGCATGGACATGATCACCGTCGACCTCACGCCCGTGCCCGACGCGCAGTTCGGCGCCGAGGTCACGCTGTGGGGCCGCTCGGCCCTGACCGGCGCGGTGCTGCCGATCGACGAGGTGGCCCAGGCCGCCGGCACCGTCGGCTACGAACTCATGTGCGCGGTCGCGCCGCGGGTGCCTTTCGCACCGGCTGACGAATAGTCGCTGCCGGCCAGCGCGCCGAGCAGGTGCTCCACGAGCACCCGGCACTTGGGCGGCAGGTAGCGGCTGGGCGGGTACATCAGCCACGCGTGCCCCTGGTAGCTGCCCTGCAGCGCCCAGTCGGGCAGCACGCGCACCACGCGGGCGTCGTCCAGCGCCTCGCGCGCCGTGAAGGCCGGCACGCAGGCCACGCCCAGGTCCGCGAGCGCGCCGTCGAGCCGCATCTCGCTGTGGTTGCAGACGTAGCGGCCGTCCACCACCACCTCGACCTCGTCTTCGCCGTCTTTTCGGAAGCGCCAGTGGTTGTCGCGCTCGTGCTCGCCCAGCGACAGGCAGCTGTGCGCGCGCAGGTCGTGCGGGTGCGCGATGGCGCCGTGGCGCGCCAGGTAGGCCGGCGTGGCGCACAGGATGTGCTCGACCGCCATCAACTGCCGCGCCACCAGCCCCTCGGACGGCGCCGTGGTCAGCCGCACCACGAGATCGACGCCTTCGCGGATCGGGTCGATGTCGCGGTCGGCCACGACCAGCTGCACGTCCACCGCCGGGTATGTGCGCAGGAAGTCGAGCAGGTGCGGATGCAGCACGCGCCGCGCAAAGGCCTTCGGCGCGCTCAGGCGCACCCGGCCGGTGGGCGTGCGGGCGAACTGCGCGCCGACGTCCATCGCGCCCTGCGCCGCCGCCACCAGCTCGCGGCAGCGCGCAAAAGCCTCGGCGCCGGGCTCCGTGAGCCGCAGCTGGCGCGTGGTGCGCTGCAGCAGCTGCACGCCGATCTCCTGTTCGAGCCGCTTCACCTGCCGGCTCGCGGCCGAGGGCGTGATGCCCAGCAGGTCGGCCGCGGCCGAGAAGCTGCCCAGTTCGGCGACCCGCACGAAGGTCACCATCTCGGGCAGCACCTTGAGAAATGAATTCGTTCCGACCACGCAAGAGTCCTGTTCCGGCCGACGGCTGTGCGGCCCTGGTGCCGCCCGGAACAATGCGCCTTCTCTTCTTCTTTCAGGCGCCCCGGGCCGCGGGCAGACAGTATGGATTCAAAGGCGTTGCAAGGTGCGGTCCCGGCGGGGCGCGGGTGGTGGACGGCCGGCTTCGGCCCGGCCGAACTCATGCTGCTGCTCGTGGCGGCGGTCTGGGGCGGCAGCTATGCGGTGGCCAAGCAGGCGACGCAGCAGCTGCCGGTGCTCGAGTTCGTCGCGCTGCGCTTCGGCCTCACCTTTCTCGTGCTGCTGCCCGCGCTGCGACCGCTGTGGCGCGACCCGCAGTGGCGCCAGGGGCTCGCCGTGGGCGGCCTGCTGGGCGCCAACCTGCTCGCCATCTTCCTGTGCGAGACCTTCGGCGTCTCGCTGACCCTGGCGAGCAACGCCGCCTTCCTCATCAGCCTGTGCGTGGCGATCACGCCGTTCGTCGAATGGTGGCTGCTGGGCCGGCGGCCCGCGCGGCGCGTGTTCTGGGCGGCCGGGCTCTCGGCGGTGGGCGCAGCCCTGTTGTCGGCGCCCTCGCTCGCCAGTCTGTCGATGGGGTGGGGCGACGCCCTCATGCTCGTCGCCGCCTTCCTGCGCGCCGTCATGGTGTGCCTCACGCGCCGCCTGGCCAGCCGCCACACCCTGCCGGCGCTCACGCTGACGGCCGTGCAGTCCGGCGTGATGGCGCTGGGCGCGGCGGCGCTGTCGCTGCTGGCCGCGTCGGGCGGGCGCGCCTGGCACCTGCCGCCCGCCACGGCCGGCTTCTGGTGGGGCATGGCGTACCTCGTGCTGCTGTGCACCGTGTTCGCCTTTTTCGCGCAGAACCACGCGGCCTCGCGCAGCAGCCCGAGCCGGGTGTCGCTGCTCATGGGCAGCGAGCCGGTGTTCGGCGCGGCCATCGCGGCGCTCGGGCTGGGTGAGCGCATCGGTGCCTGGGGCTGGGCCGGCGGCCTGCTGATCGTGGGCGCCGCCCTGTGGGTGAGCCTGGCGCCCGAGGAGGGCGGGCCGCAGGGGCGCCCCTGACGGCGGAAGGGGCCGGCTGGGCGCCGCCCCCGGCTCGTGGCATCCTCGGGGGCTGCGGCGTTTCGCCGCCCCCCACCACACCAAGGAATGCAGACATGGGCGCGCAATGGAAAGCCAAGCACAAGGACGTGGCCGCGAATGCCAAGGGCCGGCTGTTCGGCAAGTTGGCCAAGGAAATCATGATCGCCGCGCGCAACGGCGCCGATCCGGCCTCGAACGCGCGGCTGCGGCTGGTCGTCGAGCAGGCCCGCAAGGTCTCGATGCCGAAGGACACGCTCGACCGCGCCATCAAGAAGGGCGCCGGCCTCACGGGCGAGGCGGTGCACTTCGACCACGTCATGTACGAGGGCTTCGCCCCGCACCGCGTGGCCGTGATGGTCGAGTGCCTGACCGACAACGTGAACCGCACCGCGCCTGAAATGCGCGTGCTGTTCCGCAAGGGCCAGCTCGGCACCTCCGGCTCGGTCTCGTGGGACTTCGACCACCTCGGCATGATCGAAGCCGAGCCCGCCGGCAAGGACGCCGACGCCGAAGTGGCCGCCATCGAAGCCGGCGCCCAGGACTTCGAGCCGGGCGCCGACGACGGCACCACCCTGTTCCTGACCGAGGCCGCCGACCTCGACCTCGTGAGCCGTGCGCTCCCGGCCCAGGGCTTCACCGTGCTGTCGGCCAAGCTGGGCTACCGGCCGAAGAACCCCATTGATCCGGCGAGCCTGAGTGCGGCGGACCTGGAAGAGGTCGAGGCGTTTCTGGCGGCCATCGATGCGAACGACGACGTGCAGAACGTGTACGTCGGGTTGGCGGGTTGAACTGAACGCCTGAGGTTCGGGGCGGCGATCACGCCGACGGGGCACCTTGCTCCGCGAGCACCCGGTGTCCTGTGCACGCGTCCCGAACATCTTCGAATGAACGGCGCCCTCCAGCGCGGAGACAATCCGCGCCGGAGGAAAACAGTTCACATGACCCATTCGACGAAGAAACGAACGCCGTCGCGTGCCACACGGCATGCCCTCGGCCTGGCACTGGCCATCGCCGGCTTCTCGGCGCAAGCCCAGACCGAAGCCGCCGCACCGCCCATGGCCGCCGCCTCAGCACCCGCCGAAGCCACCCCTGCCGCACCCGCACCCCAAACCCGCGTCCGCTACCTGCGCATGCCCCAGCAGAGCGGCGCCGACCACCTGCGCGTGGTGCGGCGCGAAGACACGGTGGGTCGCGTGGCCGGCCAGGTCGCGCTGAACGTCGCGTTCGCCGTGCTCGGCACCGGCGCGGCCGTGCAGGGCTTCTCGAAGGACGGCCTCGGCGGCACCACGCTCGAAGCGTTGCGCGACGACCCGGTGAGCGTCAACCCGGCGATGAGCGACCTGCAGGAGGCCCTGAGCAAGATCGCCACCGACATCTACCGCCGCCGCACCGAGACCGCGCTCGCCACCGCGCTGACCGACGGCTCGACGCCTGAAGAGATCGAGGCCGCGCGCCAGACGCAGAAGGAGGCCGACTCGCCGCTGGTCCCGGGGTCGTGGCACCTCGTGTACGAAAACCTGATGGGCTCGGACGAACTGTTCCGGCTCAAGTACGGCGCCTCACTGGGGCGCGCGGGCTTCATGCGCCCGCCGATCGGCTGCAGCTACGAATCGGAGCCGCTGGCCTGGACCCAGTGGCAGGCCGACGGCTGGCAGCGGCTGCGCGAGGAGCGCGTGAAGATCGTGGCCCGTTGCGTCGAAGCCATCGGCGCCGCGCCCGAAAACCGCTGGTAATCAGCGGCAGTTCGCTCAGTACAACCCGAGCTGGCGCGTGCGCAGCCGCGCCAACCCCAGCAGCGCATCCGTGAACGGCGTGGCCACACCCGTCAGCTCGCCCAGCTCGCGCACCACCGTGACGAGCGCGTCGAGCTCGACCGAACGGCCCGCTTCCACGTCCTGCAGCATCGAGGTCTTGAACGCGCCGAGCTTCATCGTCACCGCGTGCCGGTCTTCGGGGCTCTGCGTGATCTCGATGCCGATGCGCCGGCCGATCTCCTTGGCCTCGAGCATCACGGCCGAGATGAACCCGCGCACGTAGTCGTCGCCCATGATCAGGTCGGTGGTGGCACCGGTGAGCGCGCTGATCGGGTTCACCGTCATGTTGCCCCACAGCTTGAACCACACGTCCTTCTGGATCTGCGGCGACAGCGTGGTGTCGATGCCCGTGCTCTTGAGCAGCTCGACCAGCTTCTGCACGCGCGGCGTGGCTTCGCCCGAAGGCTCGCCCACGATCAGCCCGTTGCCGAAGTGGTGCCGCACCACGCCCGGCCCGTCGAGCGAGCAGCTGGCGTGCACCACGCAGCCGATCACGTTGCGCGACGGAATGGCCTTGGCAATGGCGCCTTCAGGGTCGACGGCCGCGAGGCGGTGTCCCGTGATCTCGCCGCCGAAGCCGCCTTCGAGGAACCACCACGGCACGCCGTTCATGGCCACCAGCACGATCGTGTCGGGCCCGATCAGCGGCCCGATGCGCTCGGCCACGCCCGCCAGCGCGGGCGCCTTCACGGCGATCACCACCAGGTCTTGAACACCGAGTGCCTCGGGGTCGGCCACCGCGTTCACCGGCACGCGCGTGCGCACGTCGCCGCGCATGAGCGAGAGGCCGTCTTTCTGCAGCGCGTCGAGCGTGGCGCCGCGCGCCACCACGTTCAGGCGCTGGCCTGTCTGTGCGAGGCCGACGCCAATCCATCCGCCGATCGCGCCGGCGCCGTAGATGCAAATCTTCATGGGAACAGGCGCCTCAGTTGCGGTAGCTCGGGTCGATGCGGTCCACCTGCCGCACCAGCGCATTGAACACGTCCTGCCCGGCGCCGTGCGCGGGGCTGAACTGCAGCGCGTCGCGCGTGCAGCGCTGCGCGATCTCCTCGCTCACCGGAATGGCGGCGCCCATCGAGAAGGTCGCCATCTGGATCTCGCAGGCGCGTTGCAGCGTCCACAAGATGGCAAAGGTCTGCGGCAGCGTCTGGCCCCAGGCCAGCAGGCCGTGGTTGCGCAGGATCACTGCGTTGCGGTCGCCGATGCTCTTGAGCAGGCGCGGGCCCTCGTCGGCATGGATCGTGATGCCCTCGAAGTCGTGGTACGCCACCATGCCGTGCAGCTGGGCGGTATAGAAATTGGTCTGCTGCAGGCCGCCCTGCAGGCAGGCCACGGCCACGCCGGCCGTGGTGTGCGTGTGCATCACGCAGTGCGCGCCGGGCAGGCCGTCGTGGATGGCCGCATGCACCACGAAGCCGGCCGGGTTCACCGGGTAGGTCGAGCCGTCGAGCACCTTGCCCTGCAGGTCGATCTTCACCAGGTTGCTGGCCGTCACCTCGCTGTAGTGCAGGCCGAAGGGGTTGATGAGGAACTGCTTCTCGCCACCGGTCACGCTGTCGGGCAGCCGCACCGTGATGTGGTTGTAGATCATCTCGGTCCAGCCCAGCATCGCGAACACGCGATAGCAGGCCGCGAGCTCCTCGCGCGCGGCGCGCTCGTCGGGATGGATCGAGGGATGGACCAGCGCCGATGGCGCGGTGGCGAGTGTGTTCATGGCAGTTCCTTCATGTGATTAGCCTTCCGCGGTGAAGCCGACTTCCTTGACGATCGGCGCCCACTTGGCGGTGTCCTTCTTCAACAGATCGGCCAGCTCGGCCGGCGTGGAAGACATGGCTTCCAGGCCGAAGGTGCCGAGGCCGTCGATCACGTCCTTCTGTGCGAGCGCGTTCTTCATCGCCGTGTTGAGCTTCGTCACCAGCTCGGGCGAGGCCTTGGCCGGCAGGAAGAAGGCGAACCATTCGCTGTGCGCCATGTTCTTGATGCCCTGCTCGCCGAAGGTCGGCACATCGGGCGCGAAGCGGCTGCGCTTGGCACCCGACACGCCCAGGATGCGCACCTTGCCCGATTGCAAGTGCTGCGTGATGTCGCCGATGGGGCCCGACACCGCCGAGATATTGCCGCCCAGCAGGTCGAGCATGGCCGGCTGCGTGCCGCGGTAGGCCGCGTGCTTGAGCTCGACGCCGCCCTGCTTGCCCAGCAGCGCGCCGATGAAGTGCGGCGTGGAGCCCGCGGCCGGCGAGCCGTAGTTGGCGCCGGCCGGGTTGGCCTTGGCCCAGGTGAGGAACTCGGGCACCGTCTTGATCGTGGCCGGCACGGCCGGGCCGACCGCGAAGCCGAAGTCGAAGATGCAGGCCAGGCTCACGGGCGTGAGGTCGACCATCGGGTCGTAGGGCAGCTTCTTGTAGATGTGCGGGTAGATCGTGAGGATCGACGTGGGCGTCTGCAGGATGGTGGTGCCGTCGGCCGGGCGGCCCTTCACGTAGCTCACGGCGATCTGGCCGCCCGCGCCGGTGCGGTTCTCGACCACGGCGGTCTTGGCGTAGTCGGGGCTCAGCTTCAGCGCCAGGCGCCGGCAGGTGGTGTCCGAAGTGCCGCCGGCCGCGAAGCCGGTGACGATGGTGGCGTTCTCGAGCGCGGCAGCCTGCGCAAAGGCCTGCTGGCCGAGGCTGGCGAGCAGCGCCGAAGCGCCGGTGGACTGCAGCATGTGGCGGCGGGTGAAGGTCATGTCTGTCTCTTTTCGGGTGGGTGAGGAGGGAACAGGATCACGACTCGTCGCGCAGCCAGGTGACCGCGCCCGAGTGGGTCACGGCGCCCTGGTGGGCAGGGCGCACGGTGAGCGCGTATTTTTCCAACAAACCACCGTGCGCCGCCCCCGCGTTTACCTCACGTCCGGCCAGCCGCGACGCGATTTCTTCGGCGCTCAGTTCGACGGAAATGCTGCGCGCCGCGGCGCGTGCATCGATGGCCACCATGTCGCCGTCGCGCAGCACCGCGATCGGCCCGCCGTCGGCCGCCTCGGGCCCCGCGTAGCCGATGCACAGGCCGCGCGTGGCGCCCGAAAAACGCCCGTCGGTGAGCAGCGCCACCTTGTCGCCCATGCCCTGGCCGTACAGCAGCGCGGTGATGCCCAGCATCTCGCGCATGCCGGGGCTGCCCTTGGGGCCTTCGTTGCGGATGACGATCACGTCGCCCGCTTCGTAGCGGCGGTTCTGCACGGCCGCCTGCGCTTCTTCTTCCGAATTGAAGACGCGCGCCGGGCCGCGGTGCACCAGCGTCTTCAGGCCCGCCGTCTTGAGCAGCGCGCCGTCGGGGCAGAGGTTGCCCTTGAGCACGGCCAGCCCGCCGTCGCGCGTGATCGGGTTGCCCGCCGCGCGCACCACGCGGCCGTCGGGCGCGGCGGCGTCGGCCACTTCCTCGGCCAGCGTGCGGCCGGTGAAGGTGAGGGCGTCGCCGTGCAGGAAGCCTTGCTCCAGCAGCGTGCGCAGGATCACGCCCGCGCCGCCGATGTAGTACACGTCGCGCGCCAGGTACTGGCCGCCGGGGCGCAGGTCGGCAATGAGCGGCGTGCGCGCAAAAATTTCGGCCACGTCGTCCAGATGGAACTTGATGCCCGCCTCGTGCGCGATCGCCGGCAGGTGCAGCGCGGCGTTGGTCGAGCCGCCCGTGGCCGAGACCACGGCGCAGGCGTTTTCGAGCGCCTTGCGCGTCACGACGTCGCGCGGCAGCGGGCCGTCGCCCATCACCGCCTTCATGAGCTGTTTCGCCGCGCGGCGCATCAGCGGCGCGCGTTCGCTGAACACCGCGGGCACCATGCTCGAGCCGATGGGCGCCAGGCCCAGCGCCTCCGACACCATGCCCATGGTGTTGGCCGTGAACTGCCCCGCGCAGGCGCCGGCCGTGGGCAGGCAGGCGCGGCTCATGGCGTCGAGTTCGTCGTGCGTGGCCGTGCCGGCCAGCACCTTGCCGATGGTCTCGTAGGTGTCGACCACGTTGAGATCGCGCCCGTCCGGCCCGGGCATCTGGCCCGGCAATGCCGAGCCGCCGTGCACGAACACGCTGGGCACGTTGCAGCGGACCATGCCCATCATCAGGCCCGGTAGGTTCTTGTCGCAGGCGCCGATGGCGAAGATGCCGTCCCACTGGTGGCCGCGCGTGGACGCTTCCACGCTGTCGGCGATGAGCTCTCGCGAGATCAGCGAGAAGCGCATGCCCGAATGCGCCATCGTCAGGCCGTCGCTCACCGACACCACCGGGCATTCGTGCGGCGTGCCGCCGCCGGCGTAGATGCCGGTCTTGGCGTGCTGCGCCTGCTCGCGCAGGTTGAGGTTGCACGGGCTCATCTCGCCGCCCGTGTGGAACACGCCGACATGCGGGCGCGCGATGTCCTCGTCGTCCTGGCCCAGCGCGTGCAGGAAGCTGCGCGTGGTCGCGCGGATCGTGCCCTCGCGGATGGTCGCGGAGCGGAAGCGTTTCGTGGGGTCGGTAGGCGTGGTCATGCGGCTGGCGAAGGCTGGCTCGTGGAAGGGCGGGGCGTCAGAACATGCCGTTCGTGTTCGCGGCGGTTTCGGGCACGGGCTGCACCACGTCCCAGTGCTCGACGATCTTGCCGTTCTCGAGCTTGAAGATGTCGACGATGGCGCTGCCGCGCGTGCCCGGCTCGCGCACCGCGTTCACGTGCAGGATCACGTAGTCGCCGTCGACGAAGCTGCGCTTGATCTCGCTCTTCGAGTTCGGAAACTTCTCGCGCAGGAAGGCGATGAACTTGCGAAAGCCCTCGGGCCCGTCGGCCGCCGTCGGGTTGTGCTGCACGTAGCGGTTGCCCACGTACTGCAGCGCCGCGTCGGCGTCCTTCTGGTTCAGGCCTTTTTCGTAGAAGGCGAGCACGGTCTGGCGGTTGGCTTCCTGCCGGGCCTGCGCGGTCGAGGCCGGGCCCGTCTGGGCGCAGGCGCCGAGGAACAGGGCGGCAGCTGCGGCGAAAGCCGCGAGGGTGGTGCGTCGCATCGAAATGTCCTTGAAAGGGGGTCAGTAGCCGTTGGGCGCGGTGGCGCCCGGCGCGGCCTTGTACTTCGCGAGCAGCTGCTTGGCCGCAGCCGCGAGCAGGATGGTGTCGACGCCCACCGCCACGAACAGCGCGCCGGCCGCGAGCCACTTGCGTGCCTGCTCCTCGGTGGTCGAGAGGATGCCGGCCGCCTTGCCGGCCTTGCGGATGCGCGCGATGGCGTCGGCGATCGCGGCCTGCACCTCGGGATGGTTGGGCTGGCCCACGAAGCCCATCGAGGCCGACAGGTCGGCCGGGCCGATGAACACGCCGTCCACGCCCGGCGTGGCCGCGATGGCGTCGAGGTTCTTCATCGCCTCGACCGTCTCGGCCTGCACCAGCAGGCAGGTCTGCGCATTGGCTTCGTGCAGGTAGTTCGGGTACGCCTGCCAGCGCGAGGCGCGCGCCAATGCGCTGCCCATGCCGCGAATGCCTTCGGGCGGGTAGCGCATGCCCTGCACCAGTTGCGCGGCCTGCTCGGCGGTGTCGACCATCGGCACCAGCAGCGTCTGCGCGCCGATGTCCAGGTACTGCTTGATCAGCGTGGTGTCGCCGACCGGAATGCGCACGACGGGATGCGAGCGCTGCGCGTCGGGCTGCGCCGACCACGCGCTGGAGATGCCCTGCAGCTGCGCGAGCACCGAGCGCACGTCGTTGGGTGCGTGCTCGCCGTCGACCAGCAGCCAGTCGTAGCCGGTGCCGGCCAGCAGTTCGGCCACGTAGCCGTCGCCCAGGCCGACCCACAGGCCGATCTGGGGTTGGCCGGCTTGCAGGGCCTGCTTGAAGGTGTTGAGTGGGGTGTGCATGAAAAAACTCGTCAGACGAAGCGAAAAGCGATGGAGCCCAGGGGGCCGTAGTCGGCGTGGAAGGTGTCGCCCGGCACCGCGTTGGTGGGCCGCGTGAACGAACCGCCCAGCACGATCTCGCCGGCTTCGAGGCATTCGTCCCACGGCGCGAGCTTGTTCGCGAGCCAGGCCACGCCGGTGGCCGGGTGGTTGAGCACGGCCGCGGCCACGCCCGACTCCTCGATCACGCCGTTCTTGTAGAGCAGCGCGCTCACCCAGCGCAGGTCGACCGCGTCGGGTTTCACGGGCCGGCCGCCGAGCACGATGCCGGCATTGGCCGCGTTGTCGGCGATGGTGTCGAACACCTTGCGCATGGCCTTGGTGTGGCGGTCGAACTGCTCGATGCGCGCGTCGATGATCTCGATGGCGGGCACCACGTAGTCGGTGGCGGCCAGCACGTCGAAGATGGTCACGTTCGGGCCCTGCAGCTTCTTGCCGAGCACGAAGGCCAGCTCGACCTCGATGCGCGGCGCGATGAAGCGCGTGAACGGGATGTCGCCGCCCTGCTCGAAGAACATGTCGTCCAGCAGCGTGCCGTAGTCGGGCTCGGTGATCTGGCTGGCCTGCTGCATGGCGCGCGAGGTGAGGCCGATCTTGTGGCCCTTGACGATGCGGCCTTCGGCGATCTTGTGCTTCACCCATTCGCGCGAGATGGCGTAGCCGTCCTCGATGGTCATCTCGGGGAAGCGCTTGGAGAAATGCTCGACCTGCACGCGCGATTTTTCGCTCTCGTGCAGTTCGGCGGCCAGTTGGGCGATGGTGGCGGTGGAGAGCATGGGGGCTCGCTTCTTCTCTATGACTTGTTGAACAGGGGATGCAGGTTGCTGTGCTTGCCGTCGTACACCTGCCCCGGCGCTTCGTCGATCTGCAGCGTGATGCCGATGTGCCGCTGCGTGAAGACGGGCTCGAAATGCGCGCGCACGGCGGCCAGCAGCTCGTCGCCGGCCTTCTTCTTCACCGCCTCGGAGCGGCCAGAGGCCATGCGCAGGTTCAGGTACACGAAGGCGTAGTCGGCCTTGCCGTCGGCCACCGCGTAGTGCGCGGCGGGGTAGGCCAGCACGCGCGTGCCGCCGGTGGGGAACACCGGCTTGCCGGCCTCGTCGCGCTGCGTGAGCATGGTGTCGGCCAGCGTGCGGCACAGCGCCGACACGTCGGTCTCGGCCTCGATGTTGGGCGTGTACAGGATCACCAGGTGCGGCATGGTCGTGCTCCGTTCAAACCACCGACATCGTCGCGGCCGTGCAGGTCACCGCGAAGATCGGAATGGCCTTCATGTGGAAGATCTCGCCCTTGCCGCGCGCGGCCGCGGCCACGCTCAGGAAGGTGCGGATCTCGAAGCCGCCCTGGCCCGCTTCGCGGTAGGTGGCCTCGTCGCCGTAGTCGGCCTGCGAGAGCAGCGCCTCGCGGTCGTTGGCGCACCAGCGGCGCATGAACTCGGCGTCCCACTCGGCATTGACCTTGCCCGAGTCGGGCGTGGCCGGCCAGTGCGAGATGCCGCCCGTGCCCACCAGCGCGATGCGCTCGGGCACCTTGTCGCAGGCGCGGCGCAGGGCTTCGCCGAAGGCCCACGCGCGGTGCAGCGGCGTGAGCGGCGGGCCCTGGCAGTTGATGTTCACGGGAATGACCTTGGTGTCGAAGTTCGGCGTGAGGAAGTTCAGCGGCACCATGATGCCGTGGTCGAACTTCCATTCTTCCGCGTAGGCCACGTCCACGGTCTGCATCACCTCGCGGATCAGGCGCTGCGACAGCGCGGCGTCGCCGGGGATGGTGTGCTTCTCGATGCCCAGCCATTTCGGGTCTTCGATCGGGCCCTCGTAGCTGTCGGCCATGCCGATCGCATAGGCCGGCATGTTGTTCATGAAGAAGTTCGCGAAGTGCTCGGCCGCGATGACGATCACCGCGTCGGGCTTCGTGGCGCGCATCGCCTCGCCGAAGCGATGGAACTGCGCGTGGAACTCGTCCTTGACCGCCGGGTCGGCGAGGTGCGCGCGGCCGGTGATGCCGGGGGCGTGGCTGCACACGCCTGCGAATACGAGACTCATACGCCTGCCACTTTCTCGTCGGTGCCTGTTGTCATTGCGTAGATGCCGGCGCGCACGGGGCCGTACTTGCGCACGCCTTCGCGCATGGCTTCGAGGTAGTCGGCCCACGCGACGCCGAGCAGGGGGGCGAAGTGCATCAGCAACTGGCCGTTGCACCCGAGCACGTAGAGCTTGCCGATGTCGCCGGTGCCGATCGCTTCGCGCTCTTCGTCGTTCAGGTCGTAGCCGGCCAGCAGCGTGGCGCGCGTGTCGCCGCCTTCGGCGAAGCGGCGCTGCACGTCGGCGTCGCGGTTCAGCGCGAACAAAAATTTCTGCATCGCATAGAGGCTCATGGTCAGCCCTCGATCTGGATGTTGGCCTTGCGGATCACGTCGCCGTACTTCGCGATCTCGCTGCGGATGAACTCGGCAAAGCGCTCGGGCGTGCCCGACAGCGACGCGATGCCGCCCTTGTGGAAGGCATCGGTCACGGCCGGCGATGCCAGGGCGCGGTTCACTTCGGCGTTCACGCGTTGCACGATGGCGTCGGGCGTGCCGGCCGGGGCCAGCAGGCCGTTCCACGAATTGGACTCGATGGCCACGCCCTGTTCGGCCAGTGTGGGTATCGCGGGCGCGTACTGAGAGCGCTGCGCGGTCGCCATGCCCAGCGCCACCAGCTTGCCGGCCTGCACATGGCCACGGAACTCGGGCCAGTTGCCGAACATGACGGTCACCTGCCCGCCGAGCAGGTCGGCCAGCGCGGGGCCCTGGCCCTTGTAGGGCACGTGCACGATGTCCAGGCCCATCTGCAGCTTGAGCATTTCGCCCGACAGGTGGGCCGAGGTGCCGTTGCCGAAGGAGGCGAAGCTCAGCGTGCCGGGCTTGGCCCTGGCCTGGTTGCGCAGGTCGGCCAGCGTCTTCAGGCCGCTGCCCGGATGCGTGGCGAACACGTGCTCCGACATGCCCATGAGCGCGACCGGGCGCAGGTCTTTGAGCGTGTCGTAGGGCAGCTTGCGCACGAGCGTCTGGTTGGCCGTGAAGCTGTTGGCCACGCACACGAAGCTGTGGCCGTCGGGCGCCGACTTGGCGACCGCATCGACGCCGATCACCGTGCCGGCACCGGGCTTGTTCTCGACGATCACCGGCTGGCCCAGCGCCTTGCCGAGTTCGAGGCCGACGAGACGCGCGACGAAGTCGGTGGTGCCGCCGGGCGTGAAGGGCACGACGATGCGCACCGGCTTGGCGGGCCAGGCCGTCTGCGCGCGTGCCAATGCGGGCAGGGCCGCGAGTGCGGCCGCGCCTTGCAGCAGCAGGCGGCGTTGAACGCTCACGCCACGCCCCAGTGCGGAATGTGATGCGAGCCCATCGACACCGCGATGTTCTTCGGCTCGCAGAACACTTCGTAGCTCCAGGTGCCGCCTTCGCGGCCCGTGCCCGAGGCCTTGGTACCACCGAAGGGCTGGCGCAGGTCACGCACGTTCTGGCTGTTGACGAAGCACATGCCGGCTTCCACGGCGGCGGCCACGCGGTGCGCCTTGCCGATGTTCTCGGTCCACACGTAGCTGCTCAGGCCGTAGGCGATGTCGTTGGCCAGCTCGATGGCGTGTGCCTCGTCCTTGAACGGAATCAGGCAGGCGACCGGGCCGAAGATTTCGTCCTGCGCGATCTTCATGCGGTTGTCGACGTCGGCGAACACGGTGGGCATCACGTAGTTGCCCTTCTTCACGCGGTCGGGCAGGTTGGCGGGTGCGTCGAGCCCGCCGCACAGCAGCGTGGCGCCTTCCTTCGGGCCCAGCTCGATGTAGCTGCGCACCTTGGCCAGGTGGGCCTGCGAAATCATCGGGCCGACGATGGTCTTCTCGTCCAGCGGGTCGCCCACGACGATGCGTTTGGCGCGCTCCGCGAACTTCGCGGCGAAGTCGGCGTAGATCGACTGCTGCACCAGGATGCGCGAGCCGGCCGTGCAACGCTCGCCGTTGTTGCTGAAGATCATGAACACGGCCGCGTCGAGCGCGCGGTCGAGGTCGGCGTCTTCGAAGATCACGAACGGGCTCTTGCCGCCCAGCTCCATGCTGAACTTCTTCAGGCCCGCGCTCTTTACGATGCGGTTGCCGGTGGCGGTGGAGCCGGTGAACGAAATCGCGCGCACGTCGGGGTGCGCCACCAGCGGCTCGCCGGCTTCCTTGCCGTAGCCGTGCACCAGGTTCAGCACGCCGGCCGGAATGCCGGCTTCGAGCGCCAGCTCGCCCAGGCGCGCGGCCGTGAGCGGCGAGAGCTCGCTCATCTTCAGCACGGCCGTGTTGCCGAAGGCCAGGCAGGGCGCGACCTTCCAGGTGGCGGTCATGAAGGGCACGTTCCACGGGCTGATGAGCGCGCACACGCCCACCGGATGGAACAGCGTGTAGTTCAGGTGCGTGGGCGTGGGGTAGGTGTGGCCGTCCACGCGCGTGCACATCTCGGCGAAGTAGTAGAAGTTGTCGGCCGCGCGCGGAATGAGCTGCTTGCCGGTCTGCGCGATCACCTGGCCGCAGTCGTTGGTCTCGGTCTGTGCGATCTCGGGCACGTGTTTGGCGATCAGGTCGCCGAGCTTGCGGATCAGCTTCGCGCGCTCGGGCGCGGGCAGGCCGGCCCACTTGGGAAAGGCAGCCTTGGCGGCGGCCACGGCGGCGTTCACCTCGGCCTCGCCGCCCGAGGCGACTTCGGCCAGCACTTCCTGCGTGGCGGGGTTGACGGTTTCGAAGTAGTCGGCGCCTTGGACTGGCTTGCCGTCGATGAGGTGATGGATCTGTTGCATGGGCGTGAAGGTGTTGCGGCCTTGCGGCGGTGTGTCGTCAGTCGAGCTTGATGTCGCGCGCCTTGATCAGCGCGTGCCACTTCTTGCGTTCGGTGTCCACGAAGCGGGCCATCTCGGCGGCGTCCGTGGGGCGGGCTTCCCAGCCGGCGTCGTAGAGCTTCTGCTTCACGCCGGCGTCGTTCATGCTTTTCAGCAGGTCGGCGCCCAGGCGCGCCTGGATGTCCTTGGGCGTGGCGGCCGGTGCCACCAGCCCCTGCCAGGTGTAGGCCTCGACGGCGTAGCCGAGCTCCTTGGCCGTGGGCAGCTGGGGCAGCTGCGGCACGCGCTCGGTCGACATGGCCAGCAGCGGAATGACCTTGCCGGCCTTCACGGCGCTGATGCCGCTGGGCAGGTCGAGCATCATCAGCGGCACCTGGTTGCCCATGAGGTCCTGCAGCGCGGGCGCGCCGCCCTTGTAGGGGATGTGCAGCAGCGACACGCCGGCCTCGCGCTGGAACAGCTCGTAGGCCAGGTGGTGCGGGCTGCCGGTGCCCGGCGTGGCGATGCTGTACTTGCCCGGAGAGGCCTTGAGCGCCGCGATGAGCGCCTTGGCGTCGCTGAAGCCCGCGCCCGGCGCGGCCGTGATGATCAGCGGCGAGCGGCCCATCATGCCGAGCAGCGCGAAGTCTTTCTCGGCGTCGTAGGGCAGCTTCTTGTAGAGCGCGGGGTTGTAGACCAGCACGCCGTTGTCGGCCGAGAACACGGTGTAGCCGTCGCCCGGCGAACGCGCCACGTTTTCCGACGCGATGATCGCGCCCGCGCCGGGGCGGTTGTCGACCGTGACGGGCTGCGCGAGCTGCTGCGAGAGCTGCGCGCCGGCCGTGCGCGCGAGGTAGTCGGTGCCGCCGCCGGCCGGGTAGCCCACGACCCAGCGCACGGGCTTGGTCGGGTAGGCCGAGGCGGTCTGTGCGGTCGCGGCCGGTGCGAGCAGCAGCGTGGCGGCGCTGGCCGCCACGAAGGCGGCAGCAAGGCGGAAGGTCCGGGTTCTGGCGGTCGTCATGGCGGTGTGTCTCCGTTTTTCTGAAAGGGGTGCGGTCAGCGCGCGGCGATGGTGTTGACCAGCGCGCCGATGCCGTCGATCTCGGTCACGACCACGTCGCCCGGCTGGCAATCGACCACGCCGTCGGGCGTGCCGGTGAGGATCAGGTCGCCCGGCGACAGCGTCATGAAGCGGCTGAAGTACTCGATGAGGAAGGGCGCGTCGAAGATCATGTCGCGCGTGTTGCCCTGCTGCGTGACGGTGCCGTTCACCGTGGTGCGCAGCGCGAGCGCCATCGGGTCGGCCACGTCGGCCGCATCGACGAACCACGGACCCAGCGGCGTGCAGGTGTCGCGGTTCTTCACGCGCAGGTTGGGGCGGTACCAGTTCTCGAGGTAGTCGCGGATCGCGTAGTCGTTGGCCACCGTGTAGCCGCCGATGAAGTCGTAGGCGTCGTCGCGCTTCACGTGCTTCGCGGTCTTGCCGACCACGATGGCGAGCTCGCACTCGTAGTGCATGAACTTCACATCGGCCGGGCGGTGCGTGAGCTGGCGGTGGCCGATGAGCGTGCTCTGGCCCTTGATGAACACCAGCGGTTCCTCGGGCGCCTTGAACTCCAGTTCTTTCGCATGGTCGGCGTAGTTGAGGCCCAGCGCGAGGATGGTGCGCGGGCGCGCCGTGGGCGCGAGCGGCGGCAGCCACACGAGCTGCTCCTGCGGCACGACGCGGTCGTCGTCCAGCCGCACGGCGGCGTCGGCCTGGCCGTTGAATTCGTGCGCGGTGCCGGTGTGCTCGCGGCCTTCGAAGATGACGCGTGCGTGCTTCATGCCGTTGCTTCCTTCACCAGCGTGTTGCTCAGGGTCTCGAACCCCGGCGCGGAGATGTCGATGCGGTCGCCTGCGCGGGCCAGCGGACGGCCCAGGTCGCAGCCGAGCATCAGCACGTCGCCGTGCGCCAGCGTCATGAACTCGCCCACGTCGGCCAGCAGCTGCGGCGCGGGGCGCACGAGCTGCGAGAAGTCGATCGACTGCTTCAGCTCGCCGTTGATGCGCACCTCGACGCGGAACTGCGCCGGGTCGGCCACCTCCTGCGCGTCGCGCAGCGCCGGGCCGATGCCCAGGAAGCCGTCGACGCACTTGAACTTCACCGGCGGGCGGAAAAAGCTCGCATGCGGAATCGACAAGTCGTTCAACAGCACGAAGCCTTCGATGTCGCCCTCGGCGCCGATCACCATGCCGATGCTGGCGCCGACTTCCACGTCGGTCACCGCGGCGGGCACGGTGACGGTGCTGCCGTGCGGGCTCCAGGTGTTGACCGTCTTCACGTAGAGCACGGGCGCCTTCGGCGGTGCCTTGTAGGGCGCCTCGGTCATCTGCGGCGCGAGCGCCGCGGCCTCGGCGCGGAAGTTCAGCAGCGTGCCGTACACGGTGCCGGTGGGGAGAAAGGAGGAGGTGGTCATGGTTCGGGTTGCTCCAGCGCGATCAGTTCGTCCAGCAGGCCGTAGAGCTGCGTCAGCTTGGCCTTGCCCAGCGACTGTTCCATCCAGTCGTAGTGCGCCTCGATGCTGGTGCCCAGGCGCTTCACGAGCTTCATGCCGTGCGGCGTGGCCTCGACCACGGTGCGGCGCTGGTCGGCCGGGTCGCGGGCGCGGGCGATGAGGTTGTCGCGCTCCATGCGCGCCAGCACGCCCGTGAGGCTGGGGCCGAGGATGAAGGCCTCGCGCGCGACGCGGCCGGTGTCGACCGCGCCGTGCTCGCCGAGCACGCGCAGCACGCGCCATTGCTGGTCGGACAGCGCGTGCTCGCGCAGGCTGGGCCGCGTGTGGGCCATCACGGCTTCGCGGGCCTGCAGCAGCAGGCGCGGCAAATTGCGGTGCGTGAAGGTGGTGCTCAAAAGCTGTGCCTCTCAGAATTATTTAACATGTTAAATGAATGCTGAGAAAGCACGCCTGCGGGATAACCCTTGCGGGCCGTCGGACGCTCAGTCGATCGTGGTGCCGGAAGCGCGGATCACGCGCCCCCAGCGTTCGGTTTCGCTGCGGATGTAGGCGGCCAATTGCTCCGGCGCGCCCGCGCCGTGCGCCCCCGGCGCGGCCGGCTCGAAGCCCTCGTTCTCGAGCTTCTGGCGCAGCGCGGGCTGCGCGACGAGGCGGGCGATCTCCTGGCTGCAGCGGTCGATGAAGGCCTTGGGCGTGCCCGCGGGCGCGACCACGCTCTGCCACGCCACCGCCTCGAAATCGGCGGTGCCCGCCACGCCCGATTCGGCCACCGTCGGCACGGCGGGGAAGGTCGGCTGGCGCTTGCGCGAGGTCACGGCCAGCGCGCGCAGCTTGCCGCTGCGCACGTGCTGCAGCGCCGGCGCGATGTCGGTGAACATGAGTTGCAGCTGGCCGCCGAGCAGGTCGGTCAGCGCGAGTGCGCTGCCCTTGTAGGGCACGTGCACCATGTTCGCCGCGGTCGCGACCTTGAACATCTCCGCGCCCAGGTGCTGCGGGCTGCCGTTGCCGGCGGAGCCGTAGCTCAGCGCATCGGGCCGCGATTTCGCGAGCGCCACCAGCTCGGCCAGCGTGGTCGCCGGCACCGACGGGTGCACCACCACCATCAGCGGCACCGCGCCGATGAGGCCGACCGGTGCGAAGTCTTTCGCGGGGTCGTACGAGAGCTTCTTGTAGAGCCAGGGGTTGATGGCGAGCGTGGTACTGGTCGCGACCAGCAGCGTCGTGCCGTCGGGCGCGGCGCGTGCCACCTGCGACGCGCCGATGGCGGTGCCGGCGCCCGGCCGGTTGTCGACGATCACGGTGCGGCCCAGCGCGGTGCCCAGCTGCTGCGCGATGAGCCGGCCGAGCATGTCGGTCGTGCCGCCGGGCGCGTAGGGCACGACGAGGGTGATGGGCTTGTCGCCTTGTGCGCGCACGAGGGCGGGACCTGCGGCGCAGGCAGCGGCGGACAGCGCGCCCAGATGGCGCAAGGCATGGCGACGGTTCATTGGCTTGTCTCTCTTTCTTTTTCGGAAGTCGGTGCGGCCACTGCAGTGGCGCCGCGCAGCAGGTCGACCAGCGCGAGCGCGTCGGCCGGCACGGCATGTCCGCGCCAGGCCACGTGCTGGTCGGGGCGCGAGATGACGAGCGGCCGGTCGTACACCGCGGTGGCGGCCGAGGCGCGGATGTCGAGCGTGCGCAGCGGCAGGCCGCGCGCCGCGGCGGCGGCTTCGAGCGGCGCGACATCGATCGCGGGGTCGAAGCGCAGCAGCGTGTAGCCCTCGCCGGGCATCGCCATCGCGTCGTACAGCGAGCGGCCGTCGTCCAGCCACAGGTGCGGCGTGCGGCAGCCCGGCACCGTCGAGGGCGTGAACTCGTACATCGTGTAGGCGGGCGCGGCCTCGCCGTCGTAGGCGATGAGCGGCGAGCCGTCGTAGAAGTAGCCGAAGTTGAGCCCGCCGCAGCAGTACTGCTGCACGTTCAGGTCGTACAGCGCCTGGCCGCGCGCGGCGCGCAGCGCGTCGCCCTCGGGCCCGGGCGCCTCGATGTCCTCGGGCACGCCTTCGCGCTGGCGCTGCAGCGCCAGCGCGTGGTTCATCGCGAACCGCGACACCTGCTCGGTGATCGGCTGGCGCTCGGCCTCGTGCGCCGCGAGCGCGCCTTCGGCCAGCCAGCCGTGCAGCCGGCCCGCGAGCAGCCACGAGAGGTTCATGGCATCGGCGATGCCGGCGTTCATGCCGTAGCCCGCCATCGGAATCCACAGGTGCGCGGCGTCGCCGCAGATGAACACGCGGCGGTCGCGGAAGCGGTCGGCCACGAGCCGGCGCCCGACCCAGTCTTCGTTGGAGATCACCTCGTACTCGAAGTCCTCGCCCACGCCCAGGATCTGGCGGATCGCCCAGTCGCGGTCGATCGAGTCGAAGTCGGTCTCCTCGGGCAGCAGGTAGTTGTGCAGCAGCCAGGTCTCGCGCCCGTCGATGGCGTACACGTTGCCGCAGCGGCGCGGGTTCAGCGCGAAGGTGGCCCAGGCCGGCGGATGCTTCAGCAGGCCCAGCAGCGCGGGCGCACGAAAGTACGTCGACTGCACGCGGCCCACCACGTCGGTGCCGTGCAGGCTGGCGCCGATCTTCTTGCGCACCGTCGAGCGGCTGCCGTCGCAACCGACGAGGTACTGGCAGCGGATGCGCACCGTGCGGCCGTCGTCCAGGTCCACGCCCGTGGCCCACACGCCCTCGTCGTCCTGCTCGAAGTCGTCGATGCGCGTGCGGTTGCGGATGCGCAGGCCGGGCGTGCCCTCGGCATGCGCGAACAGCACCGGCTCGAGAAAGATCTGGTTGATGCGGTGCGGCGGCTCCGCCGTGGGCCACCAGGTGTCGGGGCCGCCGGTGGCGGTGTAGCGGTCGCGGCGCGCGGGGATCGGAATGCGCGACAGCTCCATGCCCGTCACGGCCGTGCGGTAGGCCACGTCGTTCGGGTAGTCGGCCGGCAGGCCCGCGTCGCGCAGCGCCTGCGCCACGCCCAGGCGGCGGAACACCTCCATCGAACGCGCCGCCACGTGGTTGCACTTCACGTTGGGTGGTTCGCCGCGATGGCGGATCTCGGTCATCAGCACGTCGATGCCGCGTTGCGCCAGGTCGATGGCCAGCGTCAGCCCCACGGGGCCGGCGCCGACGATCAGCACCTGGGCTTGCAGTTGCTCGGTCATGGCTCGCTTGTCTCCAGATTCTTGTGAGGCGCCATTACAGTGCCGAACCGGCTCGCGGAAAAAGTGAAACTTTCATGGCCATTCATAAAAAACCGTTATCAATGCGCGGCGTGCCCTCGGTGCGGCAGCTGCGCGCGTTCGCGGCCGTGTACCACAGCGGCCAGCTGTCGAGCGCGGCGGCGTCGTTGTCGCTGACCCAGCCGGCCGTCAGCGTGCTGTTGCGCGAGCTCGAGGCGCGGCTCGGCGTGCGCCTGTTCGACCGCACCACGCGTTCGCTGCAACGCACCGAAGCCGCGAACGAGGCCATCGCCTATGCCGAGCGCGTGCTGGCCGAACTCGATGCGCTGGGCACTGGCATGGCCGAGCTGGCGGCGGGCCGGCGCGGGCGCGTGCGCATCGCGGCCACGTCCACCATCGCGCAGACGCTGATGCCCAAGGCCTTGCGCCGCTACCTCGACCTGCATCCCGACGTGAAGGTCGCCATCGAAGACTGCGCGCCCGGGCAGTTCGTGGAGAAGGTCCTCGGCGAGCAGGTCGACTTCGGCGTGGGCACGCTGCAGGCGCGCACGCCGGGGCTGGACCAGCGCGTGTTCGTGCACGACCACCTCGCGGTGATTGCCGACCGCGACCTGCGCCTGCCCGGCACCGACCGCATCACCTGGCGGCAGCTCGCGGGCCATCCGCTGATCACGGTCAAGCCCGGGTACGGCGTGCGCAGCAGCATCGACATCGCCGCCGCAACCGCCGGCGTGCGGCTGGACATCGCCTACGAGGTGACGCTCTTGACCACGGCGCTCGCGATGGCGGCCAGCGGGCTCGGCCCGGCGCTGCTGCCGGCGTCGATCCTCGCGCATGCCGACCACACGCGGCTGGTCGCGCGGCGGCTCATGCGCCCGACGGTGGCGCGCAACATCGCGGTCGTGACGCGGCAGGGCCGATCGCTCTCGCCGGCCGCGGCGGCGTTCGCGGACCTGCTGGTGCGCGAATTCGCCATCGCCTGAACCGCGCCCCCTAAACTCGCTGCATGGCCAAGGACAAAACAACTTTCGTCTGCAGCGAATGCGGCGGTACCAGCCCCAAGTGGCTCGGCAAATGCCCCAGCTGCGGTGCATGGAACACACTCATCGAACAGGTCGCCGGCGCGGCCAACGGACCGGCCAACAACCGCTTCGGCACGCAGTTCGCGTCGCTCGCGGGCGCGTCTGAACTCGCCACGCTGTCGGAAATCGAAGCGACCGATATCGCGCGCACGCCCACCGGCATCGACGAACTCGACCGCGTGCTCGGCGGCGGCATCGTGTCGGGTGGCGTCACGCTGATCGGCGGCGACCCGGGCATCGGCAAGTCAACGCTGCTGCTGCAGGCGGTCGATGCGTTGCAGCGCGCAGGGCAGAACGCGCTGTACGTCACGGGTGAAGAAAGCGGCTCGCAGGTCGCGCTGCGCTCGCGCCGCCTCGGGCTCGACCACTCGCAGGTGCAGGTGCTGGCCGAGATCCAGCTCGAAAAGATCATCGCCACGCTCGACGCCACGCGCCCGGCCATCGCGGTGATCGACTCCATCCAGACCGTGTACTCCGACCAGCTCACCTCCGCGCCCGGCTCGGTGGCGCAGGTGCGCGAATGCGCGGCGCACCTCACGCGCTTTGCCAAGACCAGCGGCACGGCCGTGGTGCTGGTGGGCCACGTCACCAAGGAAGGTGCGCTGGCCGGCCCGCGCGTGCTCGAGCACATGGTCGACACGGTGCTGTACTTCGAAGGCGACACGCACTCGAGCTTTCGCCTCGTGCGCGCCATCAAGAACCGCTTCGGCGCGGTGAACGAGATCGGCGTGTTCGCCATGACCGAGCGCGGCCTGAAGGGCGTGACCAACCCGAGCGCGATCTTCCTGAGCCAGCACGCCGAGCCGGTGCCCGGCAGCGTGGTGCTGGTCACGCTCGAAGGCACGCGGCCGATGCTGGTGGAAATCCAGGCGCTGGTCGACAACGGCGGGCCGAGCCCGCGCCGGCTGTCGGTGGGCCTGGACCGCGACCGCCTCGCGATGCTGCTGGCCGTGCTGCACCGCCACGCGGGCGTGGCCTGCATGGACCAGGACGTGTTCGTCAACGCGGTGGGCGGCGTGCGCATCAGCGAGCCCGCGGCCGACCTGGCCGTGATGCTGGCCATCACCTCCAGCCTGCGCGGCAAGCCGCTGCCCAAGGGCTTCATCGCCTTCGGCGAAGTGGGCCTGGCCGGCGAGGTGCGGCCCGCGCCGCGCGGGCAGGAGCGCCTGCGCGAAGCGGCCAAGCTGGGCTTCAGCGTGGCCGTGGTGCCGAAGGCCAACGCGCCGCGCAAGGGCACGAAGGAGATCGAGGGCCTGACCATCCACCCGGTCGACCGCATCGAAGAAGCGATGGACGTGGTGCGACGGCTCGACTGACGCGCACCCGCACGACAACACCCCCACCAGGAGACCCCCCATGCAACTCATCGTCTCCGCCGGGCTGATCGCCGTGGTCGTGCTGTGGGGGTTGATTTCTCCCGCGTCGCTCGACCGCGTGTTCAGCACCGCGCTCGCCGACATCACGCGCAACTTCGGCTGGTTCTACCTGTGGGTGGTGCTCGGTCTGGTGGTGCTGGCCTTCTTCCTGGCGTTCAGCCGCTTCGGTGACCTGAAGCTGGGCGACGAGGACGACGAGCCCGAGTTCTCCATCGGCGCCTGGTTCGCGATGCTGTTCGCGGCCGGCATGGGCATCGGCCTGGTGTTCTGGGGCGTGGCCGAACCGATCTCACACTACGCGAACCCGCCGCCCGGCGTGATCCCCGGCACGCCCGATGCGGCCGGCGTGGCCATGCGCTACGCCTTCTTCCACTGGGGGCTGCACCCCTGGGCGATCTACGGCATCGTGGGCCTGTCGATCGCCTTCTTCAGCTTCCGTCGCAAGGCGTTGCCGCTGGTCAGCTCGGCCACCGAGGCGCTGCCGTGGCGCTTCGTGCAGCGGCTGTCGCCGGCCTTCAACGTGCTGGCCGTGGTGGCCACGGCCTTCGGCGTGGCGGCCTCGCTGGGTATGGGCGCCACGCAGATCAACAGCGGGCTGCACGCGGCCTTCGGCACGGACATCGGCCGTTGGACGCAGGCGGTGATCATCGTGGTGACGACGGTGCTGTTCATCACCTCGGCGGTCACGGGCGTCGAGCGCGGCGTGAAGTGGCTGTCGATGGGCAACCTGGTGCTGGCCGCGCTGCTGGCGCTCACGGTGCTGGTGGTGGGGCCCACCATCGCCATCGTCGAGACCTTCACCAACACATTGGGTTCGTACCTCGCCGAGTTCGTGCGCATGAGCCTGCGCATGAACCCGTTTCGCAACAGCTCGTGGGTGGCCGACTGGACGCTCTTCTACTGGGCCTGGTGGCTGGCGTGGTCGCCGTTCGTGGGCCTGTTCATTGCGCGCGTGTCGCGCGGGCGCACGATCCGCCAGTTCATCCTGGGCACGGTGATCGCGCCCACGCTGGTGGGCTTCGCGTGGTTCTCGGTGTTCGGCGGCGCCGCGCTCAACTTCGAGATCTTCCAGGGCGTGCCGCTGGTCGAGTCGGTGAAGGCCGACGTGTCGACCACCATGTTCGTGATGTTCAAGGCCATGCCCATGGGCGGGCTGCTGTCGATCGTGGCGACGCTGCTGGTGTTCGTGTTCTTCGTGACCTCGGGCGATTCCGCGACGCTGGTGCTGGGCATCATGAGCACGAAGGGCAACCCCAACCCGCCGGCCCGCGTGAAGATCACCTGGGGCGTGCTGGTGGCGGCGATTGCGCTGAGCCTGCTGTTCGCGGGCGGCATCAAGGCGATACAGACGGCGACCATCGTGTTCGCGCTGCCCTTTGCGTTCGTGATCCTGCTGATGGCGCTGTCGGTCACGCTGGCCATCCGCGACGACTGGAACGCCGAGCAGAAACGCGAGCGCGAGCTGCGACGCAAGATGCGGCAGCTCGTGAACTGGTGAATCGGTAGGCCAAAGAAAAAAATGCCCGGCGCGTGGTGGACGCGCCGGGCAGACCCTCCCTACCTTCCCTGGCCTCCCTGGCCTTCTCTGATTCGTTGCTTAGCTTCCGATGTGCATCGTGAACGCCGGCCCGTTGTTGAGCACGCACTGGCCGCTGCCCAAGGTGGCGGAGTTCATCGTGTACTGGCAACTCAGGTTGCCGCCGCGACTGCCGGTGGCGTTCGCCACGCCGGTGGTGCGCGAGCCGGCCACGCGGGTCGCCTCTCCCTGAAACTGTTCGGCGCCGATCTGCGCATTGAAGTGGCCGCGGCCGTTCATGTCGTTGGTCACCGTGCCCCCGACGGCGCCGTAGCGCGCGGCTTCGGCATTCGACGGATAGAGCCGCGCGCTGAAGGTCTGTGACACAGGCCCCGGTGCGACGGCATAGCTTTGCTGCGACGGCGCGATGGGAGCGGGTTGCCCGAGCGGCACCACGTAGCAACCGCTGAGGACGGTGCCCGCGAGTGCGGCGGCAAGGGTGAGTCGAACGATGCTGACGGAGCGCTGGATGTTCATGCGTTTCTCGGTGGCCCGGGCAGATGCCCGTGCGGCGAAATGTGCCCGCACCCATCGCCGCACCCTGCGCTTTTCGGGGTGAGTACCGCTTTCTGCGCCCGGCGGTAGCCACGGTCGCTACTGCGGCGCGGTCAGGGCTGCACAATCGCGGCCCGTTTCCCGCTGTCGCCGAATGAAATTCATCGCTGCGGCTGGAGGGCGACGAACACATGGCGCAGGTGCGCGACCCCTGGGGCAACTGCATCGGCTTGCGGGGGCCTTCCACCGGGCGGCGACAATGCGCCCCATGAATTTCCAGAAATTGCTGGTGCCCGTGGGGGCCGTCGTGCTCCTCGGCCTGTCGTGGCACCAATACGGATGGGGCGGCGTGGCGTTCGCCGGCGGCGCCATCGTGATGTTCCTGCTGATGCACTTCAACCGCACGATGCAGGTGCTCAAGCGGGCCGCCGACCGGCCCATGGGCACGGTGGCGAGCTCGGTGATGCTCAACGCCAAGCTCAAGCCCGGCGTGACGCTGATGCACGTCATCGCGATGACGCGCGCGCTCGGCGAGCTGCGCTCGCCCGAGAACGAGCAGCCCGAGCTGTACCGCTGGACCGATGCCGGCGGCTCCTACGTCGATACCGTGTTCAACGGCGGCAAGCTGCAGAGCTGGACGCTCACGCGGCCCGAGACGCCGGCGGACGAAGAAACGCCCGCGGCCTGAAGGCGGCGCGGGCGCTTCGCCTTACTTAGAACGGTGCGTCTTCTTCTTCGGGCGTGTCGGCCTGCGCCGCAGGCGCGGTGGCAGTAGCCGCAGCCTTGGGTGCTTCATCCGGTGGTGCTGCCGAGAACGCCGCCTCGCCGCCCAGCGCGTCGAGCAGCGCCGGCACCAGCTGGCCGAGTTCGCCGGTGGCAATGGCCACGTCGGCGTCGAAGTTGTCTTCCTTCTTGCCGCCCGCCGCGCCGTCGCCCGTGCCTTCGAGGAAGGTGATCTTGCGGATCAGCAGGCCGTGCGTCAGCTCGAAGGACACGCGGTCGTCCCAGGTGAGCGCCAGACGTGTCGGACGCTTGCCGTCCGTGATGTGCTGCTTGACCTCGTCGATGTCCAGCGCGTGCTTGGCGTAGCGCACCACGGCCTTGGAGTCGTCGGAGGCCTTGAGCTCGCACTCGCGGTCGATGCTGAAACCGGCCGGCGGCTCCTGCGTCAGCAGCCAGTTGGCCATGGCGGCGGCCGGCTCGATCTGCGTGTTGATCAGCGCCACGGCAAAGCCGTCGAGCGACTTCACGAGGCTGGTGACCACTTCGTCGGCGCGCGCCGCGTTGCCGCAGTTGATCACGAGGCGGTTCTCGGCCTTGTCGATCCACACCGTCACGCGCGCGCTGCGCGTGAAGGCCATGGGCAGCAGCTCGAGGGTGATGTCTTCCTTGAGCTCCTTCTTTTCCTTCTTGCCGGGCTTGCGGCCGGTGGTCGTCTCGATCTGGGCGCAGCGCTCGTCGAGCTTGCGGCGCACCACGGAGCCGGGGACCTGCTTGCTTTCGATCATGTACTCGACCAGCCACTGGCCGTCGATGGATTCGACCAACGGGCCGTTGGCTTCGCCGCGGGGCTCGACCCAGCCGGCGGACTTTTCCTGCGAGGGGCCGCAAGGCACGAAGCGTTGCTTGGCCAGCCCTTCTTCTGCCTCGGTCAGTGATTGGGACCAGGCAGGTTCGATGCGATAGACGATGACGTTCTTGAATACGGACACGGGAACCCTTTTTCCACTGGTTGGCACAACCGGCCATTGTCGGGCACCCGATTCCAGGCACCGCCTTAAAATCGAAAGCTTTTGCGACTTTCCCCGCGGGTCGCACCCCCCCACCGCTCCCAAAGGAATCAGGAAATGAGCTCGATCCCCCCCTCGCTGGACGACCGTGACGGCAAGATCTGGATGGACGGCGAACTCGTGGACTGGCGCGACGCCAAGATCCACGTGCTCAGCCACACGCTGCACTACGGGTGCGGCGCCTTCGAGGGCGTGCGCGCCTACAAGACGGCCGACGGCGGCACGTCCATCTTTCGCCTGGCCGAGCACACCGAGCGCCTGTTCAACAGCGCCAAGATCCTGCGCATGAAGATCCCCTTCACGCAGGAACAGCTGAACGAAGCCCAGAAACAGGTCGTGCGCGAGAACAAGCTCGAAAGCTGCTACCTGCGCCCCCTCATCTGGATCGGCTCCGAAAAGCTGGGCGTGAGCCCCAAGGGCAACAAGATCCACGCCATGGTCGCCGCCTGGTCCTGGGGCGCCTACCTCGGTGAAGAAGGCATGCGCCGCGGCATCCGCGTGAAGACCTCCAGCTACACGCGCCACCACGTGAACATCACGATGACGCAGGCCAAGTCGGTGAGCAACTACACCAACTCGATCCTGGCCAACATGGAAGCGCTGGACGACGGCTACGACGAAGCGCTGCTGCTCGACGCGAGCGGCTTCGTGTCGGAAGGCGCGGGCGAGAACGTGTTCGTGGTCAAGAACGGCGTGGTCTACACGCCCGACCTGTCGGCCGGCGCCCTGAACGGCATCACGCGCAACACCATCCTGCACATCTGCAAGGACCTGGGCATCGAGCTCGTGCAAAAGCGCATCACGCGCGACGAGGTCTACATTTCCGATGAAGCCTTCTTCACCGGCACCGCCGCCGAAGTGACGCCGATTCGCGAACTCGACCGCATCGAGATCGGCAACCGCGGCGACGGCGGCTCGCGCGGCCCGGTCACCGAGAAGATCCAGTCGGCCTTCTTCGACATTGTGAACGGCAAGAATCCCAAGTACGCCCACTGGCTCACGAAGGTCTGAGAGAAACCATGTCCACCAATGCAGTCGTCGAACTCCTCGCGAAGGAGCTCAATCACCAGGGCGGCGTGTTCTGCCCCAGCCCCAAGGCCGACATGAAGCTCTGGAACGGCCACCCGAAGGTCTACCTCGACGTGGCGCGCACCGGCGAAGCCAAGTGCCCGTACTGCGGCACGGTGTACCGCCTGAAGGCGGGCGAGACCGTGTCCAGCCGCCACTGAGCGGCCAGGCGGAAAAAAGAAACCGGCCCTTGCGGCCGTTTTTTTCGTTTCAGCTTGGCCGGGCCCGCGGCCACAGGCCGCGCCACGGATCGGGGTCCTGCGATTCCTGCGCCAGCCGCAGGTAGACCATCGCGATCCACAGCACGGCCAGCCCGATCTGCGCATCGCGCATCGCCGAATTCACGCTCGACGCGATGAGCGCGATGAGCGTGGCGGCCAGCGCGTAGCGGCCGGCGATGTCGGGCCGGCGCCAGGCCTGCCAGACGGCGACGAGCATGATCGCCAGCAGGCTCAGGATGCCCGGGATGCCGCCTTGTGCGCCCACCCAGAGGAAGTCGTTGTGCGGCATGTTGGAGTCGGCGAACAGCGCCGGGCCGCGCTTGTGCCACTGCTCGGTCCAGCCGCCGATGCCCCAGCCCGCGACGGGCTGGTCGGCGATCATGGCGCCGGTGTCGCGGTACATGTAGTAGCGGATGATCCAGCTGCCGTGGAACACGGCGCCGGTCTGCGCCTTCTCGAGTTCCTCGATGCCGGTCTCGACCTTCTGCTGCAGCTGCGGCAGCTGGTACAGGCCCGCGCCGATCACCACCGCGCCCAGGATCAGCGCGGCCGACAGCGCCTTCAGGTGGTTCTTCCACTGGTGCAGGCAGACCACCGGAATCACCAGCAGCAGCGCCAGCACCGAGGTGCGCGAGGTGAGCGGCAGCGCGACGACGGCGCCCAGCCCGAGCACGAGCGCAAAGGCCGGCAGCGCGCGCCAGGGGCGGTGCCCGGCGATCTGCGACAGCCCGTAGACCGCGGCGCTGGCCGCGACGATGCTGAACAGCAGCGCGTTGCTGATCGACTTGTTGCCCACCTCCATCACCACGCCGCGCAGCGCGCCCGGCACCGGAAAGCCCAGGCTGTAGTGCAGCACGATGAGCACGATGTTGAGCGCCGCGATCAAGAGGAAGCCGCGCAGCGCCCACAGCGCCTCCTCGCGCGTGAGCGCCATCGCCATCAGGAAGGTGAGGGCGATGCGCAGTCCGTGGAACAGGTTGGAAGGGGTCTCGGGGTAGTGCGGCCGCACGGCGAGCACGATGAAGGTCCACGCCACGTAGGCAACCACCGGCCACCACAGCGGGTTGGCGCGCAGCCGCGCATAGCGCTCGCGCAGGCCGCCGGCCACCAGCAGGGTGAGCAGCAGCACGATGGCCGACAGGTAGGTGACGCCGACCGGCATGAACACCACCAGCCCCCAGAACATGGCCGCGGGCCGAACGATGTGCGATCTCTGCATAGGGGCGGGATTTTAGGTGCGGCCCCTCGGCTGAACCTGACTTGCCCCTGCGCGCCCGAAGGCGCTCAGTGCGCTGCGGCGGCAGGGCCCTTGGCCGGCAGGCGGATCACGAAGCTCGCGCCCCCGCCCGGCCGGTCTTCGCACTGCACCGATCCGCCGTGGCGTTCGGCGATCGACTTCACCAGCGCCAGCCCGAGGCCGACGCCGCCGTTGCGCTCGCTGGCGCCCGGCAGGCGGTAGAAGGGTTCGAAGATGCGTTCGCGCAGCGCCGCCGGCACGCCCGGCCCGCGGTCGTTGACGCGCACCGTGGCGTAGCCGCCGGCGCTGCCGAGTTCGACGCTGATCTCGCCCGCGCCGTAGCGGCGGGCGTTCTCGAGCAGGTTGCGGATCGCGCGGCGCAGCAGGCGCGACACGCCCTGCACGGTGAGCGTCGCGTTGTCGGTGCCTTCGGCCAGGTCGAGTTCGGCGTTCACCTGCGCGCACTCTTCGGCGGCCAGGCCGGTCAGGTCGACGGCTTCGATGGTGCCCATGTCGGCCTCGCTGGCGTCGAGCCGGCTGGCCAGCAGGATCTCGTCGATGAGCTGGTCGAGCTCGCCGATGTTGCGCGAAATCTCTTCGCGCGCCGTCGGGCTCGGCCGGTCGCCCATGAGCTCCAGGCCCATGCGGATGCGGGTGAGCGGCGAGCGCAACTCGTGCGAGGCATTCGCCAGCAGCGACTTGTGCGAACGCACCAGCTGTTCGATGCGTTCGGCGGAGGCGTTGAAAAGTTTGGAGAGATCGGCCACTTCGTCTTGTCCTTCCTCGGGCACGCGCGCCGACAGGTCGCCCTCGCCCCAGCGCTGCACGCCGCGCTGCAGGGTCTCGAGCCGCTGGGTGATGCGCCGCACGATCGGGTAGACGCCCAATGCCACCGCCACGCCGACCAGCGCGATCATCCAGCCCAGCCCGAACGGCGTGCGCCAGGGCGCGAAGCCGCCGGTGCCGGTGGGGCGCTCGCGCGGCGCCACGCGCAGCGTCATGTCGCGGCCGTCGCTCAGCTGCACGTCGAACTCCAGGCCCTGGCCCGGCACGCGCATGGCCTTGCCGGTGCCGATGGTGCGGTCCTGGCTGTCGAGCACGACCACCTCGCGCGGCACGGGCGCCAGGCGCTCGCGCTCGGCCTCGGCGGCCACGCGCACGATCCAGTTGGCCATCAGCGTGAGGATGACCACGCCGCCGACCACCGCGAGCCAGATGCGGACGTAGAGGTGGCGGCGGTAGAGGCTGCGCAGCATCGCGGGGCGGTCCGGGTCAGTCTTGCTGCTTGGCGAACACGTAGCCCACGCCGCGCACGGTGAGGATGCGCTTCGGATTCTTCGCGTCCACCTCGATGGCGGCGCGGATGCGGCCCATGTGCACGTCGATCGAGCGGTCGAAGGCCTCGAGCTCGCGGCCGCGCACGGCCTCCATGATCTGGTCGCGCGTGAGCACGCGGCCCGCGCGCTCGGCCATCGCCACCAGCAGGTCGAACTGGTAGGAGGTGAGGTCGGCCAGCGCGCCGGCCACCGACACGGTGCGCGCGTTGCGGTCGATCTCCAGCGTGCCGAAGCGCATCACCGTGGAGGCTTCGGCCTCGGTGGCGTTCTCGCTGCGCCGGCGCAGCACGGCGCGGATGCGCGCCAGCAGCTCGCGCGGCTCGAAGGGCTTGGGCAGGTAGTCGTCGGCGCCGATCTCCAGGCCGATGATGCGGTCCATCGGGTCGCCCTTGGCCGTGAGCATCAGCACCGACACCTTGGCCAGCGGGCCGGGCAGGGCGCGGATGCGGCGGCAGACCTCGAGGCCGTCGGTGTCGGGCAGCATCAGGTCGAGGATCACCAGGTCGGGCGCGTGCTGCTGCAGCTGCTCCAGGCCGGTGGCGCCGTCGCCGGCGTGGTTGAAGGCGAAACCCGACTGCGTCAGGTACTCGCCCACCATCTGCGCCAGGCGGGCGTCGTCTTCGATCATCAGGAGTTGGGGGGTGCTCATGCGCTTCATGGTCGTTCACCGGGAGCAAGCGGGCTTGAACGCTCCGTAAAGTTGGGTAAACGCAGCATCGCCCTGTCAACCTGGATCGCTGCGGAAAACATAGCGCTTCGCCCAGGTTGCGTGGGCGCCATGCGGCAATGATGACGTACCGGGGCGCCACCCGCGCGGTTCGTGTGTGTCAACACGCACCGCCGACCCCGGCGGGGGCCGGTCAGCCCGCGGCCTGCAGGCGCAGCCGCAGGGCCAGCGCGGCCGACAGCGGCAGGTCGATGGGCGCGTCTGCGCTGCCCGGGGCCTGCGCCAGCGCCTCGAACAGGGGCAGGGCGTCGGCCATCGGGTTGATGTCCTTCAGCGTGGCGGCGGCGGCCGAGCGCGGCGCCGTCGCCGCAGCGGCATCGCCGACCAGCGACCAGTCGAGGCTGGCCACCGTGCGGGCCGTGCGCTCGGGCGCGATCACCAGCGCCACGGCCAGCAGGCCGCGGCTGTCGGTCACCGAGGCCAGCGCGCCGACCGTGGGGGCGTCGTAGCCCACCAGCAGCACCGGCGTCTGGTCGGCCGCGCACTGCACGGCCGCCTCGAGCAGGCCGGCGGCAAAGCTGTGGCCATAGGCCGAGACGGCGTTGCTGGCCGCCATGCAGCCGGTGCCGATGGTCCAGTAGCCCACGGCCGCGTTGTGCACCGAGTTGTGGAACTTGGTGGGCGACAGCATCTTCGGGTCGCCCGCGAGCGTGCTGCACATGTAGTCGTTGATCGACAGGTCGCCGTGCGCCGACGTGAACACGCAGGGCACGTCGGCCGCGGGCCGGTCGGCGCCCGCGATGGCCGCGGCGGCCACTTCGAGCGCCAGCGCCACGGTGTCGGGCGCGCGGCGCCGTTCGGCCGGGGCCAGCACCTGCGGCGAGGGCCGCTTGGCGGGCGGGTCGGCCAGCGCGCCTTCGCCGCGGAAGGCCGCGCGCGCGGCGTCCCAGCCGGGCAGCGTGGGGGTCCAGAAGGCGGGGCCTTCGATGTAGAGCGTGGGGGTGCTCATGCCGCCACCGCCTTGCCGAAGACCAGCGCGCAGTTGTTGCCGCCGAAGCCGAAGGAGTTGGACAGCGCGTAGCGCACCTCGCCCGTCGCAGGCGCGAGCTTGATCTGGGGGCCGAAGCCTTCGTCCAGCGTGCGCGTGTTGACCGTGCCCGGCATCAGGCCGCGCTCGATCGCCAGCAGACAGACGACGGCCTCGACGATGCCGGCTGCGCCCAGCGTGTGGCCCATGAAGCCCTTGGTCGAGCTGGCGTGCGTGCGCGCCGGAAAGCGGCGCGCCACCAGCGCGCCCTCGACCTCGTCGTTCTTCTGGCTCGCCGTGCCGTGCATGTTGATGTAGTCGATGGCGTCGGCCGACAGGCCGGCGCGCGCCAGCGCGTCGTCCAGTGCGCGCTCGGCGCCCAGGCCCTCGGGATGCGGCGTCGACATGTGGTGCGCGTCGCTGGCTTCGCCGTAGCCCAGCAGCTGCGTGGCGCTCTCGCCCGCCTGCACGCGCTCGACCAGCGCGAAGCCGGCTGCCTCACCGAGGCTGATGCCCTTGCGGGCGGCGTCGAAGGGGCGGCAGGGCTCGGTGGAGACCAGCTCCAGCGAGTTGAAACCGAACAGCACGCTGCCGCACAGCGTGTCGGCGCCGCCGACCACGGCCGCGTCGGCCAGGCCCAGGCGGATCAGGCGCTCGGCCGAGGCGAACACCTTGGCGCTGGACGAGCAGGCGGTCGAAATCGTCTCGCTCGGGCCGTCGATGCCCAGCACCTGCTGCACGAACATGGCCAGCGAATGCGGCGTGTGGACGGCCGCGCGGCGCTGGTCCGGCGGAAAGTTGCCGTCGGCGTCGAGCTGCGTGTAGGCCAGCTCGGTCTCGCCGATGCTGGCCGTGGAGGTGCCGAGCACCAGCGCGATGCGCGTGGCGCCGTACTTCTCACGCGCCGCCGCGACCGCCTCGAGGAAGCCGTCGGCCTGCAGGCCCAGCCAGGCCAGCCGGTTGTTGCGGCAGTCCCAGAACGCGGCCGATTCGGGCAGGCGGACGTCTTCCAGGCCGTCGACACGGCCGATCCAGGTCGGCAGCGGTGCCTCGCCGAAATCGTTGGCACGCAGGCCGCTGCGCGAGTGCGCGAGCGCGTCGGCGTGCGCTTCCTTGCCGACGCCGACGGCCGAGGTGGCCGTGTAGGCACTGATTTGAAGGGGAGAAATTCGGGACGGCACGATGGATATGGGAGCGCGCGACAAGGAAAAAGGCGTCGACGACAGAGGAAAAAGCGGAAAAGCGCAATTTTCACGCAATGAATGTCGCAGCCTACCAGCGTTACGTATCGGGTTGCGTCGGCTGTTTCCTATAGATGACAGCTCCGGCGCAGGCCCTATTGACGCTCGCCGTCGCCTGTGCGGGCCGCCATGCGCGAGGCCAGCGCCACCAGCACCAGCACCGGCAGGCCCAGCAGCGCGGTGGCGGTGAAGAAGGTGCTGTAGCCGTAGGCGTCCACGAAGGCGCCCGAATAGCCGGCGATGAACTTCGGCAGCAGCAGCATCAGCGAGCTGAACAGCGCGTACTGCGTGGCCGAGTAGCTGATGTTGGTCAGGCTCGACAGGTAGGCGATGAAGGCCGCCGAGGCGATGCCGCCGGCCAGGTTGTCGGCCGAGACCACGGCGATCAGCGCCGTCAGGTCGTGCCCGCGCGTGGCCAGCCAGGCGAACAGCAGGTTGCTCGCGGCGCTCAGCACGGCGCCCAGCATCAGCACCCGCATCACGCCCAGGCGCATCGACAGCACGCCGCCCACGAAGGCGCCCACCAGCGTCATGATCACGCCGTAGATCTTGCTGACCGTGGCCACCTGGTCCTTGGTGAAGCCCATGTCCACATAGAAGGGGTTGGCCATGATGCCCATCACCACGTCGCTGATGCGGTAGATGGCGATCAGCGCCAGGATCAGCGCCGCCTGCCACTTGTAGCGGCGGATGAAGTCGGCAAAAGGCTCGATCAGCACGCTTCGCAGCCATTCGCCGGCGTTCTTCGCCTTCGGCAGCGCGCGCCGCACCGGTTCGGGCGACAGCAGCACCGTGAGCACGCCGACCGCCATCGAGGCCGCCATGACGAGGTAGGCCGTCTTCCAGGCGCCGTTCTGGTAGGCCGCCGCGCCAGTGACCGCCACGGCGGGCGCCACCTCGGCCCAGGCCGCGACCCACAGCACGCCGGCGCCGGCCCAGATCATCGCCAGCCGGTAGCCCGTTTGATAGGCGGCGGCCAGCGCGGCCTGCTTGCGCGTCTCGGCCGATTCGATGCGGAAGGCGTCCAGCGCGATGTCCTGCGTGGCCGAGCCGAAGGCCACCAGCAGCGCGCACCAGATCAGCGGCTGCAGCCCCAGGCGCGGGTCGTTCATCGCCATGCCGATCAGCCCGACGATCACCATGCCCTGCGCCAGCAGCAGCCAGCCGCGCCGGCGCCCCAGCAGCGTGGTCAGCGGCGGCAGCGGCAGTCGGTCGACCAGCGGCGCCCAGACCCACTTGAAACCATAGGCCAGCCCGACCCAGCTCAGGTAGCCGATGGTGGTGCGGTCGATGCCCGCCTCGCGCAGCCGGAAACTCAGCGTGCCCAGCACCAGCAGCAGCGGCAGGCCGGCCGAGAAACCCAACGCGAGCATGCGCAGGGTGGCGGGTTCGAGGTAGACCTTGAGCGCGTCGCGCCAGGGCAGCGCGGTGCTCGCGGGGGCTTGGGTGGGTTCGGCGGGCGGTGCGGACATGAGTGGGGGATTGTCCATGAGTGCCGCCCGGCCGCCCGAAGGCACTCGCACCGCAGCCGAAGGCGGAGGTTTTCGTGGAGTGTTGGGGACATCGGCGCGCCCGCTCGTCTCCATTTGTTCCTATCATCCGGGCACCTATGTGCACACGATGCGAACGCCCCTTTTCCGCCCTCTCCGAAGCCTCGGCATGGAACCCGCGCCGGGCCTTCCTGCTGGCCGCCGCCGGTGCGGCACTGAGCGCGCCGGCGCTGGCGCAGGTCAATGTCGGCAATGCCTCCGTGGCGCGCAACCTTGTGCCCGCCGAGCAGATCGAGGCGGCCGGCGTGCAGCAGTACGGCCAGCTGCTTGAACAGGCGCGCGCCAAGGGCGCGCTGGCCGGCGACGGCAACGCGCAGCTGCAGCGCCTGCGCACCATCGCGCAGCGGCTCATTCCCTTCGCCCTGCCGTGGAACAGCCGCGCGCGCGAATGGAAGTGGGAGGTGAACCTGATCGGCAGCAAGCAGATCAACGCCTTCTGCATGCCCGGCGGCAAGATCGCCTTCTTCACCGGCATCCTCGAGCAGCTCAAGCTGAGCGACGACGAGGTCGCGATGGTCATGGGCCATGAAATGGCGCACGCGCTGCGCGAACACGCCCGCGCCCGCATGGCCAAGAGCGCCGGCACCGGCGCAGCGCTGTCCATCGGCGCGCAGCTGCTGGGGCTCGGCCAGGTGGGCGACCTCGCGGCGCGCGCCGGCACGCAGCTCATCACCCTGAAGTTCAGCCGCAGCGACGAGACCGACGCCGACCTCGTGGGCCTGGAGCTCGCCGCGCGCGCGGGCTACGACCCGCAGGCCTCGGTGTCGCTGTGGAAGAAGATGGCCACGGCCTCCAAGAACCAGGGCGGCCTGAGCTTTTTGTCGACCCACCCGAGCGGGCCGGACCGCATCGCCAAGCTCGAGGCGAACGTGCCGAAGGTCGAGAACCTGTACCGGGCGGCTGCGCGCAAGTAGCTGCGCTGCGTTTCCCGCCGCGCTCAGTCGGCGGTGATGTTCCCCTTCTTCACCACCGCCGCCCAGCGCTGCGCGTCCTTCTGGATCAGCGCGCCGAACGCCGCCGGCGTCGAGCTGGCGGGCACCATGCCCTGCGACTCGAAGGACTTCGCCACCTCGGGCGACTTCAGCACCGCGGCGATCTCCGTGTTGAGCCGCGCCACCACGTGGGCCGGCGTGCCCTTGGGCGCGAGCACGCCGTACCACATGTCGACGTTGTCGGCGGTCACGCCGGCCTCGGCGAGCGTGGGTACGTCGGGCAGCTGCGGCAGGCGGTGGCTGCTGCCGGTGGCGAGCGCCTTGAGCTTGCCGGCCTGGATGTGCTGCAGCGCCACGTGCACCGGCAGGAACATCGCGTCGATGCGCCCGCCGAGCAGGTCGGTGACGGCGCCGGCCGTGCCCTTGTAGGGCACGTGCAGCAGGTCGGTGCCGGTGCCCTGCATCAGGAGCGCCATCGACAGGTGGTGCGGCGTGCCGACGCCGGGCGTGGCGTAGGTCAGCTTGCCGGGGTTGGCCTTGGCGGTGGCCACCAGCTGCGCGAGCGAGCCCGCCTTCTGCGTCGACGGGTTGGTCACCAGCAGCAGCGTGCCCCACGAGGTCTGCGACACCGGCGTGAAGTCGGCCACCGGGTCGTAGGCGAGCGACTTGTACAGGCCCTTGTTCATCACCAGCGTGTTGACCTGCACCAGCAGCGTGTAGCCGTCGGGCTTGGCGCGCGCCACCTTCTCGCTGCCGATGTTGCCGCTGGCGCCGGCGACGTTCTCCACGATCACCGGCTGGCCGAGCACGGCGGGCAGGCGGGCCGAGAGCTGGCGTGCGATCAGGTCGATGCCGGTGCCGGGCGTGTAGGGCACCACCAGCGTCACCGGCTGGTCGGGCCAGGCATGGGCCGCGGCGGCGCTGGCCGCGACCAGCAGGGTGGCGAAGGTCCGGGTCAGAAATCTCATGGGGTCTTGTCTCCGTCTTGTTCGGTGAATGTGCAGTCGCTCAGAGGTACGACGCGCGCGCCTTCAGCGCCGCCGGGTCGTAGCCGGCCACGCGCTTGTAGTGGTCGGAGATCGCCTGCAGTTCCTGCTGCGTGACGAGCTCGTCGAGGTTCTCGACGCGCCGGCCGCCCGAGCGCTCGAACACCTCGCGCAGGATGGTGTCGGGCGGGTTGCTGCGGTTGGTCAGTACCACGTCGGTGGTGGCCTTCACGCGCACGCGGTCGTAGGTCTCGAGCGCCGCGATGCCCACGCCTTCGCGCTTCATCGCACCCGCGAGAAAGCGCGCGTCGATGATCGCCTGGCCTGCGCCGTTGGAGCCGCGCGGCACCATCGGGTGCGCGGCGTCGCCCAGCAGCGTGAGGCGGCCGTGGCTCCAGCGCGGCAGCGGGTCCTGGTCGACCATCGGGTACTCCAGGATGGTGTCGGAGGCCAGGATCAGCGCGGGCACGTCGAGCCAGTCGAAGTGCCAGTCGGCGAAGGCGGGCAGGAAGTCCTCGAGGCGCCCGGCGCGGCTCCAGTCGCGCATCGCGGGCTGGGGCGCGTGGATCTCGGCCACCCAGTTCACGAGCTGGCGGCCCTGGTCGTCGATGTCGTTGCGGATCGGGTAGATCACCATCTTGCCGACGGTGAGCCAGCCCGCGCGCACCATGCTGCCGCCCGAGAGAAAGGGCTTCCAGGCCGCGGTGCCACGCCACATGTTGATGCCCGAATAGCGCGGCGCACCCTCGTTCGGATACAGCTGCTTGCGCAGCGCCGAGTGGATGCCGTCGCAGCCCACCGCGACCGCGCCGCGCACCGGCGCGCGGCCGTCGGCGAAGTGCACCGTCACGCCGTCGGCATCCTGTTCGACGCCGGTGCAGCGGTGGCCGCACTGCACGCTGTCGGGGCCCAGGCGCTTGCGTGTTTCGTTCAGCAGCACGGTCTGCAGGTCGCCGCGGTGGATCGAGTACTGCGGCCAGTCGTAGCCCGCGTGCTGGCCGGCGGGCTCGCGGAACACGAGCTGGCCGTGCTCGGTGAAGAAGACCGCCTCCTGCGTGCGCACGCCCACGGCGTCGAGCGCGTCGAGCAGGCCCAGCTCGGACAGCTCGCGCACCGCATGCGGCAGCAGGTTGATGCCCACGCCGAGCGGGCGCAGTTCGGGCACGGCCTCGTACACGCGGCAGGCGATGCCGGCCTGGTGCAGGCTCAGGGCGAGGGTCAGGCCGCCGATGCCGGCGCCGAGGATGATGACTTCGTTAGGTGCGGTGCTCATGGGGTCCGTATTGGGACCGCAAACGAGGCATATGGGAAATTTAGATGTGATATGGATTTATCATGAATCCTTATGAACCTGACCACGCGCCAGATGCGCGCCTTCCTGCAGGTGGCGCGCATCGGCAACTTCACCCGCGCGGCGGAGCAGGCGCACATCACCCAGGCCGGCCTGAGCATCCTGATCCGCGAGATGGAGAGGCAGCTCGGCTGCCGCCTGTTCGACCGCACCACGCGCATGGTGAGCCTCACGCCGGCCGGGCGCCGGCTGCTGCCGGTGGTGGAGCGGCTCGTCACCGACCTCGACGACGTGGCCGCCGAGCTCGGCGCCGAGGGCGATGCGGCGCGCCAGACGCTGCGCATCGCGGCCACGCCGCTGGTGTCCTCGCACCTGCTGCCCTGGGTGTTCGCGAGTTTTCGCCAGGCGCATCCGCAGGTCGCGCTGCGCCTTTTCGACGCCGACCTGCGCGACGTGGAAGCGATGGTGGCCGCGGGCGAGGCCGACCTCGGCCTGGGCTTCTTCTTCAAGGCCGCGGCGGGGCTCGACCGCACGCCCGTGGGGCGCTTCGAGCTGATGCGCGTCACGCAGGCCACGGCCGACGGCGAACCGGTCGGCACCGCGCCCTGGTCCGCGCTGCGCGGCGCCACGCTGATCGGCCTGCCGCCCGGCAACCCGATCCAGAAGGTGATCGAGCGCCAGCTCGGCGAGATCGGCCTGGCCGACGCGCAGCGGCCCGCCTTCAACTTCTTCGGCACGCTGATCTCGATGGTCGAGGCCGGCTTCGGCACCGCCGTGATGCCCACCTTCGCGCTGGCGGCCTGCCGCCGTCACCGCGTGAAGACCGACGTGCTGCTGAAGCCGCGCGTGGGCATGGACTTCTTTCGCCTGACCAAGCGCGGCACGCACGAGACCGAGGCGATGCGCGCCTTCAGCGAGACGTTGGCGAAGGCCTTGCCAGCGCTGTCCCGCTAGCCGTTACACCATCGCGTTGTCGCCGCCCGGGATCTCGTGCGCCTTGATCTGCCGGCGCGTGAGCTTGTAGAGCGTGGACGACAGGAAGCCGTCCTGGTGGGTGTTCTTGGTCACGTTCACCACGAACTCGTCCTCGGGCGCCACGGCCTGCGCGCCCATGATCCAGCGCACGCTCTCGCGGTAGTTGTAGAGCACCTTGTCGCTGGCGTCGGCCAGCAGGGTCGACAGCGTGGCCATGGCGATGGCGTCGCCATTGGTGGCGTGCTCGCGCACGAAGTCCAGGTGGCGGTGGCGCACGGGGATGTCGGACAGGTCGCTGATGAACATCAGCGCGCCCTCGGTGGCGTCGTCGTGGCCCAGTTCGCGGGCCTTCATCATGGCCTCGACCGCCTGCGCCTGCAGCGCGGGGCGTTGCGCCGCGGGCGTGGCGTCTTCCCAGGCCATGTCGTGGCAGAGGTAGCCCAGCTTGTAGGCTGCGACGCTGTTGCCGGCCTGTGCCGCCTGGCCGTAGAAGTGCATCGCCTGTTGCCGGTCTTTCGGGCCGTGCACGCCGCCGGCATGGAAGAGGCCGAGCGTGAGCAGGCACGATTTGTCGCCGGCGGCCAGCCCCATCTCCAGGATCTCGAAGGCTTCCTGGTTGCGCGGCACGCGCCACAGTGCGCGCGCCAGGTCGTCCCAGTTCTCGGTGCCGGCGTTGCGTTCGCGCGCGGCCGCCAGCCAGGCGTTGCCGGTCGCCGCGTTGGGCACGAAGCCGAAGGCGCCTTTCAGGCTGCAGTAGCCGTGCAGGATCAGCGCGGTGTTGCATTCGTAGGCGTTGGCGCTGTTGCAGATGGCTTGGCCCAGCCACTGGCCGCCGGGGTCCTGCTCCAGGGCGACGTGCACCGCCATGTTCATGGCGTAGTCGTCGTCGATGGGGTGGTGGCTCTCGGCCTCGCGCAGGCAGGCCAGCGCTTCGGCATGCTGGTCGAGCATGTAGTGGCTCACGGCCAGCCAGCGCAGGGTTTCCCAGCGGTGGTAGGGGTAGAGCGCCTCCTGGGCGCGCTGGCGCGTGGCGGCCATGCGCTGCTGCGCTTCGGCCGGGTCTTCGTCCTTGTCGACGCTGTTGCCCTGGTAGTCGTCGCGCCAGATTTCGTGGCGCAGCCGGTCTTTCTCGACCTCGCTCAGGTGGGCGCAGGCGGGCGAGGCGATGAAGGCGCGCACGCGCTCGTGGCTGCCGCCCCAGCGCGGCTGCTGGAACCAGACGCACTGGCGCATGAAGAAGAACAGCCGCGGGTGCACGTGCAGCGTGGCGTGGATCCAGTAGGACGTGCCGCTGATCACCTTGCGGCCCTGCACGGGCGAGGGCAGGGCGGTGGGCGCGGCCTCGGGGCAGGCGACGCGCTCGTCGTGCGCCAGGCCGGAGCGCGCGAGCTGCGCCAGCAGCTCGTCGCGGGTGGCCGCATCGTCGTCCAGCGAAAAGTCGTGCTGCAGCGGCTTGTCGGGCCAGCGGCCGCTGCGCACCAGCTCGGTCAGCCAGTCGGGCTCGTTGAAGGCCGAGGTGCTCTGCAGCAGCAGGGCGCAGGCGGTCCACATCGTGGGCGCGAGCGTGAGTGCGCGCAGCGCGGCCACGGCGCAGCGCGTGGCGCAGGCATGGGCGCATTCCCAGCCGAGCGCCGTGACCGTGCTGGCCCAGCCCGAGCCGCGGTACTCGTAGGCCCAGTGGTACCAGTAGTGCGCTTCGCACAGCCAGGCGTGGGCCGATTGCGGGTTGGCGGCCTGCCACGCGGCCAGGCGGGCCAGCCCTTCGGCGCCGGCGGCGGTGCAGCCGGCCAGGTCGTCGGGCAAGGCGCCGTAGTAGCGCTCTTCCTCGTCGCGGTCTTGAAAGCTGGCAGCCAGCGCGTCGTCGAGCCGCTGGTCGAGCGCGGCGTAATCGCCGGCGCGCAGCAGGGCGTCGATGTCGCAGAGCTTCCAGCGCGCGGGCGCGGGGGGAATCACGGTCGCTGCGGCGGGGGGCGTGTGTGTGGTCATGGGCGGGGCTCGCGCGTCAGGCCGACGCGGCGGGGGCGAGAGTGACGGGTTGGGGATCGAAGATGCGGTAGCGCTTCCAGGGCAGCGTGAGCCAGTTGCCCTGGGTGTTCTGCAGGTGCTCCTGCACTTCCAGCGTGGCGCGCGACGAGGCGGGGCCGTCCTGGCTGCTGATGCGCAGCCAGTGCAGCCGGGCTCGCGCATAGGCGTGGCCGAAGTCTTCCCAGCTCTCGAAGCTGTCCTGCGCGCGCTGCGCGTTGAGGAACAGCACGAGCCAGGCCTGCGACTCGGGCACCCAGCCCAGCAGCGCGATGCAGCGCACCAGGAAGGCGGTGCGCGCGCAGTCGAAGGCCAGCGCGTCGCGCACCTGGCCTTCGGCCGCGAGCTGTTCGTAGAAGTTGGCGTGGGTGCGGCCGAGCCCGCCGACCCAGCCGACCAGCGCGGCCTGCATCTGCGTGGTGATGTCGCGCTCGGGCAGGTCGGCGGCCATGTTCATTTCGCGCAGCACCTGTTTGGCCAGCCGCTGGCGCTGCTCGGCGGGCACGTCGAGCGCCAGCGTGTCGCTGTCGCAGCGCAGGCCGTTGCGCAGCAGCAGGATGTCGCCGAGCGCCAGCGCCCAGCGGCGGCGGTTGGGCACCACCTTGCCGGCGTCGGCCTTGGCCTGTGCGGCGCGCACCGCGAGGTCGGCGTTGGCCTTTTCCATGTGGCCGATCGCCGTGCCCGAGCCGCGCACGACGATACGGAACGCGGTGCGCACGACGAACCACGCGATGCGCACCCCGAGGTACAGCAGGCCCAGGAACACAACGATGACGATGGCCTGCGTCATGGCAATGCGGCCCCCAGCGGCGGCGCGCACACGGCGGCGCTCAGCGAGATGCCTTCGATCTCCAGCATCGCGGCGGGCGCCGGCGTGGGGGCCGCCTGCAGCGCCGGCGGCAGCCGGTTCGCGGGCAGCGTCAGCCGGGCGGCGGCGGCCACCGCCACGTCCATCTGCCGCAGCCGCGCCAGTTCGTGCGGCGCGATGCGCAGCAGCAGCCATTGCAGCGCCGGCGGCGGCTGCTCGAAGTGCTCGATCAGGTGGAAGTTGCCGCTCATCACGCTGAGCAGGAAGTCGGGGCTCTGCACGTCGGTCACGAACTTCCATTCGCCCCGGGCGGCGTCCGAGGCCTCGGGCTCGAACACCAGGCCCATGCCCTCGCAGTCGCTGTGGCGCTCACCGCGCGGCGGCAGCGTGCGCAGGAACTGCAGCACGTCGTCCGCGTACTTGCGGATCGGGTGGCGGTTCTGCTTGCCCTTGATCTGGTCGACGCGCAGCCCGTCGGCATGCACTTCGAGGCTGATGGTCACGTGCGGCAGGTTGCCCGCACTGCGCAGCGTGAACAGGCGCAGCCGGCCGCTCTGCGCCGCGCTCGCGTACTGCTCGCCGTAGCCGCCGTTCAGCTTCTTGATGTTGGCGAACTGGCCCAGGCAGTGCTGCATGTGGAACGACTCGTAGGCCATTTCCTCGCGCAAGGCCGCATGGCTGCCGATGAACTCGAAGATCACGCCGTTGGGCGTGCGCAGCACTTCCTTCAGTGCCAGGCCGCTGCTGGGCACCCAGCCCTTGTTGCGCTTGGCCTGCATGCGCTGGTGCTCCTGCTCCCACAGGGCCATGGCCATGAAGCAGGTGATGCGCTGCAGCTTCTGTTCGAGCCGCGTGCCGCGCCGCGAGCGCAAGAACTCGACCAGCATGCGTTCGCGGTCGACCAGCAGCAGGTGGTCGGGGTCGAGGTAGTAGAAAGTTTTCGGGGCGGCTTCGGCGGCCGGCGATTCGGCCTTGTGGCCTTTGGACTTTTCCTTGTCCTGCGCGGACGCCGCGTTCACCGCGACAGGGGTGCGCGGCTGCAGCTGCCTGGCCAGCCACTCGGGCAGCGGCTTGTCGGGCCCGGCCGCGGCCAGGTAGTCGGCGGGCGACTGCACCGGCAGCACGTTGCCGAAGCTGCCGATGGCCCAGCGGAAGAAGTGGTTCAGCAGCCAGGCCGCCATGTCGGCGTCGTCGCCGCGCTCGGCGCTGCGGCGCGCGATCGCGGCCTTGACCTCGGGCGCGTTCACCACGTCGCGCGGCAGATAAACCGCCGTCGCGGCAGGTGGCGCGGAGGGGCTCGTGGAAGGAGACGGAGTCGGGATGGGCATCGACGGGCGGGCGACTTACAGCGTGAAGTCGTACTCCACCGTGATCGGCGCGTGGTCGCTGAACTTGACCGTCTTGTAGATCGCCTCGGTGCGCGCCAGTGCGCCCATGGCCGGGGTCGCGAGGTGGTAGTCCAGCCGCCATCCCACGTTGTTCGCGTAGGCCTGGCCGCGGTTGCTCCACCAGGTGTAGGCGTCGCCCGTGGTGTCGGGCTTGAGGCGGCGGTACACGTCCACCAGGCCGGCGCCTTCGGTGCCGGCGTCGAGCAGGCGCGTCATCCAGGCGCGTTCCTCGGGCAGGAAGCCGCTGTTCTTCTGGTTGCCGCGCCAGTTCTTCAGGTCGATTTCCTGGTGCGCGATGTTGATGTCGCCGCACAGGATGAACTCGCGCTCCTTCTTCAGCGCCACCAGGTGCGGGAAGAAGCCCTTCAGGAAGCGGAACTTGGCGGCCTGGCGCTCTTCGCCCGAGCTGCCGCTCGGGAAGTAGCAGCTGATCACCGAGAACTTGCGTTTCGGCGTGTCGAAGCGCAGCTCGAGGTAGCGGCCTTCGGCGTCGAATTCGGGATCACCCCAGCCCACCACCACGGCGCTGGGCGCATGCTTCGTGTAGACGGCGGTGCCCGCGTAGCCTTTTTTCTCGGCAAAGTGGAAGTGGCCCTGCAGGCCGGCCATCTGCTCGAAGCGGCCCTCGACATCGCTGGCCTGGACGCGGATCTCCTGCATGCAAATACAATCCGGCGCGAGTTCGGCCACCCAGTCGGCGACGCCCTTGGTGGCCGCCGAGCGCAGGCCATTGAGATTGAGACTGGTCAGTTTGAACACAAGGAATTTCCAATGGCTGTAGACGGTCAGACAAGCAGCGCGGTGGCACAGGACTTCGTCCAGTTCGCGCTCGACGCCGGCGTGCTTCGCTTCGGCGAATTCAAGACCAAGGCCGGTCGCATGAGCCCGTATTTCTTCAATTCGGGCCTCTTCGACGACGGCGCCAAGATCGCGCGGCTCGCCGGATTCTATGCAGACCGCCTGGTCGAAAGCGGCCTCGAGTTCGACATGATCTTCGGCCCCGCCTACAAGGGCATCCCGCTGGGCGCCACCGTGGCCGCCGAGCTGGCCCGCCGCGGGCGCAACTACCCCTTCGCCTACAACCGCAAGGAAGCCAAGGCGCACGGCGAAGGCGGCAATCTGGTGGGCGCGCCCCTCAAGGGCCGCGTGCTGATCGTCGACGACGTGATGTCGGCCGGCACCGCGGTGCGCGAATCCATCGCCGCGATCCAGGCTGCAGGCGCCACGCCGCATGCCGTGGCCATCGCCCTGGACCGGCAGGAAAAAGCCACCGAGAACGGCGTCGACGTGGACCACAGCGCCGTGCAGTACGTGCGCAACCAGCTCGGCCTCGCGGTGGTGCCCATCGCCACGCTGGACGACCTGCTGAGCTACCTCTCGGGCAACGCCGCCGCCGACCTTGGCGCGCACCGCGAGCGCGTGCTGGCCTACCGCACGCGCTACGGCGCCTGAGACGCAGCGCTGATGCGACGCCCCGCGCGCGATCCCTCTTCTGCCGCCGCCGTGGCGTCGCTGTGGCTGGGCCTGGCGGCCCTGTCGTCGTGCGCAACGGCGCTGGCCCAGCCCGCCAGGACGGACGGGCCCGGCGTCGGCATCTACACCTGCGTCGATGCGCGCGGGCGCACGCTCACGGCCGACCGGCCGATCGCCGAGTGCAGCGACCGCGAGCAGCGCGAGCTGGGCCCGAGCGGCACGGTGCGCCGCAAGCTGGAGCCGACCTACACGGCGCGCGAGCAGCAGGAGCGCGAGGACCGCGCGCGCGAAGCCGCCATCCAGGCCGCGCGGCTCATCGACGAGCGCCGCCGCGAGCGCGCGCTGCTGGTGCGCTACCCCAACGCCACCACGCACGACCGCGAGCGCGTCGAGGCCCTGTCGCAGATCGACGCCGTGATCCAGGCCGCGAAGAAGCGCATCGCCGAGCTCGCTGACGACCGCAAGAAGATCGACGAAGAACTCGAGTTCTACAAGCAGGACACGAGCAAGGCGCCCGGCGCGGTGCGCCGCAGGATCGAGGACAACACGCAGAGCGTGGCCGTGCAGAACCGCTTCATCGCGGAGCAGGAAGACGAGAAGAAGCGCGTGAATGCGCGCTTCGACGAAGAGCGCGGGCGCCTGAAGACGCTCTGGTCGCCGCAGAACGGCGGCAACCCGCGCTGAACGAGCCGGCCGGGGCCTGGCGCAAGGCCCCGGGGCTCGTCGTTCGCGATCAGCCCAGCTTGGCTTTCAGCAGCTCGGTGACCTGCGCAGGGTTGGCCTTGCCCCCGCTGGCCTTCATGACCTGGCCCACGAGGCCGTTGAGCGCCTTTTCCTTGCCACCGCGGTATTCCTCGACGTTCTTCGCGTTCTTGGCAATCACCTCGTCGAGGATCTTGTCGAGCGCGCCGGTGTCGTTCATCGGCTTCAGGTCTTTCGCTTCGATGATCGCGTCGACATCGCTGCCTTCGCCGCTCCACAGCGCTTCGAACACCTGGCGCGCGGCGTTGTTCGGCAGCGTGCCGTCGGCGATGCGCGTCACCAGCTGCGCGAGCTGCGCGGCCTTCACGGGCGCGGCCTCGATGCCGATCTCGGCGGCGTTCAGTCGGCGCGCCATCTCGCCGGTGATCCAGTTGCTGGCCAGCTTGGGCGCCGCGCCGGCGTTCACCGCGTCGTCGAAGTAGCGGGCCAGCGCCGCGCCTTGCGTGAGCTGCGCGGCGTCGTATTCCGACAGGCCGTGGTCGCGCACATAGCGCTCGGCCGTGGCACGCGGCAGCTCGGGCATGGTGGCGCGCACGCGCTCGATCCATTCGGCGGCTACCACGAGGGGCGGCAGGTCCGGGTCGGGGAAGTAGCGGTAGTCGGCCGCGTCTTCCTTGGTGCGCATGGTGCGCGTCTCGCCGGTGGCGGGGTCGAACAGCACGGTGGCCTGCTCGATGGCGCGGCCCTCTTCGAGCTCGTCGATCTGCGAGTTGATCTCGTAGTCGATCGCCTGCTGCATGAACTTGAAGCTGTTCAGGTTCTTGATCTCGCGGCGCGTGCCGAGCTTGTCGCCGGGCTTGCGCACCGACACGTTGGCGTCGCAGCGAAAGCTCCCTTCCTGCATGTTGCCGTCGCAGATGCCGATCCACGTGACGATCTTGTGCAGTTCCTTCGCATAGGCCACGGCCTCGGCGGTGGAGCGCATGTCGGGCTCGGTCACGATTTCCAGGAGCGGCGTGCCGGCGCGGTTCAGGTCGATGCCGCTCTGGCCGATGAAGTCTTCGTGCAGCGACTTGCCCGCGTCTTCCTCGAGGTGGGCGCGCACCAGGCGCACGGTCTTCTTCTCTTCGCCGAGGAAGAACGACACCGCGCCGCCTTGCACCACCGGGATCTCGAACTGGCTGATCTGGTAGCCCTTGGGCAGGTCGGGGTAGAAGTAGTTCTTGCGTGCGAACACGCTGCGCGGCGCGATGTGCGAGCCCAGCGCCAGGCCCAGCTTGATGGCGCGTTCGACCGCGCCCTTGTTCATCACGGGCAGCGTGCCGGGCAGTGCCAGGTCGACCGCGCAGGCCTGCGTGTTGGGCTCGGCGCCGAAGGCCGTGGAGGCGCGGCTGAAGATCTTGCTCGCGGTCGACAGTTGCGCGTGCGTCTCGAAGCCGATGATGACTTCATAGCCGCGCACCAGCGGGCCGGTCGGGCGGCCTTGTTGTTGTGCTTCGAAGGTGTTCACGGTCTCGCTCATGTCAGAAGCCCTCCGGCGTGCGCGTGTGCCAGTCGGTGGCTTGCTGGAAGCGGTGCGCTGCATTGAGCAGCTTCGCTTCGCCGAAGTAGTTGCCGATCAGCTGCAGGCCCACGGGCATGCCTGCGTCGAAGCCCGCGGGCACGCTCATGCCGGGCAGGCCGGCGAGCGAGGCGGGCAGCGTGAAGATGTCGGCGAGGTAGTCGGCCACGGGGTCGTCGCCGTGTTCGCCGATCTTCCAGGCGGTGGTCGGCGCGGCGGGGCCGGCGATCACGTCGCATTGCGTCAGCGCCTGCTGGAAGTCGTCCGCGATCATGCGGCGCACCTTCTGCGCCTGCAGGTAGTAGGCGTCGTAGTAGCCGTGCGAGAGCACGTAGGTGCCGATCATGATGCGGCGCTTCACCTCGTCGCCGAAGCCTTCGGCGCGCGTGCGTTCGTACATCTCGGCCAGGTCCTTGTACTGCTTGGCGCGGTGGCCGAACTTGACGCCGTCGAAGCGGCTCAGGTTGCTCGAGGCCTCGGCCGCGGCCAGGATGTAGTACACGGGAATCGACAGCTCGGTGCGCGGCAGCGAGACCTCGACGCGCTTGGCGCCGAGCTTCTCGTACTGCGCGAGCGCCGCATCGATGGCGGCGCGCACGCCGGGCGCCACGCCGTCGCCGAAGAACTCCTTGGGCACGCCGATGCGCAGGCCGTCGAGCGAGTCGTTCAGCGAGCGGCCGAAGTCTTCGGCAGGCTTGTCGAGCGAGGTCGAGTCGCGGTCGAGATCAGGGCCGCAGAAGGCCGACAGCAGCAGCGCGCAGTCTTCGGCCGAGCGGGCCATCGGGCCGGCCTGGTCGAGGCTCGATGCGAAGGCCACCATGCCGTAGCGCGAGGCGCGGCCGTAGGTCGGCTTGATGCCGGTCACGCCGCAGAACGAAGCGGGCTGGCGGATCGAGCCGCCGGTGTCGGTGCCGGTGGCCGCGGGGGCCAGGCGTGCCGCGACCGCCGCCGCGCTGGCGCCCGACGAGCCGCCCGGAATGCGCTCGAGGTTCCAGGGGTTGCGCACCGGCACGGCGGTGTCGTGGCCCACGGCGGGCACGGCGACGTTCTCGTTGGCCGAGCCCATCGCGAACTCGTCGCAGCTGAGCTTGCCCAGCGTGACCGCGCCGGCTTCGGCGAGGCGGCGCACCACGGTCGCGTCGAAGGGCGAGCGGTAGCCCGCGAGCATCTTCGAGCCGGCGGTGGTGGCGAAATCGGTGGTGACGAAGATGTCCTTGTGCGCGATCGGCACGCCGGCCAGCGCGGGCGCGTTGCCCTTGGCGATGAGCGCGTCGGCCGCGCGGGCCTGGGCCAGCGTGACTTCTTCGTTGACGTCGACGAAGGTGCCGAGCGATTCGTGGGCCTTCATGCGGCCCAAGAAGGCCTGCGAGGCCTCGACGGCCGAAACCTTGCGGTCGGCCAGCGCCTTGGCCAGCGCGACCACGCTCAATTGGTGCAGTTCACCGCTGCTCATCATTCGATCACCTTGGGCACGAGGAACAGGCCGGCTTCGACGGCCGGGGCGCTCTTCTGGTTGGCTTCGCGGTTGTTCGGCTCGCTCACGACGTCGTCGCGCAGGCGCAGCGTCACGTCTTCGAGCGCGGCCACCGGGTGCGCCAGCGGCTCGACGCCGGTGGTGTCGACCGCGCGCATGCGTTCGACCAGATCGAAGAAGCCGTTGATTTGAGTGAGCATGCGCTCGCTTTCATCAGGGGCAAGCTGCAGCCGCGCCAGGGAGGCGATGCGTGCAATATCGGAAGCGGAAAGAGACATAGATGGCTGACGGGTCGAAAAAACCAGAGGCAATCGCACGCCGAAGAGGGTGCCGACACGGGATTCAGAGGGGATTCGGTTATTATCCCGCCTTTGCCGCAACCCCCGCGAACGCGCCGGCTTTTGCGCCAAAAACGATCAATTCACCCCGTCAAACGACCCAAAAATAGAGCGACGACCTGCCGATGCGCAGGCCGTGCTCAGAGGATTCCGCACATGTTTGGAGCTTTCCGTCGGTACTTCTCCACCGACCTGGCGATCGACCTCGGCACCGCCAATACCCTGATCTTCGCCCGCAACAAGGGCATCGTGCTGGACGAGCCCTCCGTGGTCGCGATCCGCCACGAAGGCGGCCCCCATGGCAAGAAGGTGATCCAGGCCGTCGGCCGCGAAGCCAAGGCCATGCTGGGCAAGGTGCCCGGCAACATCGAGGCGATCCGCCCGATGAAGGACGGCGTCATTGCCGACTTCGTGATCACCGAGCAGATGATCAAGCAGTTCATCAAGATGGTGCACCCGCGCACGCTGCTCACGCCGAGCCCGCGCATCATCATCTGCGTGCCCTGCGGCTCGACCCAGGTCGAGCGCCGCGCCATCAAGGACGCGGCCGAAGCCGCCGGCGCCACCGCCGTCTACCTCATCGAAGAACCCATGGCCGCGGCCATCGGCGCCGGCCTGCCCGTCAGCGAAGCCTCGGGCTCGATGGTGGTCGACATCGGCGGCGGCACCACCGAAGTGGGCGTGATCTCGCTGGGCGGCATGGTCTACAAGGGCTCGGTCCGCGTGGGCGGCGACCGCTTCGACGAAGCCATCATCAACTACATCCGCCGCAACTACGGCATGCTGATCGGCGAGCCGACGGCCGAAGTCATCAAGAAGAACATCGGCTCGGCCTTCCCCGGCTCCGAAGTCAAGGAAATGGAAGTCAAGGGCCGCAACCTGTCCGAAGGCGTGCCGCGCAGCTTCACCATCAGCAGCAACGAAGTGCTGGAAGCCCTGACCGACCCCCTGAACAACATCGTCTCGGCCGTGAAGAACGCGCTGGAACAGACGCCTCCCGAACTGGGCGCCGACATCGCCGAGCGCGGCATGATGCTCACCGGCGGCGGCGCGCTGCTGCGCGACCTCGACCGCCTGCTCGCCGAGGAAACCGGCCTGCCGGTGCTCGTGGCCGAAGACCCGCTGACCTGCGTGGTGCGCGGCTGCGGCATCGCCCTGGAACGCATGGACCGTCTGGGCAGCATCTTCACGAGCGAGTAAAAGGCGAAAGCCATCATCGGCCGGCCTCTGCTTGCGCAGGCCGGCTTTTTGTTATTTGATGCCGCACCACCGCCGGGTCTGACTACATGCCTCTGGGCACGCTCGATCGCACAGCGCCACCCCTGTTCAACCAGGGGCAATCGGCACTCAGCAAGCTGATCTTCTTCGGCGCGCTCTCGCTCTTCCTCATGGTCGCCGACGCCCGCTTTCACCTCGTGAAGCCGATCCGCTCGGCCATCGGCGCGGTGCTCTACCCGGTGCAGATGGCGGCGCTCAAGCCGGTCATGCTGGTGATGGGCGGCAGCCGCTACTTCGAAGAGCTGCAGACCGCGCAGCGCAACGAAGACGAGGCCCGCAAGGCCCTGATGCTGCAGGCCGAGACCGCCAGCCGCGCTGACACGCTGGCACAGGACAACGCCCGCCTGCGCGAGCTGCTCGAGCTGCGCCAGACCACCACCACGCCGGGCCGCCCGGCCGAGGTGCTGTACGACGCGGCCGACCCCTACACGCGCAAGATCGTCATCGACCAGGGCCTCACGCAGGGCGTGGCGGCCGGCTCGCCGGTGATCGACGCGCGCGGCGTGCTGGGCCAGGTGACGCAGGTGCTGCCCTTCACGAGCGAGGTCACGCTGGTGATCGACCGCGACCTGGCCATTCCCGTGCAGAACACCCGCACCGGCGTGCGCAGCGTGGCCTTCGGCGACGCCTCGGCGCACGGCGGCGGCATGGAGCTGCGCTTCATGGCGGCCAATGCCGACCTGCAGGAGGGCGACCTGCTCTCTACCAGCGGCGTCGACGGCATCTACCCGGCCGGCCTGCCGGTGGCGAAGATCGAGCGCATCGAGCGCCGCGCCGATTCGGCCTTTGCGCGCATCTACTGCGTGCCGCTGGCCCGCGTGACCGCGGCGCGCTATGTGCTGGTGCTCGAGCCTTCGGGCGCGCCGGTGGCACCGCCGCACGTCGAGGCTGCGTCCACCCAGCGCAAGCGCCCCGACGGCAAGCCCGGCGCTGGCAAGAACGAGAAGAAGCCCGCGGGAGCCACGCGATGATCAAGCGCCCCGGCCAGCAGCAGCTCTTGCTGCCCGTCAGCCCCGTCTTCATGTGGACCAGCCTGCTCGTGGCGCTGCTGGTCAACATGATTCCCATCGGCCGCGCCGCCTGGATGCCCGACCTGCTGGCGTTGGTGATCGTGTTCTGGGGCGTGCACCAGCCCGCGCGCGTGGGCATCGGCGCGGCCTTCATGTTCGGCCTGCTCATGGACGTGCACCAGTCGTCGATGCTGGGCCAGCATGCGCTGTCCTACACCACGCTGGGCTTCTTCGCGATCATGATCCACCGGCGCCTGCTCTGGTACCCGGTGCTCTCGCAGGCGCTGCAGGTGCTGCCGCTGTTTGCGCTGTCGCAGTTCATCGAGGTGATCACGCGCATGATCGGCGGCGGCGTGTTCCCGGGCTGGGGCGTGCTGATCTCGCCGGCGCTCGAAGCGGCGCTCTGGCCGCTGGCCACCGCGCTGCTGCTCGCACCGCAGCGCCGCACGCCGGAACCCGACGAGAACCGACCCCTCTAAGTTCTTCTTTCCGTCGCATTTGCCATCGCACCTGCGCACGCCTAAGCTTCCTGATGCCATGACTGAAATCCGCAACGTTGCCGCCGATCTGGCGCGCTTCAAGCGCCGCGTGATCGTCATCGGCCTGGCGGTGCTGTTCGCCTTCAGTCTGTTGGGCTCGCGGCTGGTGTACCTGCAGGTGGTGCGCCATGAAGACCTGGCCGAGCAGGCCGAGAGCAACCGCACGGCCGTGGTGCCGGTGGTGCCGAACCGGGGGCTCATCCTCGATCGCAACGGCATCGTGCTGGCCTCCAACTACTCGGCCTATACGCTGGAGATCACGCCCTCGAAGGTCGGCGATGTCGAGGAAACCATCAACAGCCTGACCAGCGTGCTCGAGGTGTCGCCGCGCGACCGCCGCCGCTTCAAGCGCCTGCGCGAAGACTCGCGCAGCTTCGACTCCATTCCGATCCGCACCCGCCTGAGCGACGAAGAGGTGGCGCGCTTCGCGGCGCAGCGCTACCGCTTCCCGGGCGTGGAGATCAAGGCGCGCCTGTTCCGCAACTACCCGCAGGGCGAGCTGGCCTCGCACGTGCTGGGCTACATCGGCCGCATCAACCAGCGCGAAAAAACCGCGATGGAAGACTGGGACGAGGAGGACCAGGCCAACTACAAGGGCACCGACTACATCGGCAAGCTCGGCGTCGAGCAGAGCTACGAGAAGATGCTGCACGGCCAGACCGGCGTCGAGCAGATGGAAACTTCGGCTGGCGGGCGTGCCGTGCGCCGGCTCGCGAGCCATCCGGCCACGCCGGGCAACACCGTCATGCTGTCGCTGGACATCAAGCTGCAGAAGCTGATCGAAGACATGTACGGCGACCGGCGCGGTGCGCTCGTGGCCATCGACCCCAAGACCGGCGAGGTGCTGGCCTTCGTGAGCAAGCCCACGTTCGATCCCAACCTGTTCGTCGAAGGCATCGACACCGAAAGCTGGGCGGCGCTCACCGAATCGCTCGACAAGCCACTGCTCAACCGCGCGCTGCGCGGCACCTACCCGCCGGGCTCCACCTACAAGCCCTTCATGGCGCTGGCGGCGCTGCAGACCGGCAAGCGCGCGGCCAACGTGGTGGTGAACGACCCCGGCTATTTCAACTTCGGCGGCCACCGCTTCGGCAGCCCCGAGGGCAACATCGGCGGCGTCGACATGCGCCGCTCGATCCAGCTGTCGAGCAACATCTACTACTACTCGCTGGCCAACGAGATGGGCGTGGACCTCATCCACGACTTCATGAAGCCCATGGGCTTCGGCCAGATCACCGGCATCGACCTGGGCGGCGAGGTGCGCGGCGTGCTGCCGAGCACCGAGTGGAAGCGCAACGCCTACAAGCGACCCGAGCAGAAAAAATGGTACGCGGGCGAGACCATCTCGCTGGGCATCGGCCAGGGCTACAACGCCTTCACCATGCTGCAGCTCGCGCAGGCGACGGCCATCGTGGCCGACGGCGGCATGAAGCACCGCCCGCACGTGGCACTGGCGATGCGCAACACGGTGAGCGGGCAGATCGTGCCGCTGCCGCAGCCGCCGGCCGAGAACCTCGGCTACACGGCGGCCAACGTCGCGGTGATCCGCGAGGGCCTGACCAGCGTGGTCACCAGCGGCACCGCGCGCGGCGTGTTCGCGGGCGCGGGCTACCAGGCGGCCGGCAAGACCGGCACGGCGCAGGCGGTGACGCAGGCCAAGAACACCAAGTACAACGCGCGCGCGCTCGAAGAACACCAACGCGACCACGCGCTGTTCATGGCCTACGCACCGGCCAACAACCCGAAGATCGCGCTCGCCGTCATCGTCGAGAACGCGGGCTGGGGTGCGGGCGCCGCGGCGCCGCTGGCGCGCCGCGTGTTCGACTACTGGCTCATGGACCAGTACCCGAGCGAGGCCGACATGGCCGCCGTGCGCATCGGCCGCGCGGGTGCGCCGATGGGCAAGCCGCGTGTGGGCAGCGAGGTGGCGTGGCCCACGGCGGTCGCTGCGCCGGCGCCTGCGGGCGCGGCATCGTCGGCGGCGCCGACGCCCTGAAGGGTTGACTCCCTCTCCTCTGGGGGAGAGGGGATAACACCGGACCTCAGGCCACCACGGTCCCGGTGACTTCACCCAGCCCGATGCGCACCGCGCCTTCGCGCTCGCACCAGCCGCGCATCACCAGCGTGTCGCCGTCTTCCAGGAAGGTGCGCTTCTCGCCGTTCGGCAGCGTGATCGGCTGTTTGCCGCCCAGCGTGAGTTCCATCAGCGAACCGGCCTGGTCGGGCTGCGGGCCCGACAGCGTGCCCGAGCCCAGCAGGTCGCCGGGCTGCAGGTTGCAGCCGTTCACCGTGTGGTGCGTGATGAGCTGCGCGGCGGTCCAGTAGGCGGCCTCGGTGGTGTTGCCCAGCGTGAGGCGCACGGGCGCCACGCCGTCGGCGCGCATCTTCGCGGTCTGCAGCAGCACTTCGAGCGTGATGTCGAGTGCGCCGCTGGCGCGGTTCGAGGGTGCATCGAGGTAGGGCAGCGGTTGCGGGTCTTCGGCGGGGCGCTCGAACTTGGCGCGGAACGGCGCCAGCGCGTCGGTCGTCACGATCCAGGGCGACAGCGTGCTCGCGAAGTTCTTGGCCAGGAACGGGCCCAGCGGCTGGTACTCCCAGGCCTGCAGGTCGCGCGCGGACCAGTCGTTGAGCAGGGTCACGCCGAACAGGTGGTCTTCGGCGTCGGCGATGGCGATGGGTTCGCCCAGCGCATTGCCACGGCCCACGAGGAAGCCCAGCTCCAGTTCGTAGTCCAGCCGCTTCGAGGGGCCGAAGCTCGGCGCCACCGCATCGGGTGCCTTGGTCTGGCCTTGCGGGCGCTTGAAGACCTGGCCGCTCACGCCGATCGACGAGGCGCGACCGTGATAGCCGATGGGCACCCACTTGTAGTTGGGCATCAGCGGCTGGTCGGGACGGAACAGCTTGCCGATGGTGGTGGCGTGGTGGATGCCCGTGTAGAAGTCGGTGTAGTCGCCGATGCGGCAAGGCACGGTCATCTCGGCCTGGGCCTGCGCGAGCAGGGCCTTCGACCACGCAGCCTGCTGGCTGCTGCCTTCGGCCAGGCCCGTGGAGATCGCGGCGCGCAGGGCCTGGCGGTCTTTCACACTGGCGTTCATCAGCACGTTCATGTCGTCGGTGTCGATGAGGCCGGCCGCGCGCAGGTCGAGGATCTGGTCGCCGATGGCCACGCCGATGCGGAAGGCCTCGCTGCTGCCGGCCGTGCGGAAGCGGCCGAAGGGCAGGTTCTGGATCGGGAAGTCGGTGCCGGCCACGTTGGCGGCGGCGACCCAGCTGCGCAGCTTCGGGTCGTGGGTGGCGTTGAGTGCGGTCATGGAGGTCTTTCGGTTCTTGAGTCGGATCAGTCTGCGGTCATGCCGGCCTTCTTGGCCACATCGCCCAGGCGCTTGTATTCGGTGTCGGTGAGCGTGGAGAGCTCCTGCGCGCTCGAGCCGCGCGGCGAGAAGCCGGCCTGCTGCAGCTTGGCTTTCACGTCGGGCATGGCGAGCGCTTCGACGAATGCTTCGTTCAGCGCCTTCACGATCGGCGCCGGCAGCTTCGCCGGGCCGTACACGCCGAACCACGGCTCCAGCGCATAGCCCTTGAGGCCCGCTTCGGCCATCGTCGGCACGTCGGGCAGCGAGGGCGAGCGCGTGGAGCCCGCCACGGCCAGCGCGCGCAGCTTGCCGGCCTGGATGTGCGGCAGCGAGGCCGGCAGGTTGTCGAACATCACGCCGATGGTGTTGCCCAGCATGTCGGTGATGGCCGGGCCGCTGCCCTTGTAGGCCACGTGCGTGAGCTCGGTGCCGGTCATCTGCGCGAACATCACGCCGGCCAGGTTCATCGAGGTGCCGGCGCCCGCGGTGGCGTAGGGCAGGCCGGGGTTCTTCTTCGCGGCGGCGATGAGCTCGGGCACGGTCTTGATGGCCGAACTTGCGGGCACTTCGAGCACGATGGTCGACATGCCCAGCAGGCTGATGGCCGTGAAGTCCTTGCGCGGGTCGAAGGCCATCGACTTGTAGATGTGCGGGTTCAGCGCGTTGGTCGAGATGGCGCCGAAGCCGATCGTGTAGCCGTCGGGCGCGGCCTTGGCCACGGCGTCCATGCCGATGTTGCCGCCCGCGCCGCCGCGGTTGTCGATGAGCACGGGCTGGCCCAGCTTCTCCGACACCTTCTGGCCCACGGTGCGCGCCACCAGGTCGGTGGTGCCGCCGGCCGTGTAGGGCACGATGAACTTGATGGGCTTGGACGGAAAGTCGGCCGCGTGCGCCAGCAGCGGCGCGGCCAGCAGCGCGAGGGCCGCGGCGCGGCGGGTGAGGGTGAGAGCGTGCGTCATGCCTTGAATTGGTCTTTCAGATCGGCCCAGCAGTCGGTGTAGTCGGTGTCGAGCGCCGGGCTTTGCAGCGCGAAGTTCGTCGGGATGAAACGGTAGCGGCTCTCGAACATGAAGGCCAGCGTGTTGTCCAGCTTGTGCGGCTTGAGGTCGGCGTGCGTGGCCTTGTCGAAGGCTTCTTCATCCGGGCCGTGCGGCACCATGCAGTTGTGCAGGCTCGCGCCGCCGGGCTTGAAGCCGCCCGGCTTGGCGTCGTACTCGCCCAGCACCAGGCCCATGAACTCGCTCATGAGGTTGCGGTGGAACCACGGCGGACGGAAGGTGTTTTCCATCACCATCCAGCGCGGCGGGAAGATCACGAAGTCGCAGTTGGCCGTGCCGGGCGTGTCGCTGGGCGAGGTCAGCACGGTGAAGATCGACGGATCGGGATGGTCGAAGCTGATCGAGCCGATGACCATGAAGTTGGCCGTGTCGTACTTCACCGGCGCGAGGTTGCCGTGCCAGGCGACCACGTTGAAGGGCGATTGCTTGGTCGGTGCGGTCCAGAAGCGGCCACCGAATTTCTTCACCAGCTCGTAGGCGCCGCCGTCTGCCTCGAAAGCCGCCACGGGCGCCTGGAAGTCGCGCGCATTGGCCAGACCGTTCGAGCCGATCGGGCCGAGCTCGGGCAGGCGGAAGTGCGCGCCGTAGTTCTCGCACACGTAGCCGCGCGAGAGCCCGTCGGGCAGGGCCACCTTGAAGGCCATGCCGCGCGGCAGCACCACGATTTCGCCGGGCTTGACGTCGAGCACGCCGAGTTCGGTCGTGACGACGAGGCGGCCTTGTTGGGGCATCACCAGCATCTCGCCGTCGGCGTTGACGAAGGCGCGTTGGTCCATCGAACGGCCCGCCATGTACATCAGCGAGCCGATGCCGACCTGCGACTCGGCGTCGCCGTTGGCGGCCAGCGTGTGCATGCCGTCGATGAAGTCGACGTCGGCCGCGCCGTCCAGCGGCAGCGGGCCCCAGCGCATCGGCTCGGGCGGCAGCGCGATCTCGCGGTCGGCGCCGGTGGTCCAGTGCGCCTGCGCGTAGGGCTGGTAGCGGCCCGACACCACCGAGGGCTGGCGGCGGTACAGCCAGGTGCGGCGGTTCTCGTGGCGCGGCGCCGTGAAGGCGGTGCCCGAGAGCAACTCGGTGTACAGGTCGAAGGGGCCGCGCTGCGGGTTGTTGCGGCCTTGCGGCAGCGCACCGGGCACGGCCTCGGAGGCGTACTCGTTGCCGAAGCCGCTCTGGTAGCGCCGTTCGGCGGCGGGTGTTGCTTGGGTCATGGGCTTGTCTTTCGAAAGTCGCGATGAGGTGGGAATGCGTGGCCGTTCAGCCGGCGCGTGCCGCGTCGAAGGCTTCGCGCAGCACGGCCAGCGAGCCGACGTGGTTGGCCAGCACGAGCACGAGCCGTGCGTTGAAGGCGTGGCTTTCCTCCGTGGAAAGCCCCTGGTGGGCCTCGATGAGCGCCTCGTAGAAATCGTCGGGCGCTTCGAGGTTCGGCGTGGTGATCAGTTGCGGTTGCATCGGGGTCATGCCTTTGCCAGTGCGTGGTCGAGGGCCGCGCGGAGCTTCGCCGCCGTGGGCTGCCGCCAGCGCGCGCACACGTGCTGGTCGGGCCGCAGCAGGTAGACGGTGCCGGGCTGCGCGTCGTAGCGCTGCGTGGCGAGTTCGGCGTCGGCGCCGGTGCCTTCCACGCGCACGACGTGCAGCGCGAGCTCGCTGGCGTTCAGCGCCTGCAGGCTGCGCTCGGCGGCGTCGCCGGTGCCGAACACCAGCGCGGTGAAGCGCGCCACATGGCATTCGCGCAGCAGCCAGCCGGTGCTGCCGTCGGCGCGCCGCACGGGCGCATCGGCTGCTGCTGCGCCGGGCACCATCGCGCCGGCGAAGGTGTCGGCGTCGGGCGTGTTGAGCGGCGAGTCGCGCAGCACCGTGGCCACCGACAGCCGCCCGCTGTTGACCAGCGAGCGCGCGAAGGCGTGGCGCTTGGTCAGCTCGAGCACCGCGTCGCGGAAGAGGCGGCTCACCTCGCTCTTGGGCGTGATGAAGTCGGTGGCGCGCGTCGAATTGCGGATGTTCTCGTCGGCGGCGTATTCGCGTTCGCTGGCGTAGCTGTCGAGCAGTGCGTCGGGCGCGTCGCCGGCCAGCACGGCCGCGAGCTTCCAGGCGAGGTTGTCGGCGTCCTGCACGCCCGAGTTGGCGCCGCGCGCGCCGAAGGGCGACACGCCGTGCGCCGAGTCGCCCGCGAACAGCACGCGGCCGTGGCGGAAGCGCTCCATGCGCTGGCAGGCGAAGGTGTAGACGCTGGCCCAGCCGATCTGGAACTGCACGCCTTCGAAGCCGATGCTGTCCAGCAGCGCGCGCACGCGCGGCGTGATGCGCTCAGGCTTGCGCTCTTCCACCGGGTCGGCGTCCCAGCCGAGCTGGAAGTCGACGCGCCACATGCCGTCGGCCTGCTTGTGCAGCAGCACGCTCTGGCCGGGGTGGAACGAGGGGTCGAACCAGAAGCGGCGCTCGGTGGGCAGCTGCGCGTCCATCGTGATGTCGGCGATAAGGAAGCGGTCGCGGAACACGCGGCCCTTGGCCTCCTGCCCCAGCATCTGGCGCAGGTTGGAGCGCGAGCCGTCGCAGGCGGCGACGTAGCCAGCGGCCAGTTCGTAGTTGCCTTCAGGCGTCTCGATGGTGAGCATCGCGCCGTCATCGCGCTGCTCGATGCCGACCACCTTGTTGTTCCAGCGCAGGTCGATCAGCGGCAAGGCCGCGGCGCGTTCGACGAGGTAGCCCTCGACGTAGTACTGCTGCAGGTTGATGAAGGCCGGGCGCTCGTGGCCGGGCTCGGGCAGCAGGTCGAAGCGGTAGACCTGCTCGTCATGGAAGAACACCTTGCCGACGTTCCACGACACGCCCTTGTCCACCATGCGGTCGCCGCAGCCGAGGCGATCGAACACCTCGAGCGTGCGCTTGGCGAAGCAGATCGCGCGCGACCCGCTGGACAGGCTGTTGTCGTTGTCGAGCAGCACCACGGGAATCTGCCGCAGGGCGAGGTCGATGGCGAGCGTGAGGCCCACCGGGCCGGCGCCCACGACCACCACGGGGTGGCGGGCGGGCGCGGCGGCGTCCTGGTCGGCGTGGCGGGTGTAGTCGAAGCGCAGGCTTTGGTAGTCGATCACGTGGTGTCTCCGTGTTCTTGTCGTTTCCGTCGCCTTCCCCGCGCGGGGGAAGGTCGCGGCGCGATCAGCCTTCCAGGGCCTTCCACATGTCGATGTCGCGCTGCGCCGTCCACACGCGCGGGTCGGCGTGGCCCGAGGCCTCGTCGTAGGCGCGGCTCACGTCGAAGGGCATGCAGTGGTCGAAGATCACCCACTGGCTGTACTTGGGCTTGAGCTTCTCGTAGGTCTCCTTGTAGACCGCGTTCAGGTCGCGGCCGGCCTTCACGCCGTCCTGCACGCTGGCGTACACGTCGGCGATGAAGGCGCGCGTTTCCTGCAGGCCCTTGGCCACGTCCTCGGGCGTGGTCAGCGCGGCGCCGCGGCCCGGCACCAGGGCCAGGGGCTTCAGGGCGGCGATGTTGTCCAGCGTCTGCGGCCAGTCCTGGAAGTAGGCGTCGCCGGCGTACGGCGTGGCGCCGAACTCGACCAGGTCGCCCGACAGCAGCGCGCGCTCCTGCGGCAGCCAGACAACGGTGTCGCCCTTGGTGTGGCCGCGGCCCAGCTGCAGCAGCTGCACTTCGAGCTTGCCCAGCCACAGCGTCATCTTGCCGGTGAAGGTCATGGTGGGCCAGGTCAGGCCCGGGGGCACCGTCTCGACGTTCTGGAACAGGCGCGGGAAGCGGCCGATTTCGCTGGCCTTGTCTTCCTCGCCGCGCTCGACGATCAGGTCGCGCGTGTCCTGGCTGGCCAGGATGTGTTCGGCGTCGTAGCCTGCCGCGCCCAGCACGCGCACCGCGTGGTAGTGGGTGAGCACCACGTACTTGATGGGCTTGTCGGTCACTTCGCGGATGCGGCGCACCACGTCGGCAGCCATGGCGGGCGTGGCCTGGGTGTCGGCCACCAGCACGCAGTCGTCGCCGATGATGATCCCGGTGTTGGGGTCGCCTTCGGCCGTGTAGGCCCAGGCGTGCTCCGAGATCTGGCTGAAGGTGATCTTCTTTTCTTCCAGGTCGGCCTGGCTGGCGAATTTCTTGGCTTGGCTCATCGTGTGTCTCCGGTGGGGTGGTTTTGGGATTCGCCTGATTCGTTTAAGGCGAACGAGTTTGCAGATAACGAATGCGCGGAGTGTAAGCCCGAGATCAGTTCATGTCTAATGCCTTCTTCATGAACGAACAACCAGACGGCAAGGCGGCCATGGCAGCGACTGACACCGACCGCGCCCAGCGCGGCATCCAGAGCATCGAAGTCGGCGGGCAGCTGCTGCGCGCGCTGGTGCACCACGGCCGCCCGATGGCGCTCAAGGACCTTGCCCGCGAAGCGGACATGACGGCCGCCAAGGCCCACCCGTACATGGTGAGCTTCGGCCGGCTGGGCCTCATCGAGCAGGACCGCGCCAGCGGCCACTATCTGCTTGGCCCGCTGGCCTTGCAACTGGGGCTGATCAGCCTGCAGCAGGCCGACCCGGTGCACATCGCCACGCCGCTGATCGGCCAGCTCGCGCAGCAGATCGGCCACACCGTGGCGCTGGCCGTGTGGGGCGCGCGCGGCGCGACCATCGTGCGCACGGCCGAGTCGCCCTCGCCGGTGCACGTGAACATGCGCCACGGCACGGTGTTCTCGCTTACCAACACGGCCTCGGGCCGCGTCTTTGCCGCCTACCTCGACCCGGCGGTGGTGCGCGCGCAGCTCGAGGACGAGCGCCAGCGCCAGAAGCAGCGCAAGGGCGCCGCCGAGCCCGCGCCGCCGGCCGGCATGCCGCCGGTGCAACCGCTGCCCTCGTGGAGCGATTTCGAGCGCCAGTGCCAGGAAGTGCGCGACCACGGCATCAGCCGCTCCGACGGCGAGGTGATCGAGGGCGTGAGCGCCATGGCCGCGCCTGTGTTCGACCACACCGGCGCCATCGTGCTGGCCGTGACCGCCATCGGCCCGGCCGGCATTTTCCACACCGCCTGGGACGGCGAGATCGCGCGCGCGCTCAAGGCCTGCGCGGGCACGGTGTCGCAGCGCCTGGGCGCGAGCGCCACCGGCGCCGTGGTTCCCTCCGTTTCCGATCGATGACCCTGTTTTCTTCCGCCTTGTCTTCTTTCTCTTCTTCCGACGACCTCGCGCTGCGCATCGACCGCACCGTCGCGCTGCTGCGCGGCGCGCGGCGCATCGTGGTCTTCTCGGGCGCGGGGCTGTCCAAGGCCTCGGGCATCCCGACCTACCGCGACGCCGACGGCCTGTGGATGAGCCAGAACGCGCTCAAGTTCTCGCATGCCGACGACCTCGCGCGTGACCCGGGCGGCTTCACGAAGTTCTGGGCCCAGCGCCTGGCGCAGATCGAGACCGCGTCGCCCAACCCCGGCCACCTCGCGCTCGCGCAGCTGCAGCGGCTGCGCCCCGCGACCCGGCTCATCACGCAGAACGTCGACGGCCTGCTCGGCAAGGCCGGCGGCCAGGACGTGCTGGAGCTGCACGGCTCGCTGCGCCGCTGGCGCTGCGACCACTGCGGCAACCGCAGCGGCCCCTGGCCCTTCCACCGTTGCCTGCGCTGCGGCTCGCACGCGCGGCCCGACGTGGTCATGTTCGGCGAGATGCTGAACGCCGGCGTGCTGCTCGACGCCCAGGTGGCGGCGCAGGAGTCCGACCTGTTCCTGGTGGTCGGCAGCACCACCATCGTCTACCCGGCGGCCGAACTGCCCAAGCTGGCGATGGCGCGCGGGGCGCGGCTGGTCACGCTGAACATCGAGCCGCTGCCGCACCTGGACGATGCGGCGGCGGTGGTGTTGCGGGGGGCGTCGGAAGACCTGCTGCCGAAGTTGGTCGCCGGCATGGCGGGCACCGACGATGCGGTCACGCCGCGGGCCTGACGATCCCGCCCGAGCGCATCCGCCACGACAGGACGCCCAGCCACCCGAAGAGCACCAGCCCCGCACCGGCCACGATCACGCTGGCCGAAGCCGGGTTGCTCATGCCCAGGCCGATCAGCACGGGCACCAGGATGCCGGTGGCCATCGAATAGAGCGCCCACCCGCCTTGCTTCAGCGCGAAGAAGCGGCGCGCGAAAACGAAGCAGGCCGCGATCAGCGACAGGAACGCCAGGAAGAACGCGAGCATGTGCAGCGCGCCGGGCACGCTCATCGTGGGCGTCTCGCCGGCCTTGGGGAACGGGTCGGGTGGAAAGAGGCCCGCCAGCACCGTGCCGACGCCGAACAGCCCGACCAGGATCGGTCCCCAGGTGCCGCCGCGCTGGCCCTTCAGCCAGGCCTTGAGCCCGACGGCGCAAAGAATTGCGAACAATCCCGAGAGAATGAAGCTGCCCACCTGGATCCAGCCGAGCTCGCCCAGCGCGAGGTAGCTGATCGGAAGCGCGCGGATGTCGAACTCGGGGCGCAGCAGCAACTGGAGCACGGCGAGCCCGTAGAACACGGGCGCGACCCACATGCCGCAGGCCAGCAGCGCCCGCTGCGAGGAGGCGCCTGCGATGCGCGTTGTCGTCTGGAATTCCATGGTGGCATGGGTGCAAGTGAATGGAAACTAAACTGTATAGTTTCGTTGTTGATTGTCAAGAAACCCGGAGTCCGGTGATGGAACAGCCCGCAGAAAAACGATCCGACCGCAAGCGCAGGCTCATCCTGGAAGCCGCGTCCACGGTCTTCCTCGACCGGGGCTACAACGGCACGACCATGGACGAGGTCGCCACCCTGGCGGGCGTGTCCAAGCCCACGCTGTACCGGCACTTCACCGACAAGGAGCGGCTCTACGCCGCGATCATTCAGCTCACGGCCGACGACGTTGACACGGTCATCCAGCTGGTGGCCGGCTCGCTGGCGGACGCCAGCCACCCCCGGGAGGCGTTGCAGGGGCTGGCCCGCAAGCTCGTCACCGCGCTGATGCAACCCGAGCTGCTGCGGCTGCGGCGCCTGGTGATCGCCAATGCGGAGCGCTTTCCCGACGTGGCGCGAGCCTGGTTCGCGCAAGGCTTCGAACGCGTGCTCGCGACGCTGGCCGCGAGCTTCGAGCGCTACGCCCAGCGTGGGCTGCTCAAGGTCGACGACCCGCTGCTCGCGGCCAACCACTTCACCGGGCTGCTGCTGTGGATTCCGTTGAACCGGGCCATGTTCACGGGCGACCATGCGAGCGACCCCGCCGAGCTGGAGCGCTACGCGAACGCGGCGGTCGATGCGTTCCTGTCCGGGTATGCGAGCCGCTGAGGCGGGGCGCGCAGGTCAGCCGGCCCGCATCTTCTCGCGCAACACCCGCCAGCGCGCGAGGCTCTCGGCGGGCCAGTAATCTTTACGGTCGTAGTACTCGTGCACGGTCGGTGTGCCGGGCGGCAGCACCACCCACGGCTGCTTCGACATCGTGAAGATGTGCAGGTCCGGCGGCAGCCGGTCGGGCGTGTCGAGCGTGCCCACGCGGATGAAGCTCACGGCGTCGCCGGCGCCGGCGTAGTGGCTCCACAGCGCGACATGGCAGGCGGGGCAGCGCGCGTAGGTCTGGCCGCGTCCGCTGGCCGAGGGCGTGAGCACCCGATCGACCGCGCCCTGCAGCATCTGCACGTGTTCCGGTTCGATGAGCGCATTGAGCGCGAAGGACGAGCCTGTCTCGCGCTGGCACCAGCGGCAGTGGCAGCAGTGCACGAAGAGCGGCGGGGCGTTCAGGCGGTAGCGCACCTGCCGGCAGGTGCAGCCGCCTTCCAGCGGCACGAAGGCGTCGGCCATGGCGGTGGTCGGCGGGCGCTCAGCCCTTCTTGCCACCCAGCAGCACCAGCGCGCCGCCCACCACGATCGCCGCCACGCCGGCCCAGGCCGGGATGTTGACGGTCTGTTTTTCCTTCACCGAGAACTCCAGCGGGCCGAGCTTGGCCTGGTGGGTTTCCTTGGTGAAGCTGAAGCCGCCCAGGCCGAGCCCGGCGATGCCGGCCACGACCAGCAGGATGCCGACGATGCGCGTTGCGTTCATGGGACGGGTCTCCTCAGGGTGGGGTGGAATGAAAAGCCGTTCAGCGCCGTGGCGCCGCCGCACGCGGCTGCGGCGGGTCTTGCTGCTGCAGCTGGTCGACCCATTGCACGACCTCGGCCATGGCCGCGTCGCTCGCCGCGACCAGCGCCTTCACGCCACCGGGCGCGTCGGCGCTGGCGGCGGGGCGGCGCACGGTGAAGGTCCGCTGGCCCATCACGCGATCGCCGCCGGTGGCGGTGCGGACCAGCGTGGCGCGCAGGCGCACCAGGCCCGTGCTGCTGGCGGGCGCGTCGAAGTAGTGGCTGAACTCGTCGAGCGAAATGCGCAGCGTGTCGGGCACGATGCCTTCGGTGCGCGCGAGCGTCGCGCTTTCTTCAGGGCCGAGCACGGTGCGGCGCTCGGCCAGCGTGTCGCGCAGCCGCTGGCGCAGCAGCTGCGCAGGCGGCAGGCTCCAGCGCGACTGGCCGTACGGGCGCAGCTCGTTGGCGTCGGCGTAGCCCATGCGGTACAGGATCTGCGTGCCGTCCAGGCGCGCGTTGCTGTCGAACTCCGCGAGGGACAGCGCCGGCAGCGCGGTCGTCGGCGCTGCTGCAGGTGCGGCGGACGAAAGGCCGGGGCCGAAGTCGTACAGCGTGGCGCGTGCCGGCTTGTCGGGCAGCATGCCGCAGCCGGCGACCAGCAGCACACAGCCGAGGCTGGCGAGGGCGTGGAGGGTGTTCTTCATGCGCATGGTTTGTCTGCTCCCGGTCAGTGGCGTGCGGCGGGCGCAACGAAGCCGGGCTCGCCCGGGCCCGCGGCCGCGCCGCCGTTGCCGAACAGCAGCGATTGCGGGTTGTCGTTGATGCTGTCGGCCGCGCGGCCCAGGCGGCGCACCGCGTGGGCGGTGTCGTCGGCCACGCGGTTCACGCGCGGCAGGGTGGCGGCATTGAACGAATCGACGGCCTGCGCCAGCGCCTTGGTGCCCTCGCCCAGGCGCTCGACCGGGCCGTCGGGCGCGTTGAGCTTGCCCACGGTGGTGTTGAAGTTGTTGGCCACGCGCGAGACGTCGCCGGCGGCTTTCTTCACTGTCGTCAGCGTCTCGGGCATGGCGGCCAGCGTCGGGTTCAGGCCGGTCTTCACGGTGTTGTCGAGCTGCTTGATGAGCGCGTTGGCACTGGCCGAGGCGGCTGCGATGTTCTCCAGCGCGTCGGCCACGCGCTTCTGGTTGGCGTCGGCCAGCAGCGCGTTGGCGCGCTTGGTCACTTCTTCCACCTGGTCGATGATTTCCTCGCCGCGGTCCTGCAGCTTTGCGAGCATCGAGGGCTTGAGCGGAATGCGCGGTGGGCTGTCGTTGTTCGGCTTGAGCGCGACGGTCGATTCGCCCTCGTCGTCCAGCGCAATGAAGGCCAGGCCGGTCACGCCCTGGTAGCTCAGCGTGGCAAAGCTGGAGGTGGTGAGCGGCACGCGCTCGTCGACCGTGATGCGCACGCGCACGTTGCCCTTGGTCTTGGGGTCGAAGTCGATCGAGGTCACCTTGCCGACCGAGATGCCGCGGTAGCGCACCTGGGCCTGCGGCTGCAGGCCACTCACGGCGTCGCGGGTGGAGAGTTCGTACACGTTGCGCACGGTGTTGTCGCGCGTGAACCAGACCACCAGCGCGACGAGCGCGGCGATCAGGCCGAGCACGAAGGCGCCGGCGGCGAGGGCGTGGGCCTTGTTTTCCATGGGGACCTACCTTTCTTCAGCGCGCGCGGCCTCGGGCCGCGGCGCGGATGGTTGTGTGCCGGCGGCGGGCTTGTCGTGCAGCGCCTCCAGGGCGCGCTGGCCGCGCCCGCCGAGAAAGTATTCGTGGATGAAGGGATGCGGATAGGCGATGACTTCGCGCGCCGTGCCGCTCACGATCACCTTCTGGTCGGCCAGCACCGCGATGCGGGTGCTCAGGTCGAACAGGGTGTCCAGGTCGTGCGTGACCATCACGACCGTCAGCCCTAGCTCGCGGTGCAGGCCGCGCAGCAGGTCGCAGAAGCTGTCGGAGGCTTCGGGGTCGAGGCCGGCCGTGGGTTCGTCGAGCAGCAGCAGCGGCGGGTCCATGATGAGCGCGCGCGCCAGCGCCACGCGCTTGATCATGCCGCCCGACAGGTCCGACGGGCTCTTGTTCGCATGCTGCGGCTCCAGCCCCACCATCTGCAGCTTCACGAGCGCGGCATGGCGGATCAGCTCGTCGGGCAGCAGCTTGAGTTCGCGCAGCGGAAAGGCGATGTTCTCCAGCACGCTGAAAGCCGAGAACAGCGCGCCGTGCTGGAACAGCATGCCCACGTTGGCCGCGCCGGCCGCGCTGAGTTCGCCCGGCGCCCGGCCCAGCACCTCGACCGCGCCCTTCGTGGGCTTTTGCAGCCCGAGGATCTGGCGCAGCAGCACCGTCTTGCCGGTGCCCGAACCGCCGACCAACGACAGCACCTCGCCGCGGTCGAGGTGCAGGTCGAGGTCGCGGTGCACCACCTGTTCGCCATCGGGGCTCTTGAACACGGTCCAGAGCTTGCGGATGTCGACGACGGTGTTCGACGGGGATGTCGCGGCGGCGTTCATCCGCGGAATCCTATGCCCTTGAACAGCACGGCGAAGAGCGCGTCGACCAGGATCACCGCAGTGATCGAGGTCACGACCGACGACGTGGTGCCGCGCCCCAGGCTCTCGGTGTTGGGCTTGACCTTCATGCCGAAGTAGCAGCCGATCAGCGCGATCAGCACGCCGAACACCGCCGACTTGGCCAGCGCCAGCCAGAGGTTGGCGATGGGCACCGCGCGCGGCAGGGCCGACAGGAAATACGCCGGCGAAATGCCGAGTGCGGCGTCGGCCGCGAGCATGCCGCCGGCCAGCGCCGCCATCGAGGTCCACAGGCTGATCAGCGGCATCGCGATGGCCAGCGCCAGCACGCGCGGCATCACGAGACGGAAGCCGTGCGGGATGCCCATCACGCGCATGGCGTCGAGTTCTTCGGTGACGCGCATCACGCCGATCTGCGCGGTGATCGCCGAGCCCGAGCGGCCCGCGATCAGCACGGCGGCCAGCACCGGCCCGAGTTCGCGGATCAGCGACAGCCCGAGGATGTTCACCACGAAGGTCTCGGCGCCGTACTGGCGCAGCTGCTGCGAGATCAGGTAGGCCAGCACCACGCCGATGAGCAGGCCGACCAGCGCCGTGATGTGCAGCGCCGTGGCGCCGAACTGATAGAGGTGGCCCGAGAAGTCGCGCCACGGCCCGCGGTGCGGTGCGCGCGCCAGCGTGCACAGGTCGAGTGCGAGCTGGCCGATCAGGCCCACGAAGTCGCGCAGCACGACCATCGCGCGCGGGCCGTTGTGCGCGAGTTCGCGCAACCGGTCGCTCAGCGATTTGGGCGGCTCGTCGGGCGTGGCCACCGTGAACTTCGCCACATGGTCGAGCACCGCCTGCTGCTGCGGCGCCAGCTCGAGCGTGGCCGGCCAACCGTGGCCCCAGTGGTCCCACAGCAGCTGCGCGCCGATGTGGTCGAGCTGGCCGATGGGGCGCAGGTCCCAGGCCCGGTCGTCCGCGGGCGGCAGGGCCGCGAGGTCTGCGGCCAAGGCGTCCCAGGCCTGCCGCGACGACATCGCCAGCGTGGTCCAGCAACCGCTGGCCACGGCCCAGTTGCGGCCGTCCACGTCCTGCGTTCGCGCGCGCGGCGGCGCAGAGGCGTCGTCGATGGCGGAGGCGTCAGCGGGCGACGGGTTGGAAGGCATGGGCAGGCGTGCGGAACAGAACGTAAACAAAGGTTCAGGTGAGAGGGCGCATCGTAACCGCGTGCATCCGGGGCTTGTGTGCGTCTGGCCCTTCGTTTGCGTAGGGCCAGACGCCGTTTTTTTCAGGAACCCTTCAGCTCCAGGCGCGGGCCAGCGCGTTCCATGCGCTGGCGATCACGGGCTCGTCGCGGCGCGCGGCCAGCGAGACGAAACGCAGCGCGCAATCGAGCCGCACACGGTCGGCCAGCACGAGGCCGTGGGCCTGGCTTTCGCGGATCGCGATCGAGTCGCGCACCAGGCTCAGGCCCACGCCCGACTTCAACAGGTCGAGCATCGAGGCCTCCTGGTCGACCAGCGCCACGCGCCGGGGCGCCAGGCCGAGCGGGCCGAACACGCGTTCCAGCAAACGGTGGTGCGCCGACTCGGGCGGCGTGGCGAGCCAGGGCAGGGCGGCCAGCGCCTTCCAGTCGCGCCCCAGCACCTGCGGACCCCAGCCGGCCGGCGCGACCACGCGGTAGCTGAAGCGGGTGAGCGTGCGCACCGCCAGCGGCGCCGGTGCGGCGGCGTCGGGTTCGTCGCTGGGGTCGAGGTGAAAGCCCACGTCGAGCTCGCCGCGCAGCACCTGCGCCAGCACGCTGCCGCTCATGCCGTGGCGCAGCTCGGTCTCGATCTGCGGCGCGGCCTCGACCAGCTCGCGCAGGAACACACCGAGCCGCGTGAACTCGGGGTCGAGGATGGTGCCGATGCGCAGCGCCCCGCGCACCGTGACCTGCAGGTTGCGCGCGGCCTGCTGCAGGTCGCCCACGGCCGCCAGCACGCGCTCGGCCTGCGGCAGCATGGCCGCGCCGTCGGCCGTGAGCGCCAGCCCGTGCGGCGTGCGGGTGAACAGCACCAGCCCGGTTTCCTCCGCGAAACGCTTGAGCTGCAGGCTCACCGCGGGCTGCGTCAGGTGCAGCTTCTCGGGGGCGCGCGAGACGTTGCCCTCGCGCGCCGCCAGGATGAAAGCGCGCAGAATCTTG
>NZ_JBYTBC010000010.1:148138-287086 GCF_058788795.1 Variovorax sp. FW301-JW7
GTACGCCCCCCCCCCCCCCCCCCCCCCCCCCCCCCCCCCCCCCCCCCCCCCCCCGCCAGGATGAAGGCGCGCAGAATCTGGAGGTCCATCGATGACGTAGTCATATAAGAATGATTTATAGCGTCATCGACGCGAATTCATTGGCTTTCTCTTCGTGGATTGGGCCAAATTGCCTTCAGGAGACCCGCACATGTCCATCAGCACCCGAAATATCGACCACCACATCGCCGGCGCCCCCGCCGCCAACACCTCCGGCCGCACGCAGGACGTGACCAACCCCGCCACCGGCGCCGTCACCGGCAAGGTCGGCCTGGCCGACGCCGCGCAGGTCGGGGCCGCCGTGGCCGCCGCGCAGGCCGCGTTCCCGGCCTGGGCCGACACACCGCCGATCCGCCGGGCGCGCGTGATGTTCAAGTTCCTGGAGCTGCTCAACCAGCACAAGGACGAGCTCGCCCACCTCATCACCGCCGAGCACGGCAAGGTCTTCACCGACGCGCAGGGCGAGGTGAGCCGCGGCATCGACATCGTCGAGTTCGCCTGCGGCATTCCCCAGCTGCTCAAGGGCGACTTCACCGACCAGGTGAGCACCGGCATCGACAACTGGACGCTGCGCCAGCCGCTGGGCGTGGTCGCGGGCATCACGCCCTTCAACTTCCCGGTGATGGTGCCGATGTGGATGTTCCCGGTGGCCATCGCCGCGGGCAACACCTTCGTGCTCAAGCCCAGCCCGACCGACCCGAGCGCGTCGCTGCTGATGGCCGAGTTGCTCAAGAAGGCCGGCTTGCCCGACGGCGTGTTCAATGTGGTGCAGGGCGACAAGGTGGCGGTCGACGCGCTGCTCGAGCATCCTGACGTCAAGGCGATCAGCTTCGTCGGCTCCACGCCCATCGCCAACTACATCTACGAGACCGGTGCCCGCCACGGCAAGCGCGTGCAGGCGCTGGGCGGCGCGAAGAACCACATGGTCGTCATGCCCGACGCCGACATCGACCAGGCCGTCGACGCCCTCATCGGCGCCGGCTACGGCTCGGCCGGCGAGCGCTGCATGGCGATCAGTGTCGCGGTGCTGGTGGGCGACGTGGCCGACCGGCTGCTGCCCAAGCTCATCGAGCGCACGAAGACGCTGAAGGTGCTCGATGGCGAGAACCTCGCGGCCGAGATGGGCCCGATCGTCACGCGCGCCGCGCACGAGCGCATCACCGGCTACATCGCGCAGGGCGAGAAGGAAGGCGCGAAGCTGCTGGTCGACGGCCGCAGCTTCGACGGCAACAAGGCTGGCGAAGGCTGCGGCGATGGCTTCTGGATGGGCGGCACGCTGTTCGACCACGTCACGCCCGAGATGCGCATCTACAAGGAAGAGATCTTCGGCCCCGTGCTGGGCTGCCTGCGCGTCGCGACCTTCAAGGAAGCCGTCGACCTCATCAACGCGCACGAGTTCGGCAATGGCGTGAGCTGCTTCACGCGCGACGGCAACGTGGCGCGCGAGTTCGGCCGCCGCATCCAGGTCGGCATGGTCGGCATCAACGTGCCGATCCCGGTGCCGATGGCCTGGCACGGCTTCGGCGGCTGGAAGAAGAGCCTGTTCGGCGACATGCACGCGTATGGCGAAGAGGGCGTGCGCTTCTATACGAAGCAGAAGTCGATCATGCAGCGCTGGCCGGAGAGCATCGGCAAGGGCGCGGAATTCGTGATGCCCACCGCGAAGTAAAAAGGGGCGCCGCACGCGCGGCGCTGCTTCCATCCGAAGAACAACGAGAGACAAAAAGCCAGCCGCCATGAGCGACACCACCTTCGACTACATCATCATCGGCGCCGGCACCGCCGGCTCGCTCATCGCCAACCGCCTGAGCGCCGACAAGACCAAGCGCGTGCTGCTCATCGAGGCCGGCCGCAAGGACGACTACCACTGGATCCACATTCCGGTGGGCTACCTGTACTGCATCGGCAACCCGCGCACCGACTGGCTCTACAACACCGAGCCCGACGCGGGGCTCAACGGCCGCACGCTGCGCTATCCGCGCGGCAAGACGCTGGGCGGCTGCTCGAGCATCAACGGCATGATCTACATGCGCGGTCAGTCGCGCGACTACGAGCACTGGGCCGCGCTCACGGGCGACGAGGGCTGGCGCTGGGAGAACGTGCTGCCAGCCTTTCGCAAGCACGAAGACTTCTACCTGGGCGCCGACGAGATGCACGGCGCGGGCGGCGAATGGCGTGTCGAGAAGCAGCGGCTGCGCTGGGACATCCTCGATGCGTTTGCTGACGCGGCCGTGCAGGCCGGCGTGCCGCACACCGCCGACTTCAACCGCGGCAGCAACGAAGGCGTGGGCTACTTCCAGGTCAACCAGAAGAACGGCTGGCGCTGGAACACCGCCAAGGCCTTCCTGCGGCCCACCTGCTACGGTCGCCCCAACTTCGAGCTGTGGACCGGCGCGCAGGTGTCGCGCCTGCTGTTCGAGACGCTGCCCGACGGCACCAAACGCTGCACCGGCGCGCAGGTGTGGGACGGCTCCGAGATGACCACGGCGCACGCCGAGTGCGAAGTGATCCTGAGCGCGGGCGCTATCGGCTCGCCGCAGATCCTGCAGCTGTCGGGCGTCGGCCCGGCCGATCTGCTGCGCCAGCACGGCATCGACGTGGCGCTGGACGCACCCGGCGTCGGCGCCAACCTGCAGGACCACTTGCAGATCCGTGCGGTCTACAAGATCGAGGGCGCGCCCACGCTCAACGTGCTGGCCTCGTCGCTGGTCGGCAAGGCGAAGATCGGCCTCGAATACCTGCTGAAACGCAGCGGCCCGATGAGCATGGCGCCGTCGCAGCTCGGCGCCTTCACGCGCAGCTCGCCCGACCGCGCGTGGCCCAACATCCAGTACCACGTGCAGCCGCTGTCGCTCGACGCCTTCGGCGAGCCGCTGCACAGCTTCCCGGCCTTCACCGCGAGCGTGTGCAACCTGAACCCGACGAGCCGGGGCTCGGTGCGCATCAAGAGCGCGCGTTTCGAAGACGCGCCCGCCATCGCCCCCAACTACCTGAGCACCGAGGAAGACCGCAAGGTCGCGGCCGATTCGCTGCGCGTGACGCGCCGCATCGCGCAGCAGCCCGCGCTCGCGAAGTACAAGCCGCAGGAGTGGAAACCCGGCGTGCAGTACCAGACCGACGACGACCTCGCGCGGCTGGCCGGCGACATCGCCACGACCATCTTCCATCCGGTCGGCACCACCAAGATGGGCGCCGACGGCGACCCGATGGCGGTGCTCGATGCGCGCCTGCGCGTGCGCGGCGTGCGCGGCCTGCGCGTGGTCGATGCGGGCGCGATGCCCACCATCACGAGCGGCAACACCAACAGCCCGACGCTGATGATGGCGGAGAAGGCGGCGGGCTGGATTCTGGAAGACAACCGCAACCGCTGAGCCGGCTCAGCGGCGCGGCTTGGCGCGGCTCTTGGTGTCGGCCTCCAGGCGCGCCTTCGCGCCTTCGAGCATCAGGTCCACGCCGACCTCGAACATCGCATCGGGACCGGCCTTGCGGTAGCTGGCGAAGGCCTCGGCCAAGAGCGGGCGCGAGGCCGCGGCGGCATCGAGCGCCTGCTGCCGGATTTCCGCATCGGGCGGTGCCGCCTGCTCCTCGAGCACGCAGCCCACGGTGTAGCGGCCCAGCGCGATCAGCAGCGCCATCGCCTGCGTCGCCGGCAGGCCCCGGCTGACCACGGCGGCCAGTTGGGCTTCCACCATCTCGAGGTCGCCCGGGTCGGGCTCGGAGCCGGCATGCAGGCGTGCGCCGTCGCGTCGCGCGAGCAATGCGCGCCGGAAGCTGCGCGCGTTCTCTCGCAGGAAGGTCTCCCACGACTCGCCCTCCAGCGGCAGCCGGCGGTCGTGCGCGCGGCGCAGGATCTCGCGGTTCATCGCGTCGAGCAGCGCGCGCTTGTTCTTGAAATGCCAGTACAGCGCAGGCTGCTGCACGCCGAGCCGCTCGGCCAGCAGCCGGGTGCTGAGCTTGTCCATGCCGACCTCGTCGAGCAGCGCGAGCGCGGCTTCGAGGATCACTTCACTGTCCAGTTTCATGGCGATGTGCGTGCCCTGGTTCGGGCGAATGAGGGCTGCTTCACAGCCTGGAATTTATCGCTGATAATTCCTTATCAATGATAAATTCTGATCTTTCTTCTCCGTCCGCCGCAGCGGGCGGGCGCCACGCGCAGGCGGTGATCCTCGCGATCGTCACGCTCGACGCCGTCGGCATCAGCCTGGTCATGCCCATCGTGCCGGGCCTGCTGCGCGAGGTCGGCCACACCGGCGACCTCGGCTGGCGCTTCGGCGCCTTTCTGTCGCTCTACGCGCTGATGCAGTTCCTGTGCGCGCCTGTGCTCGGCGCGCTGAGCGACCGCTTCGGCCGACGGCCGGTGCTGCTGGTGTCGGTGGCGGGCGCGGCGATCGATGCGCTCTTCATGGCCTTTGCGCCCTCGCTGTGGATGCTGTTCGTGGGTCGCGCCATCGCAGGCATGACGGGCGCGAGCATGGCGGTGGCCTCGGCGGCCATCGCCGACCTCACGCCCGAGCAGCAGCGCGCGCGCTGGTTCGGCCGCATGGGCGCCTGCTTCGGGCTGGGCTTCATCGCCGGGCCGGCCATCGGCGGTGTGCTCGGCGACCACGGCGTGCGGCTGCCCTTCGTGGCGGCCGCGGTGCTCAACGGCATCACGTTCCTGGTCGGCCTGCTGGTGCTGCGCGAGTCGCGCCCGCCAGCGCTCGCGGCCCGGCCCTTCGACCGCGGCGTGCTGCATCCGCTGGCGCCGCTGCGCTGGGCCATGGGCATTCCTGCGCTGCTGCCGATCCTGGGCGTGTTCGGGGTGCTGGTGATGGTGGGCGAGGTCGCCGGCACGACCTGGGTGCTCTACGGCGAGGACCGCTTCGCCTGGAACGCCACCACGGTCGGCCTGTCGCTCGCGTGCTTCGGCCTGCTGCATGCGCTGGTGCAGGGCTTCGTGGCGGGCCCGGTGGTCGAGCGCTGGGGCGAGCGCGCGGCGATCGCCCTCGGCACGTTGGCCGACTGCACGGCCTACGCGCTGATCGCCTTCGCCACGCAGGGCTGGATGGCGCTCGCGCTGCTGCCGCTGCTGTGCATGGGCGGCATCGGCCAGCCCGCGCTGCAGGCGACGCTCTCGCGGCGCGTGGGCGAGGCCGAGCAGGGGCGGCTGCAGGGCGTGCTCGCGAGCCTCTCCAGCCTGGCCTCGGTGGTCGGGCCGCTGGTGATCAGCGCGGTCTACTTCGCGTTCCGCACGCGCTTTCCGGGCATCGTGTGGCTGGCCGGTGCCGTGCTCTATCTGCTGTGCCTGCCCGTGATGCTGCGCAGGTCGCCTGCGGGGGGTGGCTAGCTCTCGAAGAACGCCAGCTTGCGGGCGCGAGGCAGCGCCTTGAGCGCGATCTCCGCCCGCAACGCGGCGCCCTTGTCGGGGTACTGGCGCGCCGCCAGCACGCGCTGCGGCGGACGCGCGCGCGTGAACTTGGCGCCCAGCCCGAAGACATGCTGGAAGAAGCGCTGCTCCACGTCGAGCGCGATGCCCGCGTAGTACACGCCGCCCTCGCATTCCAGCAGGTAGAGCCAATAGGGCGGGGGCGGCGAGGGATCGGGCGGTTTTCGGGGCACGTGCGCATTGTGCGGGTGGGCGTTTGTCGTGCGTTGAAGGAAGGTGTCGTCACGGAGTTCATTCGCAAAACGCACCAAGTCCTTCCAATTTTTCGCTAGGCAAGGGCGCGGGTTTCGCACATATTGGCCCGTTCCCGCCGTCGCATTTCTTCTTCTGTCCTTCCTTCTCCCTGGAGCGTCCATGCCAGAAGCCCAGACCCCCGTGTCCCTCCCCGCCGAGGTCGACCAACTGCTGCATCGCCTGGGCGTGCCCCGCACCGCCCACACCGGCGGCGACCTCACGGTGCGCTCGCCGGTCAGCGGCGAGGTGATCGCGCAGGTGCCGCAGACCACGGCCGTGGAAGCCTCCGGCGCCATCGGCCGTGCGCACGAGGCCTTCAAGGCTTGGCGCCTGGTACCGGCGCCGCGCCGCGGCGAGCTGGTGCGCCTGCTGGGCGAAGAGCTGCGCGCCGCCAAGCACGACCTGGGCCGCCTCGTCACGCTGGAGGCCGGCAAGATCCCGTCCGAAGGCGCGGGCGAAGTGCAGGAAATGATCGACATCTGCGACTTCGCGGTCGGCCTCTCGCGCCAGCTCTACGGCCTCACGCTGGCCACCGAGCGCGCCGAGCACCGGATGATGGAAACCTGGCACCCGCTGGGCGTGTGCGGCGTGATCTCGGCCTTCAACTTCCCGGTGGCCGTGTGGTCGTGGAACGCGGCGCTCGCACTGGTGTGCGGCGACCCGGTGGTGTGGAAGCCGTCGGAAAAAACGCCGCTCACCGCGCTGGCCGTGCACGCCATCGCGCAGCGCGCCATCGAACGCTTCGGCGACGCGCCCGAAGGCCTGCTCGGCCTCTTGCTGGGCCGGCGCGACATCGGCGAGGTGCTGGTCGACGACCCCCGCGTGCCGATCCTCTCGGCCACCGGCTCCACGGCGATGGGCCGGCAGGTCGGCCCGAAGCTGGCGGCGCGCTTTGCCCGCGCCATCCTCGAACTGGGCGGCAACAACGCTGCCATCGTCACGCCCTCGGCCGACCTGGACCTTACGCTGCGCGGCATCGCCTTCGCGGCCATGGGCACGGCGGGCCAGCGCTGCACCACGCTGCGGCGCCTGTTCGTGCACGAGAGCGTGTACGACCAGCTCGTGCCCCAGCTCGTGAAGGTCTACGGCAACGTGCAGGTGGGCGATCCGCGCGAGGCCGGCACGCTGGTCGGTCCGCTGATCGACCGCGCGGCCTTCGACGGCATGCAGAAGGCCCTGAACGAAAGCCGCGAGACCGGCGCCACGGTGCACGGCGGCCAGCGCGTCGAGGGCATCGGCACGCCGGACGCGTTCTATGTGCGCCCGGCGTTGGTGGAGTTGAAGTCGCACGCCGGCCCGGTGCTGCGTGAGACCTTCGCGCCCATCCTCTATGTGGTGCGCTACAGCTCGCTCGACGAAGCCATCGAATGGCACAACGCGGTGGGCGCGGGCCTGTCGTCGTCGATCTTCACGCTCAATGTGCGCGAGGCCGAGCGCTTCATGTCCAGCGCCGGTTCCGACTGCGGCATCGCCAACGTCAACATCGGCCCGAGCGGCGCCGAGATCGGCGGCGCCTTCGGTGGCGAGAAGGAAACCGGCGGCGGGCGCGAAGCGGGCTCGGACAGCTGGAAGGCCTACATGCGCCGCGCGACCAACACCATCAACTACTCGACGGCACTTCCCCTTGCGCAGGGCGTGACCTTCGACATCGGCGACTGAACAACCCCGGCCCGTGGTGCCTGCCGCGCGGCGTTTCGCCGCAGCGGCCAGGCAGCGGCCGCACCTATCCCCCCAGAAAAACCACCAGGAGACAGCAAAGATGAAGATGCAACTGAAGACCCTCGCCACCGCCGCGCTGCTTGCGCTCGCCTTCGGCACCACCGCCACCGCGCAGCAGGCGCCCACCGGCGGCACGCTCGACAAGATCAAGGCGAGCGGCAAGGTCGTGCTCGGCGTGCGCGAAGCCTCGCCGCCCATGGCCTACATGCTGGGCGCGGGCGAGAAGTACGTGGGCTACCACGTCGAGCTCTGCGAGCGCGTGCTGAAGGACATCACGCCCAACGCCAAGCTCGAATACATGGCCGTGACCGCGCAGAACACCATCCCGCTGGTGCAGAACGGCACGCTGGACATCGGCTGCGGCCCCACCACCAACAACACCGCGCGCCAGCAGCAGGTGGCCTTCGCGCTCACCACGTACGTGAGCGAAGTGCGCATGGCGACCAAGGTCGACTCGGGCATCACCACGCTCGACCAGCTCGCGGGCCGCAACGTGTCGGCCTCGACCGGCACCACCGCCGTGCAGCTGCTGCGCAAGCGCGAGCGCGCACAGAACGTCTCGTACAACACCATGCTCGGCAAGGACCACCTGGAGAGCTTCCTGCTCATGGAGTCGGGCCGCGCCGATGCCTTCGTGCTCGACGACAACCTGCTCGCCGGGATCATCGCGAACTCGAAGAACCCGACGGCCTACCGCATCACCGGCGAGGCGCTGGGCTCCGAGCCGATCGCGCTGCTGTTCCGCAAGGACGACCCGGCCTTCAAGGCGGCAGTGGACGACTCGCTGCGCAAGCTCATGAAGAGCGGCGATCTCGAGAAGATCTACACCAAGTGGTTCGTGGCCGCGATCCCGCCGAAGAACACCAGCCTCAACCTGCCGATGAGCCCCGCGCTCAAGCAGCTGATTCTCGAACCCAACGACAAGCCGCTGGAGACCTACGCCAAGTGACAGACGCCGCCGTGTTCTCGCCGGCGCAACGCGTGCGCGCCATCAATGTCTCGGAGATCCTGCGCATCACCGACCACGCGCAGGCGCTCAAGCGCGCCGGCCGCCCGGTGATCGTGCTGGGCGCGGGCGAGCCCGACTTCGACACGCCCGAGAACATCCGGCATGCTGCCTCGCAGGCCATTGCGCATGGCGACACGCGCTACACGGTGCTCGACGGCAGCCCGGCGATGAAGGCGGCGGTGCAGCTGAAGTTCAAGCGCGACAACGCGCTGGACTTCGCGCTCGACGAGATCAGCGTGAGCGCGGGCGCCAAGCAGGTGATCTTCAATGCGCTGATGGCGAGCCTGAACCCGGGCGATGAAGTGATCCTGCCCGCGCCGTACTGGACTTCGTATGCGGACATCGTGCAGATCTGCGGCGGCGTGCCGGTGTCGGTGGCGTGCGGCGAGGAGAACGGCTTTCGGCTGACGGCCGCGCAACTGCAGGCCGCCATCACGCCGCGCACGCGCTGGCTGTTTCTCAACTCGCCGTCGAACCCGAGCGGTGCGGCCTACAGCGCGGCGCAACTGAAGCCGATCACCGACCTGCTGCTCGACCATCCCCACGTCTGGGTGCTGGCGGACGACATTTACGAACACATTCTCTACGACGGCCTCGCGTTCGCAACGCCGGTGGCTGTCGAACCGCGGCTGCGCGAACGCACGCTCACGGTGAACGGCGTGTCGAAGGCCTATGCGATGACGGGTTGGCGCGTCGGCTACGGCGCCGGACCGCGCCCGCTGATCGCCGCGATGGCGGTGGTGCAAAGCCAGTCGACCTCGTGCCCGTCGTCGGTGAGCCAAGCCGCGGCGATCGAGGCGCTCACCGGACCGCAGGGCATCGTGGCCGAGCGCTGCGCATCCTTTCAACAGCGCCGCGATGTCGTCGTGGCCGCGCTCAACCGCACGCCGGGCCTGCACTGCCGCGTGCCCGAAGGCGCCTTCTACACCTTCGCAAGTTGCGCGGGCGTGCTCGGCAAGCGCACCGCCGCCGGCGCGCTGCTGCAGACCGACAGCGACTTCTGCCGCTACCTGCTGCAGGAGGTCGAGGTGGCGGTGGTGCCGGGCAGCGTGTTCGGGCTCGCGCCGTATTTCCGCATCTCGTATGCGACGTCGATGGCGCAGCTGGAAGAGGCGTGTGCGCGCATCGCCGCTGCCTGCACCGCGCTCTCCTGACCCTCATCTTCATCCCACTGGAACCTTCATGACTTCCTCCCGCACCGGCGGCCAGATCCTGGTCGACCAGCTCATCACCCACGGCGTCAAGCAGCTCTTCTGCGTGCCCGGCGAAAGCTTCCTGGCCGTGCTCGATGCATTGCACGACGCATCGATCGACGTGACGGTGTGCCGGCAGGAAGGCGGCGCGGCAATGATGGCCGAGGCACAGGGCAAGCTCACGGGCCAGCCCGGCATCTGCTTCGTCACGCGCGGCCCCGGCGCCACCAACGCGGCGGCGGGCGTGCACATCGCGCACCAGGATTCGACGCCGCTCTTGCTGTTCGTCGGCCAGGTCGCGCGCGACGCGATGGGCCGCGAGGCCTTCCAGGAGCTGGACTACGGCGCGGTCTTCGGCACGATGGCCAAGTGGGTCGTGCAGATCGACGACCCGGCGCGCGTGCCCGAGCTGGTGTCGCGCGCTTTCCATGTCGCGACCTCGGGCCGGCCCGGTCCGGTGGTGATCGCGCTGCCCGAAGACATGCTGACCGAAGCCGCCGTGGTGGCCGATGCGCTGCCGTATGCCGTCACCGAAACGCATCCGGGCGCGGCGCAGATCGCCGAGCTGCAGCAGCGCCTGTCGCAAGCGCAGCGGCCCGTCGTCATCCTGGGCGGCAGCCGCTGGTCCGAAGCCGCGACGCAGCAGTTCGCGCAGTTCGCCGAGGCGCATGCGCTGCCCGTGTACTGCTCGTTCCGCCGCCAGATGCTGATGTCCGCCGAGCACCCCTGCTATGCGGGTGACCTGGGGCTCGGCGCCAACCCGCGCATGCTGGAACGCATCCGCAATGCGGACCTCGTGCTGCTGGTGGGCGGGCGTCTGTCGGAAGTGCCGTCGCAGGGCTATGAGCTGTTCGCGATCCCGCAGCCGAAGCAGGCGCTGGTGCACGTGCACGCCGATGCCGACGAGCTCGGCAAGCTCTATCGCCCGACGCAGGGCATCCACGCCACGCCGCAGGCGTTCGCCGAAGCGGTGTCCGCGTTGCGTCCGGCGTCACCGCCCGTGTGGCAGGCCGAGACGAAGACCGCGCGCGAAGACTTCCTGCGCTGGAGCGACCCGGCCGCGATCCGCATCCCCGGTCCGCTGCAGATGGGCGAGGTCATGCAGCACCTGCGCGAGGTGCTGCCGGCCGACACCATCTTCTGCAACGGCGCGGGCAACTTCGCGACCTGGGTGCACCGCTTCTGGCCGTTCCGCGCGTTCGCGAGCCAGCTCGCGCCGACCAGCGGTTCGATGGGCTACGGCCTGCCGGCCGGCGTCGGCGCCAAGCGGCTGTGGCCCGAGCGCGAGGTGGTCGTGTTCGCGGGCGACGGCGATTTCATGATGCATGGCCAGGAGTTCGCGACCGCCGTGCAGTACGGCCTGCCGATCCTCGTGGTGCTGCTGGACAACGGCATGTACGGCACGATCCGCATGCACCAGGAAAAGCACTACCCCGGCCGCATCAGCGCCACGCAGCTGAAGAACCCCGACTTCCGTGGCTACGCCGAGGTGTTCGGCGGCCACGGCGAGCGCGTGACCACGACGGAAGAATTCGGCCCCGCACTGGCGCGTGCGCGTGCCAGCGGCAAGCCGGCGATCCTGCATTGCCTGCTGGACCCGGAGGCGATCACGCCCGCGAGCACGCTGGCGTCGATCCGCAAGGCGGCGCTGGCCGCGAACTGAGGCGTCGTCAGCGCAGCCCGCCGACATAGCGCGGCGGCGGCGTGGGCGGCAGGCCGTCGGGCTGGCGCGCCGCCAGCCGCGCGGCGCGCGCCAGCGGTTCCATGGCCTGCTCCAGCCGCGTGGCGAGCTGGTCGAGTTCGTCGTCCTTGGTCTCGGCGGCGTGCTGGCGCGTCATGCGCACGATCTCGGCGGCGTACTCGGCATTGGTGGCCATCCATTCGGTGTCGGTCACGCGCCCGTGCTTTCGCCGCAGTGCCACGTGAAGGCGTGCTGCAAGCGCGATGCGTTCGCTTTCGGACATGGAGGGCATGGCGGGGTCTCCGTCGTTGGGTCAGGCTCCCAGGTGTTCCTTGTGTTGAGCAAGATCGAGGCCCACCAGTTCGCTCTCGGGGTCGACACGCAATCCGACCAGCACATGCACCAGGAACAGCACGATGGCCGTGCCGGCCGCGCTGTAGATCGCCACGCTGGCGACCGCGATCGCCTGCGTCAGCACGTTGCCCGTCGCGCCCGAGATGCGCGGGTCGGCGAACACGCCCGTGAGCAGCGCGCCCACGATGCCGCCGATGCCGTGCACGCCGAACACGTCAAGCGAGTCGTCCGCACCGAGCAGGTGCTTCAGGCCCGTGGCGCCCCAGTAGCAGGCCAGCCCGGCGATGGCGCCGATGGCCAGCGCCGACAGCGGCGTGACGAAGCCGGCCGCCGGCGTGATCGCCACCAGCCCGGCCACGAGGCCGGAGCACAGGCCCAAGAGCGACGGGCTGCGGCGCACGATCCATTCGCCGATCATCCAGCTCATGGCGCCGGCCGCCGCCGCGATGTGCGTGACCAGCATCGCCAGGCCGGCGCGCCCGTCGGCCGCCACCGCCGAGCCGGCATTGAAGCCGAACCAGCCCACCCACAGCAGGCCCGCGCCCGTCATGGTGAGCGCCAGGCTGTAGGGCTCGAAGGCCTCGCGCCCGTAGCCCCGGCGCGGCCCGAGCGCATAGGCGCACACCAGCCCCGCGATGCCCGCGTTGACGTGCACCACCGAGCCGCCTGCGAAGTCGAGCGCACCCATCTGCGCGAGCCAGCCGCCCGGCTCCCACACCCAGTGCGCGACCGGCGCGTACACGAGCACGCTCCACAGCAGCGCGAACCACAGCAGCGCCGAGAAGCGCATGCGCTCGACAAAGGCGCCGAGCACCAGCGCGGTGGTGATGATCGCGAAGCTCAGCTGGAACATCGCGTAGACCGACTCCGGCACGTTCGGCGCCACGTGGCTCACGGCCACCTGGCCGGCCTCCTTCAGGTACTCGAAGCCCGAAAAACCGATGCGCGAGAGCTTGCCCAGCCAGGGCCAGCCGGGCGTGAAGGCCAGCGAGTAGCCGAGCGCGAACCAGGTCAGCGAGACCACGGCGGCGATCGCCACCACCCCGGCCATGGTGGCCAGCACGTTCTTGCGCCGCACCATGCCGGCATAGAAGAGCGCGATGCCGGGCAGCGTCATCAGCAGCACCAGCGTGGTCGAGGTCATCATCCAGGCGGTGTCGGCCGCGTTCAGGGAGGCTTGGGGTGCCAGCAGGGCCATGACCGTTTCTTCTTGGAGTGGTGGACGACAGGCCTGTGTGCACGAGTCATGCCATCTTGTTAACTGCCTGAAACACTTTGGTTTCCCAACCGGGGGGTCGAAGTAACACGAAGCGGGTAATTCCTAATGCACCGGGCGGGTGCGCGCTTGCACAATCTGCGCACTCGCGACGGGCCCTGCTCGTACTGCCGAGGGTCCGAGGAGACAAGCTTCCGATCGATCAACAAGAACATTCTTCAAAGGCTCCGTACGAGATGCCTGTCTGATATTTGAAAAGCGCCGCTGGTCGGCGCTTTTTTTTGCCCGTTCGCAGCGCAAACGCGGGCGCTTTCTTCCAAGCCAAACAAGCCTCCTGGCCAGCCGCTACCGGCCACCACAGCTATCGTTTCGATAGCGATTCCGGTGAGACAATCGCCCGCATGGAAATGCTGGTGGTCACGGGCGCCTCACTGCTCGCGGGTTTTATCGATGCGATCGTGGGCGGCGGCGGGTTGATCCTGGTGCCGGCCCTCTTTGCGGTGTTTCCGGGCGCGCCGCCCGCCACGCTGCTGGGCACCAACAAGAGCGCGTCGATCTGGGGCACCGCGGCCTCGGCGGCCCAGTTCAGCCAGCGCGTGCAGATGCGCTGGAGCGCCATGTGGCCGGCCGCGCTGCTGGGTTTCGGCGGCTCGATGCTCGGCGCCTGGACCGTCACGGTCTTTCCGGGCGACTTCCTGCGCCGGGCGCTGCCGGTCATCCTGCTGGGTGTGCTGGTCTACACGCTGGCGCGCAAGGACATGGGCCGGCTGCACGCGCCGCGCTTCAGCGGCCGTGCCGAGACCCTGGCGGCCAGCACCATCGGCCTGACCATCGGTTTCTACGACGGCTTCTTCGGGCCGGGCACGGGCAGCTTCCTGGTGTTCCTGTTCGTGCGCTGGATGGGCTACGACTTCCTCAACGCCTCGGCCTCGGCCAAAGTCATCAACACCCTGACCAACGCCGCCGCGCTGATCCTGCTGGCCGCCAAGGGCCACGTCTGGTGGCACTACGGGCTGGTGATGGCCGTGGCCAACGTGGCCGGCAGCCTGGTCGGTACGCGCGTGGCGCTGAAGCATGGCGCGGGCTTCGTGCGGATCGTGTTCATCGTGGTGGTGAGTGCGCTGATCCTGAAAACCGCCTACGACGCGTTCCTGAAATAAAAAAAGCCCCTGGCGTTCGGCCAGGGGCTTTTTTTCGGGGCGCCGAGGTCAGTCTTCGACGAACGCTTCTTCGCGCTTCGCCTTGATCGCCGGCAGCAGCACGATGGCCAGCAGCAGCGCCGCAGCGATCAGCAGGCCCGCCGACAGCGGCCGCGTCACGAACACGCTCCACGCGCCGCGCGACAGCAGCAGCGCGCGCCGCAGGTTCTCTTCCATCATCGGCCCGAGGATGAAGCCCAGCAGCAGCGGGGCCGGCTCGGTGCGCAGCTTCAGGAACAGGTAGCCGATGAAGCCGAAGATCGCCACCATCCACACGTCGAAGGTGTTGTTGTTGGTCGAGTACACGCCGATCGCGCAGAACAGCACGATGGCCGGGAACAGGAACTTGTAGGGCACCGTCAGCAGCTTGATCCACATGCCGATCAGCGGCAGGTTCAGGATGATCAGCATCGCGTTGCCGATCCACATCGAGGCGATCAGGCCCCAGAACAGCTCGGGGTTGCTGGTCATCACCTGCGGGCCGGGCTGGATGTTGTGGATCGTCATCGCGCCCACCATCAGTGCCATCACCGCATTGGGCGGAATGCCCAGCGTCAGCAGCGGGATGAAGGAGGTCTGCGCGCCGGCGTTGTTGGCCGACTCGGGCGATGCCACGCCGCGGATGTTGCCCTTGCCGAAGGGCACTTCGCCCGGGCGCATCTTGATCTTCTTCTCCAGCGCATAGGCCGCAAAGGCCGCCAGCAGTGCACCGCCGCCGGGCAGGATGCCCAGGGCCGAACCCAGCGCCGTGCCGCGCAGCACGGCGGGCGTCATGCGCTTGAAGTCCTCCTTGGTGGGCCACAGGCCCTTCACCTTGTGCGTGAACACCTCGCGCTCGTCATCGGGCTGCGAGAGGTTGCCGATGATTTCGCCGTAGCCGAACACGCCCATGGCGATCACCACGAAGCCGATGCCGTCGGTGAGCTCGGGAATGTCGAAGCTGAAGCGCGCGACGCCCGAGTTCACGTCGGTGCCGACGATGCCCAGCAGCAGGCCCAGCACGATCATCGCCACCGCCTTGAGCAGCGAGCCGGAGGCCAGCACCACCGCGCCGATCAGGCCCAGCACCATCAGCGAGAAATACTCGGCCGGGCCGAACTTGAAGGCCAGCTCGGTCAGCGGGGGCGCGAAGGCGGCCAGGATCAGCGTGCCGACGCAGCCCGCGAAGAACGAGCCCAGGCCCGCCGCGGCCAGCGCGGGGCCTGCGCGGCCCTGCCTTGCCATCTGGTAGCCGTCGATACAGGTGACCACCGAGGACGACTCCCCGGGCAGGTTCACCAGGATGGCCGTGGTCGAGCCGCCGTACTGGGCGCCGTAGTAGATGCCGGCCAGCATGATCAGCGCCGACACGGGCGGCAGCGCGTACGTGGCGGGCAGCAGCATCGCGATGGTCGCGACGGGGCCGATGCCCGGCAGCACGCCGATCAGCGTGCCCAGGATGCAACCGACCAGGCAGTACAGCAAGTTGGTGAAGGTGAAGGCGACGCCGAAGCCGGTCGCCAGGTTGTGGAACAGTTCCATGGCGGTGTGCTCCTCAGCCCGAAATGAAGGTGGGCCAGACCTGGATCTGGAGCTTGAGCGCCCAGATGAAGGCCACATAGCTGCCGGCCGCCAGGATGGTGGAGAGCACCAGCACGTCGCGCAGCTTGAAGTGCTCGCCGGCCATGCTCGAGATGATCGTCAGCGCGTAGATCGCGATGATCATGCCCATCGCCGGCAGCCCGACGCTGGGCAGGCCGCCCAGCAGCACGCCGAAGGCCAGGTTGGCGCCGAGCACGAAGGCCAGCGGCTTCCAGGCCCATTTGCCGATCTTGTCGCCGTCGGCGCTCTCGACCACCATGGCCTGGAACATGATCAGCGCGCCCAGCAGCGCCAGCAGGATGCCCAGCATCAGCGGAAAGTACCCCGGCCCCATGCGGGCGCCGTCGCCGATGGTGTAGGTGGTGGCGCCGATGGCGAACGCGCCACCGACGGCGGCGAACATGACTCCTGAGAAGAAGTCCGCCTGTCTCTTGATTTTCATTGTCTCGACCCTCTGTTTTCGAAGGGACGAGGGTCGTCGCCGGCGGCTGACCATAGGCTGACCACCACGGTACGCACTAATGCTTACAGGGAAAGCACGGACTCTCCCCCAGGCTTCGCGCACTTCGTGTCGCTTTCGCCAACCCCCTTCCGGGGGCAACACCAGCGGCCCGGCAAAGCCGGTTCCGCGGTGTTCCTCGAAGGGGCAGGGAACGGGGCCGGGTTTGTGGGGTGGGCCAGAAACGAAAAAAGCTCCCGAAGGAGCTTTTTATTCATTCAGAGCGCCGAGGCGCTCATGAGTGTGTGGGGGAGGGCTTAGTAGCCGCCGCGGCCACCGCCGCCGCCGCCGTAACCACCGCCGCCGCCACCGCTGCGGCCACCACCGCCGCCGCCGTAACCGCCGCCGCCGCCACCACCGTAGCCGCCGCCGCCACCACCGCCGTAGCCGCCACCACCGCCGGTGCGGGGGGGACGTGCTTCCATCGGACGGGCTTCGTTCACCGTCAGGGCGCGGCCCTGCAGCGATGCGCCGTTCATGCCTTCGACTGCAGCGAGTGCTTCAGCGTCGGTGCCCATTTCGACGAAGCCGAAGCCCTTCGAACGGCCGGTGTCACGTTCCATCATGACCTTGGCGCTGACGATCGAACCGAATTCGCCGAAAGCTTGTTCCAGGTCGTTGTCACGCACGGAGTAGGCGAGGTTGCCCACGTAAAGTTTCTTGCCCATGGAGGGACTCCTAATTCAAACCAAAAAAACACAAAGCGATGGAGTCCCAGAATCACAACAAACTAATGCGCTGTGGCGCGAAACTGACCGATCACCAAATTACGTGCACGGGAGCCGAGGCTCGCAGACACGTGAGCCGGATTATCCGGCCCGATTTCCTAAAAAAGGGGGGAAATCTTGTGTTATCGAGAAACATTCCGACCCGACGGGCGGTTTCGCAACGGTTTGAGCAGGTCGGACAGGCCGTTGTGGTCTATTTCATGCATCAAAGCGAGCAGCCGGCCAATTTCTCCCGCGGGAAAACCCTCGCGCGCGAACCAAGTCAGGTAATTTCCGGGCAAATCGGCGATCAGCGTGCCCTTGTGCTTGCCAAAAGGCATTTCGAGCGTCACCAGGCGCTGCAGGTCTTCGGGGTTCATGCGCTGTTCAGCCGCCCGCGCGCTTAACCGTGTGGCCCTGCTTCACGAGGGCGGCGATGACCACCTCGCGGTGATCGCCCTGGATCTCCACGGTGCCGTCCTTCATCGTGCCGCCCGTGCCGCAGGCCGCTTTCAGCTGCTTGCCCACGGCCGCCAGCGCCGCCGCGTCGAGCGGCAGGCCCTTGACCACGGTCACGCCCTTGCCCTTTCGGCCCTTGGTCTCGTGCGATACGCGGACAATGCCGTCCGTGGCCGCCGTGCGGGCCTTCGCGAGTTCCTTGCAGCGGCATTGCGCCATCGGGGCGCCGCAGTCGGGGCACATGCGCCCGCCCGCCTCGGTGGAGTACACCAGCGTGCTGCCGGTGCGCAGGTTCTTCATCGTTCCCATTCGGTCCGTCTTTCTTTCGATCTCTCTTTTTTTTCCCGGTGCCCGTTCCATGCCATTCGATACCCTGGGCCTGACCCCCGCACTCGCGCAAGCGGCCGCCGCGAGCGGCTTTGCCGCGCCGACCGCCATCCAGGCGGCGGCCATCCCTGCCATTTTGCAGGGCCGCGACCTACGGGGCTCGGCACAGACCGGCTCCGGCAAGACGGCCGCATTTTCCCTGCCGCTGCTGCAGCGCCTGGCCGCCGAACCCGCCGCGTCGGCGTCGCGCCGCCTGCGCGCACTGGTGCTCGTGCCCACGCGCGAACTCGCGGCCCAAGTGGGCGAGACGCTGGAAGACTTCGCACGGCACCTGCCCGAGCGCCTGAAGATCGTCGTCGCGGTCGGCGGCGTCTCGATCAACCCGCAGATGATGCGGCTGCGCGGCGGCGCTGACATCGTGGTCGCCACGCCCGGCCGGCTGCTCGACCTGGTCGAACACAACGCGCTCACGCTCGACGCCGTGTCGACGCTCGTGCTCGACGAGGCCGACCGCCTGTTCGACCTGGGCTTTGCCGAGGAGCTGCAGCGCATCCTGGCGCTGCTGCCGGCGCGGCGCCAGAACCTGCTCTTTTCGGCCACCTTCCCGATCGCCATCCAGGCGCTGGCCGACGACATGCTGCACGACCCGGCGCTGGTCGACGTGCAGGGCGAGCCCGGCACCCGGCCCGACATCGTGCAGCGCGCCATCGAGGTCGACGCCGCCCGTCGCACCCAGCTGCTGCGCCAGCTGCTGAAGGACAACGAAGGCACCTGGGACCGCGTGCTGGTGTTCGTCGCCACGCAACACGCCGCGCAGACCGTGGCCGAGAAGCTGTACCGCAACGGCATCTACGCCGTGCCCTTCCACGGCGACATCGCGCAGGGCACGCGCCGCGACATCCTGGCGCAGTTCAAGCAGAGCCGCTGGGACGTGGTGATCGCCACCGACCTCGCGGCGCGCGGCCTCGACATCGCGCAGCTGCCCGTGGTCATCAACTACGACCTGCCGCGCTCGCCCACCGACTACATCCACCGCATCGGCCGCACCGGCCGCGCGGGCGCGAGCGGGCTGGCGATCAGTTTCGTGAGCCCCACCACCGAGGCGCACTTCCGCCTGATCGAGAAGCGCCAGGGCCAGCGCGTGCCGCGCGAGCGCATCGCGGGCTTCGAGCCGACCGAGACGGCGCCGGTGCTGGTCGACACCTCGGGCAACGGCGGCATCAAGGGCGCGCGGCCGAGCAAGAAGGACAAGCTGCGCGCCGCAGCGGCGCTGGCCGCACAGGCGGGCGGTGGGGAAGACGCGGACTGACGCGCGTCAGGCGTCGGCCGGCATGCAAGGAGGCCGGCGGGTGCTTCGAACGGTTTTCCGCTTTCGTGCGTTGCGCGCTATGCGTGCTGCTTGCCGAGAAAGCTCGTGATCAGGTCCACCGGCAGCGGAAAGACGATCGTCGTGTTCTTGTCCGCGCCGATCACCGTGAGCGTTTCCAGGTAGCGCAACTGGATCGCCTGCGGTTCCTGCGCCAGCACGCGCGCGGCCTGGAACAGTTTCTCGGACGCCTGCAGCTCGCCCTCGGCATGGATCACCTTGGCGCGGCGTTCGCGTTCCGCCTCGGCCTGCCGCGCGATGGCGCGGATCATGGATTCGGTGAGGTCGATCTGCTTGATCTCGACGTTCGACACCTTGATGCCCCATGACGCCGTCTGCACGTCCAGCGATTCGCGCACATCCAGGTTGAGTTTCTCGCGCTCGGCCAGCATGTCGTCCAGCTGGTGCTTGCCGAGCACCGAGCGCAGCGTGGTCTGGGCCAGCTGGCTGGTGGCGTTGAAGAAGTCCTTGACCTCGATGATGGCCTTGGCCGCATCGACGATGCGGAAGTAGACGACCGCGCTGACTTTCACCGACACGTTGTCGCGCGAGATCACGTCCTGCGTCGGCACTTCGAGCACCACGGTGCGCAGGTCGACGCGCACCACCTGCTGGATGGCCGGGATCACGAACACCAGCCCGGGCCCTGCCACCTTCGAGAAGCGCCCCAGGGTGAACACGATGCCGCGCTCGTACTCCCGGAAGATCCAGATCGCCGAAAAGAGCAGCGCCGCCAGCAGGACCAGAACGACGGCGCCGATGCCGTAAGTGAAAGAGAGCATGGTGATCTCCCGCGACTCAGCAAAGGTGCTGAACGGTTGGACACCTGCCGCGCAGCGGCGTTCCGGCCGGGCCGGAATAAAGCTCGGTGCCGCCGCTACACCCACCCCAGCTGCCGCGCCGCCAGCTCCTTCATGATCTCCTCGGCGCCACCACCGATCATCATCACCTTGACCTCGCGGTAGACGCGCTCGCTCACGGTGCCGCGCATGAAGCCCATGCCGCCGAGGATCTGCACCGCCTGGTCGGCGCAGAACTGCATGGTCTGCGTGGCGTGGTTCTTGAGCAGGCAGACCTGCGCCACCCACTCGGGCGCGTTGATGCGGCCTGCCGCCTCGTGCGCGTCACCCTCGGCGGACACGGCCTCGAGCCAGGCCTCGGTCGAGGCGATGCGCATCTGCATGTCGACCAGCTTGTGGCGCACCGCCTGGTGTTCGATGAGCGCGGCGCCGAAGGTCTTGCGCTCGCGCGACCAGGCCAGCGCTTCGTCCAGGCAGGCCTGCGCGAAGCCCAGCGCGCCGGCCGCGAGCCCGACGCGCTCGCCGTTGAAGTTGCCCATGACCATGCGGAAACCGCCGCCTTCGTCGCCCAGCAGGTAGCGCGCGGGCACGCGCACGTTGTCGAAGTGCAGCGTCGCGGTGTCGGAGCACAGCCAGCCCATCTTCGCGAGCCGCGTGCGCGAGAGGCCGGGCGCGTCGCCGGGTACCAGCAGCATCGAGAGCCCACCCGCGCCGCGGCCTTCGCCGGTGCGCACGGCCACGGTGATCCAGTCGGCGCGCATGCCCGAGGTGATGAAGGTCTTCTCGCCGTTGAGCACGTAGTGATCGCCGTCGCGCTTGGCCGTCGTGCGCACCGCGGCCACGTCGGAGCCGCCGCCGGGTTCGGTGATCGCAAGCGCGGCGATCTTCTCGCCGCGCAGCACCGCGGGCACGACCTCGCGGCGCACGGCATCGCTCGCGTGCAGCACCACGGGCGGCAGGCCGATGTTGTGCGAGAACAGGCTCGCGAGCACGCCGCCGCTCTGGCCGTGGCGCGCGAGCGCGACCCACGCGGGCAGCTTCAGCGCATACGAGGCGGGCGTGCCGCCGAGTGCTTCCGGGTAGCCCAGGCCCAGCAGGCCCAGCTCGGCCGCGCGGGCGTACAGCGCGCGCGGGAACTCGCCGGCCTCGTCCCAGGCCTGCACGTTCGGTGCGATCTCGGTCTGGGCGAAGCGGCGCACCGTGTCGGCGAGCGCCGCACGGTCGGCCTGCAGTTCCGCGTCCATGGCGTGCCCGGTCAGCCGCGCGGCGGGCGCTTGGCGATGCCCATGGTCTTGGCGAGGATGCCGAGCATCACTTCGTCGGCACCGCCGCCGATCGAGCCCAGGCGGCCGTCGCGGTACAGGCGCGCCACGCGGTTCTCCAGCGTGAAGCCCATGCCGCCCCAGAACTGCAGGCAGGTGTCGGCCACCTGGCGCGTGAGGCGGCCGGTCTTGAGCTTGGCCATCGAGGCGAGCTCGAGCACGTCCTCGCCCTTCACGTGCAGGTCGCAGGCGCGGTAGGTGAGGGCGCGCAGCGCCTCCACCTCGGTCTTCAGTTCGGCCAGCTTGAACTGCACCCACTGCTGGTCGGCCAGCGTGGCGCCGAACATCTGGCGCTGCTGCGCCCATTCGATGGTCTGCGAGATGCAGTCGTCCATCGGTGCGAGCGAACTGGCCGCGCACCACAGGCGCTCTTCCTGGAACTGCTGCATCTGGTAGACGAAGCCCTGGCCCTCTTCGCCGATGCGGTAGCGCTGCGGCACGCGCACGTTGTCGAAGTAGATGAGGCCGGTGTCGCTCGAGTCCATGCCGATCTTGCGGATCTTCTTCGCCTTCTCGATGCCGGGCAGGTTCATCGGCACCATCACGAGCGACTTGTTGCGGTGCACCGGGCCCTCGCTGGTGTTGACCAGCATGCACATCCAGTCGGCCTGCAGGCTGTTGGTGATCCACATCTTCTGGCCGGTGATGAGGTAGTCGTCGCCGTCCTTCTTCGCGTAGGTCTTCAGGCCCGCCACGTCGCTGCCCGCGCCGGGCTCGCTCACGCCGATGCAGCCGACCGTGTCGCCGGCGATGGCGGGCACCAGGAACTCGCGGCGCAACTCGTCGCTGCCGAAGCGTGCGAGCGCGGGCGTGCACATGTCGGTCTGCACGCCGATGGCCATCGGCACGCCACCGCAGCTGATGTGGCCCAGCCCTTCGGCGAAGGCCATCGCAAACGAGTAGTCGAGCCCGGCGCCGCCGAAGGCCTCGGGCTTGTTCAGGCCCAGCAGGCCGAGGTTGCCGAGCTTCTTGAAGACCTCGTGCGCGGGAAAGATCTCGGCCTCTTCCCATTCGTCGACGTGGGGGTTGATCTCCTCGTCGATGAACCGGCGCAGGGTGTTCTGCATCTCGAGGTGTTCATGGGTGTACTGCATCACTGGTCTCCGTTCGTTCGTTCGCTCGTTACTTGTCCTGGAACACGCGCGGTGTCTGCGCGAGGTGAAAGCCGTCGTAGGGCCGCACCGCGGGGCGCTGCTGCGCCTGCGCGTCGGGCAGCGCCATCGGCCAGCCCATGCGCGCCTGCGGGCGTGCGCCGTCCACGCGCAGCACGGTGCCGCTGATGAAGGCGGCGGCCGGGCCCAGCAGGAAGGCGATGGCGGCGGAGGTCTCGGCCTCGTTGCCGAAGCGGCCGGCCGGCACGGTCTTGCGCATGGCGCGCAGCATGTCGCCGGCCTCGGGCGGGTAATGGTCCATGCCGCTGGAGGCGATGTAGCCCGGCGCCACGGCGTTCACGCGCACGCCGCTCACGGCCCATTCGGCGGCGGCGGTCTCGGTGAAGCTCACCATGCCGGCGCGCGCGGCGCCGCTGTGGCCCATGTTCGGCATCGACCCCCAGATGTCGGCCACGATGTTGACGATGGCGCCGCCGTTCGCCTGCATGCTCTGCAGGTAGCACTCGCGCGCCACCAGGAAGCCGCCCGTGAGGTTGGTGTGGATCACCGCCTCCCAGCCCTTGGCCGAGATGGCGGCCAGCGGCGTGATGTACTGGCCGCCCGCGTTGTTGACCAGCCCGTCGATGCGCCCGTGCGCCGCGACGATGGCCTTCACGGCCTCGCGCACGGCGTCTTCCTGGCGGATGTCGAAGGCCTGCGTGCTGGCCCGGCCGCCGGCGGCTTCGATCTCGGCGCGCACCGCGTCGAGCTTCTCGGGCTTGCGCCCGACCAGCACCACGTGGGCGCCGAGCGAGGCCAGTTCGTGCGCGGTGCAGCGGCCGATGCCCGAGCCGCCGCCGGTGACGACGATGCATTGCCCGGCGAACAGGCCAGGCGCGAAGACGGAGCGATAGTGGGATGCGTTCATTCGACAGGTTCTCGAAAAAAGGAAGGGCCTTCAGGCCTCGGCGATCTCGGCCACGATGTGGCGCGCGGCCACCTGCGTGCCCACGGCCACATGCAGCGCCGCGACGCGGCCCGCGCGCGGTGCGCAGTGCACGTGTTCCATCTTCATGGCTTCGAGCGTGACCAGCGGCTGGCCGGCGGCGACGGTGTCGCCCTCGGCGGCGAGCAGCGCGACCACGCGGCCGTTCATCGAGGCGCGCAGCAGGCCGTCGCCGCCGCCCGCGCCGGCGCGCGGAACGGCCACGTGCGTGAGGTCGTCGAGGCGGTGGGCGTGGCCGTCGAAATGGAAGTCCACGCGTTCGGAACGCCGCACGACCCGCGCCTGCGCGACCACGCCGCCGCAGGCGAAGCGCAGCAGGCCGTCGTCCGACAGCGCCAGCAAGGCGAGCGACACGGGCGCGGCGTCGTCCAGCACGACCTCGAAGTGCGCCGCGCCGCGTGGCGTCACGCGCGCCGTGTGCACGGCGCCGTCGAGCGCAAAGCGCAAGGCATTGGGCAGCGTGTGCGCCAGCGGCGAGGGCCAACCGCGCGCGCCGGTCTGCAGCAACAGGGCTGCGAGCAGGGCGGCGCGCGTGTCGCTCGCGGTGTCGGCGGCCAGCAGCGCATCGAGGTGGTCGCCGATGAAGGCGGTGGTCGCTCCGCCGCTTGCGAACACGGGGTGCGCGAGCGCGCGCTGCAGCAGCGCCTGGTTGGTCGGCAGGCCGAGCGCCACCGTGTCGCGCAGGCCCGCCAGCAGCCGCTGCCGTGCTTCGTCGCGCGTGCGCCCCGACGCGATGAGCTTGGCGATCATCGAGTCGTAGAAGGGCGGCACCTCGGCGCCGTCGCGCAGCGCGTGTTCGGTGCGCAGCGCCGGTGACGTGCGCCATGCGCTCAGCGTGCCGCTTTGCGGCAGGAAGCCCTGCTGCGGGTCTTCGGCGCACAGGCGCACTTCGATCGCATGGCCGGTGATGCGCACGTCGTCCTGCGTCAGCGGCAGCGGCTCGCCGGCCGCCACGCGCAGCTGCAGTTCGACCAGGTCCAACCCCGTCACCGCTTCGGTCACGGGGTGCTCCACCTGCAGCCGCGTGTTCATCTCCATGAACCAGTACTGGCCCTGCGCGTCGAGCAGGAACTCGAGCGTGCCCGCGCCTTCGTAGGCGATGGCCTTCGCGGCGGCCACGGCGGTGGCGCCCATGCGTGCGCGCAGCGCGGCATCGACGGCCGGCGAAGGTGCTTCCTCGATCACCTTCTGGTGGCGCCGTTGCACCGAGCAGTCGCGCTCGCCGAGGTGGATCGCGTGGCCGTGGCGGTCGGCAAACACCTGGATCTCGATGTGGCGCGGCGCGACGATGGCGCGCTCCAAAATCACGGTGGCGTCGCCGAAGGCATGCAGCGCCTCGGACTGCGCACTCTGCAATTGCTCGGCAAAGGCGCCGGCCGAGGCCACGAGCCGCATGCCGCGCCCGCCGCCGCCGGCCGTGGCCTTGATCATCACGGGCCAGCCGATGCGCTCGGCCTCGGCGGCCAGCGTGGCAGTGCTTTGATCGTCGCCCTGGTAGCCGGGAATGCACGGCACGCCGGCCGCCTGCATGAGCCGCTTGGCACCGGCCTTGTCGCCCATCGCGACGATGGCCTCGGGCGACGGACCGATGAAGACCAGCCCCGCGTCGCGGCAGGCCTGTGCGAAGGCCGCGTTCTCGGCGAGGAAGCCGTAGCCCGGGTGCACCGCGTCGGCGCCGCTGGCGCGGGCCGCCGCAACGATCGACTCGATGTTCAGGTAGCTCTGCGCGGGCAGCGGCTCGCCGATGCACACGGCCTCGTCGGCCTGGCGCACGTGCTCGGCGTCTGCGTCGGCGCGGGAGTACACGGCGACTGTGCGGTAGCCCATGGCGCGCGCGGTGCGCATCACGCGCACGGCGATCTCGCCGCGGTTGGCGATCAGGATTTTTTGAAATTCGCTCATGGCCGTGCCACCGAAAACTGCATGGGTTGCGGGGCGCGTGCCTCGGCGTCGCGGCAGATCGACAGCGCCTCGGCCAGCACGGCGCGCGTGTCGCGCGGGTCGATCACGCCGTCGTCCAGCAGCAGCGCGCTGGTGGTGAAGACGCTCATCTGGCGCTCGAAGCGCTCGACGATCTGGCGCTGCATCGCGTCGATCTTGTCGCGGTCGACGGCACCCTTGCGGGCCATGCCAGCCTCCATCACGATGGCCATGGTCTGCGCGGCCTGCTCGCCGCCCATCACGGCGGTGCGCGCGTTGGGCCAGCTGAAGCAGAAGCGCGGCGCGAAGCCGCGCCCGCACATGCCGTAGTTGCCCGCACCGTACGAGGCGCCGCAATGCAGCGTGATCTGCGGCACGTTGGCGCTGGTCACGGCCTGGATCATCTTGGCGCCGTGCTTGATGATGCCGGCCTCCTCGTGCGCGCGGCCCACCATGTAGCCCGTGATGTTCTGCAGGTAGACGATGGGCGTGCGCGACTGGCAGCAGGCCTGGATGAAGTGCGTGGCCTTGGTGGCGCCGTCGGAATCGATGGGGCCGTTGTTGGTGATGATGCCCACCGCATGCCCTTCGAGGCGGATGTGGCCGCAGACCGTGGCGCTGCCGTAGTGCTCGCTGAAGGCCAGGAACTCCGAGCCGTCGGCGATGCGCGCGATGACCTCGCGCATGTCCACCGGCCGTCGGCCGTCGGCGGGCATGAGGCCCATCAGCTCTTCGGCGTCGTGGCGCGGCGGTGCGAAGGTGCGCGGCGTTTCGTCGCGCGCCCAGTCGATGCCGCCGAGGATGGCGCGTGCGATGCGCAGCGCGTCGCGGTCGTCCTCGGCCAGGTAGTCGCCCAGGCCCGAGATGTGGGTGTGCATGACGGCGCCGCCCAGTTCTTCCTCGGTGGCGATCTCGCCGGTGGCGGCCTTCAGCAGCGGCGGCCCGGCCAGGAAGGCCCGCGTGCGGTCGCGCACCATCACGATGTAGTCGGACAGGCCCGTCTGGTAGGCGCCGCCCGCGGTCGACGAGCCGTGGGTCACCGTCACCACCGGCAGGCCCGCGGCCGAGAGCCGCGCGAGGTTGCGGAAGATGTTGCCGCCGCGCACGAAGTCCTGCACGCGGTACTGCATGAGGTTGGCGCCCGCGCTTTCGACCAGCTGGATGAAGGGCAGCTTGTTCTCCAGCGCGATCTCGTGCAGGCGCAGCTGTTTGTCCAGACCCATGGGCTGCAGCGCGCCGGCGTCGATGCCGGAGTCGGAGGCGCTGATCATGCAGCGCACGCCCGCCACGCGCCCGATGCCGGCGATCAGGCCGCCCCCGGGCACGCTCTTGGCGAGGTCGGGGTTGTCCTGGCCCAGGCCCGCCAGCGTGGCCAGCGGCAGGAAGGGCGCGCCGGTGTCCAGCAGCAGCGCGAGGCGTTCGCGCGGCAGCAACTGGCCGCGCTTGGCGAAGCGCTCGGCCGAGGCGCTGGAGGCGGCCACGGCGCGGGCTTCGTGGGACCGGACCTGCGCCAGCAGCGAGAGCATGCTGGCGCGGTTGGCCTGGTAGGTGTCTGCGGCCGTCTGCAGCCGGGATTCGAGAAAGGGCATGGGGGTCTGTGCGAAGCGCAACGTGTCGTTCGCACAGACTGTAGGAGGCGGGCCCCCGGCCCGCTTGCGCCAACTAGCTGGGGCGCACGCGCTGCTGTGCAGCGGGGGCGGCATCGAGGCTGCTGCCCGTGACCACCCAGTAGATGAAGATCAGCACCGCGCCGGCCGTGCCGAACACCGTGAGGCCCATGTAGCTGCCGCCCAGGGAGAGCGCGTCGATCGGGGCGGCCGCCGTGCAGATCATGCTGGCCGCGTTCATGCCCACGTAGTGCATGGTGCAGACCGCCACGCCCATCACGGCGGCGGCGGCCACCTGGTGGGTCAGCTTGCGCAGGTTGAAGGCCAGCCACAGCGCCGCGGCGGCGGCCGTGATGGCGATGACCACCGACAGCGCGACCATGCCGGGGTCGAAGCTCATCGTGGCCCGCATGTTCATCGCGAACATGCCCATGTAGTGCATCACGCACACGCCCAGGCCGGCCAGCAGGCTGCCAGCCAGCCAGCCGGAGCGGCTGAATTTCTTTCGCCCGCCCGCCAGGTACAGCGCAATGCCCGAGATCAGGATGGCCGCCACCAGCGACACGATGGTCAGCGGCATGTTGTACGAAATGCCGAAGGGCAGCCGGTAGGCCAGCATGCCGATGAAGTGCATCGACCAGATGCCGATGCCGCCCAGCGCCACCGCGGCGCAGGCCACGATGGCCAGGTTGGGCTTGCCGTCGGCGCCGACCATGCGCCCGGCACAGATCAGGGCCACCAGCGAGCCGAAGAAGGAAATGACGAACGACAGTGCAACCAGCCCCAGGGAATATTCGGGCGATAGCACCTGGCCTACGACGAGCGGAGTCATGCGATGTCCCTTCGGAAAGAGCGCTTCGCAGACCTCCGACTGCCCTATGCGATCGGCACGCTGCGAAGCGTCCCGGCCAGTTTGTAATATGTGTTTATAAAAGTAAACAGGAATTTGTACTAATTGTTACCCTGCATAACAGGGCGAATTCGATAGATCGAATTGTTCTTGTCGGCCGACACGTAGACCGTGCCGTCGCGCCCCACGGCCACGCCCGTCACCACATAGGGCGGCGGCAGGCCGGGCCCGGGCGCCAGGCCGATGGGCAGGTTGTCGGCGACGGTGCGGCGGGTGCCGGTGGCCGGGTCGATCTCGACCAGCCGGCGCGCCGCGCTCTCGGCCACGATGAAGCTGCCCCACGGCGTCTGGGCCAGGCCCTCGGGCAGCGCCAGCCCGTCGGCCACGGTGCGCAGCGGGGCGCTGGCGTCCAGCGGAATGCGCAGCAGCTTGCCGGCGGCCTCGGTCACGTAGAGCGCGCCGTCCTGGCCGACCACCAGTTGCACCGGGCCGTTCAGGCCGCTAGCCAGCACTGACTTCTCTGCAAACTTCGGCCCGCTGGCGCGGGTGATGCTGCCGGTGGCGAGTTCGGCGTAGATCACGCTGCCGTCGGGCATGGGCAGCGCGTCGAACGGGGCCTTCAGGCCGTGGATCGTTTCGACCGTCTTCAGCGTCTGGCGGTCGACCAGCTGCACCGAGCCCGTGAACCACGAGGTCAGCGTGAACAGCTGGGGCGACAGGCCGACCGCGAAGGGGTAGTCGAGCTCGGGGTCGCGCTGCATGCGGAACACGTCGCGCACCTCGCCGGTGCGCACGTCGACCTGCCGGAAGCCGAAGACGTCGGCCACCCACAGGTCGTTGCCGTCGATCTTCAGGCCCGCGGGCACCGCCACCTTGCCGCTGGTGAGCGTGCGCAGTTCGCCGGTGGCGGGGTTGAAGGCCTGCACCTCGTTGTTGGCCATGTTCGAGACGTAGATCGTCCCGTCAGGTGCGATGGTCAGGTTGTCGAGCGACGGGCGCAGCTGCTTGGCCACGGTCTTCTTGCCGCTCGCAAGATCGACCTTCACCAGCTCGCCACTGCGCGCATCGACCACCCACAGGTTGCCCTTGCCGTCGAGGTTGGCGGCGGCCGGGATCTTGAAGCCGTCGGCGATCACGGTCAGATTGCCGTTCGCCGGGTCGATCTTCACGACCTGGCCCTTGAACCACAGCGGGCCGTAGAGCAGGCCGTCGGGCCCGACCTCGAAGCCGTTGAAGCCGCCCATGTCCTTCTTGATGAGCCGGGGCGGCTGCTTGCCTTCGCGGTCGATCTCCCACAGCGCATCGCCCAGGAACACCTGCGAGGCGTAGAGCTTGCCGTTCTTGCGGTCGAAGTCGAGCGAGTTCAGGCCGGGCAGGTCCTTGGCGAGCACGCGCAGCGGCGCGCTGTCGTTCTCGCGGTAGCGCAGCATGCCCATGAGGTAGTTGGTCCAGGCCAGCTCGCCCTTCGGGCCGACCGCGATGTCGTCGGCCTGGCCTTCGGGTGCGTCGATCAGCACCTTGGCGGCGCCGGTCTGGCGGTCGACCTCCCACAACGTGTTGCCGAGCACGGAGCCCGCGAGCAGCCGGCCCTTCGCATCGATGGCCAGGCCGTGCACGCCCGCGAAGGACGACGGGGCCACGAGCACTTCGGGCGCGGCCCAGGCGGCGGGGCGCTTGGGCGGTGGCGACAGCGAGCTGCAGGCGGCGAGCAGGGCGAGGGCGGCGGTCAGCGCGGCAGCGCGGATCGAGCGACGGGGCATGGCGATCTCCTCTGGGGTTGGCGTTGTGGATGCGGCAGTGCGCCCGCAGTCTAGGAGCCGGAGGAGGCCGCGCAGTCGCTCGCGAGACTGGATGCGGACTTTCGTCCGCTGCGGATAACCCGCAGCACCCGGTGATTGTTCAGCCGCGCAGCAGCTGCGTCGCCGTATGGATCAGCAGCCCCACCAGCCCGCCCACCAGCGTGCCGTTGATGCGGATGAACTGCAGGTCGCGCCCGATGTGGCGCTCGAGTTCGTCGGTCATCTCGTGCGCGTTCCACTCGCCCACGCGCTCCTCGATGTAGCGGCGGATGTCCTCGCGGTAGCGCTCGATGGCCGCCGGCGCGGCGGCTTCGAGCTGCTCGTTGATCCAGGCGCGGATCGCCGCGTCGTTCTGCAGCCGCTGGCCCAGTGCGCCGGCCATGGTGGCGATGCGCTGGCGGATGGTCGAGTCGGGGCGCCCGAGGTCGTCGTGCAGCCAGCCCAGCAGCTCGCCCCACAGGCCGTGCAGGTAGTCGCCCAGCGCGGGGTGCGCGATGAGCTCGGCGCGGATCTGCTCGCCGCGCTGTTGGAACTCGGGGTCGAGCTTCAGGCGCACCACGAAGTCGTCCACGAAGTGGTCGAAGCGCTTGCGCATCGGGTGCTCGGGCTCGGCCGCCAGCTCGGCCAGCGTGCGCGCGATGGCGGCCACGATCTTGCGCGTGGCGAGCTTGGCCGCCACCTGGTCCAGGCCGACGTAGCGCAGCGTCTTGATCTCGCGCGCGATGGCCTCGGTGATGTGCGCCTGCACCTCGTCGCCGTCGAGCAGCTCGGCCACCTGCTGCAGCACGTCGTCGAGCAGCGCCTGGTGGCGCCCGCCGGCCGTGAGCGCGTCCAGGGCCTGGCCGGTAAGGCGCGAGAGGTCGATCTTGGCCAGGCCGGCCGCCGCGGCGCGGCCCATGAAGTCGCGCACCCGTTCGTCGTCGAAGGCGGCCAGCCCGTAGCGCGTGGCGGCCACGCCCCATTCGCCGAGCCGCTCGCCGCTGGCGGGTCGGGCCAGCCACTCGGCGATGCGCCCCGCCGCGTCGAACTGGCGCAGCTTGGCCAGCACCTGGGCGGTGCTCAGGAAGTTGTCGCAGATGAAGCCCGCGAGCTTGGCGCCGATGCGGTCCTTGTTGCTCGGGATGATCGCCGTGTGCGGGATCGGCAGGCCCAGCGGGTGGCGGAACAGCGCCACCACCGCGAACCAGTCGGCAATGGCGCCGACCATCGCGGCTTCGGCAAAGGCCGCCACGTAGCCCCAGGCCGGATGCTGGCCGTGCAGCGCGCTGGCCAGCGCATACAGCGCCGCCGCCGCGCACAGCAGGCCGAGCGCGACGCGTTTCATGCGTTGCAGTGCGCCGCTGCCGGGGTCTTCAGCCAATGGTGTGCGAGGTCGCGAGGCGCTCCATGAACAGCTCGCAGCGCGCGAGCTGCTCAAGACTCACGAACTCGTCGGGCTGGTGCGCCTGCTCGATGCTGCCGGGGCCGCACACCACCGTGGGGATGCCGGCGTTCTTGAACAGGCCCGCTTCGGTGCCGAAGGCCACCAGCGTGGTGCGGTCTTCGCTGGCCAGGCGCTGCGCGAGCAGCGTGACCGGATCGCCGGCCGCGCCCAGGAAGCTCGGGATCTCGCAGATCGTTTCGAACTTGAAGCCGGCGTCGGGCGCCACCTTCTTCATGGCGGGCTCGATGCTCGCGGCGTACGCCAGCACGTCGGACTGCATGCGCTTGGCGTCGGCGGTGGGCAGGTCGCGGAATTCGTAGCGGAACTCGGCGTCGCGCGGCACCACGTTGTCGGCGATGCCGCCGTGGAACTGGCCCACGCTGGCGGTGCTGAAGGGCACGTCGAAGCCGTCGTAGCGCGGCTCGCTGCGCTCGAAATCCTCGGCCATGTCGCGCACCTTGCCGATCACGCGCGCGGCCATCTCGATGGCGTTGACCGACTTCGGCGTGAGCGACGAGTGCGCCTCCTTGCCGCGCACGCAGCACTTGTAGCGGTACACGCCCTTGTGGGCGATGGCCGGCACCATGCTGGTGGGCTCGCCCACGATGCAGGCCAGCGGCTTGATGCCGGCGTCGCGCATGTCGGCGATGAGTTCGCGCACGCCGAAGCAGCCGATTTCTTCTTCATACGTGAAGGCGAAGTGCACGGCGAAGGGCGCGTCGCCCTCGAGGAAGCGCTGGGCGTTGGCCAGCGCGATCGCGATGTAGCTCTTCATGTCGGCCGAGCCGCGCCCGTACAGGCGCTCGTTCTGCACCACGGCCGACAGCGGGTCGACGCTCCAGGCCTGGCCGTCCCAGGGCACCGTGTCGGTGTGGCCCGAGAGGATCACGCCGGCCGGCTTGCCCTCGCCCAGCGTGGCGAACAGGTTCGCCTTGGTGCGCTCGGCGTTGTAGGTGATGCGGCTCTTCACGCCGAGGGCGGCGAGGTGCGCCTGGGCGAAGTCGATCAGCTCGAGGTTGCTGTTTGCGCTCACCGTGTTCATGCGAACCAAGGTTTGCGCCATCAAGAGGCTCTGGGGAGAAAGCGTGTGCTGCATGCAACAGATTGTCCGGGAAGTTGAACGCCCGCGCAGATGGGTATCGGCGTTGTCACGCGCAGCGGGTAGCCTGCCTCCTCTTTTTTCTTTGTTTGGATGGAGAAGACAACATGCGCATGTCCCTGCAGATCACCCTGACCGCCGCGGCCGCCCTGAGCCTGGCCGCCTGCGGCACCACCGGCCCGGCGGCGAACAAGCTGCTCACGCTGGACGGCAACCCGCCGCTGGTCATCGCCCACCGCGGCGCCTCGGGCTACCTGCCGGAACAGACGCTGGAGGCCTATGCCCGCGCCATCGAGCTGGGCGCTGACGTCATCGAGATGGACCTGGTCTCCACCAAGGACGGCGTGCTCATCGCCCGCCACGACCCCAACCTGGGCATCAGCACCGACGTGGCCAAGCACCCCCGCTTCGCCTCGCGCAAGAAGACCATCCAGGTCGACGGCGAAACCCAGACCGGCTGGTTCAGCAACGACTTCACGCTGGCCGAGATCAAGACCCTGGGCGGCATCTCGACCGACGCCGAGCGCCCGCAGGAATTCAACGGCAAGTTCAAGGTCGTGACCTTCCAGGAGATCATCGATTTCGCCAAGGCCAAGTCGAAGGAAACCGGCCGCACCATCGCGATCTACCCCGAGACCAAGAACCCGACCTACTTCCGCGACCTGGGCATGCCCATGGAAGACAAGGTCATCGCCGCCATCAATGCCGCCGGCTGGAACAGCAAGACCGCGCCCATCTACGTGCAGTCGTTCGAGCCCGGCAGCCTCAAGTACATGAAGAGCAAGGGCCTGAACACCAAGCTCATCCAGCTGATCGACGGCGACGGCATCGACATGAAGACCGGCGCCATGACCTACGCCGTGCCGGTCGACCGCCCCTACGAGTGGACCAAGGCCGGCGACAAGCGCAACTTCGACGTCATGGTCACGCCCGCCGGGCTGGCCGAGATCAAGACCTACGCCGACGGCATCGGCCCCTGGAAGCGCTACATCGTGAGCGTCAAGGGCACCGTGGGCGCCGACGGCAAGGTGGTGGACGTCAACAAGGACGGCAAGATCAACGACGCCGACGCCACCTCGATGGCCCCCACCACGCTGATCGCCGACGCCCACAAGGCGGGCCTGTTCGTGCACCCCTTCACGTTCCGTAACGAGTCGCGCCGGCTCGCGTCCGACTACAACAAGGACGGCAAGAACGAATACACGGTCTATTACAAGCTCGGCGTCGATGGCGTGTTCACCGACTTCACCGACACCGCGCTGGCCGCGCGTTCCGAGTACCTGAAAAGCATCGGCCGCTGAGTCTGTTCGTGGAACACCGCGGAACCGGCTTTGCCGGGCCGCAGGTGTTGCCCCCGGCGAGGGGGTTGGCGAAGCGACACGAAGTGCGCGCAGTCTGGGGGCGTGCGTAATTACCCGGCACGGTCTTTGCGGCGCATTCCGCAAAGCCTAGACTGTGTCTTATGAAACTCATCGACTCGCTCGTCACGCAGGCGGCCGGCATCGCGGCCGTCCGGCGTGACCTTCATGCCCACCCTGAACTCTGTTTCGAAGAAGTCCGCACCGCCGACGTGGTGGCAGGCAAGCTCACCGAATGGGGCATCCCCATCCACCGCGGCCTGGGCACCACCGGCGTGGTCGGCATCGTCAAGAACGGCACCAGCAACCGCGCCGTCGGCCTGCGCGCCGACATGGACGCGCTGCCCGTCACCGAGCTCAACACCTTCGCCCACGCCAGCCAGCACCACGGCAAGATGCACGCCTGCGGCCACGACGGCCACACGGCCATGCTGCTCGCGGCGGCGCAACACCTGGCGAAAAACCGCAACTTCGACGGCACCGTCTACCTGATCTTCCAGCCGGCCGAAGAAGGCGGCGGTGGCGCGCGCGAGATGATCAAGGAAGGCCTGTTCGAGCAGTTCCCCATGGACGCCGTGTTCGGCATGCACAACTGGCCCGGCATGAAGGCCGGCCAGTTCGCCGTGAGCCCCGGCCCGGTGATGGCCTCGGGCAACAAGTTCCATGTGAACGTGGTCGGCAAGGGCGGCCACGCCGCGCTGCCGCAGACCGGCATCGACCCGGTGCCGATCGCCTGCGAGATCGTGCAGGCCTTCCAGACCATCCTCACGCGCAAGATGAAGCCGACCGATTCAGCGGTGATCTCGGTCACCACCATCCACGCCGGCGAAACCAACAACGTGATCCCCGACAACTGCGAGCTGTCGGGCACCGTGCGCACCTTCTCGCTCGAGGTGCTCGACATGATCGAGGCCAAGATGAAGCAGATCAGCGAGCACATCTGCGCCGCGCACGACGCCACCTGCGAGTTCCGCTTCGAGCGCTACTACCCGCCGACCATCAACACCGAGGTCGAGGCCGACTTCGCGCGCCGCGTGATGGGCGGGATCGTCGGCCCCGAGAACGTGCTCAAGCAGGAGGCCGCCATGACCTCGGAAGACTTCGCCTTCATGCTGCAGGCCAAGCCCGGCGCCTACGCCTTCATCGGCAACGGCGACGGCGCGCACCGCGACGTGCACCACGGCGAAGGCCCGTGCACGCTGCACAACGCCAGCTACGACTTCAACGACGACCTCATCCCGCTGGGCGCGACCTGCTGGGTGCAGATCGCCGAGCAGTTCCTCCAGCCCGGCGGCACGGCCCCATGATCGGCATCGGCGAGGCCTTTTCGCCGCGCTACGCCCAGGCGCGCCAGAAGTTCCTGCAGGGCTGCGTGAGCGCCGGCCTCACGGTCGAGCCGCATGCGCACCCGCTCAAGGGCCGCGACGGCGAAGAGCTGTCGATGGACGTGGCGCTCGACGGCGACGCCAACGCCGAGCGGCTGCTCGTCGTCACCAGCGCCTGCCACGGCGTCGAGGGCCACTGCGGCAGCGGCGTGCAGGTGTTCGCGTTGCACGACGCCGAATGGCGCGAGAAGGCCAAGGCGCAGGGCGTGGCGGTGCTGTACGTGCATGCGCTCAACCCACACGGCTTTTCGTACGGCCGCCGCGTGACGCACGAGAACGTCGACCTGAACCGCAACTTCCTCGACTTCTCGAAGCCCGTGCCGGTGAACGAGCCCTACGCGAAGCTTCATCCGCTGCTGCTGCCCGACACCTGGCCACCCACGCCGGAGAACCAGGCCGCGATCGAGAAGTGGATCGAGAAGCACGGCGCCACGGCCTACCAGGCGGCGGTGACGAGCGGCCAGTACCAGTTCGACGACGGCCTCTTCTTCGGCGGCAAGGCGCCGACCTGGAGCAACAAGACCATCCGCAGCGTGCTGCGCCGCCATGCAGGCAGCGCGAAGCGCCTCGCCTGGATCGACCTGCACACGGGGCTGGGCCCCAACGGCCTGGGCGAGCGCATCTTTGCCTGCCGCGACGACAAGGTGGCCTACGCCCGCGCCAACGCCTGGTGGGGCACGCCCGCCGCGCCCGTGACCTCGATCTACGACGGCTCCTCGACCTCGGCGCTGCTGCGCGGGCTGATGTGGGACGCCGTGTACGAAGAGTGCCCGCAGGCCGAGTACACCGGCATCGCGCTCGAATACGGCACGCTGCCGATGCTCGAGGTGACTGGCGCCCTGCGCGCCGACCACTGGCTGCACAAGCACCCGGACGCGCCCGCCGATCTGGCCGATGGCATTCGCGCGCGCATGGTGGAGGCGTTCTACACGGACAGCGACGCCTGGCGCGGCCAGATCGTGAGCCAGGCGCGGCAGGCGATGTTCCAGGCGGTGGACGGCCTTTCGGCCTGACCGCACCCCGAGAAACTAGGTCCGCACCCGCCCGTCCGCCGTCAGCATCGACAGCTCGACAAACTTCGAAGCCACATGGCTCTTCGAAGAGAACGACACCTCGAAGCCGCCGAACTGCTGCCGCTCGATGCTTTCCAGCCCCGCGATCAGCCCGTCGCGCGTGCCCTTGCCGCCCGGTGCGCGGCGCAGGCCCTCGGTCAGCACCTTGGCGGCCAGGTAGCCTTCCATGCTCGAGAAATTGGCGCTCGCGCCGCCGCCCGCCTTGCGCACCGCCTCGGTGAACTCGCGGGCCAGCGCATTCGCCTGGTTGTAGGGCGAGGGCACCACCTGCGTGACCATCACGCCCGCCGCCTCCTTGCCCAGCTCGTCCGCCAGCGCCTGCGTGCCCACGAACGAGAGGTTGAAGAACACGCCGCCGTAACCCGCCTTGCGCATCTCGCGGATGAACGCAGCGCAGGCCTTGTAGGCACCGACCTGCACCACCGCCGCCGGCTGGCTCGCCATGATCGTCTTCACCGCGGCGGCCACGTCGGCCGAGTTGCGCTCCACCGTGGCCAGCGCCACCGGCTTGAGTTCCTGCTGGGCCAGTGCCAGCGTCACGCCGTCGAGGCCGGCCTTGCCGTAGGCGTCGTTCTGGTAGAAGACCGCGATCTTCTTCATGCCCAGGTGAGTGAGCTGTTTCACCATCAATGCCGTCTCGTCGTTGTACGAAGCGCGCAGATGGAACACGTTGCGGTGAAAGGGCTCGCGCAGCGACATCGCGCCCGTGAACGGCGCGATGAACGGCACCTTGTCCTTCACCGCCAGCGGCAGCGCGGCCAGGCTGGTCGGCGTGCCGATGTAGCCGAACAGCGCGAACACGTCTTCACTGATCAGCTTCTGCGTGTTGGCCGCGCAGCGGTCGGGCTCGTAGCCGTCGTCCAGGTTCTTGATGACCACGTCGCGCTGGCCCGGCTGCGCGTTGTGCTGGTCCAGGAACAGCTTGGCGCCCTGGTGGAACTGGATGCCCAGTTGCGCGGCCGGCCCCGTGAACGGCGCCGACTGGCCCAGCACCAGCGGCGTGTCGCCCTGCGCCCGGGCGATGCCGAAGCCGCCCAGCGTGGCAGCGGCCGCCGTGGCGATCGAAAAATGCCTGCGATTCAATTGCATCGTCATGGTGAAATCCTCCCTCTGCCCTGTGTGTTGATACTCAAATTAGACTTGTCCGATGGCCCACGCAACGGATTCCCTCCTCGACACGCCCGACGCCACCGCACCCTCCACGGTGCTGGGCGCCTGCCCGCACGATTGCCCCGACACCTGTGCGCTCGTCACCACCGTCAAGGACGGCGTGGCGGTGAAGCTGCAGGGCAACCCCGCCCACTCGCACACCGGCGGCGTGCTGTGCACCAAGGTGTCGCGATACATCGAACGCAATGACCATGCCGAGCGGCTCGTGCAGCCGCTGAAACGCGTCGGTCCCAAGGGCAGCGGCCGCTTCGAGCCGGTCTCGTGGGAGACGGCATTGGACGATATCGCCGCGCATCTTCGGGGTTTGCAGGCCGAACCGGAAGCAATTCTCCCCTACAGCTATGCGGGCACCATGGGCCTGGTGCAGGGCGAATCGATGGACCGGCGCTTCTTCCACAAGCTGGGCGCCTCGCTGCTGGACCGCACCATCTGCTCGATGGCGGGCGGCGAGGCCATGGTCTATACGCTGGGCGCCAAGGTCGGCATGCGCATCGAGTTCTTCGCGCAGGCCAAGCTCATCCTCATCTGGGGCAGCAACTCCATCGCCAGCAACCTGCACTTCTGGCGCCACGCCCAGGCCGCCAAACGCGCTGGCGCACGGCTGGTGTGCATCGACCCGCGCAAGACCGAAACCGCCGACAAGTGCGACGAGCACATCGCGCTGCTGCCCGGCACCGACGCCGCGCTGGCGCTGGCGCTCATGCACGAACTCATCGTGCACGACTGGCTCGACCACGACTACATCGCCAACCACACGCTGGGCTGGGAGCAGCTGCGCGAGCGCGCGCTGCAATGGCCGCCGTCACGCGCGGCCGAGGTCTGCGGCATTCCCGAGGCACAGATCGTCGCGCTGGCCCAGGCCTACGGCACCACGAAGCCGGCCGCGATCCGCCTGAACTACGGCATGCAGCGCGTGCGCGGCGGCGGCAACGCGGCGCGCGCCATCGCCTGCCTGCCGGCGCTGGTCGGCGCCTGGCGCGACCGCGCGGGCGGCCTGCTGCTCAGCAGCTCGGGCCACTACCCGGTCGACCGCGCCGCGCTGCAGCGCCCCGACCTGCTGGCCGGGCGCAAGCCGCGCACCATCAACATGAGCACCATCGGCGATGCGCTGCTCGACACCGCGAGGCCCGTGAAGGCCGTCGTGGTCTACAACAGCAACCCCGTGGCGGTGGCGCCCGAGTCGGCCAAGGTGGTGGCGGGCTTTGCGCGCGAAGACCTCTTCACCGTGGTGCTCGAGCAGTTCCGCACCGACACCGCCGACTACGCCGACTACCTGCTGCCCGCCACCACGCAGCTCGAGCACTGGGACATCCATTGCAGCTACGGCCACACCGACGTGCTGCTGAACCGCCCCGCCGTGGCGCCGCGCGGCGAGGCCCGCAGCAACGCCTGGGTGTTCCGCGAACTGGCGCGCCGCCTGGGCTTCGACGAGCCCTGCTTTTCGGAGAGCGACGAGTCGCTGTGCCGCACCGCCTTCGCCGAGAAGGTGATCGACTTCGAGCAGCTGCGCGCCCAAGGCTTCACCAGCCTGAAGCTGGCCGAGGCACCGTTCGCCGAAGGCAGGTTCCCCACGCCTTCGGGCCGCTGCGAGTTCTTCAGCGAGCGCCTGCAGGCCATGGGCATGGACGGCCTGCCCGACCACGTGCCCAACTGGGAACCGGCCGGCAGCTCGACCGAGTTCCCGCTGGCCATGATCTCGCCGCCGGCGCGCAACTTCCTCAATTCGACCTTCGTCAACGTGACCAGCCTGCGCGCCATCGAGGTCGAGCCGCTGCTCGAGATCCACGCCGACGATGCCGCCGCGCGCGGCATCGAGGACGGCGCCACGGTGCGCGTGTTCAACCAGCGCGGCGAGCACCGCTGCCGCGCCGAGGTGTCGCGCCGCGCGCGCCAGGGCGTGGTGCACGGCATGGGCATCTGGTGGCGCAAGCTCGGCATGGACGGCACCAACGTCAACGAGCTGACCAGCCAGCGCCTGACCGACATCGGCCGGGGCCCGACCTTCTACGACTGCCTGGTGCAGGTCGAAAAGGCGTGATGCGGCGGCTGCGCACGCCCGCGCTGGCATTGGCCGGCGCGCTTTTCCTAAGTGGCTGCGCCGACCTCGGCTACTACTGGCAATCGGCCAACGGCCACCTCGACATCCTGCGCGCGGCCAAGCCCGTGCCCGAATGGCTGGCCGACCCGGCCGTGGGGGCGCCGCTCAAGGCCAAGCTCGAGCTTGCGCAGCGCATCCGCCGTTTCGCATCGAGCGAACTCGGCCTGCCCGACAACGCGAGCTACACCTCGTATGCCGACCTGCACCGCCCCGCCGCCGTGTGGAACGTGGTGGCCGCGCCGCCGTACTCGCTCACGCTCAAGAGATGGTGCTTCCCGGTCGCGGGCTGCGTGGGTTACCGCGGTTACTACGACGAAGCCGCCGCGAAAACCGAGGCCGAGGCGCAGAAGACGAATGGCCTCGAAGTGGCCGTGTACCCCGTGCCCGCGTACTCCACACTGGGCTGGATGAACTGGGCCGGCGGCGATCCGCTGTTGTCCACCTTCATCGGCTACCCCGAGGGCGAGCTGGCGCGCCTCGTGTTCCACGAGCTGGCGCACCAGGTGCTCTATGTGCCGGGCGACACGGTGTTCAACGAGTCGTACGCCACGGCCGTCGAGCGCATCGGCGGCGCGATGTGGCTGCAGCGCGAAGCCGGTGAGGCCGCGCGCGCCGAGTACGCGCAGTTCAATGCACAGCGGCAGGACTTCCGTGCGCTGGCGCTCAACACGCGCCGCGCGCTCACGCAGGTGTACGAGTCGCCCGAAGCCAAGGCCAAGGACTGGGCGAAGGTCGAAGTGCAGAAGCAGGCCGCCATGGCCGACTTCCGCGAGCGCTATGCCGCGCTGAAGGCGGCGTGGACCGGTCCGCGCCAGAACGCCTACGACGGCTGGGTGGCGCGCGCCAACAATGCAGCCTTCGGTGCGCAGGGCGCGTATGACGACCTCGTGCCGGGCTTCGAAGCCCTGTTCGAACGCGAGGGCCGCGACTGGCCGCGCTTTTACACTGCGGTGCGGCGCATTGCCGCGCTGCCCACGACGGAAGAGCGCCGCAGCGCCCTGCAGGCCGCCACGGGTATCCTGCACACCCATGCGCGCCACGGCCGCACACACGACAACAACGGAGACCACGGTGCCTGACATCCAAATCGAACGCAACCACACGCTGGGCATTGCCGGCGCCCGCGAAGTCGCGCGCCAATGGGTGCATCAGGTCGAGCAGGACTACGGTCTGGAATGCACCTACACCGAGGGCACCGACTGCGACCGGGCCCAGTTCAGCCGCGCGGGCATCGACGGCACGGTGGAGGTCACGGCCGACACCTTCCGGCTCGAAGCGACGCTGGGTTTCCTGTTCAGCAGCTTCAGCGACCAGATCGAGCAGAAGATCTCGCGCAACCTCGACGCGCTGCTCGACGCGCCGCAGGGCGGCACCCGCTTCGCCTGAGGCGGAGGTTTTTCTTTTTCTTCAGGCGATGGTGTAGCCGCCATCGACCGGCAGCGCCACGCCGCTGACCATCGACGCGCCGTCGGACAGCAGGAACAGGATCGGCGCGACCACTTCCTCGACCTGCGCGAAACGTCCCAACGGAATGTTCTGGAGCGCTGCCGCGCTCTTGGCCGGGTCGGACCATGCCCGCTCGGCCATGGGCGTGAGCGTGACGGTCGGGTTCACGCTGTTCACGCGGATGCCGTGCGGCCCGAACTCGAGGCACAGCGCACGCGTGACGGCGTCCATCGCCGCCTTCGAGGCGCTGTAGCAAAGGTGCGCGTCGAGCGCGACCAGCGAGGCCTGGCTCGACACGTTGACGATGCTGCCGCGCACGCCGGCCGCGATCATGGCCCGGCCGCAGCGCGCGGCCACGAGCGCGGCGGCGCGTGTGTTGACGGCCATCACGGCGTCGAAGCTCCCGGCCTGCAGGTCGATGGCGCGCTCGATGCGCGTGGTGCCGGCGCAGTTCACGACGAGGTCGAAGGCGGGCAAGGGGGCGAGTGCTTTTTCCAGTGCGGGGACGTCGGCCACGTCCAGGGCCAAGGGCAGGCAACCGGATTCGGCCTGCAATGCTTCCAGCGCGTCGGCGTTGCGACCTACGGCTGTGACTTGTGCGCCTGAGCGGGCGAGCTGTGCGGCGACTGCGCGGCCGATGCCGCTGCTGGCGCCTGTCACGAGGGCGCGCTTGCCTGAGAAGTCGAAGGTGGGTGTCATGTCGGTTGCTCTATCGGATGTTGTGGGTTCAGGGCGTGTGCACGGGACACCGGGTACTCCCCTCCGCGAATGTCCCCCGTCGGCGTGATCGCGCCCCGGACAGATGCCTCATCCCAACCGATGCATCGCATCACGCAGCGCCGGGTACAGCGAGGTGTAGATCTCGAAGCGCTCCCGGTAGACCGCCTGCGCCGCAGGCTCGGGCCGCGCGCGTTCCACCAGCGTGACCCAGCCGCGTTCGGCGGTGGCCGCGTCGACCAGCCCGGCCCCGAGCGCCGCGAGCATCGCCGCGCCGAGGGCGGCTTCGACCTCTTCCTCGATCGTGAACACGCGGTAGCCCGTGACGTCGGCCACGATCTGCATCCACAGGTCGGAATGCGCGGCGCCGCCGACCACGATCAGGCGGTCGTCCAGCGGCTGGCCGCTGCGCCGGCCGGCCTCGATGTTGTGCTGCAGCGCGAAGCTCACGCCTTCGAGCACGGCGCGATACAGGTGGGCGCGGCTGTGCGCGAGCGAGAGGCCGAGGAAGGCGCCCTTGGCCTGTGCATCCCAGATCGGGCTGCGCTCGCCCATCAGGTAGGGCAGGAAGACCAGGCCGTCGGCGCCGGGCGGCACATCGACCGCGCGGCGTTCGATGAGGGCGTGCGCGTCTTCACCGGTGCGCGCGGCCTCGGCCATCTCGGCCTGGCAGAAGGCCTCGCGGAACCAGGTGACGGCCGCGCCGGCCGTGATCGCGCCGCCGAACACGTAGCTGCGGTCCGCGCCGCGGTACACGTGCGGCATGGTGATGAGCCTGTGGCGCGCGTCCACCGTCGGGCTCACGAAGCCCCAGCACATGCTGGTGCCGATCATCGCGACGTGGTCGCCGCTGCCGGTGACGCCCGCGCAGAAGGTGGCCACCGCCGCATCGACGCCGCCGGCCATCAGCGGCATGCCTTCGCGCAGGCCCAGCTGCGCGGCCCACTCGGCGCTCAGGTGGCCCACCACCTCGCTCGATTCGACGAGCCGCGGCGGCATCATGCGCGCCGGGATGCCGAGCATGTCGAGCGCTTGCGTCGACCAGCGCCGCCGCGCCGCGTCGTACACGCCGCCGATGTTGCCGGCCGAGCTGTGGTCGACCGCGAGCTGGCCCGTCAGCCGCCAGTTGATGTAGCTGTTGGGCGGCAGGAAGTGGTGCGTCTTCGCCCACACCTCGGGCCGGTGCTCGCGCAGCCACAGCATCTTGGTGAAGCCGTAGTAACTGTCGACGCCGTTGCCGGTGATGGCCTGCAGCCGCGCCACGTCGACCGTCGCGTTCACCGCATCGACTTCGGCGGTGGCGCGGCGGTCCATCCAGATCAGGCAGGGGTGCAGCGGGCGCATGGCCTCGTCGACCGGGATGCCCGCGCCGCCGTAGAGGCTGCTCACGCACATCGCGGCGATGTCGGTGGCTGCGATGCCGCCTTGCGCCACGCAGGCACGCACGCTCTCGCACACGGCGTCGAACCAGACCTCGCAGTCCTGCTGCGCCCACAGCGGCTTCGGCGTCTCGGGCTGGTAGGCCACGCTCGCCTGCGCGTGCACCTTGCCGTCGATGCCGACCAGCAGGCACTTGGTGCTCTGCGTGCCGATGTCGACGCCGACGACGTACTTCATGACCCGGCGCGGGGCTGCGGCTTGAGCAGCACCTTGATCGAGTCGAGCGAGTTGGCCAGCGCGAAGGCGTGCTCCCACTCGGTCAGCGGAAAGTCGTGCGTCACGATGCCCTTCGAGGTGACGAGCCCGCGCGCCAGCAGGTCGATGGCGACCGGGTAGCAATACGGGCCCAGGTGCGCGCCGCGCACGTCGAGTTCCTTGCGGTCGCCGATGATCGACCAGTCGGCGCTGGTCTCCGAGCCGAACACGCTGAACTCGACGAAGCGGCCGAGCTTGCGGATCATGTCCAGGCCCTGCGTCACGCCGATGGGCGCGCCGGTGGTCTCGATGTAGACGTCGCAGCCGTAGCCTTCGGTGAGGCCCTTGACGAGGGCGTCGGCGTTCTCGGTCTTCGGGTTGATGACGACATCGGCGCCGTACTGCTTCGCGAGTGCGAGGCGCTCGGGCACGGGGTCGATCACGATCAGCTTCTTGGGCGTCTTCAGCGCCGCCACCTGCGTCATCATCAGCCCGAGCGGGCCGGCGCCGGCGATCACCACCACGTCGTCGAGCTGGATGTCGCCCCGGTTCACGGTGTGGATCGCGCACGAGAGCGGCTCGATGATGGCCGCGTCTTCCAGCGAGATGCCGTCGGGGATCTTGTGCACGCGCGAGGTCGGCGGCAGGCGCATGTAGTCGGCCATGCCGCCGTCGGCCACGATGCGCTGGAAGCCGAAGATGTTGTGGACCTCGCACATCCAGTATTTGCCGCTGGTGCAGAAGCGGCACTTGCCGCAGGGCACGATCTGCTCGGCGATCACGCGGTCGCCTTTCTCCACGCCGAAGTGCTCCGCCGCGCCTTCGCCCAGCGCCTCGACGTAGCCGAAGAACTCATGGCCGGGGATGACCGGCGCTTTGACCCACGAAGGCTGGCCGTCGCCGCCCCAGAACATCTTCGCGCCCGAGTGGCACTTGCAGTCGGAGGCGCAGATGCCGCAGGCCGCGATGGAAATGAGCAGTTCGTTCGGGCCGATGGTGGGCATCGCGACGGTTTCGAGGCGGTAGTCCTTGGGGCCGTGGCACACGACGGCCTGCATGGCGGCGAGGCCCGATGTGCCTGGTTGCAGCTTTTGATAAGACATGGGTTCCTTGTGTTCAGAGAGGGTTTGGGTTTTTCTCCCTCCCCTCCCGGGGGAGGGCCGGGGTGGGGGCAAGCGGCGCTTATTGCGGGCGCTCTGCCTGCCCCCATCCCAGCCTTCCCCCGGAAGGGGAAGGAGCCAGGCAGGAAAGGGTCAGCGCTTGGCTTCCCTGCTGATGAAGATCGCGAGCAAGACGATGCCGCCCTTGATGATCAATTGCAGGTACGGCGACACGCCGATCATGTTGAGACCGTTGTTGAGCACGGCCAGCAGCAGCGCACCGACCAGCGTGCCCACGATGGCGCCGCGGCCACCGGCGATGGACGTGCCGCCCATCACCACCGCCGCGATCGCGTCGAGCTCGAAGCCCACGCCCACGCCGGGCTGGCCGCTGGTGACGCGCGCGGCCTGCACGATGCCCGCGATGGCGGCCGTGAGGCCGCTGAGCACATACACCAGCAGCTTGTAGCGCGACACGCGCACGCCCGACAGCCGCGTGGCTTCCTCGTTGCCGCCGATGGCGTACACGTAGCGGCCGAAGGGCGCCATGTTGAGCAGCACGTAGGCCACGAGGTAGGTCGCCAGCATGATGAGGATCGGCACCTTCAGGCCCGCGAGCGTGCCGCTGCCGAGAAAGGCGAACGACTCGGGCAGGCCGTCGATCGGGTAGCCACCGGTGTAGATCAACGCGATGCCGCGCGCGATGCCCATGGTGGCCAGCGTCACGATGATCGGCGGCATGCGCAGGTAGGCCACGCAGTAGCCGTTGAACAGGCCGATCACCGCGCCCACGCCGAGCCCGAGCGGCACGGCGAGCACGGGCGGCAGGCCGAAGTGCACCATCAGCCCCGAGGCCAGCGTGCCCGACAGCGCCACCACCGCGCCCACCGAGAGGTCGATGCCGCCTGTGAGGATCGCGGCCGTCATGCCCACCGCGATGATCGCGTTGATGGACGACTGCAGCGCGATGTTCTGCAGGTTGCTCACCGAAAGGAAGTTGTCGGTCGCCACGATCATGAAGACCGAAATGGCGACCAGGCCGACCAGCGGCAGGAAGGCCGTCGAGCGGCGCAACTGCGTGAAGAACCCGCCCGCGGGTGCCGGCGGCGTGGGATGGGTGGCGGTGGCAGTCATGGGGGGCTTCCGGAGGAAGAGGGAAGGGAGGGAGAAGAAGACGTCGCGTGACGCATGATTTCGCCCGCGTTGATCGCGTCGCCCGTGAGCGTGGCCACGATGGCGCCGCCCGAGAACACCGCGACGCGGTCGCACAGGCCGACGATCTCGGGCAGTTCGCTGGAGATCATCAGGATCGACTTGCCTTGGCGCGTGAGTTCGCGCATCAGCTGGTAGATCTCGGCCTTGGCGCCCACGTCGATGCCGCGCGTGGGCTCGTCGAAGATCAGCACATCGCAGTCGTGGCCGAGCCAGCGCGCGATCACCACCTTCTGCTGGTTGCCGCCCGACAGCGTGGCCACGCGGGTGTCGATGCCCGGCGCCTTCACGCCCACGCGGCGCGAGAGTTCGTCGGCCGAGCGTTTCTCGGAAGCCGTGTCGACCACGCCCGCGCGGCGGTGCCGCCCGAGGTTGTTCAGCGAGATGTTGAAGCGGATCGTGAAGTCGGTGATCAGCCCTTCGACCTTGCGGCTTTCGGGCAGCAGGCCGATGCCGTGCGCGAGCGCCTGCGTCGGGTCGTCCAGGCGCACGCGCTGGCCGTTGCGCAGCACCGTCTTGCGGTGCGCGCGGTCGGCGCCCATCATGCCCAGCGCGAGTTCGGTGCGGCCCGAGCCCACCAGCCCCGCGAAGCCGAGGATCTCGCCTTCGTGCAGGTCGAAGCGGTTCACGGGGCCGTCCTTCACGAGCTGGATCTCGGGCACCTCGAGCACCTTGCGGCCGTTCGGCGCGGGCTGCGGCTTGGGCGGAAAGCTCTGTTCGATGCGCCGGCCCACCATCATCTCGACCAGCGCGTCCACGGTCGTGGCGGCCACCTCGGCGTGTCCGGCGTTGGCGCCGTCGCGCAGCACGCTGATGCGGTCGCAGACCTCGAAGATTTCATCGAGGTGGTGCGAGATGAAGATCATCGCCACGCCCTTGGCGCGCAGCGCGCGCATCACCTTGAACAGGTGCTCGGCCTCGTTGGGCGTGAGCGTGGCGGTGGGTTCGTCGAGCACCAGCAGCCGCGCCTTCAGCGACAGCGCCTTGCCGATCTCGACGAACTGCTGCTGCGCCACCGAGAGCTGGCAGATCGGCACGCCGAGGTCGATCTGCACGCCCAGTTCATCGAACACCGCGCGGGCCTCGCGCTGCATGGCGGCCTGGTCCATGAGGCCGAAGCGGTTCGTGCGGTAGCGGCCCAGGAAGATGTTCTCCACCGCGTTCAGGTACGGCACCAGGCTGAACTCCTGGAAGATGATGCCGATGCCGGCCGCGATGGCGTCGCCGTAGCCGGCGAAGTGGCACTCGGTGCCGTCGATGACGATGCGGCCCTCGTCGGCCTGGTGGATGCCACCGAGGATCTTCATCAGCGTCGACTTGCCCGCGCCGTTCTCGCCGAGCAGCGCGTGCACCTCGCCGTGGCGCACCGAGAGGTCGATGTTCGACAGGGCCTTCACGCCCGGGAAGCGCTTGGACACGCCCTCCAGCCGCAGCATCTCCCGATGTGGTTCGTACGTGGTGGTCACGGGCGGTGCCTGCGGTGGCTTACCAGCTGAAGGTCTTGGCGCCTTCGGCGTCGATGAGCTTCACGTCGACCGGCACGGCCGCGGGCACGTTGGCGCCCCACTTCTTGGCCAGCGCGATGCCGATGGCCAGGCGGATCTGGTCGCGTGGGTACTGCGCGGTGGTGGCGATGAACTTCGAGCCCGCCTTCTGCATCGCCTTGATGGCCTCGGGTGCGCCGTCCACGCTGGTGAGCTTCACGTCCTTGCCGCTGGCCTCGATGGCCGCGAGCGCGCCCATCGAGCCGCCGTCGTTCACGCTGAACACGCCCTTGAGGTTCTTGTTGGCCTGCAGGATGTTCTCGGTCACGGTGAGCGCGGTGGCGCGCTCCTGCTTGCCGTTCTGCGTGCTCACGACCTTGATGCCGGGGTACTTGGCCAGCGCTTCGCGGCAGCCCTTCACGCGCTCCAGGATCGGCACGACCGGAATGCCGTCGAGGATGGCCACGTCGCCCTTCTCGCCGATGTTCTTCGCCAGGTACTCGCAGGCCAGGCGGCCGGCGTCGAGGTTCTTGGAGCCCACGAACGAATCGACCGGACCCTGCGCGTTGGCGTCGACCGCCACCACGATCACGCCGGCCTTCTTGGCCGAGCGCACCGCCGACTGCACGCCGGCCGAGTCGGTCGGGTTCAGCAGCAGGATGTCGATCTTCTTCTGGATCATGTCTTCCACGTCGCCGATCTGCTTGGCCACGTCGTGACGCGCATCGGTGGTGACCACGGTGGCGCCGATGCTGGCGGCGGCTTCTTCCAGGGCCTGCTTCATCGTCACGAAGTAGGGGTTGTTCAGCTCCTGGAAGGTCATGCCGATGCGCAGCGGCTGCTTGGGCGCCTGTGCCAGCGCGGCGGTGGTGCCGCAGGCCAGGGCGGCGACGAGGGCGGTGGCTTTGAGAAGGCTCTTCATTGGGTTGTCTCCTTGAGGTTGGTTGTGTGACGGTCGGCAAAAAAACGCGGGCAAAGGGCCGCCCCGCGCGGCGCGCAAGGCGCCGCGCCAGGAACGACGCGGGGAACACGGGGGGCGCGCTACGGCGGGCTGTTGGCGGCGCGCGATGCAGCGAGCTGCATGCGATGGAAATGGCGGAACTTGGTCGGCGGCATGCGCTTGTGCAGCAGGAACTGCCGGTTGAAGTTCGACACGTTGTTGAAGCCCACGTCCATGCAGACGTCGAGCACGGGCTTGTCGCTGTTGGCGAGCAGTTCGCAGGCGCGGCCGATGCGCAGCCGGTTCACGTAGCGCACGAACGACTGGCCCGTGTGCTTGCGGAACGAGCGCGAGAACGCACTCGGGCTCTGGCCCACCAGCTCGGCCAGCATCGGCTCGCGCAACTCGTCGCCCAGGTTGGCGGCAATGTGCGCCAGCACGTTGTTGATCGCGTGCGACATGAAGGCCTTGGGGTCGGGCGTGAACGCGGGGCTGGCCAGCCGCTGGCGGTCGTCGCTGGCCACCAGCAGCTCGAACAGCGACAGCAGCAGCACCACGCGGCGCAGCCCGCGCGCCTCGAGCAGCGCTTCCATGATCGGCTTGGCCGCGGCGGCGGTGGCGGCCGAGAAGAGCAGGCCGGAGGCCGACTCGGCCAGCAGCGGCTCGATGCGGCGGAACTCGGGAAAGGTGGCCGCCATGTTGCGCACCAGCGCGGCCGGAAACTGGATCACGATGCCGCGGCGCTCGACGCTCTGGCCGGCGGGCACGTCGCTGATCCAGTTGTGCGGCAGGTCGGGGCCCATGAACACGAGGTTGCCCGGCTCGAAGTGGCCGACGTGGTCGCCCACGAAGTACACGCCCTGGGTCTCGACGATCAACTGGATCTCGTACTCGGGATGGAAGTGCCAGCGCACCGTGCGATACGGATAGCCGTGCGCCCAGGCGGTGAACGATTCGTCACCTTGGACTTCGACGATTTCCAGATCGGGTTGCATGGCCGGCGGTCTTTCCTCTGTGGTGGTGGCCCCGGGGTGGGGTGAGGCGGACTGTACGAATCGCTCCGGATGCCAACAACCAGCGTTGGCGCTCGCAACTGATACTTTTTTGAGTCGCGGTCCTGCCTGGTAGTGAAGGGCGCGACGACGCGCTGCGCTGCAGCAAACCCCTTTCTCCTCGGGGCGTGGCGCGTGCGGGAGTGCAATTGCTGCAGTGCAAAAGAGCCGCGTCGCGCCGTGTCAAGATTTCATAGGTGTTTTCCCGGCCTGACCCGGTACTCCGGGCGGCACGGCACACTCGGAAACCATGACGCAAAGCTCTCTTTCCCCTCCGGCCGCGGGTCCGCTGGCCGGCCTCAAGGTCGTCGAACTCGGGCAACTGATCGCCGGCCCCTTCGCGGCGCGCACGCTGGCCGACTTCGGCGCCGACGTGGTCAAGATCGAGCCGCCCGGCGCGGGCGACCCGCTGCGCACCTGGCGGCTGCTGAAGGACGGCACCTCCGTCTGGTGGCAGGTGCAGTCGCGCAACAAGCGCTCGTTGGCGCTGGACCTGCGCCAGCCCGAGGCGCAGGCCATCGTGCGCCAGCTCGCGGCCGAGGCCGACGTGCTGGTCGAGAACTTCCGCCCCGGCGCGATGGAAGGCTGGGGCCTCGGGCCCGACGAGTTGCTGGCCGCCAACCCCGCGCTCGTGATGCTGCGCATCAGCGGCTACGGCCAGACCGGCCCCTACCGCGACCGCCCCGGCTTCGGCGTGGTGGCCGAGGCCATGGGCGGGCTGCGCCACCTCACGGGCGAACCGGGCCGCGTGCCGGTGCGCGTGGGCGTGTCGATCGGCGACACGCTGGCCTCGCTGCACGGCGTGATCGGCGTGCTGATGGCCATGCAGCACCGCCACGCCACCGTGAGCGCCGAATTCCCCAAAGGCCGGGGCCAGGTGGTCGACGTCGCGCTGTACGAGGCGGTCTTCAACTGCATGGAAAGCCTGCTGCCCGAGTACGCCGAATTCGGCGCGGTGCGCGAGGCCGCCGGCAGTGCGCTGCCGGGCATTGCGCCCACCAACGCGTACCGCTGCGCGGACGGCGGCTATGCCATCGTCGCGGGCAACGGCGACAGCATCTTCAAGCGGCTCATGGCTTGCATCGGCCGGCCGGACCTCGCGGCCGACCCGGCGCTGGCCGGCAACACGGGCCGCGTGGCGCAGGTCGGGATGCTCGATGCCGCCATCGGCGACTGGGCCGCGCAGCGCACGGTGACCGAGGTGCTGGCCGCGCTCGATGCGGCGCACGTGCCGGCCGGGCGCATCTACACCATCGCCGACATCGCGGCCGACCCGCACTACGCCGCGCGCGGCATGCTGCAAGAGGTGAAGATGCCCGACGGCAGCGCGCTCGCGGTGCCCGGCTTCGTGCCCAAGCTGTCGCTCACGCCGGCCGGGCACCGGCGCAATGCGCCGGCGCTGGGGGCGGATACGCAGGCGGTGCTGGAGGAGATCGGGTTGAGCGCCGAGCAGATTGCCGCGTTGCAGGAACGCGGGATCGTCGGCTAGCCGGCGCGGCCGGTCAGGCGCGCAGGGATTCGATCAGGTCGATGTATTTCTGCTTGGCTTCGTCGGCGGTGGCGCCCTTCTGGGCGGTCCACGCGTCCCACTTGGCGCGCGCGACGATATCGCTGAAGCTGGGCTTCTTGACCGTGTTGTCGCCTTCGGTCGCCTGCTTGAACAGGGCGTAGATCTTCAGCAGCGTCGGGTTGTCGGGGCGCTCGGCCAGCAGCTTGGAGTTGGCCTGGGCGGCTTCGAATTGGGCGTTGAGGTCGGACATGGCGGTCGGGAAGAAGGTCGGAAACCGCGCATCTTAAATGGATTGGTACCAAGTGGTACCAATCGCAAGCGTTCCGGCCTTTCAGTCCGTCAGGCCTGCGCGCGCCAGCTCCACGTCCAGCCGCTCCCGCGCATCCGCCGGCGTCAGCGCCGCCGCCTTCTCGTACAGCCCGTTCGCCTCTCCGAGGCGCGACTCGCCGTGCAGCATCAGCAGCGCACGCGCGTACTCCATCATCCCGGCCGCCGACTGCGGGTGCAGCGCCAGCCCGCGCTCGAACAGTTCGATCGAGGTTTCGGCGCGCACGCCGTACGTCATGCGCCCGACCAGCGCGCCGACCTTGTCGATCACCTCGGCGTGGAAGGCGGCCAGCGCGAGGTGCGCGTCGCCGTGGTCGGGCTGCAGTTCGATCACGTGCTCCAGCGCGCCCTTGAGCTTGGTGCCCAGGCCCTGCGCCAGGGCTCGCGCCACGCTGATGCCCTGGCTGTAGCGGCCCAGCGCGTAGGCCTGCCAGTACAGCGCCTGGCAGTTGTCGGGCTCGGCCGCGACCTGTGCGCCGGCGCGCTCGATCACCTGGCGGAACAGCGAAAGCCGCACGGCCTCGCGCGGTTCCAGGTAGTTGGCGTAGATCGCGGTCGCCTGGTTGGCGAGCGCCAGGCCGTCAGGGCCGTGGCGCAGGCCGAGGACGGCGGCGCGTTCGAACTCGCCGCTGTGGTACAGCGCCCAGCCTTCGGCCAGCGGCGCGTCGGCTGAAGGCGGCGGCAGCGCGTGGCCGGCGTGCAGGCGCGGCCAGTGCGTGAGCAGGCTGCGCGCGTCGTAGCGGGGCACGTCGGGGTAGGGAAGGGGCGTCCAAGGTTCGGTGCCGGCGGTGGCCGTGGCCGCGGCAGGGCCGGCGGACAGCAGCGAGAGCGGTTTGAAATCGGAGTGGGGCATGGATGTTCTAGGCCGCCATATCGACCGTCGGTGGCACGTGGCTGGGGTTGCTGGCGGCGTTCTCGCCGTTGTAGGCATTGCTCAGCGCCAGCAGGTGGCGGCGCTGGTCGCGTGCGAGGTAAGGCGCGAGCAGGTGCAGCGTGTGGTGGCCGCCGCGCATCAGCGCGCCCTGCGCGTGCGCGGGCTCCAGCGCCTGGCGCGGGTTGCGCACGTACTCGTAGCTGAGCCAGTAGGTCAGCACCACGACCATGCTCTGGGCCAGCGTGTCGACCTCGTGCGCGTCGATGTCCAGGTGGCCGGCGCGGCTCAGGCCGGCGATCAGCTGACGGATGGCGCGTGCCTTGTTCTTGAGCACGAGCTGGAACTGGGTCTCCAGGTGCCGGTTCTTGCTCAGCAGGTCGTTGAGGTCGCGGTACAGGAAGCGGTAGCGCCAGATCAGCTCGAAGAGGCTGTGCATGAAGAACCAGGCGTCCTCCACGTCGTGCACGCCTTCGCTGGCGTGCAGCAGCTCGTTGAGCTCGGCTTCGTAGCCTTCGTAGAGCTTGTTGATCAGCTCTTCCTTGGCGGGGTAGTGGTAGTAGAGATTGCCGGGGCTGATGTTCAGTTCGCCGGCCACCAGCGTGGTCGACACGTTCGGTTCCCCGAAGCGGTTGAACAAATCCAATGCAGCTTCGAGGATGCGTTGCGCAGTGCGGCGTGGCGCCTTCTTTGCCATGTCGGTGCCCCCGTGGTTTCTCTTGGTCTCTGGGGGCACTCTAGCGCATGTGCGCTGCACCATGAACGGTGCGGGGCATGTTTTGCGGCGCTGATTTTTTGTGCAGTGCCGCAATTACAGAACGATGTCAGCCGGCCTTGGTGCGGCGCAGGGTCTTCTTGGCGGCGGGGGCCGGCGCGGCCTTGCGCGAGGCGCGCACGGGCGAGGCCTTGGCATCGCGCTGCTTGAGCTGGGCCTCGAGCGCCTCGACGCGCGCCTGCAGTGCGGCCACGTCGGCGGCCGAGGGCACGCCGAGCTTTTCGAGTGCGCGCGCCACGCGGTCTTCGAAGATGTTCTCGAGCTTGCCCCATTGGCCGGCGGCCTTGGTGCCGAACTCGCTGGCGAAGCCGGCCATGCGCTGCTGGGCCTGGGCCAGCGTTTCTTCAGCGGCCTGCTGGGTCTTCTTCTGCATGCCGGCGCCGTCCTTGACCAGCGCCTCGAAGGCCTTGCTGCCTTCCTGCTGCATCTTGGCGAAGGCGCCGAGGCCGGCCAGCCAGATCTGCTGGGCCGAGTCCTTGATGCGGTCGGTCTTGTCGTTGCTGTCGTCGTCTCGGGAGGTGGCCATGCGGTGTGTTCCTTGGGATGCAATCGCACGACTCTAGCCGCCCGGGCGCGCCGTGGTTAGGGCGCGCCGCCTATCCCCGTGTCCGGGATCAGGGCGTGCCGCCGGCGGCGCGGCTGGCGTCCAGGTGCGCCTTGGCGCGCTCGGCCAGCGCCATTTCGCCGGGCGTGCCGGGCACGAAGGCTTCCACCGGCAGCGGCCGGCCGTGCGAGTCGACCGAGACGAACACGATCAGGCATTCGGTGGTCTTTTCCATCACGCCGCCCTTCATGTCGCCGCTGCGCACCTCGACCGAGATGTTCATGCTGGTCTTGCCGGTGTAGGCCAGGCGGGCCTCGACCTCGACCAGGTCGCCGATCATGATCGGCCGGTGAAAGCGGATGCTGCCGATGAAGGCGGTGACGCAGTAGCGCTTGGCCCAGCTGGTGGCGCAGGCGTAGCCGGCCTCGTCGATCCACTTCATGACCGTGCCGCCGTGGACCTTGCCGCCGAAGTTGACGGTGCTGGGTTCGGCCAGGAATCGGAGGGTGATGGAAGACATGGGGCGCCTTTTTTCTGTGGGCTGTGGGTGGGGAGCCGCGATTATGCGAGCGCCCGGGCGCCCTTTGGCGTCTGCCCGGCGCCGTTCAGCTGCCGCTGAACAGCTGGGCCAGCGTGCGGCGCAGCCAGGCATTGCCCGGGTCGGCATGAAAGCGCTCGTGCCAGTGCTGCTTGACCGCATAGGCCGGCAGCGTGAAGGGCGGCGCCAGCACCTTCACCGGCTCCTGCGTGGCCAGCACGTTGCCCAGGATGCGCGGCACCACCACGATCAGCTCGGTGTGGGCCACGATGCGCGCCACGCTCAAAAAGCTCGACAGCCGCACCACCACGTTGCGCTTGAGGCCCAGGCGCGCGATGGTGGTGTCGACGATGGCGTGCCCCGTGCCCGAGCTGGACACCACCGCGTGCGCCTCTTCCTCGAAGCGCTTGCGCGTGAGCTTGGCGCCGATGCGCGGATGGTTCTGCGCTGCCAGGCAGACGAAGTTCTGCATGAACAGCACCTGCTGGTAGAAGCCCGCGTCCAGCTGCGGCATGAAGCCCACGGCCAGGTCGACATCGCCGTCCTGCAGCCGGCGGCCGCTGTGGGTGGAGATGATCTCGGTCTCGATGTGCACGCCCGGCGCCGCATGGCGCAGGTGGTCGAGCAGGCCGGGCAGCAGCACCACCTCACTGATGTCGGTCATGCAGATGCGAAAGCGCCGCTGCGCGCGCGCCGGCTCGAAGCTGCTGCGGTTGCCCTGCGCCTGCGCCAGCTGCGCCAGCGCCTCGCGCAGGTTCGGGTAGATGCGCTCGGCGTGCGGCGTGGGCTGCATGCCCTGCGCGGTGCGGGTGAACAGGCGGTCGTCGAAGTGCGCGCGCAGCTTGTTCAGCCCCGTGCTGGCCGCCGCCTGCGCCATGCCCAGGCGCTCGGCCGCCTTGGTGACGTTGCCGGTCTTGTAGACCTCGTCGAACACGGCGAGCCATTCGAGATCGAGCTTGGACATGGGGTGAGGTGGGGTGAGGCGGGACGGAGCCCTGAAGGCGAAAGACACCATTATCGAAATTTCGAATTCCGTGTATTGGCACGCGGTCTTGAGGAAATAGTGGTGCGGGTCAACAATGCCGCCAACGGAGACACCGACCCCATGAACCCCGCTTCTTCCCATGCCGCCAGCGCACCGGCCAACGCCGCCGAGCGCCGCGACTACTACGCCCGCATCCGTCCGCTGAACCTCTCGCCGCTGTGGGAGTCGCTGCACGTGCTGGTGCCGCGCGAGCCCAAGAGCCCGTGCGTGTCCGCGCTGTGGCGCTACGACGAGATCCGCCCGCTGCTCATGGAGTCGGCCGACCTCATCACCGCCGAAGAGGCCGTGCGCCGCGTGCTGGTGCTCGAGAACCCGGCGCTGCCTGGCAACGCGTCGATCACGCAGTCGATCTACGCCGGCCTGCAGCTCATCATGCCGGGCGAGGTGGCGCCCTCGCACCGCCATGTGCAGTCGGCGCTGCGCTTCATCGTGGACGGCAAAGGCGCCTACACCACGGTGGGCGGCGAGCGCACGACGATGCACCCCGGCGACTTCATCATCACGCCCTCGTGGGCCTGGCACGACCATGGCAACGAAGGCATCGAAGGCGTGACCGAGCCGGTGGTGTGGCTCGACGGCCTCGATATTCCGATGCTGCGCTTCTTCGACGCCGGCTTCGCCGAGAACGACGATGCCAAGGTGCAGCACGTGGCGCGCCCCGAAGGCCACAGCCTGGCGCGCTTCGGCCACAACATGGTGCCGGTGCGGCACGACCACACCTCGGCCACCTCGCCGATCTTCAACTACCCCTACCTGCGCAGCCGCGAGGCGCTGGCCCAGTTGCAGAAGCAGGAGGCGCCCGATGCCTGGCTCGGCCACAAGCTGCGCTACATCAACCCGCTGACCGGCGGCTCGCCGATGCCGACCATCTCGACCCAGCTGCAACTGCTGCCCAAGGGCTTCGCGGGCCAGGCGCACCGCGCCACCGACGGCACCGTCTACAGCGTGGTCGAAGGTCACGGCACGGCCGAAATCGCCGGCCAGCGCTTCGACTTCGGCCCGCGCGACACCTTCGTCGTGCCCTCGTGGGCGCCGCTGCGCCTGTCGTCGCCGAGCGAAGACACCGTGCTCTTCAGTTTTTCCGACCGCCCCGTGCAGCAGGCCATGGGCATCCTGCGCGAAGCCTTTCTCGAAGACGCCTGAAAGCGCGGCGACCTTCTTTCCTTCTCTTCTTGTTTGTCTGATGTGCCGTCCCACGCGGCAGGAGCTTCCATGTCCTTCGTCTTCACGCCCCCTTCCATCGTCGGCCTGCCCATCGTCGGCTCCGACCAGCAGTTCCCCGTGCGCCGCGTCTACTGCGTCGGCCGCAACTACGCGGCGCATGCGCGCGAGATGGGCTTCGACCCCGACCGCGAACCGCCGTTCTTCTTCTGCAAGCCCAACGACGACGCCTCGGTCGTGCCCGTGGCCGAAGGCGCCACCGCAGCCATTCCCTATCCGCCGCTCACGAGCAACTACCACTACGAAGCCGAGCTGGTGGTCGCCATCGGCAAGGGCGGCAAGGACATCCCGGTCGACCAGGCCGCCAGCCACATCCACAGCTATGCCGTGGGCCTGGACATGACGCGCCGCGACCTGCAGATGAAGATGCGCGAAGCCGGCCGCCCCTGGGAGATCGGCAAGGCCTTCGACTTCTCGGCCCCCATCGCGCCGCTGCGCACGCTGGCCGACGTGGGCGAGATCAACGCCGGCGCCATCACGCTCGAGGTCGACGGCCAGGTGCGCCAGAACAGCGACATCACGCACCTGATCTGGTCGGTGAACGAAGTCATCGCCAACCTCTCGACGCTGTTCGCGCTGCAGCCCGGCGACCTGATCTTCACGGGCACGCCCGAAGGCGTGGGTGCGGTGAAGCCGGGCCAGACGATCAAGGTCAGCATCGAGCGCCTGCCGTCGCTCACCGTGCGCATCGACTGAGTTTCCTGGCCCGCGCATGACCCTCTCGAAGCATCCTCCCTCCGTGCTGCTCGTCGGCGGCGGCATCGGCGGCATGGCCGCCGCGCTCGCGCTCGCACGCCTGGGCGTGGCCATCGACCTGCTCGAACAGAGCGCCGTCATCGGCGAGATCGGCGCCGGCCTGCAGCTCGGCCCGAACGCCTTCGCGGCGCTCGACGCGCTGGGCGTGGGCGAGGCCGTGCGCCGCAGCTCGGTGTTCACCGACCGGCTCGTGATGATGGACGCGGTCGACTGCAGCGAAGTGGCCTCGGTGCCCGTCGGCGAGGCCTTCCGCGCGCGCTTCGGCAATCCGTACGCCGTGAGCCACCGCGCCGATCTGCACGGCGCGATCCACGAAGCCGTGAAGCAGCATCCGCTGATCCGCTTCCACACCTCGGCGCAGGTCGAGGCGATCGACATCGGGGCGCACGGCGTCACGGCTGTCACGCGCGACGGCCGCCGTTTCCAGGCCGACGCCATCGTCGGCTGCGACGGCGTGAAGTCGGTGGTGCGCGCCAAGCTCATCGGCGACGCGCCGCGCGTGTCGGGCCACGTGGTCTACCGCGCCGTGGTGCCCGCGGCCGACATGCCCGCCGACCTGCAATGGAACGCGCCCGTGGTCTGGGCCGGCCCGAACTGCCACCTCGTGCACTACCCGCTGCGCCACGGCGAGCAGTACAACCTGGTCGTCACCTTCCACAGCCGCGAAGAAGAAGAGTGGGGCGTCACCGACGGCAGCAAAGAAGAGGTGCTGTCGTACTTCGAAGGCGTGCATGCGCGCCCGCGCCAGCTGCTCGACCGCCCGACCTCGTGGCGCCGCTGGAGCACCGCCGACCGCGACCCCGTCGAGCGCTGGAGCGACGGCCCGGCCACGCTGCTGGGCGACGCGGCGCATCCCATGATGCAGTACCTCGCGCAGGGCGCCTGCATGGCGCTCGAAGACGCCGTGACGCTCGGCGAGGCCGTGAAGGCCTGCGACTTCGACATGGCCGCCGCCTTCCAGCGCTACGAACAGGCCCGCATCGCACGCTGCGCGCGCGTCGTGCTGTCGGTGCGCGAGATGGGGCGGCTGTACCACGCCCAGGGCGTGGAGCGCCTCGTGCGCAACAGCCTGTGGACCGGGCGCACGCCCGAACGCTTCTACGATGCGGTCGAATGGCTGTACGCCTGGCGACCCGAGCACTGCCTGGGCGAGGCGCCCGCGCCGCGCTGACACGGTTCTTTCACCCGATCCCCACCAACGAGGCCGAAGGCCCAGGAGACAACCCATGAACTTTCCGCGCGTATTGCTGACGACCGCCGTCCTGGCCCTGACCGCCGCCTCCGGCGCCTGGGCGCAGGGCAGCGACTACCCGAGCAAGCCGGTGACGCTGATCACCCCGTTCGCGGCCGGCAGCGGCCCCGACGCGGTGCTGCGTCTCGTGTCCGACAAGCTCTCGCGCCTGTGGAACCAGCGCGTGGTGGTCGACAACCGGCCCGGCGGCGGCGGCTTCATCGCCATCGACCAGGCGCGCCGCGCCGCGCCCGACGGCTACACGCTGCTGCAGCTGGACAGCGAGCACATCGCCGCGCTGCCGCACCTGTACAAGTCGCGCAACTTCGTGACCTTGCAGCACTTCGACCCGGTCGCCTCGCTGTTCCGCACGCCCTTCTTCGTGGCCGTGGCCACCGAGTCGAAGTGGAAGACCATGGGCGACCTGATTGCCGCCGCCAAGGCCAACCCCGAAGGCATCGTCTACGGCTCGTGGGGCGTCGGCAGCCCGGGCCACCTGGGCGCGCAGCAGCTCGAGGCGCTCACGGGCATCCGCATGCGGCACGCGCCGTACCGCGAGGTGTCGCAGCTGTATTCCAACGTGGGCACCGGCGAGGTGCCGTGGGCCTTCGCGAGCATCCCGTCGAGCCAGGGCATCTACAAGGCCGGCAAGCTGCGCTACATCGCCGTGGCCGCGCCCAAGCGCATCCCGCAGATGCCCGACGTGCCCACCATGGCCGAGGCCGGCGGCCCGGCCTCGCTGGAAGTCAATTCCTTCGTGTCGTTGCTGGCGCCCAAGGGCGTGTCGGCGGCCGTCAAGGCCAAGATCAACGCCGACGTGGCCAAGGTCATCGCCGACCCCGACATCCGTGCCCGCTTCGACACCTTCGCCTTCGAGCCGCTGGCCTGGTCGCCCGAGGAGATCGAGCGCAACGCCGAGGCCAAGTCGAAGGTGTACGGGGAGCTGGTGCGCCGGGGCAACATCAGCCTCGACTGACGAGGGGGCGCCTTGCCCAGGGCTCGGCGCGCCAGTTAAGCTGGCTCTCTTTGCATTTTTGTTTACCTTTTAACTGTCTTTTTCCATGCAAGCCACCAAGAGAGCCCTCCTGATCGCCTGCGGCCTGGCCGCCACCGCGGCGCTGCCGCTGTCCGCCAGCGCCGACACCCCCGCGTGGCCGACCAAGCCGATCCGCCTGCTGGTGGGTTTCCCGGGCGGCTCCACGCCCGACATCGCCGCGCGCACCATCGCCGAGCCGCTGTCCCGCGCGCTGGGCCAACCGGTCGTGGTGGACAACAAGGCCGGCGCCTCGGGCAACATCGCGGCCGACCAGGTGGCCAAGGCCACCGACGACCACACGCTGGGCATCGTCATCAACGGCAACCTCACGTCGTCGAAGATGCTGTACCCCAAGCTGCCGTACGACCCGGCGAAAGACTTCACCTACCTCTCGCTCATCGCCACCGCGCCGCTGGTGCTCGTGGCGCAGAACAGCCTGCCCTCGGGCACCGCCTTCTTCGACGCCGCACGCCAGGCCGGCGACAAGTGGAACTACGGCTCGGTGGGCGTGGGCTCGGTCGGCCACCTGGGCATGGAACTGCTCAAGAGCCGCGTGAACGGCTTCAAGCCCGAGCACGTGCCCTACCAGGGCAACCCGCAGGTCGTCACCGGCATGCTGGGCGACCAGGTGCAGATGGGCCTGATCCCGCCGGGCGTGGCCATGCCGCAGATCCGCGCCGGCAAGCTCAAGGCCGTGGGCCTCACGGGTGGGCGCAGCGCGCTGGTGCCCGAGATCGCCCCGCTGGCCGATGCCGGCGTGAAAGACTTCAACCTCGAGGTGTGGGTGGCGCTGCTCGGCCCGGCCAGCCTGTCGAAGCCCGCGCAGGCGCGCATCAGCCGCGAGATCGAGATCGTCATGAAAGACCCCGACGTGCGCCGCAAGCTCTTCGAGCAAGGCTGGCAGGCCGTGGGCACCTCGCCCGACGGCATGCGCACGCGCGTGAAGGAAGAGGCGGCGATCATGAGCAAGATCATTTCCACGCGCGGGATCAAGCTGCAGTGATGACGGCGACGACGCAGCAACCACACACCCTGACCGAACCGGCGCGCGCGCTGCCGGTGTTCGGCGACTTCGACGTGGTCGTGGTCGGCGGCGGCCCCGCCGGCATTGCCGCTGCCGTGAGCGCCGCGCGCCACGGTGCGCGCACGCTGCTGGTGGAGCGCTACGGTTTTCTCGGCGGCATGGGCACCGCGGGCGGCGTGACCAACTTCGCGGGCCTGTACGGCAAGCGCCGCGGCGAGATGACGCAGTTGGTGCGCGGCGTGGTTGACGACCTCATCGACCGCATCGCTGGCTTCAACGGCATGAACGCGCCGCAGAACGGCATGGGCGGGCGCATCTGCGTGCGCTCGTACGACACCTCGGCCTACAAGCTGGCCGCCGACCAGCTGCTCGAAGCGGCCGGCGTGCAGATGCTGTTCCACGCGTATGCCGCGGCCGTGCTGCACGACGGCGCGCGCATTGCCGCGCTGGTGGTCGAAACCAAATCGGGCCGCCAGGCGATCCGCGCCAACGCCTTCATCGACGCCAGCGGCGACGCCGACGTGGCGGCCTTCGCGGGCGTGCCCTTCGAAGTGGGCGACGGCCACGGCAGCGGGCTGTTCCCGACCACCATGTTCCGCATCGGCCAGGTCGACGCGCCGGCCGCGCTGGAAGCGGTGGGCGAGTTCTCGGCCATCAACGGCTTCATGGCGCGCGCCGAGCAGCAGCATCCGGGCAAGTACAGCTTTCCGCGCGAGGGCGCGATCCTGCGGCCCAACAAGGACCCGCGCGAGTGGCGCGCCAACGTCACGCAGATCCGCAACGCCGAAGGCCGCGCGATGAACGGCGTCGATGCGCGCGAGCTCAGCGACGGCGAGCTCGAAGGCCGGCGCCAGATCGCCGCGTACTTCAAGTTCCTGCAGGCCGAGGTGCCGGGCTTCGCGCCGTCGGCCATCGTGGAGATCGCGCCGCAGATCGGCATCCGCGAGACGCGGCGCATCCAGGGCCTGTATGCGCTGGGCCGCGAGGACATCCTCGGCTCGGCCACCTTCGACGACACCATCGGCCTGAATGCCTGGCCGATGGAAATGCACGCCGACGGCCGCATCGAGTGGGCCTTCCCGCGCGACGAAGCCAACGCCTACAACCACCTGCCGTGGCGCATGCTGGTGCCGCAGACGCTCGACAACCTGCTGGTGGCCGGGCGCTGCGCCTCGATGACGCACGAGGGCCAGTCGGCCGCGCGCGCCAGCGGCGGCTGCTTTGTGATGGGGCAGGCGGCGGGCACGGCGGCGGCCTCGCTGGGCAGCGGGCGCTTCGCGGCGATCGACGTGGCGGCGCTGCAGAAAAAGCTGGCGGCCGACGGCGTCGACCTGGACCATTGAGAAGGTGTGAACGAATCCGCCATGCCCGCTCATCCCGCCCAGACACGCCCCCTCTGCGTTGCAAATGCTCGCCATAGCCCGGCTATGGCTGCGCTTTGCGCCTTGAGGGGGCGCGCCTGGGCAGGCTGCTCGGCCACGCCGGATTCATTCACACCTTCTGAGCGCGGCGCGGCGCTAGAGTCCGGGGCTGGATGAACTCGAACCCCGGACACACCGTGCCTCTTTCTTCTTCGCTGTCGACCCCCGCGCGTCGCTTCTTCCTGGCGCTGGCCTGCGCCGCCTTCGGCCTGCTGCAGGCGGGCTGCGCCAGCACCCCCGAGGGCGACCCCGTCCACGGCAAGGACCGCGTGCTGAGCTTCGTGGCGGCCAAGGACGGCCGCAAGGTCGCCATCGTCGGCGAGAACTACCACTACGTGTTCGACGGCGACCCGTCCGTGGCCGCGCTGCTGCGCTGGGACGGCCGCACCAAGGTCACGCCCGCGCTCATCGGCGAACTGAAGGTGGCGCGCAACCAGAGCTTCGAAGGCCAGTACGTGCTGATGGCCCTGGACGCCGACCTCACGCCCGAGGACCGCAGCTTTCTCATCCAGACCGGCTTCGCGAAGGCCGACGTGAAGTACGGCGACCGCACCGGGCCGATGCTGCGCTACTTCGGCACGGTCTACGGCACGCGCTACGCGGCGGTGGCGCTGAAGTCGGCCGACAAGATCGACTTTTCCCGCCGCCAGTACCTTCCGTACGTCGAGCAGGAAACGCTGAGCGGCCCGTTCACCAAGGCGGCGCCCTCGCCGCTGGCGTACGCCGCCGACGGGTCGACGCTGCTGGGCGGCGTGCCGGTGCGCGTCGTGGACGGCGGCACCGACTACGGCTGCAGCCTGCGCCTGATGCTGGACATCTGCTTCTTCAAGTAGGCCCGCCGGGGGCCGCTGACCGGGCCGCGACAGCGCGCGGGCCCGGCCTTTGCTATCGTCGAGGGCTGCTTTTTTAGCCCAGAAATCTCCCCCCGATGACCCCCGAACCCGTCCTTGCCGCCCGCCTCGTTGCCGACCTCGTCGCCCTCATGCAGCTCGAACCGCTGGGCGGCGACCGCTTCCTGGCCCAGAGCGAGGACATCGGCACGCCCGCCGTCTTCGGCGGCCAGGTGCTCGGCCAGTCGCTCAGGGCCGCCAGCCTCACGGTCGGCGCCGAGCGCCCGGTGCATTCGATGCACGCCTACTTCCTGCTGCCCGGCGAGCACGCGCCCATCGAGTACAGCGTCGACCGCGTGCGCGACGGCCGCAGCTTCACCACGCGCCATGTGGTGGCGCGCCAGCAGGACCGCATCATTTTCGAGATGTCGGCCTCGTTCCAGACCGTGGACGAGGGCGTCGAGCACCAGTTCCCCATGCCCGCCGTCGAAGGCCCCGAGGGCCTGACCAGCGAGCTCGACCAGCGCATCGCGCTCGGCGACCGCCTGCCCGAACCCTGGCGCTCCAAGGCCATCCAGCCGCACGGCATCGAGTACCGGCGCGTCGACCCCGAAGACCTGCTGCGGCCCGAGGTGCGCCCCACCGAGAACCAGAGCGCCATCTGGATGCGCGCCATCGCGCCGCTGCCCGACGACCCGACGGTGCACCGCGCGCTGCTGGCCTACGCCTCCGACCACGGCCTGCTGCGCGCCGCGATGCTGCCGCACGGCCTGAGCTTCATGAGCGGCCAGGTGCGCCCCGCCAGCCTGGACCACGCGATGTGGTTCCACCGCGATTTCCGCTTCGACGACTGGCTGCTCTACGTGGTCGACTCGCCCAGCGCCGGCGGTGCGCGCGGCCTGTGCCGCGGCAGCCTCTACACGCGCGACGGCCGCCTCGTGGCCTCGGCGGCGCAAGAGGGCATGCTGCGCATCCGCAAGCCGGGATCGCCGCGCACGCCGATCACGGGCTGAACGGCCTGCCTCTTTTTTCAACACCTACTCGCTCACTCCGGCCATGAAGATCTTCTTCTCTCCCGCGTCTCCCTTCGTGCGCAAGTGCATGGTCGTGGCCCACGAGCTGGGCGTGGCCGACCGCATCGAGAAGCTGCCCAGCGCCGCCGGCCCGGTGAAGCGCGACGCCCGCATCCTGCCGACCAACCCGCTGGGCCAGGTGCCGACCTTCCTCACCGACGACGGCCAGGCGCTGTTCGACAGCCGTGTGATCTGCGAGTACCTCGACACGACACACGGCGGCAGCCTGTTCCCGGCCACCGGGCCCGCGCGCTGGGCGCGCCTGACCGAGCTGTCGCTGGCCGACGGCATGACCGGCGCCGCACTGCTCGCGCGCTACGAGACCATGCTGCGCCCCGAGGCGCTGCGCTGGAGCGACTGGACCGACGGCCAGCTCGACAAGGTGCGCACCGGCCTCGAATGGCTGGAAGCGGCGTCGCCGTCGTTCGGCGATCGCGTCGACATCGGCACCATCGCCTTCGGTTGTGCGCTGGGTTACATGGACTTCCGCTTTCCTTCGGTGGACTGGCGCGCGCAGGCGCCGAACAGCGCGAAGTGGTTCGCCGCGTTCAACCATCGGCCGTCGATGCAGGCCACGTTGCCGACGGCCTGATCTGCTGTTCAGGGCGAAGCCCGGGGGACATTCGCGGAGGGAAGTACCCGGTGGCCTGTGCACGCGCCCTGGACGCAACCCCCACAAAGCACGCGCCCCCACCCATGGCGCCCTCGCCACAATGCGGGTTTCGATTGAACGAACCCAAGGAGCCCGCATGCCTTCAGACACCCCCCAAAAAGTAGCCATCGTCACCGCCGGCGGCAGCGGCATGGGCGCCGCCGCGGCGCGCAAGCTCGCGGACGACGGCTTTCGCGTGGCCATCCTGTCCTCGTCGGGCAAGGGCGAGGCGCTGGCGCAGGAACTCGGCGGCCTCGGCGTCACCGGCTCCAACCAGTCGAACGACGACATCCAGCGCCTCGTGGACCAGGTCATGGCCGAATGGGGCCGCATCGACGTGCTCGTGAACAGCGCCGGCCACGGCCCGCGCGCGCCGATCCTGGAGATCAGCGACGACGACTGGCATCGCGGCATGGACGTCTACTTCCTGAGCGCCGTGCGCCCCGCGCGCCTTGTGACACCGCACATGGTGAAGCAGGGCGGCGGCGCGATCATCAACATCTCGACCTTCGCCGCCTTCGAGCCCGACCCCGTGTTCCCGACCTCGGGCGTGTTCCGCGCCGGCCTCGCGGCCTTCACCAAGCTCTTCGCCGACCAGTACGCCAAGCACAACGTGCGCATGAACAACGTGCTGCCCGGCTTCATCGACAGCCTGCCCGAGAAAGAAGTATTCCGCGAGCGCATCCCCATGGGCCGCTACGGCCGCAGCGCCGAGATCGCCGCCACCATCGGCTTCCTGGCCTCCGAGGGCGCGGGCTACATCACGGGGCAGAACCTGCGCGTGGACGGCGGCATCACGCGCTCGGTCTGAACCCGGCAAAGGCGCCCATGACCGCCCCCACCCCGGTGCGCCAGCACATGGACCGCACCCTTGCGTCCTATGAAGCGTCCGCGCGCGACTACAACGCGATCGTGGCGGGCCACCGGCCGCCCGAGATCGAGGACGCGGTGCGCCGCATGATGCAGCGCGTGCCCGCCGGCGGCACCGTGCTCGAGATCGGTTCCGGGTCGGGGCAGGACGCCGATTTGGTCGAATCCCTGGGCGGCGTCGTGAGGCGCACCGATGCGGTCCAGGCGTTTCTCGACCTGCAGGCCGAGCGCGGCAAGAAGGGCGAGCTGCTCAATGTCGTCACGAATGCGCTGGGCGGGCCCTACGACGCGATCCTGGCGATGTGCGTGCTGATCCATGTCGATCGCGCGCAGATCGCGCCGGTGCTGCGCAAGGTGTTCGACGCACTCGTGCCCGGCGGGGCCTTCCTCGCGGCCATGCGCATCGGCGAAGGCGAGACCCTCGGCGACTACCAGACCGTGTACTGGCCGAAAGAGGCGTTCGCCGACGCGCTGGCGGCGGCGGGCCTTGACCTGCAATGGGACAGCCAGTGGATCGGCCGCGACGACGTGACGTGGGCCAACTTCCTGGCGTGCCGTCCGCGCTAGCGGCGAACGGACGAACGCCGGCTCACACGCCCAGGTAGCGCGTCCACAGCGACCGGTCGGCGTCGAGCGCGGCCGAGTCGCCCTGCCACACCACGCGCCCGCGTTCGAGGATCACGTGGCGGTCGGCCAGCGGCAGCAGGCGCTGCACGTACTTGTCGACCACGAGGATCGCCTCGCCTTCGGACTTGAGCGTGGCGATGCAGTGCCAGATCTCCTCGCGGATCACCGGCGCCAGGCCTTCGGTGGCTTCGTCGAGGATCAGCAGGCGCGGGTGCGTCGACAGCGCGCGCGCAATGGCCAGCATCTGTTGCTCGCCACCCGAGAGCTGGTTGCCCGCGTTGGCCTTGCGCTCCGACAGGCGCGGAAAGAGCTTGTACAGCGCCTCCACGGTCCAGCGCGGCGCGCTGCCGGGCCGGGGCCGCGCGAAGGCGCGCAGGTGCTCGTCCACGCTGAGGTTGGGGAACACATGGCGCCCCTCGGGCACGATGGCCATGCCGCGCCGCGCGATGGCGTCGGGCCGGTGGCCGCCGATGGCCGCGCCGCAGAACTGCACGCCGCCGCGCATCGGCGCGATCGTGCCGGTCAGCACCTTCAGCAGCGTGCTCTTGCCCATGCCGTTGCGGCCCAGCAGCGCCATGACCTCGCCGGGGCCCACGCGCACGTCGATGCCGAACAGCACCTGGCTGGCGCCGTAGCCGGCTTCGATGGCGGTGGCCTCGAGCAGGGTGGATGTCGTGGTCGTCGTGCTCATGCGTGTCCTTCCGCTTCGGTGCCGAGGTACACGGCCTGTACGTCGGGATGACCCCGCACTTCGTCGGCCGTGCCGCTCATCAGCACCTTGCCCTGCACCAGCACCGTGAGCCGGTTGGCGAGGCGGAACACGGCGTCCATGTCGTGCTCGATGAGCAGGATGGCCATCGATTCGCGCAGCGATTCGATCAGATCGACCATGCGCGCCGACTCGTCGGGGCCCATGCCGGCCATCGGCTCGTCGAGCAGCAGCAGCTTGGGTTCGGCGGCCAGCGCCAGCGCCACGTCGAGCGCGCGCTGTGCGCCGTGCGGCAGCGTGCCCGCGATGCGGTGGCGCTCGCTGCCCAGGCCCACGCGGTCGGCCAGTGCGACGGCGCGGTCGACGAGGTCGCGTTCGTTGGCGCGCGGCGCGAGAAAACGCAGGCTGCTGCCCGCATGGGCCTGCGCCGCGAGCATCAGGTTGTCGTGCACCGTTTCCTTGGCGAACACGCGCGTCACCTGGAAGCAGCGCGACATGCCGGCGGCCACGCGCTGGTGGTCCTTGTAGGCCGTGATGTCCTGCCCGTCGAGCATCAGCCGGCCCGCGTCGGCCTCCAGCAGGCCGGTGATGAGGTTCACCAGCGTGGTCTTGCCCGCGCCGTTGGGACCGATGAGCGCATGCACCTCGCCGCGCTCCACCGTGAGGTTCACATGGTCGGTCGCCAGCAGGCCGCCGAAGCGCTTGACCAACCCTTCGATTCTGAACAGGCTCATGGCTTGGCGCTCCCTGCGGCGCCTTGCGGCGTGACGGCGGCGGCGGCAGCAGCCGTGCGGCGTTTCGTGGACAGTGCGGCCAGGCCGCGCGGGGCCCAGAGGGCGACGGCGATCAGCAGCAGGCCCAGCGGCATGTGCCAGTGCTCGGTGTGCTGCTTGAGCGCTTCCTCGAGCACCAGCCAGACCACGGCGCCCACCGGCCCGCCCCAGCTGCGGCCCAGGCCGCCGATGACGACCATCACCACCAGCGTGGCCGACTGCGTCCAGTGCATGGTCGCGGGGCTCACGAAGCCGTTGCCGCCGGCCAGCAGCGCGCCGGCCAGCCCGGCGATCGCGCCCGCGATGGCAAAGGCCACGAGCTGCAGCCGGAACACCGGGTAGCCCAGCGCGCGCATGCGCGTCTCGTTGTCGCGGATGCCCATCAGCGCATGGCCGAAGCGCGCCTGCGTGGCGCGGTGCAGCCACCCCAGCGCGAGCGCCACCACCACGAGCACCACCCAGTAGAAGGTCGATTCGTTGCCCAGGTCCAGGCCCGGCAGCAGCGTGGGGCGCGACATCAGCGTGTAGCCGTCGTCGCCGCCGTACTTGCGCAGCGACACGACGACGAAGTACAGCATCTGCGCAAAGGCCAGCGTGGTCATGATGAAGTACACGCCGCGCGTGCGCAGCGCCACCGTGCCGATCAGCGCGGCCACCAGGCCGGCCACCAGCGCGGCCAGCGGCCACAGGATCCAGGCCGACATCACGCCGGCGTCGCTGAGCGCCACCACCGTGTAGGCGCCCATGCCGATGAAGCCCGCATGCCCGAGCGCCACCATGCCGCCAAAGCCGAGGATGAAGTTCAGGCTCGCGGCGGCCAGCGCGACGATGAGCACGCGCCGCACGAAGCCGATGTAGAAGTCGAGCCCGAACAGCGGCGCGACCAGCGGAAAGGCCGCGAGCGCCACGAGGAGCAGCCCGAGGCCGAAGGTGCGTGACGAGGGTTTCATGCGCGGGCCGAAAAGAGGCCGGAGGGCCGGAAGATCAATACGACGACCATGAGCGCGTACATCGCGACCTCGGCGAACAGCGGCCCCAGGTCGGCCGCCGTGGCGGGCGGCAGCGTGGCGCGCAGCAGCATCGGCACGAAGGCGCGGCCGATGGTGTCGACCACGCCGACCAGCAGCGCGGCCACGAAGGCACCGCGCACCGAGCCGATGCCGCCGATCACCAGCACCACCAGCGCCGGGATCAGGATGGCTTCGCCCATGCCCACCTGCACCGCGACGATCGGGCCCATGAGCGCGCCGGCCAGCGCGGCCAGCGCCGCGCCGAGCAGGAACACGCCGTTGAAGATGCGGCCCACGCGCACGCCCATCAGCTCGGCCATCGGCCGGTCGGACGCGCCTGCGCGCACCCGCATGCCGATGCGCGTGTGGTTCACGAGCACGTACAGCGCCAGCGCCATCAGCACGCCGCCCGCGAGGATCACGAGGCGGTACGAGGGGTAGGGCAGGCCGTCCATCAGCTCGACCGGGCCCGAGAGCGCGGCCGGCGTGGGTGCCATCACGGGCGAGGGGCCCCAGATCATCTTGACGATGTCGTCGGCCACCAGGATCACGCCGAAGGTGGCGAGCACCTGCGCCAGGTGGTCGCGCTTGTAGAGGCGGCGCATCAGCAGCACCTCGATGAGCAGCGCCACGACCACGGTGACGAGCACCGCGACCACGATGGCGGCGGCGAACGAGCCGGTGCGCGTGTGCGCCTCGGCCGCCACATAGGCGCCGGCCATGAACAGCGAGCCGTGCGCCAGGTTCAGCACGTCCATGATGCCGAACACCAGCGTGAGGCCCGCCGCCAGAAGAAAGAGCATCAGGCCGTAGCCGATGCCGTTGAGCAATTGCTCGAGGACAAGAATTCCGCTCATAGCATCCAAGGAGTGCCCGTATTCATTTCGGGAAACACCGAGGAACCGGCTTTGCCGGGCCTCAGGTGTTGCCCCCGGAAGGGGGTTGGCGAAGCGACACGAAGTGCGCGAAGGCTGGGGGAGAGCCTATTTATTTCATGGAGCACTTGCTGGCGTAGCTGTCGCCATAGTTGGTCAGCACGGTGTTGATCAGCTTGTTCGTCACCTTGCCTTGCGCGTCCTTGCCGATCACGCGCAGGTAGAAGTTCTCGATGGGGAAGTGGTTGTTGGCGTACTTGAAGGTGCCGCGCGTCGAGGCGTAGTTGGCCTTCTTCAGGGCGGCGACCACGGCGTCGCGGTTCTGCGCGTTGCCGCCCGATTGCTTCACGGCGGCGTCCATCGCGAGGATCGCGTCATAGGCCTGCGCGGCGTACACCGACGGGTAGCGGCCGTTGTATTCCTTGCGGAAGGCGGCCACGAAGGCCTTGTTGGCGGCGTTGTCCAGGTCGTGCGCCCAGTGCGAGGTGTTGAACAGGCCGAGCATGGGCTCGCCCACGGCGCCGATCACGTCCTCGTCGGCCGAGAAGCCGCTGGTGACGAGCGTGATGTCCTTCGACAGGCCCGCGCCCACGAATTGCTTGATGAAGTTGATGCCCATCGCGCCGGGCAGGAAGAAGTAGATCGAGTCGGGCTTGGCCGCGCGCAGCTGCGCGAGCTCGGCGGCGTAGTCGATCTGGCCCAGCTTGGTGTACAGCTCGTCGGCCACCTGGCCCTTGAACTGGCGCTTGAAGCCGCCCAGGGCATCCTTGCCGGCCGGGTAGTTGGGGGCGATCAGCACGATCTTCTTGAACGCACGGTCTTGTGCGAACTTGCCGGCGGCCTCGTGGAACTGGTCGTTCTGGTAGGCGGTGCCGAAGAAATAGGGGCTGCACTGCGCGCCGGCGAACTGGCTCGGGCCGGCGTTGGCCGACAGGTAGGGCACCTTGGCGTTGAACAGCGTCGGACCCACGGCCAGCGCCACGTTGGAGCCGATGGGGCCGCTGAAGATGTCGATCTTGTCGCGCTGGATCATGCGGTCGACCAGCTGCTTGGCCTGGTCGGGGCTGCCGGCCATGTCGGCCTGCACGAACTCCACGTCCTGCCCGCCGAGCTTGCCGTTCAGCTGCTTGATGCCCAGCGCGAAGCCGTCACGCGCCTCGGCACCCAAAGCCGCGAAAGGCCCCGAGATGTCAAGGGCCAAACCCACCTTGACCGGCGCGGCCACGGCCGACACCGAGGCCCCGAGGGCGGCGCCGCACAGCAGCAGCGAGAGCAGGGTGCGCGGCAGCGCGGGCGATTTCAGGAACGTGGGGCGCATCGGGTTCTCCGGCTAGGGAAGGGTTGAGACAACTGAACTGTTGATAGTTAAATACTTTAGCCGTAAACAATTCGGTGTCAACGGTACTAGCACGAATGGTGCCAGTGAACCGTGTCGCCTTCGCCGCACCGGACCCTCGCGAAAGGTTACGCAAACGTCAACCGAACGGACTTGCGGTGGCGAACCAGAGGCCGATGCCGGTTGCGATGATGAAGGCCCCGTCGGTCACGCCGGCGACCAGGAAGAACTTGGTCTGCAGCGTGTCGACCAGCTCGGGCTGGCGCGTCGTGCCTTCGAGAAACTTCTGGCCCACCAGCGCGATGCCGATGCACGAACCCAGTGCGGCAATGCCGATCAGCAGGGCGACGGCGAGCGGGAGGATGTTGAAGCCGGTCATGGTTTTTTCTCCTGGTGGTTGATGAATCGATGGACCCACTGTTCCAGAACGGGTGCATCGAATCCATGACGCGGGAGGTCATGCGCCAGACGAAAAAAAGGCCGGCCGTCGAAACGGCCGGCCTGGGGTCAGGCGCGAAGCGGGGTGCTTACGGCAGCTGTGTCCAGTTCTGGTTGTTCCCGCCGTTGCAGGTCCAGGTGATCAGCGCCGTGTCCTGCGTGGTCGAGCCGTTCGGCACGTCCAGGCAGGAGCCCGAGGCGCGGTTGCGCACCGTGCCGCCCACCAGGCTCCACTGCGCCGTGTTGCCCGCCGAGCAGGCCACCTGCACCACGGCCGCGTTCGTGGTCGCCGTGCCGTTCTGCGCCAGGCACAGGCCGCTGTGCTCGGCGATGAACTGCACGTAGCCGCCGGTGACGGGCGTCATGGTGAACTTCTCGTTGCCCGCGTTGCCGCACGGCCATTGCACCGCCGTCGCGCCGCTGGTGGTCGAGGCGCCCTTGATGTTCACGCACATCGTCGGGTTGAGGTCGGAGCGCAGCCGCGTGACCACCGCCGGGGCGGTGTCCTGCGAGCGCACGTACTCGCGCAGCGCCACCACGTCGTTCGCCGGCAGGCTGGAGGCGTTGCCGTGGCCGCCCGCGAGCAGGTCCTGCAGCGTGGCCGCCTGGCCGTTGTGGAAGAACGCGGTGGTGTTCCAGGTGCCCGACAGGGTCGGCGTGTCGAAGCCCACGCCCGCCAGCGGCTGGTTGCTGCCCTTGCCCGACGAGGCCTGGATGGTGCCCACGTCGTGCCGCAGGCCGTCGCGGAAGGTGGCGCCCGTGTGGCAGGTGGCGCACTGGGCCGTGTTGAACACGGTCTGTCCGCGCACCGCGTCCACGCTCAGGCTGCCGTCCGCGGCGCGCGCCGGGCTGCGCATGTACTTGTTGAGCGAACCCAGGTACACGGCCAGGTCGTCCAGCTGCGCGTTCTTGCCGGCCTTCGGGGCGCCCAGCGGGGCCTGCGTGGCGGCCCAGTCGGCGTTGCTCAGGAAGCCGGTGCCGCCGAACTCGTTGCGGATGTCGTTCTCGAAGTCCTGCACCTCGTCGAAGTTGGCCGTCCAGTGCAGCTTGCCGTGGCTGGTGCCGCGCCGCCCCTGCAGGCTGATGGTGCGGCGCAGGCCTTCGCCGCGCTGGGTGAAGTCCCACACCATGCCGTCGTCGCCGCCGTCCGCGTGGCAGCTGGCGCAAGACATGTAGTTGTCCTTGCTCATGCGCCGGTCGGCCGCGTTGTAGAACACCTGCTTGCCGCGCAGCGCCGCGGCGGCCATCGGCTCCTGCGCCACGGTGGCCACGTTCTGCAGGAAGATCGCCGCGCTGGTCTCGGCCGACAGCACCTGCGCCACGTCGTGCACCGACACCGAGCGCGCCAGGAAGTTGTTCACGAACAACCGCTTGCGCGCCGCATCCAGGTACAGGCCGTGCGGGGCGCTGCTGGCGTTGATCTCGCCGCGAATCGCGCGGGTGTAGCTGTCGACGATGGCGACGCGGTTGCCTTCCATCTGCGCCACGAACAGGTAGTCGCCGGCGGGCGAATACAGCGCGGCGCGCGCGGGGGCGCGGTCGTCGAAGTCGATCTGCTCGGAGAACACCTCGGCGGCGCTTTGCAGGTTCACCTGCGACAGGATGGAGCGCACCGTCTGGTCGTGCGGCAGGTCCTTGCCGTCGCGGAAGCGGCCGCGCACGATGTTGTCCTTCTTCGAAGGCAGCACGGCGCGCGAGCCGTCGGGCGAGATCACCACCTGGCTCAGGTAGTTGGCCACGCCGCGCGCGCGGCTCTCGGTGTCGACGGTCGTGGTGTCCACCGGCAGCGCGATGGTCTGCAGCGCGGTCAGCGTCTGCAGGTTCACCTTGTGCAGCTGGCCGCCCGTCATCTTCGACTTGAAGCGCGTGACGTAGGCCACCTGCGAGTCGGCGCTCACGGCGATGCCGCGCACGCCGCCCTCGAGCGCCATCGCACCGGTGGTGGCGCCGTTGCTGGGGTCGAAGCTCATGAGCACCGACTTGCTTTCCAGCGTGAGCAGGCCCTTGGCGCCGTTGGGCGTGAAGGCCACGCCGTACGGGCCGCTGCCGTAGGCCAGCGGCACCGACACCGACTGCGAACCGTCGGCGGCGTTGAGCGCCACCAGCTTGTCCTCGCCCTGCACCGCGACCCAGATGCGGCCGTCGGGGCCCACGGCCAGCGTCTTGGCCTCGTCACCCACGCGCACTTCCCACAGCTTGGCGAGGGTCTGCGCGTCGATGGCGGCCACCGTGCCGCTGTCGGGGTTCACCGAGTACACCCGGCTCGCATCGCCCGCGATGTTGGTCGTGTGCGTGGGCGCGGTCGCGGTGACCGGCGCGATGACGGTCACGTTGTAGGTGTAGTAGGTCTCGCGGCCGCTGCTGTCCTTCACCGTCAGGGTCACCGTGTAGTGGCCCGGGGTGGTGTAGGTGTAGCTGGCGTTGGGCTGGTTCGAGAACGCCGTCTGCGTGCCGTTGCCGAAGTTCCAGCGGAACTGCACGCCGCTGGCGCCGAGCGTCGCGGGGTTGAAGCTCAGCTGGCCGTTGACCAGCTTGGGCCCGCCGCCCAGGCCCGGGTCGCCGATGAGGGCCTGGCCGCGCAGCGTGTCCACCTCGGCCTGGCCGAGCACGCGGCCGTACACGCGCACCTCGGCCAGCGTGCCCTTGAAGAGCGCGGTGTTGCCCTGGATCTGCCCCATGACCTGGAACTTGGTCGACAGGCCCTTGGTGCCGGTCGGCCCGGTCGACGTGGTCTTCACGCCGTCGACGTACACCGCCTGCGCGCCCGAGGCCGCGTCGCGCGTGAGCACCACGTGGTGCCAGTTGCCGTCGTTCACGGCCGCGGTGGAGGTGGTGCCGCCGTCGTTGCCCACCGAGAGCTTGATGCGCCCGCCGGTGTCCAGCCAGCCCCAGAACACGTCGTCGGTGCCGCCCGACTGGTCGCGACCGAAGATGCCGGGCGCGGTCCAGGAGTTGGCGCCGCCGGCCTGCGTGGTCTTCATGTAGAAGCTCAGCGTGGCGGTGCCGCCCAGCGCGCTGGCCACGGTGTCGTTCTTCAGCGGCACGCCGGCGGTGCGGTTCGCGAAGTTCAGGCCGATGCTCTCGAACGCGTCGCCGGTGGCGGGGGTGCCGTTGTTGGCGCCGATCTGGTCGCCCAGGTTGCCCGTCAGCGGCCAGTGGTGCATCAGGTTGATGTCGCTGGCGTTGCCGGTGTTGAAGGTGGAGCGGTAGTCGGCGCCGATGGCGTTGCCCGCATAGTCCTTCACGCCGTTGGCCGGCAGGAACACTTCATAGCTCGTGCCCGGCTGCAGCGGCTGCGCGGGGTGGAAGTTGACGATGCCCAGCTGCACGCTGTAGGTGCCCGCCAGCGTGTTGCCGCCCACCGGGCGCACGATGAAGGTGTTGCTGTTCACGCTCTCGGGCAGGATGTTGTCGGTCATGCCCAGGCCGATGCGCGAGCTGAGGGCCTGCTGCTTGGCACCGTTCACGGGCGAGACCTGCTTCACTTCGGGCTTGGTGGTGTCGGGCTCGACCGAGTGCACGACGAAGCCGCTGCCCGAGCCGTGGTCGTTGCCCACGAAGACGAGGTTGCCGAACATCGCGACCTGGCCGTTGTCCGAGTGCGAGAAGTTCGGGTCGTCCTCGCGCAGGATGCTGCCGCGGCCCACCTCCACGTGGTTGAGCGGGTTGCTCACGTCCACCTTGTGGATGCGCGTCTGCGCGCCCTGGATGACGTAGTTGTCCTGCGTGGCGCAGTACAGCTGCTCGTCGATGACGAGCCGGTTGTCCTCGGCCACGAAGCGGGAGCGGTCGCTCAGGTCGTAGCTGTACATCTTGGCGCCGCTGCCGCGTGCCGACGCGTGCACGTTGCGGCCGTCGAAGCAGGTCGCGTAGTAGAACGGCGTGGCGCCGGCGATGGAATCGAGCACCTTGGGGTTGAGCGGGTCGGAGATGTCCAGGCTCGCGAAACCGCCGTTGCTTTCCATCGCGGTCAGCACCATGTGGTTGCCCATGGTGAAGATCGGGCCGATGCGGAAGCCGCCCAGCTCGCCGGTGGGCACCGGGTTGGGCTTGCCGGCGCCGCGGTTGGCGACCACCGCGTTCGCGGGGTCCGTCGCGTCGACGATGAAGATGCCGCGGCCCGCCGAGGCCACGTACAGGTAGGGCGCCTGCCACCACAGCTGCCAGGCCACGTTCTCGTAGTCGCCGCCGCTCACGCCGGGCAGCGCCAGCTTCTTCACCTGCTTGATGTCGTTGATGTCGGTGAAGTCCCAGAACTCCACGCCGTTGATGCTGGGCAGCACGACGTAGGTCTTGCCGCCGATCTTCGCGGTGCCGAAGGAGTGCGTCTCGCGGAACTCCTTGGTGCGGCCGCCGGTGGCGTCATCGGGCTCGTAGATCTTCTTGACGAGCTTGATCTGGCGCGGGTTCGACACGTCGTACAGCAGGAAGCCGCCCGGGCCGAGGCCGCTGTCCGGCGCGAAGGAGGTGAGGAAGTAGCCGTTGACCATGATGCCGGCGTTCATGCCGTAGTCCTTGCGGCCCGGGTACGTGGCGGGCACCTCACGCGACTCGTAGGCACTGCTGTGCGCCGGGTCGAGCGGGTGCGCGGCGCTGGTGATCATCGACACCGGCTTGAACAGTTCCGCCGAGGTGTAGGTGAGGTTGCCCAGGCCCGGCCCCTGCAGCGGGAGCGGGTCGGCCACGACAGCGGCAGCCGCCGTGGCCATCTTGTTGAGGGTCGTCATCGGACTGACCCCGGTGATTGCCGCATGCGTCAGCAATGTGACGCACGGCACCAGGAACGCCATCAGGAAATACCGGATCTTCATCGTCGCCTCCAGGTTGTTTGAAGTTCGCAGGGAACCCTCTTGTCCTTGGTTCTCTCGAGTCACTCGGTCGCTTGCAGGGAAAGCGCACGCGCAGGCGCGCCCCCGGCGGGCAACGCATGCGTTGTCCGCCGTCCACTTCCTCTTCTTCTGTCTTGCTCTCCCGCTGGTTGGCGCCGGCGCCTTCCGCGTGGAAGGCACCGGCGCCTGGGCGCTCTTATTTCACGCCGCCCGATTCGTAGATAGCCCAGGCCGCTTCGGCGCTGGCACCGTCGTGGATCATGGCCATCAGTGCGCTCACCACCGCCGAGGGGTTGGCGTGTTGGTAGACGTTGCGGCCGTACACCATGCCGACCGCGCCCTGGTCCAGGAGCACGCGCGAACGCGCGAACACCTGCTGCAGGTCTTCGCGCCCGCCGCCGCGCACGAGCACGGGGCAGCGCGCGGCCTGCACCACGCGGTGGAAGTCGGTGGCGTCGGTGGTGGGGTCGGCCTTGACGATGTCGGCGCCCATCTCGCGCGCCAGGCGCGTGAGCGTGACGATCTTCTCGGCGTCGCCGTCCACCATGTAGCGGCTGGTGGCGGTGGGGGCCTGCATCACCAGCGGCTCGATCATGAGCGGCATGCCGTAGCGGTCGCAGTCGGCGCGCACGCGGGCGATGTTCTGCACGCACTGGCGGAACAGGTCGGGCTCGTCGGGCAGCATGAACAGGTTGACGACCACGCAGGCCGCGTCCCGCTGCACGGCGGGCAGCACCGGGTCGTCCTGGTTCTGCAGCACGGCCCACATCACGCGGTGGTGCACGGCGTTGTAGGGGTTGCCCATGTCCAGGCGCATCACCAGCGCGGGGCGATCGCGCCCGGGCCGGTCCTGCAGCAGGTCGGACTGCCCGTAGTTCAGCTGGATCGCGTCGGGCTTGGCGGCCACGAGCTTGTCGATCACGCCGGGCATGTCCTCCAGGCCGTCCAGGAAGGTGGGTTCGTTGCACACGCCGTGGTCCAGGGCGATGTCCAGGCAGCGGCCGTTGTGCAGCAGGCGGTTGAGCCGCGCGGTCTTGTCTTTCGACATGAAGGAAGAACTCCGTGTTGAGGAAAAAGGAAGAAAGGGCGCGCGCTCAGGCGAGCGCGTCCAGGTGGCGCTTGGCCGCGGCGTCGATCAGCTGCAGGGCTTCGCTGTCGAGCACGACCGCGCCGGCGCCGGCGTTTTCAATGGCCTGCTGGCGCACGCGTGCACCGCACAGCGCCACCGAGACGGTGCCGCGGGCCACGGTCCACGCGATCATCATCTGGCCGAACGAGCAGCCCAGGTGCGTGCGCAGCGGCTCCAGCGTGTCGAAGAAGGCCTTGAGCTTGGCGCGGTTGGCCTCGCTGAAGCGCGGGTTGGCGGCGCGCTGGTCGTCGCCCTTGAACTCGCGCGCGGGGTCGATGGGCCCGGCCAGCAGGCCCAGCGCCAGCGACGAGTAGCCCAGCACCGCCACGTTGTGCTCGGCGCACAGCGGCGCGAGCGTGGTCTCGATGCCGCGGTCGATGAGGCTGTAGAGCTCCTGCGCTGCATCGACCGGGCCGTGCTTCAGGTACTCCGAAAGAATCTCGGGCGTCGCGTTGCTCACGCCGATGGCGCGGATCTTTCCCTGCTTCTTGAGCGCCAGCAGCGCGTCCATGGTCTCGGCCACGGGCGTGGTGTGGTCCTGCCAGTGCGTGATGTACAGGTCGATGTAGTCGGTCTGCAGGCGCTTCAGGCTCTCTTCGCATTCATGGAAGATCGAGTCGCGTCCGAGGTAGCGGTACACCGGGTGGCCGTCTTCCTCGAAGAAGTGCGTGCCCTGCTGCGTGTGCCACACCAGGCCGCACTTGGTGGCGATCACGGCCTCGTGGCGGCGGCCCTTGAGCGCGGTGCCGACGATGCTCTCGGAGCGGCCCAGGCCGTAGGCCGGTGCGGTGTCGATCAGGGTCACGCCCGCATCGAGCGAGGCCTGGATGGCGATCACGGCAGCGGCGTTGTCGCCGCCGCCCCACATCCATCCGCCCATGGCCCAGGTGCCCAGGCCGATGGCCGAGCATTCGATGCCCGAGGGGCCGAGGGTGGTTTTCTTCATTGGGGTTGCGCTGCTCATCGCTTGGTCTTTCTCGTGTTCAGGATGTGGTCGATGGTCACGGCCGCGAGCAGGATCAGGCCCTTGATCACGTCCTGCCAGTAAGGCGACACGTCGAGCAGGATCAGCGAGCTGGTCACCACCGACAGCAGGGCCAGGCCGAGCACGGCGCCGAGCACGGTGCCCGAGCCGCCCTTGAGGCTGGCGCCGCCGATCACGGCCGCGGCAATCACGTTGAGTTCCATGCCCATGCCGAAGGTCGGCGTGGCGGCGCCGAAGCGCGCCGTGTAGATCACGCCGGCCAGGCCCGCCGAGGCGGAGCACAGCACCGTGACCCAGAACTTCACGCGGCCCACGCGGATGCCGGCGTACAGCGCGGCCTTCTCGTTGCTGCCGGTGTAGAACACGCGGCGCAGCAGGGTGGAGCGGCGCAGCACGAAGTCGCTCACGATCACGATGGCCAGGAAGATCAGGATCACGGCCGGCACGCCGAACAGCGTGCCCTGGCCGATGAACTTGAACTCGGCCGGCAGCGAGAACAGCGACTGCGGCGTGCCCTGCGTGAGCGCCAGGCACAGGCCGCGCACGATCACCATGAAGGCCAGCGAGGCGATGAAGTGGTTCAGCCCGATGCGCGTGACACAGCCGCCGATCATGGCGCCGATGAGGCCGCTCGCGCCGATGGCCACCAGGCTCGCGAGCCACGGGTCCATGCCCATGAGAAAGAGCTTGCCGGTCACCACCATCGCGAAGCACACCACCGAGCCCACCGACAGGTCGATGCCGCCGACGATGAGCAGGATGGTCATGCCCACCACCACGATGCCTTCGATGGAGAAGGACAGCAGCATCGCGCGCACGTTGTCCCAGGTGAGGAAGTAGGGCGATGCGAAGCTCATCGCAACGCACAGCGCCACGATGATCAGCACCAGCCCGGCCTCGCGCATGCTCGTGAGCTTGTTGGCCTGCTTCACGGGGTCTCCTGTTCGGCGGGGTTGCAGGGAGCCGGCCGTGGCCGCGGCGCCTGCGTCGATTCTGGTCGGAAAGTTCATGCCATTGCCTCTTCGGGTTCGCAAAGTCCGGAGGCCAGCCGCAGCAGGGCTTCCTCCGTCATCTCGTCATGGGCCAGTTCGCCCGCCAATCGCCCTTCGCGGATCACCAGTGCGCGGTCGCACAGGCCGATGATCTCGGGCAGTTCGGAAGAGATCACCACCACGCCCACGCCCTGGTCGGCCAGGTCGCGCAGGATGTGGTGGATCTCGGATTTCGCGCCCACGTCCACGCCGCGCGTGGGCTCGTCCATCAGCAGCACCGCGGGTTGCGTGGCCAGCAGCTTGGCGATCGCCACCTTCTGCTGGTTGCCGCCCGACAGGCTCGACACCTCGATCGCCACGCCGTCCGACTTCAGGTTGAGCTTGGCGCCCAGCTGCACCGCGAGCCGGTGCTCGGTGGCGCGCTGCAGCAGGCCCAGGGCCGAGCTCACGCGGCGCAGTGCCATCGACGAGATGTTCTGCGCGATCGGCAGGTCGAGGAACACGCCGGCCGCCTTGCGGTCTTCGCTGAGGTAGGCGATGCCTTCGCGCAGTGCATCGCTGTACTTGCGGATGGCCAGCGTCTTGCCGTTCAGGCGCACGGCGCCGCGCCGCGCGGGGCGCAGGCCGCACACGGTCTCGGCCAGCTCGCTGCGCCCGGCGCCCATGAGCCCGGCGATGCCGAGGATCTCGCCGCGTTGCAGCGTGAAGGAGATGCCGTGCACGCGCTCGTCGTCGGCGATGCCGTCGACTTCGAGCACGGGGCCGGCGTTCGCATCGGCGGCAGCGGCGGATTGCTTGGGCGGGTAGTAGTTGCCCAGGTCGCGCCCGACCATGCGGCGCACCAGCTCGTCGGGCGTCATGCCTTCGAGCGGGCCACTGTGCACGTTGCGCCCGTCGCGCAGCACGGTGGCGCGGTCGCAGTGCGTGAAGATCTCGGCCATGCGATGGCTGATGTAGATGATGCCGATGCCCTGCGCCTTGAGGTCGTGCAGCACCCGGAAGAGCGCGGCCGATTCGTTGTCGGTGAGGGCGGCGGTGGGCTCGTCGAGGATGAGCACCTTGCAGTCCAGCGTGAGCGCCTTGGCGATCTCCACCAGCTGCTGGCTCGAAATGCTCAGGTCGCGCACCAGCGCGGCCGGGTCGATGTCCTGGCCCAGGCGCGCCAGCACTGTCGCGGCGCGCGTGTTCAGCGCGGAGAAGTTCATCCACGCCTGCTTGCCGGCGTTGATTTCCGGCATGAAGATGTTCTCGGCCACGGTGGCGTCGGCGCACAGGGCGATTTCCTGGTGCACCAGGCCGATGCCCAGGCGCATGGCGTGGGCGGGGCCGTCGATGACGACCTTCTGGCCGCACAGCACGATCTCGCCTTCGTCGGGCTGGTGGATGCCGTCGATGATGTTCATCAGCGTCGACTTCCCCGCGCCGTTCTCGCCGCACAGGGCGTGGATCTCGCCGGCCTGCAGCGAGAAGTCCACGCCCGAGAGCGCGCGCGAAGCGCCGAAGCGCTTCGCGATGCCGCGCAGTTCAAGCAATGCGGCAGGGGTGCTCACTCGCCGATTCCCTTGGTGCCACGGCGGGCGAGGTACTTGTCCCAGTAGAAGTCGTCGGCGTTGGCCTTGCTGACCACGGCCAGGCCGTTGTCCAGGAAGGGCACGGCCATCGGGTTGGTGCCGTTGCGCTTGGCGTCGTTCATCGGGTCGATGAGGCCGGGGTTCTTGGCCAGGAACAGCATCATCATGCCCATGTAGCCCTGCATGCCCTGGTTCGGGTTGATGGCACCGAACACGTCGCCCGACTTGATCATGTCCAGGATCTTGGCGTTGACGTCGCAGCACATCACCTTGATGTTCTTCTTGGTCTCGACCTTGGCTTGCGCCGCGCCGAGCGCCGAGTTGGCTTCGGGCATGAACAGCGCGCCCAGGTTCGGGTTGGCCTGCGCCAGGCTCAGCACGGCCTGGTAGGCTTTGTTCGGGTCCTGGTTGCTGGCGGCGCGGCCGACCAGCTTCATGCCGGGGTGCTTGGCCTTCATGCGGTTGATGAAGGCGGCGATGCGGCGGTCGTGGTTGTCCTGGCCCGGGTTCTCGAGCACGGCGTACTCGCCCTTGCCGTTCAGCGACGCGGCGATCGCGTCGGCGGCCTGGTTGCCTTCGCGGTCGTTGTCGGAAGTGATGAACGAGGTGCGCTTGGAGTTGGGAGAGTCGGCCGCGAAGGTCACGACCGGGATGCCCATCGCGGCGGCGCGGTTGATGGGTTCGATGAACGGGTCGGGGTTCATCGGGTGCAGCAGGATGCCGGCGGGCTTGCGCGCCAGTTCCTGCTCGAACGAAGCGAGCTGCTTGTTCACGTCGTACTCCGGCGTGCCGGTGTAGCGGGTGCGAACGCCCAGCGTGCGGCCGAGCTGCTTCATCATTTCGTAGACCGGGAACCAGTACTCGACGCCCGAGACCATCACGTTCATCACGTAGACGTCGCTGGCATTGCCGCGCAGGCCGGCACCTGCCGCAGGGGCTGCGGACTGCTGCTGCGCAAATGCGCTCGCACCGGCCAGGCCGATACCGGCGGCGGCTGCGGACTTCAGGAAATTACGCCTCATTCTTTGTCTCCTCACGTTGACTGGCAGAGCTTTCGGCCTGCCATTGCGTGGCAGACCTGTGGACCGTGGTGTCACGACAGTTGTTATGACAGGCTAGAATGTAATGGCGGGCCGTTTCACCCGATAACTAGGGGAAACGCTACTGGTGACAGTCTTTTTTTCCGCCGAAGCTGTTATGACATGAAGACCAAAATACTGATCGGCATCGACATGGGCTCGAGCAGCCTGAAGGCGCTGGCCCTGGACGCGGGGAGCGGGCGTAGCCTGGCCGTGTCGCGCCTGCCCCTGCGGCATGCGCGGCTGCCCGGCGGCGGGTGCGAGGTGGGCGCGGCGGCGATCCGCGCGGGGCTGACCCAGGTGCTCGGCGACGTGGCGCGCCAGCTCGGCCCGCGCGCCGCGGACGTGGGCGCCATCGGCTGCACCGGCCACGGCGCGGGCCTGTACGCCCTCGATGCACAGCACGAACTCGTCGGCGGCCGCGCCGTCGCCTCCACCGACCAGCGCGCCGATGCGCGCGCACTCGCCCTCTCGGCACGCCACGGCGACCGGCTGTTCGCCGACGTCGGCTGCCGCCCCTGGCCCGGCCAGCCCACGGTGATCGCGGCCGAGCTGCTCGGCGCCGACGCGGTGCAGCGCGGCGAACTGCACCGTCTGCTGTTCGCCAAGGACTACCTCGGCTTTTTGCTGACCGGCGAGATCGCCACCGACGCGAGCGACGCCAGCACCGCCGGCCTGCTCTCGCTGGCCACCGGCGACTGGTCGCCCCTGGCCTTCGAGGTCGCGGGCATCGACGGCCTCGGGCCGCGCGCCTTCGGTCCGCTGGTGCCCAGCGGCCAGACCATGGGCCGGCTGCGCGCGGCCGAAGCGGCGCTGTGCGGCTTGCCCGCGGGCATTCCGGTGGCGATGGGCGCCATCGACCTGCTCGCCTCGATGACCGCCATCGGCGCCGAAGACCGGGGCCGCGCCGTGTCGGTGCTGGGCACGTGGTGCGTCAATGCGGTCATCGGCCCGGTGATCGCGCCGCAGCCCGAGGTCGCCGCGCTCGTCAACTTCGGCCGCACGCGCGAGCGCCTGTACATGGAGAACAGCCCCTCGTCGATGGCCAACATCGCGTGGCTGGCCGGCGCGCTCGGCCTGCCCGATGCGCGCGCCGTGGTCGACCTGGCCATGGGTGTGCCGCTCGGGGCGAACGGGCTGCGCTTTTTGCCCTTCATCAACGGCGGGGGCGGCATCACGGCCGGCTTCGTCGGGCTCAAGAGCCACCACACGCCGGCCGACATGGCGCGCGCCGTGGTCGATGCCGTGGCGGCGCTGCATGCGCGCCACACCGCGCGCCTGGCGTCGCAGGGCCTGCCGGTGTCGGCCTCCAGCGTGCTGGGCGGCGGCGCCAGCGATGCGCGCCTGGTGCGCCTGCTCGCGGCGCTGCTGGGCCACCCGGTCGAGCGCTGCGCCGACGACGAAACCGGCGCGCGCGGCGCTGCTCTCTATGCCGCGATGTCGCAGGACCTCGACGACGCGGGCCCCGCCAGCCCGCTGCGCGCGCCCTGCGAACTCATCGAACCCGACGCGCGCGACGCGCGGGCCCATGCCGATTTCAACGCCGAATTCAACGAACTGATCGATCGCATGTCTCCTGTCTTCAACCATCTCGCGGGCGGTGCGTCATGAGCGCGTGGCAGCTGCCTTTTGTCCGCCCAGCCTCGCTGGAGGGCCGCCACTTTTCGACGGTGATCGTCGGCGCCGGCATCAACGGCGTGGGCGTGTTCCGCGACCTGTCGCTGCAGCGCGTCGATTGCCTCATCGTCGACAAGGGCGACTTCGGCGCCGGCGCCAGCAGCGCGCCCTCGCGCATGATCCACGGTGGCCTGCGCTACCTGGAAAACGGCAGCTTCTCGCTGGTGGCCGAGGCCACGCGCGAGCGCAACCTGCTGCTGCGCAACGCGCCGCACCTGGTGCAGCCGCTGAAGACCGTGGTGCCGCTGTCGAGCTTCTTCGGCGGGCTGCTGAGCAGCGCGCTCAAGTTCTTCGGCCGCACGCCGCCGCAGCGCACGCGCGGCCTGCTGGCCGTGGCCGCGGGCCTGCGCCTGTACGACCTGCTGGGCCGGCGCCAGCGCGTGATGCCGGGCCACCGCATCAGCCGCGTGCCGACCAACGACCGCCGCCTGTTCCGCGCCGCCATCCGCTGGACCGCGACCTTCTTCGATGCCTGGATCAGCCATCCCGAGTGGCTGATCCTCGAGCTCATCGGCGACGCCTGCCGCGACCAGCCGCGCTCGGCCGCCGCCAACTACTGCCGCGTGACGGGCTGCGCGGGCAACATCCTCACGCTGCGCGACGAGATCACCGGCGCGCTGGTGCGCGTCACGGCCGACACCGTGGTGAACGCCACCGGCGCCTGGCTCGACCGCAGCGCGGCCGTGCTCGGCGGTGCCGGCCCGCGCGTGATGGGCACCAAGGGCTCGCACCTCGTGCTCGACCACCCGGCGCTGCGCGACGCGCTCGAAGGCCGCATGGCCTACTTCGAGGCGGTGGACGGGCGCGTGTGCATCGTCTATCCGTTTCTCGACCGCGTGCTGGTGGGCTCCACCGACATTCCGGTGGAAGACCCCGACCAGATCGTCACCGAGCCGGCCGAGATCGACTACCTCATCGACGTGCTGCGCGAGGTGTTCCCCAACATGGCCTTCGATCGCCAGCACGTGATCTACACCTACGTCGGCGTGCGCCCCCTGGCGCGCTCCGACGCCGACAAGCCGGGCCAGATCTCGCGCGACCACTCGGTGGTGGTCGACCCGCCGAGCGCCACGCGCGACGTGCCCATCGTCGGCCTCGTGGGCGGCAAGTGGACCACTTTCCGCGCCCTGGCCGAAGAGGCCACCGACCACGTGCTGCGCCACCTGGGCCGCTCGCGCACCGCCTCGACCGAGTCGCTGCCCATCGGCGGCGGCGCCGAGCTGCCGGCCGACGCGGCCGCCACCGAACGCTTCATCGACAAGATGACGGCCGGCTCAGGCCTGGGCCGCGCGCGCGCGCTGGGCCTGCTGCGCCGCTACGGCTCGAAGGCGCTGCCGCTGGCGCAGCGCCTCGCAGCCTCGGGCGACACGCCGCTGCGCCACGCGCCCGAGTACTCGGCGGCCGAACTCTCGTACCTGTGCATGGAGACCGGCGTCGTGCACCTGGACGACCTCGTGATCCGCCGCACGCTGCTGGCCATCCGCGGGCTGGTCACCGACGACGCGCTCGCCGAGATCGCTGGCGTGGCCGCCGAAGCCCTCGGCTGGGATGCGGCCCGCGCGCACCAGGAACTCAGCGCCTGCGCCGCCGCACTGCGCGAACGGCACGGCGTGCGCCTGCAGCCGGTGGCGGCCCACGAGCCGGCACCTTCCGCTTTCGATGCATCATTGATGGCCAGCCCCGTCCTCGGCCCGACCTAACGTGACCCTTTCCACCGCCCCCGACACCGTGTCGACGACCTCGCTCGACCGCAACTCCGAATCGCCGCTGTGGGCGCAGTTCCGCGACGCCATCCGGCTGCAGATCCTGCAGGGCGTGCTGCCCATCGGCGCCAAGCTGCCGTCCGAGGCCGAGCTGGGCGAGCAGTTCGGCATCTCGCGCATCGTGGTGCGCGAGGCGCTGGCCGACCTGGTGCGCAACAACCTCATCTACAAGATCAAGGGCCGCGGTGCCTTCGTGTCGGCGCGCGAGCGCGACGAAGACTTCGTCTCCACCGTGCTGGGCTTCTCCGACGAGATGGAGCGCAAGGGCCGCTCGGTGCGCACGCAGATCCTCGTGCAGGAACTGCGCGCCGCCACCGCGCAGGAAGCCGCCGCGCTCGGCCTCACCGAAGACGCGCAGGTGGTCGGCCTCAAGCGCCTGCGCAGCGTCGACGGCGAACTGCGCCTCTTGGTCGAGACGGCCGTGCCGGCCGACCTGGCGCCGGGCCTGCACCGCACGCGGCTGGACGACCGCTCGCTGTACGACGTGCTGCGCCGCCAGTACGGCGTGCGGCTGGTGCGTGCCGAACGCTGGATCGATGCCGTGCTGCCCGACGCCGAGACCTGCCGCCTGCTCGACCTGCCGCAGCCCGAGCCGCTGCTGCGCATCGAGTCGATCGCCTACGGCGCCAACGGCCGGCCGCTGGAGCACTACCGCGCGCTGCACCGCTGCAAGACCAGCCGCCTGCACGTGCAGACGACGACCTGAGCTCAGGCCTTCGCGTTGCTGCTGCTGCGCGAAGGCAAGAGCACCGAGGCGATGGCGACCATCATCAGCGCCACCGCCACCCAGTCCTGCCAGTGCACGACCTCGCCGAGCCACACGGCGCCGCTGAACACGCCGAGCACGGGGATGAACATCACGCTCAGGGTCGAGGCCACCGGCGGCAGGCCGCGCGCCAGGTAGAACCAGGCCGCGTGCGCGAAGCCGAAGATCAGCACCGCGTTGTAGGCGATCGATCCCCAGGTCACGGCGCCCGGCGAGCGCCACTGGTCGCGCTCGAACAGCAATGAGAGCACCGTCATCACCACGGCCGTCATGGCCGTCATCCAGAACGAGAGCGTGAGCGTGGGCAGCCCGATGCGCGTGTGTCGCAGCAGCTGCGTGCCCAGCGCCCAGGTGGCGGCGGCCACCAGCGCCAGTGCCACGTAGCCGGGGCGGCCGGCGAAGTCGGTGAGCTCGTGCCACAGCAGCAGCCCGACGCCGATGGCGCAGGCGCCCACGCCGGTCCATGCGCGGCGCGTGAGCACGGCCGAGAACAGCAGCGCGCCGATGACCGCGGAGAACACCGGCATCGTGTAGCCCAGGATCGCGGCGCGCCCGCCTGAGAGCGCCTTCACCGCGAGGATGATGCAGGCGTGCCAGACGAACATGTTGGTCGCGCCCAGCCACACCAGCTCGGGCCACGCGCTGCGCGGCACGCGGAACGGCACCTTCATCACCACCAGCGCGATCGCCAGCACGGGCACGCCCAGCCAGATCGAAATCGCGCGGAAGGCCAGTGGCGGGTAGTCGGCCACGCCGAGCTTCATCACCGGCCAGTTGAAGCCCCACGCGAGGGTGAGGAGGACGAGAAGAACGAACTGGCGCGGCGTGAAGGAAGGCATGGGCCGCGATTGTGGCGCGGCCCGCGCATTCGTGCTGGCGGCGCGGCTACAGCAGGCGCTTGAGGTAGCGGCCCGTGTGGCTCGCCTCGTTCGCCGCGATGTCTTCCGGCGTGCCTTCGCCCACCACCGTGCCGCCGCCGGCGCCGCCCTCGGGGCCCATGTCGATGAGCCAGTCCGCCGTCTTGATGACGTCCAGGTTGTGCTCGATCACGACGATGGTGTTGCCCGCGTCGCGCAGCTGGTGCAGCACCTTGAGCAGCAGCTCGATGTCCGCGAAGTGCAGGCCGGTGGTCGGCTCATCGAGGATGTAGAGCGTGCGGCCCGTGTCGCGCTTGCTCAACTCGAGCGCCAGCTTCACGCGCTGCGCCTCGCCGCCCGACAGCGTGGTGGCCGACTGGCCGAGCTTGATGTAGCTCAGGCCCACGTCGAGCAGCGTGCGCAGCTTGCGTTCGATGGTCGGCACGGCTTTCAGGAACTCGTGCGCGGTCTCGACCGTCATCTCGAGGATCTGCGCGATGTTCCGGCCCTTGTACTGGACCTCGAGCGTCTCGCGGTTGTAGCGCTGGCCGTGGCAGACCTCGCAGGGCACGTAGACGTCGGGCAGGAAGTGCATCTCGACCTTCACCACGCCGTCGCCCTGGCAGGCCTCGCAGCGGCCACCGGCCACGTTGAAGCTGAAGCGGCCCGGGCCGTAGCCGCGCTCGCGCGCGGTGTTGGTCTCGGCCATCAGCTCGCGGATCGGCGTGAACAGGCCCGTGTAGGTGGCCGGGTTGCTGCGCGGCGTGCGGCCGATGGGCGACTGGTCGACGTTGATGACCTTGTCGAAGTACTCGATGCCTTCCACCGACTCGTGCGCGGCCGGCTCTTCGTGCGCGCGGTACAGCGTGCGCGCCACGGCGGTGTAGAGCGTGTCGTTCACCAGCGTCGACTTGCCCGAGCCCGAGACGCCGGTCACGCAGGTCAGCAGGCCCACGGGGAACGCGACGCTCACGTTCTTCAGGTTGTTGCCGGTGGCGCCGACCACGCGGATCTCCTGCAGGTCGGTCTGCGAGGCCAGGTGCGCGGCCTCGCGCGCGGCGCGGCGTTCGGCCGCGGGGCTCTGCGGAAAGCGCGAGGGCTTCTTGCCTTCGTTGAAGGCCGGCTTCTTCACGGCCGGCAGCCACGCGGTGCGGTGCTTGGGCACCTCGATCTTCTTCACGCCCGAGAGGTACTGGCCGGTGAGCGACTCGGGGTTGGCCGACACCTGGGCATACGTGCCCTGGGCCATCACGCGCCCGCCGTGCACGCCGGCGCCGGGGCCCATGTCGATCACGTGGTCGGCGGCGTGGATCATGTCCTCGTCGTGCTCGACCACGATCACGCTGTTGCCGATGTCGCGCAGATGCTTGAGCGTGCCGATGAGGCGGTCGTTGTCGCGCTGGTGCAGGCCGATGCTGGGTTCGTCGAGCACGTACATCACGCCCGTGAGGCCCGAGCCGATCTGCGACGCGAGGCGAATGCGCTGCGCCTCGCCGCCCGAGAGCGTTTCGGCGCTGCGGTCCAGGCTCAGGTAGTTGAGGCCCACGTCGTTCAGGAACTTGAGGCGCAGGCCGATCTCGCGCACCACCTTGTCGGCGATGTCGGCCTTGGCACCGCGCAGCTTGAGCGTGCTGAACCAGGCGTAGGCGTCGCGCAGCGTGAGGTGGCTCAGCTCGAAGATGGCCATGCGCGGCGGCTCGCCGCCGTTCGCGCCCACATGCCCGGCGTCGTCCACCAGGAACACGTTGCGCGCCTCGCGCCGCAGCCGCGAGCCGCCGCAGTCGGGGCAGGGCTGCTGGTTGCGAAAGCGCGCGAGGTCTTCGCGCACCATCACCGAGTCGGTCTCGCGGTAGCGCCGCGTCATGTTCGGGATGATCCCCTCGAAGGGGTGCTTCTTCGTGAGCTTCTTGCCCGCGAAGTTGCCCGACTCCATGGTGTAGTTGAACTTGATCTCTTCACCGCCCGAGCCGTGCAGCAGCGTCTGCTGCACCGAGGCCGGCAGCGATTCGAAGGGCGCGTCGACGTCGAACTTGTAGTGCTTGGCGACGCTCTCGACCATGCTGAAGTAGTAGCCGTTGCGGCGGTCCCAGCCCTTGATTGCGCCGCTGGCGATCGACAGCGACGGAAACGCCACCACGCGCACCGGGTCGAACACCTCGCGGTGGCCCAGGCCGTCGCAGCTGGGGCAGGCGCCCACGGGCGAGTTGAACGAGAACAGGCGCGGCTCGAGCTCCGACAGCGAGTAGTGGCAGATCGGGCAGGCGAACTTGGCGTTGAACAGGTGTTCCTTGTCGGGCGCTCCCTCGGCGCCCAGCTCCAGCGCAATGGCGCGGCCCTCGGCCAGGCGCAGCGCGGCCTCGAAGCTCTCGGCCAGGCGCTGCTGCATGTCGGGGCGCGCGCGCAGGCGGTCGATGACCACGTCGATGTCGTGCTTCTCGGTCTTCTTGAGCTTGGGCAGGTCGTTGTATTCGTAGGTTTGCCCGTCGACGCGAAAGCGCACGTAGCCGGCCGCCTGCATCTCGGTGAAGAGCTCGAGGAACTCGCCTTTCTTCTCGCGCGCGACGGGCGCCAGGATCATCAGCCGGGGCTCGTCGGGCAGCGCCAGCGTGGCGTCGACCATCTGCGAGACCGTCTGCGCCTGCAGCGGCAGGTGGTGGTCGGGGCAGAAGGGCGTGCCGGCGCGGGCGTACAAGAGGCGCAGGTAGTCGTGGATCTCGGTCACCGTGCCCACGGTGGAGCGCGGGTTGTGGCTGGTGGCCTTCTGCTCGATGCTGATGGCGGGCGACAGGCCCTCGATCACATCGACGTCGGGCTTGTCCATGAGCTGCAGGAACTGCCGCGCATAGGCCGAGAGGCTTTCCACGTAGCGCCGCTGCCCTTCGGCATACAGCGTGTCGAACGCCAGGCTCGACTTGCCCGAGCCCGACAGGCCGGTGATCACCACCAGCTTGTTGCGCGGGATGTCGAGATCGACGTTCTTCAGGTTGTGGGTGCGCGCGCCGCGGATGCTGATGCGCTGCTGGGCGAGCAGCGCGCCAAGGTAGGCGTCGCGTTCCGGGGTGTCTTCAGGGGTGGGTGAATTCAAGGGGTGCGGTCGTCCGAGGGCAACCGGACATGATAGAGGGGCTTGCCCCGCCTGTCATGACCAGGGGATGGACGGCGGCGGACGCCCCCGCCCGGGCCGGCCGGCGCCGGGCCGATTTCGGCTCAGGCAGAATGGAGGGTTCCTCTCAACCTCCTCCTTCATCTACTTATCAGGGGCAGTGCATATGGCATCGGTCAATAAAGTCATCGTCGTCGGCAACCTGGGGCGCGACCCCGAAATGCGGACCTTCCCGAGCGGCGATCAGGTCGCAAACGTCACCGTGGCCACCACCGATCGCTGGAAAGACAAGCAAAGCGGTGAGATGCGTGAAGCCACCGAATGGCACCGCATCGTGTTCAACGGCCGCCTGGCCGAAATCGCCGGCCAGTACCTGCGCAAGGGCTCGCAGGTGTATGTCGAAGGCTCGCTGCGCACGCGCAAATGGACCGACAAGGACGGCATCGAAAAGTACACCACCGAAATCCGCGCCGACCAGATGCAGATGCTGGGCAGCCGCCAGGGCCAGGGCGGCCCGTCGGGTCCGAGCGACGACGACGGCGGCTACTCGCAAGGCGGGGGCGGCGGTGGTTACTCGCAAGGTGGTGGTGGCGGCGGTGGCGGCTACGCCCCGCGTGCGCCCGCAGCTGCAGCACCGCGTGCCCCGGCACCGGCGCCGCGCCAGGCGCCGGCCAAGTCGTCGTCGGGCTTCGACGACATGGACGACGACATTCCGTTCTGAAACCGGCTCCTCGAGCTTTTCAATGAAGGCCTGCCTTTTCGAAGGCAGGCCTTTTTTTTGCCCTTTTTATTTCGAATTCTCTCCATGGGCGGTCGTGCCCGGGAAAGTGCTGTTTTGCCGAGGAAATGCAGCCTCTTTGTTCGTCTGGCCGTTGAGCGCAGGGGAAGCGTTTGACGTGAGCCCCTTTTCGACGGCAATGACTGTGTTCAGAGGGGCAATTCCCGGCGGCAATCAACCCATTGGCTCCGGCCGTTCTGCCAAATAGCGCCGTTCAGCAGCGCATCGCTGCCGGCCGATTCGCCGCGATTGGTCCGCTTCGGCGCACGGAATTGGTCCTTGTCCCGCACCGTGCGGCGTCGGAGCATGCAGGCCATAGAACACCGAGACAAGCACGACATGCAGAGCGCCGCCTCCCACTGCCCGCCATCGACCGTCGCACGCGCCGAAGTCCAGGCCCTGCGGTCCTCGAAGATCCGCGAGGTCGCCAATGCGGGCATGGACCGCAAGGACATCCTGCCTTTCTGGTTCGGCGAGCCCGACGAGGAGACGCCGGACGAGATCTGCGGCGCTGCGATCGCCGCCCTCGAGAACAGGCGCACCTTCTACGTCCAGACGCTGGGCGAGCCCGCGTTGCGCGAGGAGATCGCCCGCTACCTGTCGCGCTGGCATGGCCCGATCGGCGTCGAACGGGTGGCGGTGACGAGTTCGGGCACGCATGCGCTGATGCTGGCCCTGCAGGCGCTGCTGAACCCAGGCGACCGCGTCGTGGCCGTGACGCCGTTGTGGCCCAACCTGGTCGAGATGCCCAAGGTGCTGGGCGCGCACGTGGAGACCGTCGCATTGCAGTTCACCGCGGCGGGCTGGGTGCTCGACGAGCAGCGCCTTCTGGAAGCGCTTCGGCCGGGCACCCGCGCGCTGCTGCTGAACGCGCCCAACAACCCGACGGGCTGGACCCTTTCGCGCGAGTCGCAGGAAGTCATCCTCGCGCACTGCCGGCGCCTGGGCATCTGGATCGTCAGCGACGATGTCTACCAGCGCATCAGCTTCGATGCGCCGTGCGCGCCGTCCTTCCTGGACATCGCGACGCCCGAGGACCGGGTCATCAGCTGCAATTCCTTCTCCAAGGCCTGGCGCATGACCGGATGGCGCCTGGGCTGGATCGTCGTGCCGCCCGCGATGCTGGGCGACATCGGCAAGCTGATCGAGTACAGCAGCACCTGCGCGCCGCCCTTCGTCCAGGCGGCGGGGGTGGTCGCCCTGTCGCGCGGGGAAGATGCCATTGCCCGCACCGTCGAGCGGTTGCGCCAGGGCAGGGACCACCTGGCGGCGCGCCTGGGGAGCGTGCCGGGGGTCGAGCTCGCCGCGCCCGCGCGGGGCGCGATGTACACCTTCTTCCGTGTCGAAGGCGTGACGGACAGCCTCGCGTTCTGCAAGCAGCTCGTGGCCGAGGCCGGGCTGGGGCTGGCGCCCGGCGTGGCCTTCGGCCCCGAGGGCGAAGGCTACCTGCGCTGGTGCTATGCCAGCGGCACGCCGCGCCTGGACGACGGCGTTCGCCGCCTGGCCGCCTACCTGGAACACCACCCAACCACACGATGAGGATGCGATGAACACCCAAGACATTGCGGGCGCCCTTTGGCAAGCCATGGAGGACGGACGCCACATGCCGTCGGAATGGGCCGGGAAGTTTTCCCTGCAGCAGGGCTACGAGGTGCAGCTGGCCTTGTTGCACGAGCGCCTGGCCAGGGGCGAGCGGCAGACGGGCTGGAAGGTCGGCCTCACCGCCGAGGCCATGCGCGTGCAGCAGCAGGTGCACGAGCCCTGCTTCGGCTATCTGCTGGAAAGCGGCCGCCATGCGAGCGGCCAGGCCTATCGCTTTTCCGATCTGATCGCGCCCGGCTTCGAGAACGAGCTGTGCCTGACCATCGGCAAGACGCTGCGCGGACCCGGCGTGAGCCTGGAGGAGGTCGCTGCCGCCGTGACGCATGCGGCGCCGGCCCTGGAGATCGTGGAGGTCCGCGGTCCGTTCGCCGGCAACCTGGCGCTGGCCATGGCGGACAACGCGCAGCAGAAGGCGTATGTGACGGGGGCGGCCGTGCCGCTGACGGCCGACAACCGCGACCTGGCCGGCGCCAGCGTGACGGTGCAGGTCGACGGCGCCGTCAGCGAGACGGCCTCCGGCTCGGCGGTCATGCAGGGCGGCGGGCTGCTCTCGGTGCTGTGGCTGGCAAACAAGCTGGCCGAATTCGGCCTGGCCCTCGAGGCAGGGATGCAGGTGATGTCCGGCTCCTTCACGCGGCAGTACCGCGCCTCGCAGGGCATGCGGGTGCATTCCTCGTTCGACCGCTTCGGCACGGTCGCCGCGAACTTCATCTGAAGCAAGAGGTCGCCATGGATCTGGGTATCAAGGGCAAGACGGCGCTGGTCTGCGCCGCGAGCAAGGGGCTGGGCCGGGCGTGCGCGTTCGCGCTGGCGGAAGACGGCGCATCGCTCACTATCGTGGCGCGCGGCGCGCAGGCGCTCGAGGCCACCGCCGACGAAATTCGCGAGGCCACCGGCGTGCACGTGCGCACGGTGGCCGCCGACGTCACGACGGTGCAGGGGCGGGCGCTCGTTCTCGAGGCCTGCCCCGCGCCGGACATCCTGGTGACCAATGCCGCAGGCCCCAAGCCGGGCGACTTCCGCCAATGGACGTGCGACGACTGGATGGTGGCACTCAACGCCAACATGCTGACGCCCATCGAGCTGATCAAGGCGACGGTGGACGGCATGATGGATCGCGGCTTCGGCCGCATCATCAACATCACCTCGTCCTCGGTGAAGGCGCCCATCGACATCCTGGGCCTGTCCAACGGCGCGCGCAGCGGACTCACCGGCTTCGTGGCGGGCCTGGCGCGGCGCACGGCGCATCGCAACGTCACCATCAACAACCTGCTGCCCGGCTCGTTCGCCACCGACCGCCTGCGTGCCACGGTGGAGGCTGCCGCGGCCGGGTCGGGGCGCTCGTTCGAGGCCGAGCAGACCGAATGGCAGGGCCGCAGCCCGGCCGCGCGCTTCGGCGATCCGATGGAGTTCGGCCGTGCCTGCGCCTTCCTGTGCAGCGCCCATGCCGGCTACATCAACGCACAGAATCTGCTGCTCGACGGCGGGGCCTATCCCGGGACCTTCTAGGCGAAGCGCCAGCACCGTTCAAAAGGAACTCACTTGAGCGACCCCCAACGACAACAGGGCAGGCAGATCGTGTCTGCCACCGGCATCGAGAAACGCTTCGGCGCGCTGGACGTGCTGCGCGGCATCGACCTGTGCGCCCACGAGCACGACGTGGTCACGCTGATCGGCGCCAGCGGCTCGGGCAAGAGCACCTTCCTGCGTTGCCTCAACCTGCTCGAGGTGCCCGATGCCGGCACCGTCGCCATCGATGGCGAGGAGATCCGCATGCGCCGGTCGCCGGCAGGGCAGGCGAGCCCCGCCAGCAAGAGCCAGGTGAACCGGTTGCGCGCGGGCATCGGCATGGTGTTCCAGAACTTCAACCTGTGGAGCCACATGACCGTGCTGGAGAACGTGGCCATGCCGCCCATGAAGGTGCTGGGGCTGTCGCGCCGCGAAGCGACGGAACGGGCCGAAGCGCTGCTGGCGAAGGTCGGGCTCGGTGACCGGCTGCGGCACTATCCGGCCCACATCTCGGGCGGCCAGCAGCAGCGCTGCGCGATCGCCCGCGCGCTGGCCATGGAGCCCAAGCTGCTGCTGTTCGACGAGCCCACGTCCGCCCTCGACCCCGAGCTCGTGGGCGAGGTGCTGAAGGTGATCCGCCTGCTGGCCGAGGAGGGGCGCACCATGGTGATGGTCACCCACGAGATGGCGTTCGCACGCGAGGTCTCGACCGAGGTCGCGTTCCTGCACAAGGGAAAGATCGAGGAACGCGGGGCGCCTGCCGACGTGTTCGGCAATCCGCGCAGCGAGCGCTGCCGCAAGTTCCTCGACAGCGTTCTGTAGCCACGACATCACGAACCAAGAACTGGAGACGAAATGAAGAAATGGTTGTTCGCAGGCCTGCTGGCCGCGTGCTCCGTCGCCGCCATGGGCCGCGAGATCAAGGCCGGGGTGCAGTGCACCTATCCGCCCTTCAACTACCGCGATGCGTCGGGCGAGCTGAAGGGCTTCGAGATCGACATCGCCCGTGAGATCGGGCGGCGGATGAACGCCAACGTGCAGTTCGTCTGCCTGGGGTTCGATGGCCTGATTCCCGCGCTGCTTTCCAGGAAGATCGACGTCGTCACGTCGAGCCTGTCGATCACCGAGGCGCGCAAGAAGAGCATCGACTTCTCCGTTCCCTACCGGGCCTCGACGGCGCGCTTCGTGGGCCGCAAGAACGGGGGGCTGCTCCCGATGAGGCCCGACAACACGCCCAACGCAGGCGCGCTCAAGGGCAAGGTGGTGGGCGTGCAGCGGGCCACCACGAACGACAGCTACCTTGCGGGCGAGTTCTCCGGCGTCGAGATCACGCGCTACGACTCGGCCGAGAACATGCTGCTGGACCTCGTGGCCGGCCGCATCGACCTCATGCTCGTGAGTCCCATGAAGGTTCGCACCGACTTCCTGGAGAAGCCGGAAGGGCGCAACTACGAGTTCGTCAGCCCCGAGATCGAGGCGCCCAAGTACCTGGGCGAAGGCGTGGCCGTCGGTTTGCCCAAGGGGGCCACGGCGCTGCGCGACGAGATCAACGCGGCGCTCAAGGGCATGTTTGCCGACGGGACCTTCAAGGCGATCAACCAGAAGTACTGGAGCTTCAGTGTGCTGCCCACGGTCTGGCACTGACGCCGTCGCGCCACCGAATCCGCTCACCGATTGCTGACGACACCATGGACATGTTCAACGGCTGGGGGCCGACCATCGCGCAGGGCGCCTGGACGACCGTGGAGGTGGCGCTGGTGTCGTCGGTGTTCGGCATCGCGTTGGGGCTGCTGGGCGCGGCGGCCTGCCTGTCCCGCTTCAAGGCGGTGCGCTGGCTGGCCGAGGCCTACATCACGGCGATACGGGGCATCCCGCAACTGCTGCTGATCCTGATGGTGTACTTCGGCAGCACGGTGGTCTTGAGCCGGCTGCTCGCGCTGGTCAGGCACGACCCGGGCATGGTCGAGATTCCGCCGTATCCGGCGGGGGTGTTCGCACTGGCCCTGATCTTCGGCGGCTACGCCTCGGAGGTGTTCCGCGGCGCGCTCACGGCCATTCCCCGCGGGCAGGTGGAGGCCGGCATGGCCGTGGGCATGGGCACCCTGCAGATCTTCTTCGTGATCCAGTGCCCGCAGATGCTGCGGCTGGCGCTGCCGGGCCTGGGCAACATCTGGATCTCGACGCTCAAGGACACCTCGCTGATCTCCATCGTGGGGCTGAGCGAGCTGATGAAGGCCTCCGAACTGGCCACCAGCGACACGCGCCGCGCCCTGTTCTTCTACCTCAGTGCAGGCGCCATCTACCTCACGCTGACCGTGCTGAGTTCGCTCGTGCTGCATCAGCTCGAGCGCCGCGGTGCCCGCGGTGAAAGGACGGCCTGACCATGGATGTCGAACTCATTGTCGAGAGCCTTCCGGTGCTCTGGCAGGGCGCGCTGCTCACGCTGGAGCTCTTCGCGATCACGATGGTGCTCGCGACGCTGCTGGCGGTGCCGCTGGCCATCGTGCGCGTCCAGAAGGCCTGGTGGCTGCGCTGGCCCGTCGAGGTGTTCTCGCAGGTCTTCCGGGGAACGCCGCTGCTGGTGCAGATCTTCATCGTGTACTACGGCATTGCCCAGATCGATGCGGTGCGCGACAGCTGGGCCTGGCCCTACCTGCGCAAGCCGTACTGGTGCGCCGTCATCACCTTCGTGCTGAACACGACGGCCTACGCCGTGCACATCTTCCGCGGGGCGATCCAGGCAGTGCCGCACGGGGAGGTCGAGGCCGGCCAGGCGTTCGGGCTTTCTTTCGGTGCGCTGTACCGCCACGTCATCCTGCCGCGGGCGATGCTGCTGGCGCTGCCGGCCTACGGCAACGAGGTGATCAAGACGATCAAGCGCACCTCGCTGGCCAGCGCCATCACGCTCTCGGAGCTGACAGGCGTGGCCAACACCCTGGTGGCGCGCACCTTCGCCCCCTACGAGATCTTCATTGCGGCCGGGTTGATCTACCTTGCCTTCGCGTTCGCCGCCAACCACCTGGTGCGGCGGCTGGAGCACCGCATGTCTCGCCATCTTCGCCACTTGCCGGCGCAGCACGGCACCGGGCCCATGCCCACTTGATCCAGGAGACCGCGTGTCCACTTCTTCCGTTCCAGAGTCGGCGATGGCCGAATTCCTCGCCTTCGCCCATGGGCTGGCCGACGCCAGCGGCGCCATCCTGCGCGAGAACCTGTACAGCCGCAGGGGCTTCGAGTCCAAGGAGGACGACAGCCCCGTCACCGTCGTGGACAAGCATGTCGAGCAGACGCTGCGCACGCTGATCCGCCACCGCTATCCCTCGCACGGCATCCTCGGCGAGGAGTTCGAGGGCCAGGACCTCGATGCCGAGTACGTCTGGGTGCTCGACCCGATCGACGGCACCAAGGCCTTCATCACGGGCATTCCCATCTACGGGACGCTGATTTCGCTGGCGCGCCACGGCACGCCGATCATCGGCGTGATCGACCACCCCATCACCAACGACCGATGGGCCGGGGCGCAGGGCCAGCCGTCCACCTTCAATGGCCAGCGCATCCGCAGCCGCGAGTGCCCGTCGCTGGCCGACGCGCTGGTGTCGTGCAGCAACCCGGAGCCCTTCGGGCCGCGTGAGCGCGAGGCGTTCGAGACGCTGCGCAGCGCCGCCAAATGGTGCGTGTACGGATCGAGCTGCTATGCGTATGGCTGCATCGCCAACGGAACGATCGACATCGGCATCGACTGCGGCCGCCACCGCGAGGTCGACTACTGCGCGCTGGTGCCGGTGATCGAGGGCGCCGGCGGCGTCATCACCGATTGGGAGGGGCGCCCGCTCACGATCTACTCCGGCAATCGGCTGGTCGCATCGGGCAACCCTCGCCGCCACGAGGAGGTCCTGCGCATGCTTGCGGGCGCCTAGCGCGAGCGACCGGGCCGTATATTCGAAGGCCGCCGCAGCCCTGTCCGGCACGGGCGGCATGGAGATTTCGTATGCCGCGGCACTTCAATTACCCGACCTGGAGTTCGCTCTCGCTGGACCGCAGCGGCTCCGATCCGCTGCACGTCCAGGTGTTCGAGCAGATCCGCCAGGCCATCGTGCAGGGCCGGATCTCCAAGAACGCGCGGCTGCCGCCCACCCGCCAGCTGGCCGCGGAACTCGGCGTGTCGCGCAACACCGTGGTCCTGGTCTACGAACGGCTGCTGGCCGAGGGCTATGTCAGCGGCCGCGTGGGGGCGGGCACCTACATTGCTGCCGTGCTGCCCGAGGAGCGCAGCGCGCCGGCCGGGGCGCCGTCGAACGCCCCTGTCGCCGCGCCGGCGCCCCGGCACATCTCGCGGCGCGCGCAGGCGATGTCCGAACTGGCGCTGCCGCCCGAGCGCAATGCCACGTTCGACCTCAGCCCGACCGTGCCCGCACTCGACCAGCTGCCGTTCGAGCAGTTCGCCAAGGTCTCGTCGCAGTACTGGCGCTCGGCGCCGGCCGCGGAGCTGGGCTACGGCTCGCCGATGGGGCTGCCCGAACTACGTCAGCAGATCGCGGACTATGTGGGCGAGGCGCATGGCATTTCCTGCCTGCCGGACCAGGTGCTCGTGGTCGACGGCACGACGCAGGGCTTCGTGCTGGCCGGCCAGGTGCTGACCGACCACGGCGATCGCATCATCGTGGAAGACCCGGGCTACATCACTCGGCTTGCCGCCTTGATGGGCTTCGGTGCGGACCTGGTGCCCGTGCCCATCGACCTGCAGGGCCTGGACAGCAGCCGGTTCGACAGCCATGCGCCCGACGCGCGGCTGATCGTGGCGTCGCCCACCAACCAGTTCCCCTTCGGCAGCACGATGCCGCTGGAGCGGCGCCTCTCGCTCCTGCAGTGGGCGCACGAGCGCAATGCCTGGGTGATCGAGTACGACTTCAACAACGCCTTCCATTTCCGGGGCAGGCCGCTGCCTCCGCTGGCGGCGCTGGACCACGGGGGGCGGGTCATCTACATCGGGAACTTCAACCGTTCCATCTCGCCCGCGCTCAACCTGGCCTACCTGGTGGTCCCGCCCGACCTGGCGGACGCTTTTGCCTGCGCCACGCAGATCTTCTCGTTCAAGGCCTCCATGCCGACCCAGGGCGTGGTGGCCGACTTCATGGCGAGCGGGCAGCTGGCGGCCCACATCCGGCGCATGGGCGTGCGCTATCGTGAACGCGCGCAGCTCATGGAGCACTGCTTCAGGACGCTGGTGGGGCGCGATTTCGAGCTGTCGACCACCGGCTCGGGGCTGCACCTGTCGGCCATCTCGCGCACGCCGATCGACGATGCGGCGGTCTCCCAGGCGCTGCTGGCGCACCGCATCGACGTGCCCGCGATCTCCGCCTACTGCCTGAGCGAGCAGGTCCGCACCGGCTTCGTCTTCGGCTTCGGCAACACGCCCGCCGAGCGGATCGCCCCGGCGTTGGCGCTCTTTGGCAGTGCGGTCGCGAACGCCTGAGCATCGTCCACTGCCCTTCAATTGTTTCGAATCCGTGAACACCGCGGTTCGTTTTGCTACGGGTTTTTACCTAGATCGAGGCGCACAATTCATCTCACGGACCAGCCCTCAAAGCTGATCTGGGTGAACAGGGCCCCGAGCGAGGTGGCCGCCCTCCGAAAAAGAACAGAGGGGCGGTGACCCACCCAAGACCGGTTCGACATCCGAAGCAAGAACTTGAACTGAATTGAAGAAGGAAGAAATCCAAATGACCGCCTCGAAGATCCTCTCCGCCGTTGCTGTTGCCCTGATGGCCGTTGCCGGCGCCGCCCATGCCGAAAGCTATGAAGGCGTGCATCAACTGACCTCGGCCGCCAGCCGCGCTGACGTTGCCGCCCAAGCCGTCGTGGCCGCGCACAGCGCCAACCCCTACGCCACCGGCGCCAATGCAGGCCCCGCGCAAGTGATCGTGTCGACCGCCAGCCGCGCCGCCGTGCGTGCCGACGCTGTCGCCGCCGCACACAGCGCCGACCCGTACGCCGAAGGCGCTTCGTCGGGCGTGGCCCCGATCGTCGCCAGCACCGTCGACCGCGCTGCGGTTCGCGCCGCAGCCCGCGCTGCCGCCCACGGCGACGCACTGCCGCTGTAAGCGGTCCGAACGCTTCGCCGACGGGATCGGCGAACGTTCCAGGTCTTCATGAAAGCCGGCCCTGCCAACGCAGGGCCGGCTTTTTTCATGGGCCATGACCGTGAATTCTTGGCCGAAAGTCACATTGCCTTGGCCTTGCGCATCCCTCATGATTTGGGCGCGGGAGGGACGGCCGCCAGAGCGCATGCTTTCGCATTAACGCATCGCCGTGGTGCGGACACGCGAGAATCGAGCGTCGTTCCGACCGCGAAAAAATGAAAGCACATCCGTCGCCGACCAAGCGACGACCCACTACGCATGGCCCTCACTCTCGACCCCGAAGACACGCGCGGACGCATCCACGACCTGGTGTGGAGCGGCTTCCACGCCGATGCCGACATCGGCTGGATGATCACCGACGAGTACCTCGATCCGGATGAGCTCACGCCCGAGGACCGCGCCTGGATCAAGGCCGAAACCACGCGCGCCTGCGCCGCCAAGCGCGCCGCCGAGGCGCAGTGGCCCGCGCAGACCGAGTACGACCGGCTCGAGGCCGTGTTCGCGCAGCTGCGCAGCGAAAAGATCATCGCCCTGCACCGCGCCGGCAACACGCTGTCCGACGGGCACGACGACGTGCGCGAGCAGTGGCGTGCGGCGGGCCGGCTCGAGTCCGGCATCCGCGGCTGCTGCTTCTATCACGCACAGGACCTGGACGGCGCCGTGCGCAACGGCCGCCTGTTCCTCGCCTTCAGCGGCGGCATGATCCCCGAGATCGCGCAGCGCGAAGCCAACACCGTCGTGGTCGGCCGCCGCATCGTCGAGCTGCTGCGCGACGCCGGCTTCGGCGCGCAATGGAGCGGCAGCATCAACGAGCGCATCGAAGCCGACCTCGGCCAATGGCGCAAGCGAGGCCCCGCCGCGTGAGTGCGCAGGCCTGGCAGCCGCCGCGCCGCATCGACGCGATCGACTTCTGGCTGCGCTCGCGGCTGCTCGCCACGGCCCACGCCCTGCGCGAAACCCTGCGGCCCTCGGCCCGGCGCTGGCCCACAGGCCAACACGCACTGGCCGATGCGCCGGTGCTTGCGCAGCACCGAACCCCCTTGTGGTCCGACGGCCGGGCCGACGAATTCCCCTTGGTCGCCGGCAAGGTGCACAACCTGCGCGTGGCGCGGCCGGCCTTCGATGCCATCGAGGTGCCGGCCGGCGAAGTGCTGAGCTTCTGGCGCCAGCTGGGGCGACCGGGCGCCGGGCGCGGCTTCGTGGTCGGGCGCGAGGTGCGCGGCGGCTGCGTGGTGCCGACGCTGGCCGGCGGGCTGTGCCAGCTGTCGAACGCCCTGGCCACGGTGGCCGTGCGCGCGGGCTTCGAGCTGGTCGAGCGCCACGGTCACACGGCACGCATCGAGCAGGCCGACACGCCAGCCGGCGACGCCGTCGATGCGACGGTGTTCTGGAACTACGTCGACGTCAAGCTGCGCGCCCGGCACGCCTGGCGGCTCGAAGTGGCGCTGACCGATACCGAACTCGTGGTGCGCATCCGCGCGCGCACGCCGCTGGCGGTGTCGGTCGAGCCCGTCACGCTGCGGCGCACGAGCGACGATGCATCCACCGCGCTGCCGCTGGCGCGCGGCTGCCTGAGCTGCGACCAGACGGCGTGCTTTCGCCACCGTCCGCCGGTCGATGTCGGTGCCGAAGGGCGCACCGCCGTGCTCGTCGATGGCTGGACGCCGGAGTTCGCACGCCACCTGCGCGAGGCCCATCCGCAGGCGCAGCGCATGCAGCCCGTGCCGCTGCGGCTCGCGTTCTGGCGCGTGCCTGCTGCCGGCTGGCATCGCGAGCCTGCGACGAACGAAGCGGCGACCACCGCATGGGCCGCGAGCTTGCGCCGTGCCGTCTGGCAGCGGCTCTGGGCACGGCAGGCGGGCCGGCGCCAGGCCAGCCTGATCGACGGCCAGCGCTGGCTCGCGCAGGGCTTCGCCGCGCGGCTGGCGCCTGCGCACACGCACCTGGTGGTCGAGCAATCGCTGCTGCCGCACCTGCAGCGCCTCGGCGCGCTCGACGGGCGCCGCATCACCGTGCTGGCCAGCGCACTGCCGATGGCCGACATTGAAAAGCAGCTCGATGCCGCCTCGCAGCGCTGGCCCGGCGACGCCACCTTGCGCGACTTCCGCGCCGATGCATCGCTGGTGCGCGACGAGGCGCTGGCGCTCGCGCGCGCGGCGGTCGTCGTCACGCCGCATGCCGGGGTGGCGCAGGCCATGACACAGTACGCGCCGCAGGCCACGCTGCAGCGGATCGACTGGGCGCTGCCGCAGGTGAAGGCCGCGCACAGCAAGCGCGAAGAACCACCGCTCGTCGTGTTCGCCGCCAGCGCGCTGGCGCGCAAGGGCGCGCGCGAACTCGCGGCCGCGCTGCAAGGCTGGCCGTGCCGCCTGCGCGTGCTGGGCTCGCCCTCGGACGACGCGCAGCTCTGGCAGGGCATCGAACCCATTGAACACATGAACTGGCAAGGCGACGTGCTGGCCGGTGCGAGCGTCGTCGTGCTGCCCGCGCACGTCGAGCACGCACCGCGCGCATTGCTGCGCGCCGTGGCGGCCGGCGTGCCCGTGGTGGCATCGACGGCCTGCGGCCTGGCCGGCGTGCCGGGCGTGCACGAGGTCGCACCCGGCGACATCGACGCACTGCGCACCGCATTGCAGCAGGCCGTCCGCCTGACCTGAACGGAGAACAACCCCCGTGGCATCGATCGAACAGGCCCGCGCGGCCCTGGCTTCCCATGGCGCGCTGGCGCCGCAATCCGCCGCCGAGCATTGGCGCGGCGAGCTGGCCTTGCCCGCCGCCCTCGTCACCTTCTACGAACAGGTCGGCCCGCTCGGCGAGTGGGTCAACGAGCGCGTGGGCTACGCGGGCCTCACGGTGCCGACCACCGGCAACCCGTTCAGCATTCCCGCGCTCTCGCGCCTGTGGCAGCTGCAGGCCGGCTACCGCTGGCATGGCATCACCGGCGAGCGCATCGCCGACTGGCCCGACCATTGGCTGGTGGTGGCCGACCAGGGCGCCGATCCGTTCATCTTCGACCTGCGCACCGGCGCGATCCAGTTCGCGATGCACGGCACCGGCGCCTGGGAGGAAGACGAACCGCTCTTCGCCGACATCTTCGAGATGGCCGCCTGCCTGGGCACCATCGGCCAGGTGTGGGACGAAGCGGGCGACGCCATCTTCACCGACGAGGACGACTGCGAGGTCGACCCGGTGCATCGCGCGCGCCTGGTCGAGCGCCTCGTGCCGCTGCTGGGCAGTGCCGCGGCGGCCGAAAGCATCGTCGACGCGTTCGGCTGGTAAGACAAAAAAAGAAAACACATGAGCATCGATCTGCAGACCCTCAAATGCGGCGAGTGCGGCAGCAGCGCGCTGCGTCGCACCGGCCTGAACGAATACACCTGCGCGCACTGCGGCTCGATATCGCTGGTGGAAGACGACGTGTCCGACCGCCTGGAGCGCGTGCTGCAGCAGGTCAAGCACCACGCCGGCCAGCAGATCGCCGCCGAACAGGCGCTGCGCCAGAAGCAGATGGTGCGCACGATCGGCTTCGTCGTGATCGGCTTTCTCGGCGTGGCGGTGGCCGTCCAGGTCGCGATGCTGCTGTTCGGTTCGGGCCAACGCAGCGAGGCGCCTTCGGTGGCGCGCGCGATGGTCGAGCGCACCATCGCGACCGACGGCCTGAAGCTGTCCGAGCCGCGCCAGGCGCTGGTCGGCGAGCGGCCGAAGCTCTTGGTGCTGGCGCGCAACGAGACCGGCCGGCCGCTCGAACGCCCCGGCCTGAAGGTGGTGTTCCACGACGGCGACACGCGGCTGAACGAGCGCAGCGAATCCCTGCCGATCGACGTGCTGATGCCGGGCGAGTCCGCGCCCGTGCTGGTCGACCTGCCCTCGGGCCAGAACGTCACGCGGCAGGACGTGACGGTCGAGAAGCTGTCCGAACCGCGCAGCGCCGCCGAAGGGCCGCGCCTGGCGTTCTCGCGCGTGCGGCTGGTGCAGCAGGGCGAGCGCGTGCGCCTGGTCGGGCGCCTCGTGCATGCGGGCGCCGCCGGCGCACCGGCGTTCGGCAGCATCGAGGCACTGGTCACGCTGTACGACGACGCGGGCCAGGTGATCGGCGTCGGTCGCGGCCATGCGCCGGGGTCCGAGCTGGCGCCCGGCGCACGCACGGCGATCGATGTCGACCTCAGCCGCTTCGGCCGCGGCGCCGCCATCGCGGCCTGGGACTACCGCATCGGCTACCGCACGGTCACGCCCTCGGGCGCGCGCACCACGGTGCTGAGCGCCGACCGCGTGATCCGCACGGCCGGCGCGCCGGAGGCCTTCCACCCCGACCTGCGGCTGGGCACCGAAGACCTGCTGGCCGACGACAGCGAGCGCTTCGACCCGCGGCAGCTCGAACTGCTGCCGCTGGTGGCGGGGCGCAGCACGATCCAGCGGCCGCTGTTCATGACCGAGCTGGTGAACCGCAGCGCCGACGCCATCGCCATTGCGCCCGGCGCCGTGATCTCGCGCTTCGGCGGCAGCACGGCCGACGGCACCACGCGCCTCGACGCGCTGGCCTATCTGTACCCGGGCGAGCGCTTTCCGGTCCTGCTGGAGCCCAAGGCCGTGGACCGCATCACGCAGACCCGCGTCGAGTGGAAGCCGATGCGCCGCGCCGCACTGCCCGGCCCGCGCAAGCCGCTGGAGGTGCAGGTGACGGGCACCCAGGCCGGCACCGGCAGCGTGCTGCTCAACTTCAGCCAGCGCTTCACCTACAAGAGCGTGGAGGTCACGGGCACGGTGAAGAACCCCGGCACGGCCATCGCGGCCAAGGTGCGCCTGTGGGTGAGCCTGCGCGACCGCAACGACCAGCTGACCGGCTTCAAGCTGATCGAGAACCTGCCGGCCATTGGGCCGGGCGAGAGCGTGCCCTTCCAGGTTCACGTGACGCAGCACGGGCGCGATTTCGCGAGCGTCGCGACGCTATACCAAACCGAATAGCCCCGCGCGTGACGGCATCGGGCGGTTCGCGCCATGATCGCGCCATGATTCCGCTTTCGATCCTCGACCTTTCCCCGATCACCGAAGGCAGCGATGCCGCGCAGTCGTTCCGCAACTCGCTGTCGCTGGCGCAGCACGGCGAGAAGCTGGGCTACACGCGCTACTGGCTGGCCGAGCACCACGGCATGCCGGGCATCGCGAGCGCGGCCACGGCCGTGCTGCTGTCGCACGTGGGCGCGGGCACCTCCACCATCCGCATCGGCGCCGGCGGCGTGATGCTGCCCAACCACTCGCCGCTGGTGATCGCCGAGCAGTTCGGCACGCTGGAGTCGCTGTACCCGGGACGCATCGACCTGGGCCTGGGCCGCGCGCCCGGCTCCGACCAGCGCACCGCGCGCGCCCTGCGGCGCAACCTGGAGTCGGACGCCGACCAGTTCCCGCAGGACGTGATGGAGCTCATGGACTTCATGTCGAAGAACCCGCAGCAGGCCGTGCGCGCCGTGCCCGGCGCGGGGCTCGAGGTGCCGGTGTGGATTCTCGGCTCGAGCACCTTCGGCGCGCAGCTGGCGGCGCACCTGGGCCTGCCGTATGCCTTTGCCTCGCACTTCGCGCCGCAGCAGATCATGCAGGCCATCCAGATCTACCGCGAGACCTTCAAGCCTTCGGCGCAGCTGCAGAAACCGTACGTGATGCTGGGCTTCAACGTGTTCGCGGCCGACACCGACGCCGAGGCCGAGTTCCGCGCCACCTCGTGGCAGCAGGCCTTCGTGAACCTGCGCAGCGGCCGTCCGGGTCGCCTGCCGCCGCCGGTGGAGAACTACCGCCAGAAGGTCGGCCCGGCCGAGAACGCGCTGCTCGACTCGGTGCTGTCGTGCTCGGCGGTGGGCTCGGTCGAGACCGTGAAGCAGGGCGTGGAAGCGTTCGTGGCGCGCACCGGCGCCGACGAACTCATGATCACCTCGCAGGTGTTCGACCACGCCGCCCGGCTGCGCTCCTACGAGTTGCTCGCCGAGGCCTTCGGTCAGAAGAAGTCGTAAAGCCTAGGCCCGCTTGCGGGCTTCCTCGTCCACGAGGTCCTTCTTCGAGAGCTTGCCCACGGCGGTCTTGGGCAGCTCGGCGCGGATCTCGAGCGCGCCGATCATCTCGTGCTTGCCCAGGCGGTTCTTCAGGAAGGCCTTGAGCGCGTCGAGCGTGAGGTCGTCCGCGCCGTCCTTCAGTTTCACGAAGGCCTTCGGCGACTGGCCGCGGTACTCGTCGGGCACGCCGATCACGCAGACCTCGGCCACCGACGGGTGTTCGTACACCGCCTCCTCGAGCACGCGCGGGTACACGTTGTAGCCGCCGCACAGCAGCATGTCCTTGGTGCGGTCGACGATGTACAGGTAGCCGTCGGCGTCCATCTTCGCGACGTCGCCGCTGCGGAAATAGCCGTCGGCCGTCATCGACTCGGCGGTGGCCTTCGGGTTGTTCCAGTAGCCCTTCATGACGTTCGGGCCCTGCACGCACAGCTCGCCGGGTTCGCCGAACGCGGTCACGTCCTTCGTCGGGTCGTCCAGGCTCACGAGCTTGATGCGCACGCGCGGCAGCGGCATGCCGCACGAGCCGGCCTTGCGCACGCCGCGCGCGGGCGTGAAGGTGCCCACGGGCGAGGTCTCGGTCATGCCCCAGCCTTCGTTGAGGTGGCAGCCGGTGAGTTCGAAGAAGCGCTGCTCCACCTCCACCGGCAGCGGCGCGCCGCCCGAGCCGCAGAACTTCAGCGAGCGCAGGTCCATCTCCTTGGCCTTGGGGTGCGAAAGGATGGCGGTGTACATCGTCGGCACGCCGGGGAACACGCTGATCCGGCTGGCCGCGAGTTCGTTCATCACCGCGTCGACATCGAAGCGCGTGTGCAGCACCAGCGCCGCGCCCAGGCGCACGCCCAGCAGCATCGCGGCGCTCAGCGCGAAGATGTGGAACAGCGGCAGCACGACCAGGAAGCGTTCCTTGCCTTCGTCGAGGATCGGCGGCTCGCCGCGCGTCGATTCGTAGTACTGCGCCGAGGCCGACGTGAGGTTGGCGTGCGTGAGCATCGCGCCCTTGGGCAGGCCAGTGGTGCCGCCGGTGTACTGCAGCACGACGATCTCTTCGGCCAGGTCGCCCAGCGGGTAGGTCTGGTGCGTGCCTTCGCTCTTGAGCAGGTCGGTGAAGCGCACGTGCCGGTCGTCGACGGGCACCGGTGCGATCTGGCCGGCGGCCTGCAGCTGGGCCTGCACCTTGTCGCCCGCCGCGCCGTAGTCGCCGAGGCTGCCGACCACCAGCGTCTTCAGGCGCGAGCTGTCGAGCAGGCGCGCCATCAGCGGGTAGAGGTTCACGAGATCGAGCGTGACGAGGATGTCGGTGCGGCTGTCCTCGATCTTGTGGGCCAGCACGCGCTCGGCGTCCAGCGGCGAGTAGTTCACCACCGTGCCGCCGGCCTTGAGCACGGCGAAGAAGGCGATCGGGTAGTGCGGCGTGTTCGGCAGGTACAGGCCGACATGCACGCCCGGCTTCACGCCCAGGTCCTGCAGGCCCTTGGCGGCGCGGTCGACCGCTGCGCCGAGTTGGGCGTAGGTGAGGACCTGGCCCATGAACTCCACGGCCGAGTGGTCGGGCCAGCGCGCGACCGCTTCGTCGAGCATCTGCTGCACCGGCTTGACCGGCAGGTCGGCGTCCCAGCGCATGCCGGGTGGGTAGTTGCGCGTCCAGGGGGTGGGGTCGCCAGAGAGGGAAGGGGTCGCCATGCGTGTGTCTCCGCTGTGTTTCGGGGCACTGTAGCGCCGGCCTTTCGCATCGTGGAGTGGCGGCTGACAAGCCGGCGACACGGGTTTTCCCGATTTCCCACACGCCGGATGCCCCTGTCGCCGGGCTGGGACAATGGCGGGCTTATGGCAAAACAACGGATCGTGGTCGGGCTGAGCGGCGGGGTGGACTCCGCGGTCACCGCGCACCTGCTCAAGCAGCAGGGGCACGAGGTGGTCGGCATCTTCATGAAGAACTGGGAAGACGACGACGACAGCGAGTACTGCTCGTCGAACATCGACTTCGTGGACGCCGCCAGCGTGGCCGACGTGCTGGGCATCGAGATCGAGCACGTCAATTTCGCCGCCGACTACAAGGACCGCGTGTTCGCCGAGTTCCTGCGCGAGTACAAGGCCGGCCGCACGCCCAACCCCGACGTGCTGTGCAACGCCGAGATCAAGTTCAAGGCCTTTCTCGACCACGCCATGCGGTTGGGCGCCGAGAAGATCGCCACCGGCCACTACGCGCGCGTGCGCCTGAACGAGGCCACGGGCCGGCACGAGCTGCTCAAGGGGCTCGACAACTCGAAGGACCAGAGCTACTTCCTGCACCGCCTGAACCAGGCGCAGCTGTCCAAGACGCTGTTCCCGGTCGGCGAGCTGCACAAGACCGAGGTGCGCCGCATCGCGGAAGAAATCGGCCTGCCCAACGCGAAGAAGAAGGACTCGACCGGCATCTGCTTCATCGGCGAGCGGCCGTTCCGCGACTTCCTGAATCGCTACATCTCGAAAGAGCCGGGCCCGATCAAGGACGACCGCGGCCGCAAGCTCGGCGAGCACCAGGGCCTGAGCTTCTACACGCTGGGCCAGCGCCAGGGGCTGGGCATCGGCGGCGTGAAGGAGAAGGGCGCCCAGCGCGGCGCGGGCGACCATTCGCCCTGGTTCGTCGCGCGCAAGGACGTCGAGAAGAACACGCTATGGGTGGTGCAGGGCCACGACCATCCGTGGCTGCTGTCGTCCGAACTGAAGGCGGACGACGCGAGCTGGGTTGCCGGCGAGGCGCCCACCGCGGGCGCCTACGGTTCGAAGGCCCGCTACCGGCAGGCCGATGCGGCCTGCGAACTGTCCGAGGGCGCCAACGGCGCCTTCAGCCTGCGCTTCGGTGCGCCGCAATGGGCGGTCACGCCGGGGCAGTCGGCCGTGCTGTACGACGGCGAGCGCTGCCTCGGGGGCGGCGTCATCGTCTGAACAGGCCTCAGCGGGGCTGCCGCACGCTGTCTTCGGTGTGGATCAGCGCGAGTGGGTGGCGCTTGCCGGCGAGGTAGTCCTCGATGCAGCGCAGCAGCAGCGGGCTGCGGTGGCGGGCCACGCTGGCGCGGATCTCGTCCACGCTCATCCACAGCGTGCGCACGATGCCTTCGTCGAGCGCACGACCTTCTTCGCGCGCGCCCAGTTCGCCGGTGAAGGCAAAGCGCATGTAGGTCACGTCGGGCTGCTCGGCCGAGCGCGCCATGTACACGCCGAGCAGCGCGGTCGGCGTGAAGGCGTGGGCCGTTTCCTCGAGCGTCTCGCGGATGCAGCCGTCCTCGGGCGACTCGCCGGGGTCGAGGTGGCCGGCGGGGTTGTTGAGCTTCAGGCCGTCGTCGGTCTGCTCTTCGACGAGCAGGAAGCGGCCGTCTTGCTCGATCACCGCGGCCACGGTGACATTGGGTTTCCAGCGTGTGGGCATCGTGGGCGCGAGTCTATCGGCTAACAGCCGATCGTTGCACGACAGGCGCCGCGGCCAGGGCGCTTCAGCGCAGCGGCGTGACTACCCGCGTGTCCACTTCGATGGTTTCCAGCCGGTAGCCGAGGCCGTAGACCGCCAGCAGCAGGAAACCGTTCGACGGGCGCAGCTCGAGCTTGGTGCGCAGGCGTGACACGTGGGTGTCGAGCGAACGCGACAGCGCCTCGACCCCCAGCCCCCAGACCGCCTCGTGCAGGTGCTCGCGCGAGAGCAGGCGCCCCAGGTTCTGGAACAGGAAGAGCGCGAGTTCGTATTCGCGGTTCTTCAGCTCGACCAGCTTGCCGTGGACCCGGATGGTGCGCGAGGGCGGAAAGAAGTGGTACGGGCCGAACACCAGCTCGGGCTCGTGCCGCGCGGGGTAGGAGCGACGCAGCAGGGCGTTGATGCGGGCCTCGAACTCGATCGGACGCAGCGGCTTGGCCATGAAGTCGTCGGCGCCGACGTTGAGGCCTTCGACCATGTCGCTGTCGTCGCGGTGTTCGGTCACGAACAGGATCGGCATGCGGCTCTTGTAGTCCTGGCGGATCGTGCGGACCACGTCGGGGCCCTTCATGTCTGGCAGGCGCCAGTCGAGGACCAACAGGTCGAAGGTCTCTCGGCGCATGGCATGGAGCAGCGCCTTGCCGCCGCCGTAGGTATGGCACTCGTGGCCGAGGCTCGCCATGGTTTGGTGGATCAACTGAAGTTGGTCCGGCTCAGTGTCGAGTACTGCGATTCGCATTCCATTCCCTTGTTCCGCCCTGTGCGGACCTCTATGTGTCCGCAATATGAATCGAAGTGTATCTATCTGCGTCAGGGATTTTGATGCGAATTGCCATTAATTCACTTAAATTGATTTGATCCATGTGATTCAATCGCTAATTGATGGCAATTGAATTCAATTGATTGCATTCCGTTCCTGCGGCTCGTTCGGGTGGCATGAGGGTTTCAACCCATGGCGTCCGCGCGCCCTGGGGAATCGCATCGACGTGCAATTTGCTATCAATTGAATAGCTAAAGAATCAATGCGGATGGGCGCTGGAAGGCAATGTGCATGCAGCATCTTGGCGACAGTGAACGCTTGTAATCTTGCTGTAAGCTCTGCCCGCAATCCGTGCTGCCCCTTCCCCCTGAGGAGAACTCTATGTTGATAGGCGTGCCTGCCGAGACAGCGGCTGGCGAAACCCGAGTGGCCGTTACACCCGAAACGGTGAAGAAACTGGTGGCCTCCGGGCATACCGTGCGTGTGCAGGCCGGTGCCGGCATTGCAGCCAGCGTCACCGACGCGGCGTACCAGACGGCAGGCGCCGAGATCACCGATGCGGCCGGGGCGCTCTCCGCCGACATGGTGCTCAAGGTGCGCACGCCCAGCGACGCCGAGGCGGCGCAGTTGAAGGCCGGCGCGGTCGTCATTGGCATGCTCAATCCTTTCGACGCGGCCGGCCTGCAGCGCCTGGCCGCCGCGGGCGTCACGGGCTTCGCGCTCGAAGCCGCGCCGCGCACCACGCGCGCCCAGAGCATGGACGTGCTCAGCTCGCAGGCCAACATCGCCGGCTACAAGGCCGTGATGATCGCGGCCGACAAGTACCAGCGCTTCTTCCCCATGCTCATGACCGCCGCGGGCACCGTGAAGGCCGCGCGCGTCGTCATCCTGGGCGTCGGCGTGGCCGGCCTGCAGGCCATTGCCACGGCCAAGCGCCTGGGCGCCGTGATCGAGGCCTCGGACGTGCGTCCGAGCGTCAAGGAACAGATCGAGTCGCTGGGCGGCAAGTTCATCGAGGTGTCCTACGACACCGATGAAGAGAAAGAGGCCGCGGTCGGTGTCGGCGGCTACGCCAAGCCGATGCCCCCGAGCTGGCTCGCGCGCCAGCAGATCGAGGTCGCCAAGCGCGTGGCGCTGGCCGACGTGGTCATCAGCACCGCGCTCATTCCGGGCCGCGCCGCGCCCACCCTCATCCCCGAGGACATGGTCAAGTCGATGAAGCCGGGCTCGGTGATCGTCGACATCGCGGCCGGCAAGGGCGCCGACGGCATCGGCGGCAACTGCCCGCTGTCGGAGGCCGACAAGACCGTGGTCAAGCATGGCGTGACCATCGTCGGCGAAACCAACCTCGCGGCGCTGGTGGCGGCCGACGCGTCGGCGCTGTATGCGCGCAACGTGCTCGACTTCCTCAAGCTCGTCGTGACGAAGGAAGGCGCGCTGAAGATCGACCTCGAGGACGACATCGTCGCCGCCTGCCGCGTCACGCAGGACGGCCAGGTCACGCGCAAGTAAGAAGAGCAGGTTGCCTTCCATGAATCGCACCATGCTCCGCGCGAAGCTGCATCGCGCCACCGTGACCGAAGCCGACCTGCACTACGAAGGCTCGTGCGGCATCGACGAAGACCTGCTCGACGCGGCCGACATGCGCGAGTACGAAAAGATCGAGCTGTACAACGTCAACAACGGCGAGCGCTTCTCGACCTACATCATCAAGGCGGCGCGCGGTTCGGGCGCCATCTCGCTCAACGGCGCGGCGGCGCGCAAGGCGCATGTGGGCGACCTGCTCATCATCTGCACCTACGCCCCCATGACCGAGGCCGAAGCCGCCGACTACAAGCCGAAGGTGGTGCTGCTTGGCGATGCCAACCGCATCAACGAAGTCAAGAAGCTCTGACAGAGCACGCAAGACCGAACGAGGAGAACACAACACCATGGAAATCGTTTCGCACACCGTCATCAACCTGACCATCTTCGTGCTGGCCATCTACGTCGGCTACCACGTGGTCTGGACCGTCACGCCCGCGCTGCACACGCCGCTCATGGCCGTGACCAACGCCATCTCGGCCATCGTGATCGTGGGCGCCATGCTGGCCGCCGCGCTCACCACCACCCCGCTGGGCAAGACCATGGGCGTGCTCGCCGTGGCGCTGGCTGCAGTGAACGTCTTCGGCGGCTTCCTGGTCACGCGCCGGATGCTCGAGATGTTCAAGAAGAAGGACAAGAAGGCTGCCCCCAAGGCTGCAGAGGGAGCCGCCAAGTGAGCATGAACCTCGTCACGCTGCTGTACCTCGTTGCCAGCGTCTGCTTCATCCAGGCCCTGAAGGGCCTCTCGCATCCCACCACCTCGATCCGCGGCAACGTCTTCGGCATGACCGGCATGGCGATCGCCGTGCTGACCACCATCGCGCTGGTCCACGCGCAGGCGCGCGCCCTCAACGTCGACTTCACCACCGGCATCGCCTGGGTGCTGGCCGCCGTCGTGGTCGGTGGCGGCCTGGGCGCCTTCATGGCCAACAAGGTCGAGATGACCAAGATGCCCGAGCTGGTCGCCTTCATGCACAGCATGATCGGCCTGGCCGCGGTGTTCATCGGCGTGGCCGCGGTGGCCGAGCCCTGGGCCTTCGGCATCACCGCCGCGCCCGTGGCGGCGGTCGTCGGTGCGCGCACGCCCGACGGCGCGGTGCTCTTCGAGGGCTTCGTGCGTTACGCCATTCCTTACGGCAACCGGCTTGAGCTGTTCCTGGGTGCGGCCATCGGCGCCATCACCTTCAGCGGCTCGGTCATCGCCTTCGGCAAGCTCTCGGGCAAGTACAAGTTCCGCCTGTTCCAGGGCGCGCCGGTGCAGTTCTCGGGCCAGCACATGCTGAACCTGGTGCTGGGCCTGGCGACCATCGCACTGGGCCTGGTGTTCGTGGCCACCGAAAGCTGGCCGGCGTTCTTCGCGATGCTGGCGCTGGCCTTCGTGATGGGCGTGCTCATCATCATCCCGATCGGCGGCGCCGACATGCCGGTGGTGGTGTCGATGCTCAACAGCTACTCGGGCTGGGCGGCGGCCGGCATCGGCTTCAGCCTGAACAACGCAATGCTGATCGTGGCCGGTTCGCTGGTGGGCTCTTCGGGTGCGATCCTGAGCTACATCATGTGCAAGGCCATGAACCGCTCGTTCTTCAACGTGATCCTGGGCGGCTTCGGCGGCGAGGCGGCCACGGCCACCGACGGCGCGAAGGAACAGCGCCCCGTGAAGAGCGGCAGCGCCGACGACGCGGCCTACATGCTGTCCAACGCCGAGACGGTGATCATCGTGCCGGGCTACGGCCTGGCGGTGGCGCGCGCCCAGCACGCCGTGAACGAACTGGCCGAGAAGCTCACGCACAAGGGCGTCAAGGTGAAGTACGCCATTCACCCCGTGGCCGGCCGCATGCCGGGCCACATGAACGTGCTGCTGGCCGAGGCCGAGGTGCCCTACGACCAGGTGTTCGAGATGGAAGACATCAATGGCGAGTTCGCGCAGGCCGACGTGGCGATCATCCTGGGTGCCAACGACGTGGTGAACCCGGCCGCGCTCACCAAGGGCACGCCGATCTATGGCATGCCGATCCTGGAAGCCTACAAGGCCAAGACCGTCATCGTGAACAAGCGCTCCATGGCCGCGGGTTATGCCGGCCTGGACAACGAGCTCTTCTACATGGACAAGACCATGATGGTCTTTGGCGATGCGAAAAAAGTAGTGGAAGATATGGGCAAGGCCATCGAATAGGCCGAAGGTCCGTGCCCGCGATGCGGGCCTGATCGTCGCGGCGCCTCACGTGCGCCGTTTTCGTTTTAAAAACTCATCCGACTCCGAGGAGACACATCCATGACCGAACGCCCCTGGCTCAGCAGCTACCCGCAAGGCGTGCCCGCCGACATCGACGCTTCGCAGTACCCGTCGCTGGTGGCGCTCATGGAGGAGAGCTTCACCAAGTACGCCGACCGCACGGCCTACAGCTTCATGGGCAAGGACGTGAGCTACGGCGAGACCGACAAGCTCAGCAAGGCCTTCGCGGCCTACCTGCAGGGCCTGGGCCTCGTGAAGGGCGACCGTGTCGCCGCGATGATGCCCAACTGCCCGCAGTACCCGATCGCGGTGGCGGCCATCCTGCGCGCGGGCCTGATCCTGGTGAACGTGAACCCGCTGTACACGCCGCGCGAACTCGAGCACCAGCTCAAGGACTCGGGCGCCAAGGCGATCATCATCATGGAGAATTTCGGCACCACGCTGCAGCAGTGCATCGCGGCCACGCCGATCAAGCACATCGTGCTGGCCTCCATGGGCGACCGGCTCGGCTTCCTGAAGGGCGCGCTGGTCAACTACGTGGTGCGCAACGTCAAGAAGCTGGTGCCGCACTTCAGCCTGCCGGGCGCCGTGCGCTTCAACGACGCGCTCGACAAGGGCGCAAGCGGCAAGCTCAAGCCCGTGGCCACCGGTCCCGACGACGTGGCCGTGCTGCAGTACACCGGCGGCACCACCGGCGTGTCCAAGGGCGCGGTGCTGCTGCATCGCAACGTGATCGCCAACGTGCTGCAGTCCGAAGCCTGGAACGAGCCCGTCATGGCCAAGGTGCCGGCCAACGAGCAGCCCACCAGCGTGTGCGCGCTGCCGCTGTATCACATCTTCGCGTTCACGGTCGGCATGATGCTGAGCATGCGCACGGGCGGCAAGCTGATCCTGATCCCGAACCCGCGCGACATTCCGGGCGTGCTCAAGGAACTGTCGAAGCACACCATCCACAGCTTCCCGGCCGTCAACACGCTGTTCAACGGGCTGGCGAACCACCCCGACTTCAACACCGTCAACTGGAAGAACCTCAAGGTCTCGGTCGGCGGCGGCATGGCGGTGCAGGCCGCGGTGGCCAAGCTCTGGCTCGAGAAAACCGGCTGCCCCATCTGCGAGGGCTACGGCCTCTCGGAAACCTCGCCCTCGACCACCTGCAACCCGACCAACAGCACGGCCTACACCGGCACCATCGGCCTGCCGCTGCCGAGCACCTGGCTCAAGCTGCTCGACGACGACGGCAACGAAGTGCCCACCGGCGAGCGCGGCGAGATCGCCATCAAGGGTCCGCAGGTCATGGCCGGCTACTGGCAGCGCCCCGACGAGACCGCCAAGGTCATGACGCCCGACGGCTACTTCAAGAGCGGCGACATCGGCGTGGTCGACGAGCGCGGCTACTTCAAGGTGGTCGACCGCAAGAAGGACATGATCCTGGTGTCGGGCTTCAACGTGTACCCGAACGAGATCGAGGACGTGGTGGCGATGCTGCCCGGCGTGCTCGAATGCGCCGCGGTGGGCGTGCCCGACGAGAAGACCGGCGAGGCCGTGAAGCTCGTCATCGTCAAGAAGGACCCGGCACTCACCGAAGCGCAGGTGCGCGAGTACTGCCGCGCCAACCTCACGGGCTACAAGCAGCCGCGCGTGATCGAGTTCCGCACCGACATGCCCAAGACCCCGGTGGGCAAGATCCTGCGGCGCGAACTGCGGGATAGCAAGAAGTAGTAAGGGTTCCGCCCGGGTGGGGCCGGGGCATCGATCTTGCATATTCGCGGGTCGATGCTCAGATTCATTTACGTTCGTTTAGGTTTGCTCGTGCCGACTTTCATCGGCATGACGCTGCTGGCCTTCTTTCTCATCCGGCTGGTGCCGGGTGATCCCATCGAGACGATGGCCGGCGAGCGCGGGATCGACCCCGCGCGCCACGCCGAGCTGCGCACCGCCATGGGCCTGGACAAGCCCCTGCTCGTGCAATACGGCATCTACATCGGCCGCGTGCTGCACGGCGACCTGGGCAAGTCGCTCATCACGCAGGACACGGTGATGAGCGAGTTCCTAGCGCTCTTTCCGGCCACCGTCGAGCTCGGCGTGTGCGCGATTCTCTTCGCGCTGCTGCTCGGGCTGCCGGCCGGCATCCTCGCGGCGGTGCGGCGCAACTCCATCTTCGACCATGGCGTGATGGCCACGTCGCTCACCGGCTACTCGATGCCGATCTTCTGGTGGGGCCTGCTGCTGATCCTGTTCTTTTCGGTGCAGCTGGGCTGGACGCCGGTGTCGGGCCGCATCTCGGTGCAGTACTTCGTCGAGCCGCAGACCGGCTTTTTGCTGATCGACGCGCTGCGTGCCGGCGAGACCGAGGCCTTCTGGTCGGCGCTGCACCACCTCATTCTTCCGGCCATCGTGCTGGGCACCGTGCCGCTGGCCGTGATCGCGCGCATGACGCGCTCGGCCATGCTCGAGGTGCTGGGAGAGGACTACATCCGCACCGCGCGCGCCAAGGGCCTGTCGCGTTTTCGCGTGGTGGGCCTGCATGCGCTGCGCAACGCGCTGATCCCGGTCGTCACGGTGATCGGCCTGCAGGTCGGCGTGCTCTTCACCGGCGCGATCCTGACCGAGACCATCTTCTCCTGGCCCGGCGTCGGCAAGTGGCTCATCGAGGCCATCGGCCGGCGCGACTACCCGGTGCTGCAGGGCGGCATGCTGCTGCTGGGCGGCATCGTGATGCTGGTGAACCTGCTGGTCGACGTGGCGTACGGCGTCATCAACCCGCGCATCCGGCGCTGACCCCATGGCAACGACACACACCGTGCCCGCAGGCGCCAAGGCCGCGGCCCCACCCGGTCCCTGGCGCGAGTTCTGGACCGCTTTCTCGGCCAACCGAGGCGCTGTCATCGGCCTTGTCACCATCGTCGTGCTGCTGCTCGTCGCGCTGTTCGCGCCGTGGATCGCACCGCACGCGCCGAACGAGACCAACAGCGCCGCCTTCCTCAAGCCGCCGGCCTGGCAGGAGGGCGGTTCGTTCAGCTACCTGCTCGGCACCGACGCCATCGGACGCGACATCCTGTCGCGCCTCATGCACGGCGCGCGGCTGTCGCTGTCGATCGGCGTCGCGGTGGTGGCGCTGTCGGTGGTGGTGGGCGTGGTGCTCGGGCTGATTGCGGGTTTTTTCCGCGGCGCGCTCGAGATCGCGATCATGCGGCTGATGGACATCGTGCTCACGCTGCCGAGCCTGCTGCTCGCCATCGTGATCGTGGCCATCCTCGGGCCGGGGCTGGTCAACGCGATGCTCGCGGTGGCCATCGTGGTGCTGCCGCACTACGTGCGCATCACGCGCGCCGCCGTCATCGCCGAGGTCTCGCGCGACTACGTGACCGCCGCGCGCGTGAGCGGCGCCGGCACCTTGCGCCTCATGTTCCGCGAGGTGCTGCCCAACTGCGCCGCGCCGCTGATCGTGCAAGCTTCGCTGGGCATCTCGACCGCCATCCTCGACGCCGCCGCGCTCGGTTTCCTGGGCCTGGGTGCACAGCCGCCGTCGCCCGAGTGGGGCACGATGCTGGCCGATGCGCGCGAGTTCGTGCTGCGCGCGTGGTGGGTCGTGACCTTCCCGGGGCTCGCCATCCTTGCGGCCGTGCTGGCCTTCAACCTGCTGGGCGACGGGCTGCGCGATGCGCTCGACCCGAAGCTCAAGCGCTGACGCAAAGGAAAGAACAGATGCCTTTGCTTGACATCAAGGACTTGCACGTCGAATTCCCTACACAGGGTGGCGTGCTGCATGCGGTTGACGGCGTGAGCCTCACGCTCGAAGAAGGCGAAGTGCTCGGCATCGTCGGCGAATCGGGCTCGGGCAAGAGCGTCACGATGATGGCGCTCATGGGCCTCGTCGGCTTTCCGGGCCGTGTGCGCGCCGACCACATGCGTTTTGCGGGCAAGGACTTGCTCGGCATTTCCGACAAGGCCCGCCGCGCGCTGGTCGGCAAGGAGGTCGCGATGATCTTCCAGGAGCCGACCACCAGCCTCAATCCCTGCTTCACCATCGGCTTCCAGCTGATGGAAACGCTGCGCCTGCACCTGAAGCTCGACAAGCGCGAAGCGAAGAAGCGCGCCACCGAGCTGCTCGAACAGGTCGGCATTCCCGCCGCGTCGTCGCGCCTGGGCAGCTACCCGCACCAGCTCTCGGGCGGCATGAACCAGCGCGTGATGATCGCCATGGCCATCGCCTGCAACCCGCGCCTGTTGATCGCCGACGAGCCGACCACCGCGCTCGACGTGACCATCCAGGCGCAGATCCTCGACCTGCTGCGCGACCTGCAGAAGGAGCGCGGCATGGCGCTCGTGCTCATCACGCACAACATGGGCGTGGTCAGCGAGATGGCGCAGCGCATCGCCGTGATGTACGCGGGGCAGGTGATGGAGCACCAGCGCGTCGATCGTTTGTTCGCATCGCCGCAGCATCCCTACACCGAGGCGCTGCTCGCGGCGCTGCCCGAGCGCGCCGCGCCCGAAGGCCGGCTCGCGACCATCAGCGGCGTGGTGCCCGGCGTGCACGACCGGCCCGCGGGCTGCCTGTTCGCGCCGCGCTGCGGCTACGTCACCGAGCGCGCCTGCCAGGTGCGACCGGCGCTGCGTGCGTGGCAGGGCGCCGAGGTGCGTTGCCACTTTCCGCTCGGCGAGCCGGGGCGCGCAGACGCCATTGCGCAAGACCCACCGCGCGCCGCGATTGCGGAGGTGCTGCCATGAGCGACGCATCGCCCCCGGAGATCGTCGCCGAGGCGCGCAACCTGCAGCGCACCTACGCCGTGCGGCGCGGGCTGTTCCGCGCGCCGGCGCAGCTGCGCGCCGTGGGCGACATCTCGTTCCGCCTCGAACGCGGGCGCACGCTCGCGGTGGTGGGCGAATCGGGCTGCGGCAAGTCGACGCTTGCGCGCATGGTCGCGCTGATCGAGAAACCCACGGCCGGACAGCTGACGCTGATCGGCGCCGATGCGGTGAGCCCGCCGCATGAACGCAGGCGCGAGCTGCGCCAGGCCGTGCAGCTGGTGTTCCAGAACCCGTACGGCTCGCTCAACCCGCGCAAGAAAATTTCGGCGGTGCTCGAAGACCCGCTGGCCATCAACACCACGCTGAGCAAGCCGGAGCGTGCCGAGAAAGCGCGCGAGATGCTGGCCCGCGTCGGCCTGCGTCCCGAGTACGCCAACCGCTACCCGCACATGTTCTCCGGCGGCCAGCGCCAGCGCATCGCCATCGCGCGCGCGCTCATGCTGTCGCCGCGCCTGCTGGTGGCCGACGAGCCGGTGTCGGCGCTCGACGTGTCGATCCAGGCGCAGGTGCTGAACCTGCTGGCCGACCTGCAGGCCGAGTTGGGCCTGGCCTACCTCTTCATCTCGCACGACCTGGGCGTGGTGCGCCACATCGCGCACGATGTGCTCGTGATGTACCTGGGCCACGCGGTGGAGCAGGGCCCCAAGTCGCGCATCTTCGCGCGGCCGCTGCATCCCTACACGCAGGCGCTGCTGGCTTCGACGCCGGGCCTGAGCAGCCAGCGCATCGTGCTCAAGGGCGAGCTGCCGTCGCCGCTGGACCCGCCTTCGGGCTGCGTCTTCAGCACGCGTTGCCCGCATGTGCAGCCGCGCTGCCGCGAGGAGCGCCCCGCGCTGCGCGCGCTCGACGAACGGCTGGTGGCCTGCCACTACGCCGAGCAGTTTCTCGATGGCGCGCCGCCCGTGCGCGCCGATGGTCCCGTGCTCGCCGCGTCCTGAAGAGTGGAGTGGCGATTTTTTCAACCCTGTCTCGAGGAGTCCCCATGAAGACCCAGCCCTCCGTTTCGCGCCGCTCACAAAAGCTGGCGCTTCTGGCACCGGCAGCGCTCACGGCCCTTACCCTGGCCTGCGGCGCCGTGTCAGCCAAGACGTTGGTGTACTGCTCCGAAGGAAGCCCGGAAAACTTCTATCCGGGCATGAACACCACCGGCACATCGTTCGACGTGACCACGCAGGTCTACAACACCATCGTCGAGTTCGAGCGCGGCGGCACCAAGGTCATGCCGGGCCTGGCCGAAAAATGGGACATCTCGGCCGACGGCACCGTGTACACCTTCCACCTGCGCAAGGGCGTGAAGTGGCACACCACGAGCAAGAGCTTCAAGCCCACGCGCGACTTCAACGCCGACGACTTCATCTTCATGCTCGAGCGCCAGTGGAAGGAGAGCGACCCCTTCTTCAAGGTCACGAGCCAGAACCACTCCTACTTCAACGACATGGGCATGCCCAAGCTGCTGAAGTCCGTGGACCGCATCGACGACCACACGGTGAAGATCACGCTCAACCAGGCCGAGGCGCCGTTCCTGGCCAACCTGGCGATGCAGTACGCGGGCATCCAGTCGAAGGAATACGCCATCGCGATGCTGAAGGCCGGCACGCCCGAGAAGGTCGACCAGGACCCGGTCGGCACCGGCCCGTTCTACCTCGTGCAGTACCAGAAGGACGCGATCATCCGCTTCAAGGCCTTCCCGCAGTACTGGGGCGGCAAGGCCAAGATCGACGACCTCGTGTTCGCGATCACGCCCGATGCCTCGGTGCGCTGGGCCAAGCTGCAAAAGGGCGAGTGCCATGTCATGCCGTACCCGAACCCGGCCGACCTCGACGCGATCCGCAAGGACCCGAACGTGCAGGTGCTGGAGCAGCCCGGCCTGAACGTGGGCTACCTCTCGTACAACACGACGAAGAAGCCCTTCGACGACGTGCGCGTGCGCAAGGCCATCAACATGGCGATCAACAAGAAGGCCATCATCGACGGCGTGTACCTCACGACCGGCGTGGCGGCGAAGAACCCGATTCCGCCGACCCTGTGGTCCTACAACGATGCCGTGAAGGACGACCCGTACGATCCCGAAGCCGCCAAGAAGCTGCTGGCGCAGGCCGGTTTCCCCGACGGCTTCAGCACCGACCTGTGGGCCATGCCGGTGCAGCGCCCCTACAACCCGAACGCCAAGCGCATCGCAGAGCTGATGCAGGCCGACCTGGCCAAGATCAACGTCAAGGCCGAGATCAAGAGCTTCGAGTGGGGCGAGTACCGCAAGCGCCTGCAGGCCGGCGAGCACCAGATGGGCATGCTGGGCTGGACCGGCGACAACGGCGACCCGGACAACTTCATGTACACCCTGCTGGGCTGCGCCTCGGCCAAGTCGGCCAGCGGCAGCAACATCTCGAAGTTCTGCTACCAGCCGTATGAAGACCTCGTGGTGAAGGCCAAGAGCGCGACCAAGCAATCGGAGCGCGATGCGCTCTACAAGAAGGCGCAGGTCATCTTCAAGGAGCAGGCGCCGTGGTTCACCATCGCGCACGCGGTGCAGCTGAAGCCGGTGCGCAAGGAAGTGGTCGACTTCAAGCTCAGTCCTTTCGGCCGCCATACCTTCTACGGCGTGGATATCAAGTAAACCCCCAGGCTTCGCGCACTTCGTGTCGCTACGCCAACCCCCTTGCAGGGGGCAACACCTGCGGCCCGGCAAAGCCGGTTCCGCGGTGTTCCTGGAATAGAGAAAGTCTTGTTTTGAGTTCTGTTGTGTTGTCCACGCCCATCGCCATCGTCGCGGCCATGCACGAGGAGCTGAGCGCGCTCCTCGCGCGCATGCCCGACGAGCAGCGCGTGCGCGTGGCCGGCCGCGACTTCTGGGTCGGCCACCTGCAGGGCCAGCCCGTGGTCGCGGTGCTGTCGCGCATCGGCAAGGTCGCGGCGGCGGTCACGGCCACGGTGCTGCTCGAGCGCTTCGGCGTGCGGGCGATCGTGTTCACGGGCGTGGCGGGCGGACTGGCGCCGGGCGTGAACGTCGGCGACGTGGTCGTGGCGACCGAGCTGCTGCAGCACGACATGGACGCCTCGCCGATCTTTCCGAAGTACGAGGTGCCGCTGATGGGGCGTTCGCGTTTCGCGGCCGATGCGGCCATCGGCGATGCGCTGGCGGCGGTGGCCGAAAGCACGCTGCGCGATCCGGTGAGCCTGGTGGGGCAGAAGGCGGTCGACGAGTTCCGTCTGTGGTCGCCGAAGGTGCATCGCGGCCTGCTGATCAGCGGCGACCGCTTCGTGTCGACCACCGCGGAGTGTGGCGCCCTGCAGCGTTCGCTGCCCGACGCACTCGCCGTCGAGATGGAAGGCGCTGCGATGGCGCAGGCCTGCCACGACTACGGCGTGCCCTTCGCGGCGCTGCGGACCATCTCGGACCGCGCCGACGATGCCGCGCACGGCGACTTCACGCGCTTCGTGGCGGAGGTGGCGAGCCGCTACAGCCTGGCGCTCGTCGACGCCTGGCTCGCCTCCCTGCCGCGCGACGCGGCCTGAAGAACCCGCCTACGGCGCGAGCCGGCGCAGCTGCGGCAGGTCGCGCAGCAGCGGCGGGATCGACAGCGCCAGCAGCAGCGCGGCCAGCGGCACGACGCAGATGAAGCCCACGTGCTTGAAGCCCAGCGCGCCCACGGCGCCGCCGAGCACGAACATGGCGACCAGCCCGCCGCAGCGGCGCAGCCGGCTGCGGTCGTGGCGCACCGGCAGCGGCGTGGACGGCGCGCGCCGGTTCCAGTACAGCATCTTGCCCAGCTCGATCCCCACGTCGGTGATGTTGCCGGTCATGTGGGTGGTGCGCGTGCTGCCGCCCGAGGTCTTCGACGCCACGGCGTTCTGCAGCCCCATGATGAACGACAGCAGCAGCACCGTGAGCGGCACCGCGAACGGCGTGGCCCAGGTCAGCGTGATGGCGCCGGCGAGCCCGAACGGGAACATCAGCGCGGCCTCCAGCAGCAGCGGCAGCGCGTACACGCCATGCAGCCGGTGCTGCCGCGCCCAGTTCACCAGCACCGCGCAGACCGCGGCGCCGCTCACGAACGCGAGGATGGCGCCCAGCGCGTTCAGCAGCAGCGTGAGGTTGCCCAGCACCATGCCGTCCGCCAGCTGCGAGGCGAAGCCGGTCATGTGCGAGGTGTACATGTGCAGCACGAGGAAGCCGCCCGCATTGATGGCACCGGCGTTGAAGGCCAGCAGCAGTCCGAGCGCGGTGTTCGTCGACGGCGCGCGGTGGCGGTTGGTGAGGAAACGAAGTCTGCGCACGGGGCCCTCCAGGTCAGCTGCCTGTCGGCAGCCACTCTAGCACCCGATGCGCGGCGTTACTTGAGCCAGCCGCGCCGACGGAAGTACCACATCGGCACCAGCGCGCTGGCCGCCATCAGCGCGATGGCGTAGGGGTAGCCCATGGCCCAGTCGAGCTCGGGCATGAACTTGAAGTTCATGCCGTAGATGCTCGCGATCAGCGTGGGCGGCAGCAGCGCGACGCTGGCCACCGAGAAGATCTTGATGGTCTTGTTCTGGTTGATGTTGATGAAACCAACGGTCGCATCCATCAGGAAGTTGATCTTGTCGAACAGGAAGGCCGTGTGGTTGTCCAGCGATTCGATGTCGCGCAGGATCTGCCGCGCCTCTTCGAACTGCTCGGCGTTGAGCATCTTGCTGCGCATCATGAAGCTCACGGCGCGGCGCGTGTCCATCACGTTGCGGCGGATGCGGCCGTTCAAGTCTTCCTGCCGCGCGATGGCGCCGAGCACCTCGCCGGCCAGCTCGTCGCTGACGTTGCCCGAGAGCACCTTCTTGCCCGCCACCTCGAGCTCGTCGTAGATGTTCTCCAGCGTGTCGGCCGAGTATTCGGCGTCGGCGTCGAAGAGCTTGAGCATCACTTCTTTTGCGTCTTCGATCAGCCCCGGCGCGCGGCGTGCGCGCATGCGCAGCAGGCGGAACACGGGCACGTCTTCGTCGTGGATCGAGAACAGCACGCCGCGGCTGCGCAGGTCGGTGTTGTGCTGGTTCAGGATGAAGGCGACGCGCACCGTGCGCGGGTCTTCGTCGTCGTCGATCAGGAAGTCGGAACGGATGTGCAGCTCGCCGTTGTCTTCCTCGTAGAAGCGGGCCGATTCCTCGATGTCCTCGTCCATCGCGTCTTCGGGAATCGAGAGGCCGTAGTACTGCTTGATCCAGCGCTTTTCCTCGAGCGTGGGCGACTCGAGGTCGACCCAGATCGGCTGGAACTTGGAGAGCTCTTCGAGCGACTCGATCTCTTCCTGGACGAGGCGGCCGTTGGCGAGCGTAAAGATGTTGAGCATGGGCTCACTCCCGGGGATGACTGAACGATGGGCGAGGGAGGGGCGCTTTCAATTCCCGCGGACCCGGCGTCAGTACATCATGCGCGGCGTCGGATGGGAGTTGAAAGCTGCCGAGACGGGGCGGTTTCCATGGGGAGTCTCCGGTTGCAGCGAGGCGCGATTATGTCACCGGCCACAGGGGCGCAAGGCGCGTGGACTGGACGGACATACAGTAAAGTCGTGCCCATGCAGACCCCTGCGTCCCCCGTTCTTTCCACCCCCCCGAAGACGCAAGCCGAGCGCCTGGCCGCGGCGCTCGCCGCGCTCAACGACGACCAGCGCGCAGCGGTCGAGCACGGCGTGGGCGCGGCGGTCGGCGCCGACCACCGGCCGCTGCTCGTGATCGCCGGCGCGGGCTCGGGCAAGACCAGCACGCTGGCGCACCGCGTGGCGCACCTGATCGCGGGTGGCGTCGATCCGCAGCGCCTGCTGCTGCTCACCTTCTCGCGCCGCGCCGCGCAGGAAATGGAGCGCCGCGCGGGCCAGGTGCTGGCGCGCGTGCTGGGCCTGAAGTCGGAGCGCCCGCCGGCGTTGCCGTGGGCCGGCACCTTCCACGGCATCGGCGCGCGGCTGCTGCGCGAGTACGCCGCGCAGATCGGGCTGGACGAGAACTTCACCATCCACGACCGCGGCGACGCCGAAGACCTCATGGGGCTGGTGCGGCACGAACTGGGCCTGTCGTCCACGGTCAACCGCTTTCCGCGCAAGGGCACCTGCCTGTCGATCTACTCGCGCTGCGTGAACACGCGCGCGCCGCTGGCCACCGTGCTGAAAGACAGCTTTCCCTGGTGCGCCGAGTGGGAGGCGCAGCTCAAGGCGCTCTTCGGCGCCTACGTCGAGGCCAAGCAGCAGCAGAACGTGCTCGACTACGACGACCTCTTGCTCTACTGGGCCGAGATGGTCGCCGAGCCCGCGCTGGCCGCGCACGTCGGCGCGCGCTTCGACCACGTGCTGGTCGACGAGTACCAGGACACCAACCTGCTGCAGGCCGAGATCCTGCGCGCGATGAAGCCCGACGGGCGCGGCGTGACGGTGGTGGGCGACGACGCGCAGTCGATCTATTCGTTCCGCGGCGCCACGGTGCGCAACATCCTCGACTTTCCCTCGCAGTTTTCGCAAGAGGCGCGCGTCGTCACGCTGGAGCGCAACTACCGCTCGACGCAGCCGATCCTCGACGTGTCGAACCGCGTCATCGCGCAGGCCGCCGAGCGGCATGCCAAGACGCTGTGGACCGACAAGCCCTCGGCCGGCAAGCCGGTGCTGGTGCTCGTGCCCGACGAGGCCGGGCAGGCGTGCTGGGTGGCCGACAAGATCCTGGCGCACCGCGAGGGCGGGCTGGCGCTGAAGTCGCAGGCGGTGCTGTTTCGCACCTCGTCGCACAGCGCGGCGCTCGAGCTGGAGCTGGCGCGGCGCAACATCCCGTTCGTGAAGTTCGGCGGGCTCAAGTTCCTCGAGGCCTCGCATGTGAAGGACCTGCTCGCGGTGCTGCGCTTCGCGCAGAACCCGCGCGGGCGCATGGCGGGCTTCCGGGTCACGCAGATCATTCCGGGCGTGGGCCCGGCCACCGGCACGCGCCTGCTCGACGCGATGGACCAGGCGGCCGACCCGGCCGCTGCGGTGAGGGACTTCGTGCCGCCGTCGGCCGCGCGCGAACAGTGGGCCGACTTTGCCCAGGCCTACGCCGCCTTGCGCGCGCCGTCGCTGCAGTGGCCGGCCGACGTGGAGGTGGCCATGCAGTGGTACCAGCCGCACCTGGAGCGGCTGTACGAAGACACCTCGGGCGTGCGCCGTGCCGATGTCGAACAGCTGGCGCGGCTGGCGGCCGGCTATGGCTCGCGCGAGCGCTTTCTCACCGAGCTCACGCTCGATCCGCCTGAAGCCACCAGCGACCGGCCCGGTCCGCCGTCGCTCGACGAGGACTACCTGATCCTGTCGACCATCCATTCGGCCAAGGGCCAGGAGTGGAATTCGGTGCACGTCATCAACGTGGTCGACGGCTGCATGCCGGCCGATGTGGCGCAGGGCGCGCACGAACTGGAAGAAGAGCGGCGCCTGCTCTACGTGGCGATGACGCGGGCCCGCGACCACCTGCACCTGGTGATGCCGCAGCGCTTCCACATCACGCAGCAGGCGGCGCGCGGCGACCGGCACCTGTACGCCAACCGCACCCGCTTCATCACGGAGTCCGACCTCGCGGGCTTCGAGCTGCAGACCTGGCCACCGCCGCCGGTGCTGCCGCCCGCGGTGCCGCCGCCGGCCGCGGTGATCGACCTGCGCAACCGCATGCGCGCCGCCTGGCGCTGAATGGGCCGGCCCTGCGGGCGGGAGGGTCACTGCGCGCGGCGCGTGGAAACACTTGCTTCCAATGTGCCGCAAGGGCATGCCACTGCACGGGGGCAGCTATGGAATCAATAGCGGATTAGGGCATGCAATACACCGGCCCGTCACTCGGGCAAGCCCCGGTATTGCAATACCGTGACAGCTTGGGCATAGTGAATCCGACCGCCCCCTTTCTCACCTCTCTCTTCCTCTTCTCCCGTTCTCCCCCAAACCTGTTTCGCCGGCCACGCTTCATCCCGGAGCGCGGTCATTTCCCCAACCGTCAATTCTCAGGAGGTCATTCATGAATTTGACGATCAGCGGTCATCACCTCGACGTCACACCTGCCTTGCGCACCTACGTCACGAGCAAGCTGGACCGGATCACGCGACATTTCGACCAGGTGGTCGATGTCAAGGTGATCCTCACGGTGGAAAAGCAGAAGGAAAAGGAACGCCGCCAAAGGGCGGAGTGCAACATTCACGTCAAGGGCAATGACATGTTCGCGGAATCGAGCCACGCTGATCTGTACGCCGCGGTCGATGAGCTGGTCGACAAGCTCGACCGCCAGGTGGTCCGCCACAAGGATCGCCTGCAGGACCACCATCACGTGGCGCCCAAGCGCGTGATGTAAACGCCGGGCCCCGCGCCCCGCATCTCAGGCCGCCTTCGGGCGGCCTTTTGTTTGTCCGACCACATTGGTGGGGCTTTGCAAGGCCCCCCAGAGGAAGCGACGCCTCTCGGCAACACATGTAGACGAAAGTAATTAGAGGGACTGGGGGTTTTTACCGATGAGGTGCATAATCGCCCCCGCTCTGACCCCACCATGAATCGCCTCGCGTCCATCCTGCCGCCCGCTCAAGTGCTCGTGAGCGTTGACGCCACCAGCAAGAAACGTGCTTTCGAAGAAGCCGGCTTGCTGTTCGAGAGCCTTCACGGCCTGGGCCGTGCCCTCATCACCGACAGCCTGTTCGCGCGCGAGCGCCTCGGCTCCACCGGTCTGGGCCACGGGGTGGCCATTCCGCATGGCCGCATCAAGGGCCTCAAGGCGCCGATGGCCGCGGTGTTCCAGCTGGCGAACCCCATCGGCTTCGACGCTCCCGACGAGCAGCCCGTGGCGCTGCTGATCTTCCTGCTGGTGCCCGAAGCGGCCACGCAGAAGCACCTCGAAATCCTGTCTGAAATTGCCGAGCTGCTGAGCGACGCCGGCCTGCGCGAGCAGATCAAGTCCAGCACCGATGCCGCCGCACTGCACGGCCTCATCGCCGGCTGGCAATCGACCCAGGTCGCCTGAGCGCACGCGCCGGGCGGGCCGCTGCTGATAAGCTGCGGCGACGCTTTTCTCTCCCTCCATCCTGACCAGAATGCCGGCGTCCCGCGCCGGCCGCCGCACGCATGAAGCCGACCGTCATCAGCGCCGATGCCATGTTCGAGGAGTTCCGCGGGTCGCTCCGCTGGGAATGGCTCGCGGGGCTGGGCGCCTCGGAGCGCCAGTTCGACCCCGATGTCATCAGCCGTGCACAGTCGGCCGCCGACCTGGTCGGGTACCTGAACTACATCCACCCGTACCGCGTGCAGATCCTCGGCGCGCGAGAGGTGGCCTACCTCACGCGCGGCAGCAAGGAAGACTGCGTGCGCCGCATCGGCCGCATCGTCACGCTGGAGCCGCCGATGCTGGTGCTGGCCGACGGCCAGGCCGCGCCCGACGAGCTGCTGTCGATCTGCGAGCGCGCCCAGCTGCCGCTCTTTGCCACGCGCGAATCGTCGGCCTTCGTGATCGACCTGCTGCGCGCCTACCTGTCCAAGCACTTCGCCGAGCGCACTTCGATGCACGGCGTGTTCATGGACATCCTGGGCATGGGCGTGATGATCACGGGCGAATCGGGCCTGGGCAAGAGCGAGCTGGGCCTGGAGCTGATCTCGCGCGGCAACGGCCTCGTGGCCGACGACGCGGTCGACCTGTACCGCATCAACCAGAACACCATCGAGGGCCGCTGCCCCGACCTGCTGCTGAACCTGTTGGAGGTGCGCGGCATCGGCCTGCTGGACATCCGCGCGATCTTCGGCGAGACGGCCGTGCGCCGGAAGATGCGGCTGAAGCTCATCGTGCACCTCGTGCGGCGCGACAGCTTCGAGCGCGACTACGAGCGCATGCCCTCGGCGCCGCTCACGCAGGACGTGCTGGGCATCCCGGTGCGCAAGGTCATCATCCAGGTGGTGGCCGGGCGCAACATCGCCGTGCTGGTGGAAGCCGCGGTGCGCAATTCGATCCTGCAGCTGCGCGGCATCGACACCTATGCCGATTTCGTGGCGCGCCACCACAAGGCGATGGAGAGCGGGCGCGACCCGGACTGAGCAAAGAAAAAAGCCCTTCGAAGTGAAGGGCCGCTTTCTGCTTCAGCAGGTCTTCAGCGTCAGCGCTTCTTGACGCAATCGCCGCACAGGCCGTACAGCGACATGGCGTGGTCCTGCAGGATCCAGCCCTTGTCCTTGGCGATCATCTGCTGGCGCCGCTCGATCTCGGCGTCGTAGAACTCCTCGACCTTGCCGCACGAGGTGCAGATCAGGTGGTCGTGGTGCGTGCCTTCGTTCAGTTCGTAGACCGCCTTGCCGCTTTCGAAGTGGCTGCGCTCCAGGATGCCGGCCTGCTCGAACTGCGTCAGCACGCGGTACACGGTGGCCAGGCCGATGTCGGAGTGTTCGTTGAGCAGCACGCGGAAGACGTCTTCCGCGGTCATGTGCCGCTGGCTGCCGGTCTGGAAGATCTCGAGGATCTTCAGCCGCGGCAAGGTGGCCTTGAGGCCGGTGTTCTTGAGTTCGTCGATGTTGGCCATGATGGTTCCTGCGCCCTGGGCTGAGGCCGGGCCTTCAGGCTCGACCGCTACAATGTTCGATCATATCGCTACCCCCTCTTCTCCCATGCCTGCCATCCTCCAACGCCGGCCCTGGTTGCTGGTTGCTGCCATTGCGGCGACGCTCGCCCTCGGTGCCTGCAGCGGTTTCAGCGAACGCACGCGTGGCGCGCTGTCTGCCGTCACCCCCTACAAAGTCGAAGTGGTGCAGGGCAATTTCGTGTCGAAGGAACAGGTCGCGGCACTCAAGCCCGGCATGTCGCGCCAACAGGTGCGCGAGATCCTCGGCACCTCGCTGCTGAACGACGTCTTCCACGCCAACCGCTGGGACTACGTCTTCACGATCCGCCGCCAGGGCGTCGATCCGCAGGAGCGCCGCCTGACCGTGTTCTTCAACGGCGAACTCATGGACCGCTTCGAGGGCGACGAAATGCCCAGCGAAGAAGAATTCGTCGCCACGCTCGACACCCGCCGCAAGAGCGGCAAGGTGCCGCAGCTCGAGGCCACCGAAGACGAGCTCAAGAAATTCGCGCCCAAGGCCGACAAGAAAGCCGACACCACCGGCACCCCGGCAGCCCCCATGCCCGCGCTGCCGGCCGCCTACCCCCCGCTCGAAGCCGCGCGCTGAGCGTGCGCGGCACGGGCTCCGGCGGCGGCCACCCCTCCTGCGGGCGGTGCCCGCCGGACCGGTGGGGTGGCTTTCGTCGGTGTCCATGGCTCCCGTAGGGACTTTTCAACGACCGAATCCCCGTGACTGAACCGACCACCACCCCCACCTCCGATTCTTCTTCCTCCGCTCCCGCGCTGCGCCGGGTGGCGATCGCCGGCGCCTCGGGCCGCATGGGCCACATGCTCATCGAAGCCGTGCGCAACGCGCCCGACTGCCGCCTGGCCGGCGCGCTCGACATTGCAGGCAGCGCCGCACTCGGCGCCGATGCCGCGGCCTTCCTGGGCTTCACCAGCGGCGTGCCCATCGTGGCCGACCTGCGCACCGGCCTGCAGGACGCCCAGGTGATGATCGACTTCACCCGCCCCGAAGGCACGATGGCGCACCTGGCCGTGTGCCGCGAGCTGGGCGTGCAGGCCGTGATCGGCACCACCGGCTTCAGCGATGCGCAGAAGGCCGAGATCGCCGAGATCGCGAAAGACATCGCCATCATGATGGCGCCCAACATGAGCGTGGGCGTCAACGTCACGCTCAAGCTGCTCGACATGGCCGCCCGCGCGATGGCCACCGGCTACGACATCGAGATCGTCGAGGCCCACCACCGCTTCAAGGTCGACGCGCCCTCGGGCACCGCGCTCAAGATGGGCGAAGTGATCGCCGACGCGCTGGGCCGCGACCTCAAGGACTGCGCCGTCTACGGCCGCGAAGGCATCACGGGCGAGCGCGACCCGTCGACCATCGGCTTCGCCACCATCCGCGGCGGCGACATCGTGGGCGACCACACCGTGCTGTTCGCGGGCATCGGCGAGCGCATCGAGATCTCCCACAAGTCGTCCAGCCGCGTGACCTACGCGCAGGGCGCGCTGCGTGCGGTGCGCTTCCTGAGCGGCCAGCGCAGCGGCCTGTTCGACATGTTCGACGTGCTGGGTCTGCGCTAAGCACGCGGACCACAACCAAGGACGCGAATGAGCGTGCTCGAACTGCTGACCCACGGTGACGGCGTCAGCCGTTCGGTGGCCGCGCTGCTGCTCGCGATGTCGATCGCCAGCTGGGTCGTGATCCTCTGGAAAGCCTGGCTGCTGCGCGGCGGCACGCGCGACGTGCTGCGCAGCATCGCGGCCTTCTGGCAGTCGGCCACCCTGGTCGAGGCCGAGCAGAAGCTGCAGGCCTTCGACCGCGCCGAACTCGTGCGCCCCGCCGTGGCCGCATTGCGCCAGGCCGCCACCGAGGCCCCTGGCGGCACATTGGGCGCCACGGTCGACCGCAACCAGCGCCTCACGCGCGTGCTGCGCGGTGCGCTGCACGGCGCGCTGCGGCGCCTGCAGGCCGGGCAGATCCTGCTGGCCACCGTGGGCGCCACCGCGCCCTTTGTCGGCCTGCTCGGCACCGTCTGGGGCATCTATGGCGCCCTCGCGGGCATCGCGGGCCAGACCGGCGGCTTCACCATCGACAAGGTGGCCGGGCCGGTCGGCGAGGCGCTCGTCATGACGGCCTTCGGCCTCGCGGTCGCCATTCCGGCCGTGCTGGCCTACAACGTGTTCGGTCGTGTCGTGGGCCGCGTCGAGGCCGAGCTCGAAGGCTTCGCGCACGACCTGCTCGGCAGCTTCGGCGAAGCGCCAGCACCCGCCGCACCGCCGCCCGCGCGGCCGATGCCCGTTTAAAGCGCCACGCACACCATGGCCTTCGGACGCACCTCACTGGGCAGCAGCGCCGCAGGCGGCGGGCGGGCCATGGGCGCGGGCGGGCAACGTCCGCTGTCCGACATCAACGTCACGCCGCTGGTCGACGTGATGCTGGTGCTGCTGGTGATCTTCATCATCACCGCGCCGCTGATGGCGAGCTCGATCAAGCTCGACCTGCCGCAGACCGACGCGGGTCAGCCCAACGACACGCCGAAGTTCGTGAGCCTGTCGGTCGATGCGTCGGGCAAGGTCTTCCTGAACGACAAGCCCGTGACCGATGAAGAGCTGACCGCCCAGCTCGAAAAGGCCGCCGCCGACAGCAAGGACACCGAGGTGCAATTGCGCGCCGACCAGACCGTGCCCTACGGCAAGGTGGTGGCGCTCATGGGCATCGCGAACAAGGCGGGGTTGAGTCGGATCGGGTTCGTGACCGAGGCCGAAGCGGCGCCCGCAAAACCGCGCTGAGTGGTTTTGCTCCTTCCCCCTTTGGGGGAAGGTTGGGATGGGGGCACAGCGGCATCCGATTCACAGCAGCCGTTCATCGACCGCTGTCGTGCCCCCACCCCAACCCTCCCCCGGAAGGGGAGGGAGAAGTATCGAAAGTCCGGCTCAGCTCAGCACAACCGGCTTCGTGTGCCAGATTTCATGCGCGTACTCCGCGATCGTCCGGTCTGACGAGAACGCCCCCATTCCCGCCACGTTGAGGATCGCCATGCGCGTCCACGCCTCCGCGTCGCGGTACAGCGCATCGACCTCGGCCTGCTTGGCCACGTAGCTCGCGTAGTCGGCCAGCAGCAGGTAGTGGTCGCCCCAGTTCACGAGCGCGTCGTAGATGCCCTGGTAGCGCGCCGGCTCGCCCGGCGAGAACGCGCCGTCGCGAATGGCATCGAGCACGCGCTTGAGTTCGGCGTTCTCCTCGTAGATCTCGCGCGGCTGGTAGCCGCGGGCGCGGATGTCGGCCACCTCGGGCGTGGTGTGGCCGAAGATGAAGATGTTCTCGGGGCCGACGTTCTCGCGCATCTCGACATTGGCGCCGTCGAGCGTGCCGATGGTGAGCGCGCCGTTGAGCGCGAACTTCATGTTGCCGGTGCCTGAAGCTTCCGTGCCCGCGGTGGAGATCTGCTCCGACAGGTCCGCCGCCGGCATGATGATCTCGGCCAGGCTCACGCTGTAGTTCGGCAGGAACACCACCTTCAGCAGCTTGCCCACGCGCGCGTCGGCGTTCACGGTGGCCGCCACGTCGTTGATGAGCCGGATCACCTGCTTGGCCATCGCATAGGCCGACGCCGCCTTGCCCGCGAACACGACCACGCGCGGCACGATGTCGACCGGCGCGCCGCTGGCCTGCGCATCGAGGATGCGGTGATACCGCGCGACGACGTGCAGCACGTTGAGCAGCTGCCGCTTGTACTCGTGGATGCGCTTGACCTGCACGTCGAACATCGCGTCGGTGTCCAGGTCGAGCTTCAGGTGCTCGCCGACCCAGTTGGCCAGTCGCAGCTTGTTCTCGCGCTTGGCATGGCGAAAGGCGCGCACGAAGGCGGGCTGCGCGACCATCGGGCGCAATGCTTCGAGCTGCGACAGGTCGCGCCGCCAGCCTTTGCCGATGCGCTGGTCGAGCAGCGCGGCCAGCGGCGGGTTGGCCTGTGCGAGCCAGCGGCGCGGCGTGACGCCGTTGGTCTTGTTGTTGAAGCGCTCGGGAAAGATCTTCGCAAAGTCGGCAAAGATCGACTGCTTCATCAGCTCCGAGTGCAGCCCCGACACGCCGTTCACCGAATGGCTCGCGAGCACCGCCACGTAGGCCATGCGCACGCGGCGCTCGCCGGTCTCGTCGATCAGCGAGAGGCGGCGCACCAGCTCGACGTCCTGGCCGTGCGTCTGCGTCACGGCGGCCAGGAACTTCGCGTTGATGTCGTACAGGATCTGCAGGTGGCGCGGCAGGATGCGGCCCAGCATCTCGACCGGCCAGGTTTCCAGGGCCTCGTGCATCAGCGTGTGGTTGCTGTAGCTGAACACCTTCTGCGTGTGCGCCCAGGCCGCGTCCCACGCCAGGCCGTGCTCGTCGAGCAGCAGGCGCATGAGCTCGGGCACGGCCAGCACCGGGTGCGTGTCGTTCAGGTGGATGCTGACTTTTTCGGACAGCTGCTCGAAGCTCGTGTGGTTGCGCAGGTAGCGGCGCAGCAGGTCCTGCACGCTGGCGCTGCAGAAGAAGTACTCCTGGTGCAGCCGCAGCTCGCGGCCCGAGGGCGTGGAGTCGTCGGGGTAGAGCACGCGCGAGACGTTCTCGGAGTGGTTCTTGCTCTCCACCGCCGCCATGTAGTTGCCGCGGTTGAAGGCCGACAGGTCGATCTCCTCGGTGGCGCGCGCCGACCACAGCCGCAAGGTGTTGGTGGCCTGCGTGCCGTAGCCGGGAATGATGGTGTCGTAGGCCACGGCCAGCACGTCGTGCGTGTCGACCCAGTCGGCCGCGCCGTAGGGCGCGTTCTTGCCTTCGCGCTTTTGCACATGGCCGCCGAAGCGCACGCGGTAGTTCACCTCGGGCCGCTGGAACTCCCACGGGTTGCCGCGCGTGAGCCAGTAGTCGGGCGTTTCGACCTGCTGGCCGTCGACGATGCGCTGGCGGAACATGCCGTACTCGTAGCGGATGCCGTAGCCCATGCCGGGCACGCCGAGCGTGGCCATCGAATCGAGAAAGCAGGCCGCGAGCCGGCCCAGGCCGCCGTTGCCGAGCGCCGCATCGGGCTCGCGCTCGGCCAGCGCCGCCATGTCGACACCGAAGTCGGCCAGCGCCTCGCGCACGGTGCCGTACAGGTCGACGGCGAGCAGCGCGTTGGTGAAGGTGCGCCCGATGAGGAACTCCATCGAGAGGTAGTACACGCGCTTGAGGTCCTGCGCGTAGTTGGCGCGCGTGGTCGTCATCCAGCGCTCGACGAGCTGGTCGCGCACGGCCAGCGCGGTGGCGTGCAGCCAGTCATCGGGGCTGGCGGCCACGGGGTCCTTGCCGACGGCGTAGATCAGCTTGTTGGCCACCGCGCGCTTGAAGGCGGCAACGTCGCGGTCGGGGTGGTCGTAGGCGAAGTCCTTGATCGTCATGGGGGGCGTTCCCGGAGTGGGTGGTGGGGTGTGGGGCGGGGGCTTCAGGCCAGCGCCCGTTGGTACACATCGATGTACTGCGCCGCCGCCGTGCCCCAGTCGGCCGGGCGCCGCATGGCGTTGCCGCGCACGCGGCGCCAGTCGGGGGCGCGCTCGTACAGCGCGAAGGCGCGGCGCAAGGCGCGGTCGTAGTCGGCGTCCTCGAAGCGCTCGAACACGAAGCCGGTGGCGGCGCCGCTGGCCATGTCTTCCAGCGTGCAGTCGACGACGGTGTCGGCCAGCCCGCCCACGCGGCGCACCAACGGCAGGCTGCCGTACTTCAGGCCGTACATCTGCGTGAGGCCGCAGGGCTCGAACAGCGAGGGCACGATCGTCACGTCGCCCGCGCCGAAGAGCTGGTGCGCCAGTGTCTCGTCGTAGCCGATGGTGACGCTTACCGAGGCGGGCGCCGCCGCCGCGCGCTGGCGGAAGGCTTCTTCGAGCCAGCCTTCGCCGCTGCCCAGCAGCGCGAGCTGGCCGCCCTGCGCGAGCAGCGTGTCGAGGCCGCCGAGCACGAGGTGCAGGCCCTTCTGCTCGGTGAGCCGGCTCACCACGATGAACAGCGGCGCGTCGGGGCGCTCGGCCAGCCCCAGCTGGCGCTGCAGCACCGACTTGCAACGCGCCTTGCCGGCCATGTGGCGGCCCTCGGGCGCCTGGTAGCCCTGCGCCAGCGCGGCGTCGGTGGACGGGTTCCAGACCTGGTCGTCGACCGCGTTGAGGATGCCGCTGAGCACGTTGCTGCGCTGGCGCAGCAGGCCGTCGAGGCCGCAGCCCTGCTCGGGCGTCTGGATCTCGAGGGCGTAGGTGGGGCTCACGGTGGTGAGCTGGTCGGCGAAGTAGAGGCCACCCTTCATGAAGGAGATCTGGCCGTGGTACTCCAGCCCGTTCATGTGGAAGGCCGGCGCCGGCAGGCCGAGCTCGGCGAAGTGCCAGGGCGCGAACACGCCCTGGTAGGCCAGGTTGTGCACCGTGAACACGCTGCCCGTGCGCGGGCCGCCCGCGCGCCGCGCGAAGGCCAGGTAGGCGGGCGCGAGCGCCGCGTGCCAGTCGTGCGCGTGCACGATGTCGGGCCGCCAGCCGGGGTCGAGCCCCTGCGCGAGCTGCGCAGCCGCCCAGCCCAGCAGCGCGAAGCGCCGGTGGTTGTCGCCGTAGGGCTGGCGCGTGGTGTCTTCGTAGGGGTTGCCGGGCCGGTCGTACAGCGCGGGCGCGTCGATCACGTAGGTGGGAATCGGCGGCGCGCCGGCGATGGTGACGTGCCCGGCGCGCAAGCCGAAGCGCTCGCCCCAGGGCGCGGTGAACTCGGCCACCGGCACCAGGTCGCGCACGCCGGCCACGATGGCGGGAAAGCCCGGCAGCAGTGCGCGCGCCTCCTGCCCCGCGGCCATGAGCGCCAAGGGCAGGGCGCCGGCGATGTCCGCCAGGCCGCCGGTCTTCAGGAGGGGAAACAGCTCGGCGCTGACCTGGAGGATGCGCATGGTGTGGATCAGGAAGCGGCCGTGGGAACAGGGTCGGGCGCCAGCCGGCGCAGCATTTCGCGCGTGACCAGCACCACGCCCGTTTCCGTGCGCTCGAAGCGCGCGGCATCGGCTTCGGCGTCTTCGCCGATGACCGTGTCGTCGGGGATCACGCAGCCGCGGTCGATCACCACGCGGTTCAGCCGGCAGCCGCGGCCCACTTCCACGTCGGGCAGCAGCACAGCTTCGTTGATCTCGCAGAAGGAGTGGATGCGCACGCCCGAGAACAGCACCGCGCTGCTGATCTTCGAGCCCGAAACGATGCAGCCGCCCGAGACGATGGTGTTGACCGTCATGCCGTGCTTGCCCTCGCGGTCGAGCACGAACTTGGCCGGCGGCAGCTGCCGCTGGTAGGTCCAGATGGGCCAGTCCGTGTCATAGATGTCGAGCTCCGGGGTGATCGAGGCCAGGTCGAGGTTGGCAGCCCAGAATGCATCAATCGTGCCCACGTCGCGCCAGTAGGCCTTGGCGTCGGGCCCGCGCGAGGCGCGCGTGACGCAGGACATGCTGAACGGATGCGCCAGCGCGCGGCCCTCGGCCACGGCGCGCGGGATGATGTCCTTGCCGAAGTCGTGGCTCGAGTCGGGGTTGGCGTTGTCTTCCTCGAGCAACCGGTACAGGTAGGCCGAGTCGAAGATGTAGATGCCCATGCTGGCCAGCGCCAGGTCGGGGTGGCCGGGCATGGCGGGCGGGTCGGCGGGCTTCTCGAGGAAGCTGGTGATCTGGCGGCCGTCGTCCACTGCCATCACGCCGAAGGCCGTGGCCTCGTGGCGCGGCACCTCGATGCAGCCGACCGTGCAGCCCAGGCCGCGCTCGGCGTGGTCCTTGAGCATGATGGAGTAGTCCATCTTGTAGATGTGGTCGCCGGCCAGCACCACCACGTAGTCGTGCGGCGTGGAGCGGGTGCTGATGATGTCCAGGTTCTGGAACACCGCGTCGGCCGTGCCGCGGTACCAGTGCTCGTCGCCCATGCGCTGCTGCGCGGGCAGCACGTCGACCATCTCGTTGAGCTCGGCGCGCAAGAAGCTCCAGCCGCGCTGCAGGTGGCGCATGAGCGAGTGCGACTTGTACTGCGTGACCACCGCCATGCGCCGGATGCCGGAGTTCAGGCAGTTGGACAGCGCGAAGTCGATGATGCGGAACTTGCCGCCGAAGTACACGGCCGGCTTGGCGCGCCGGTCGGTGAGCTGCTTGAGGCGGGAGCCCCGGCCGCCGGCCAGCACCAGCGCGATGGTGCGGCGGACCAGTTGATGGGCCTGCAGGGGCGCCTGCGGGGCTTGTGCGCCCTGGGTGTTGAGCTTGTCCATCTGTGTCTCCGTTCGTTCGTTCGCTTGTTGAGTTCGTCGTCGTCAGAGTGTCCGCACCGAGTCTGGCACTGCGCCGTGGGCTTGGCTCCTACGTTCTTGCAAGCCAGAGGCTCGAAACCGGCACCTCCACCGCGCGGCCCAGCAGGCGGGGCGCGGCGCGCAGGGCGTCGGGGTCTTCGGCATCGGTCGCAAGGCAGCAGCGCCAGTCGCCATTCGGCAGCGTGAAGGCGACGGGGCCCGGGCCCGCATTCACCAGCACCAGCCAGGCGCCTTCGGCATCTCCGAACAGGATCGCAAGGGCCGTGCCTGCGTGCCAGTCGGCCGGTGCCATCGGCTGGCCGTCGGGGCGCAGCCAGCGCAGGCCCGGTAGGGCGTCGACAGGAGGTTCGGCCGGCCACCAGCGCGCGCTGCGCAGCGCCGGCGCTTCGCGCCGCAGGGCGGTGAGCCGCGCGACGAACGCAGTCAGCCGGGCGCGTTCGCTGGACGGATCAGACAGGCCGATCCAGCCGAGCCAGGTGGTCTCGTTGTCCTGGCAGTAGGCGTTGTTGTTGCCGCCCTGGCTGTGGCCGAGCTCGTCGCCGGCCAGCAGCATCGGCGTGCCCTGGGACAGCAGCAGCGTGGCGAGCAGCGTGCGCTGCAGGCGCGCGCGCATCGTGCGCACGGCGGGGTCGTCGCTCGGGCCTTCGACGCCGCAGTGGGTGCTCAGGTTGTGGGCATGGCCGTCGCGGTTGTCTTCGCCGTTGGCGAGGTTGTGGCGCGACTCGTAGCTCACGAGGTCGCGCAGCGTGAAGCCGTCGTGCGCGGTGATGAAGTTGACGCTCGCGGTCGGTGCGCGGCCATCGTGCGCGAAGCTCGCGCTGGAGGCCGTGAAGCGGTGCGCGAAGTCGCCCAGGCCGGCGGCGCCCTCGCGCCCCTGGCGCAGCCAGAAGCCGCGTTGCGTGTCGCGGAAGCGGTCGTTCCATTCGAGCCAGCCGGGCGGGAACTCGCCGAGCCGGTAGCCGCCGGGGCCGAGGTCCCAGGGCTCGGCGATGCGCAGCGTGCGCGACAGCACCGGGTCTTGCGCCATCGCCGCGAAGAAGGGCGCGCGCGCCTCGAAGCCGCGCTGCGCGTCGCGGCCCAGCACCGGGGCGAGGTCGAAGCGGAAGCCGTCGACGCCCATCTCGCAGGCCCAGAAGCGCAGGCTGTCCATCACCAGCTGCAGCACGCGTGGCTCGCCGAGGTTCAGGCAGTTGCCGGTGCCGGCCCAGTTCTCGTACAGGGCGCGGTCGTCGGGGCGCAGGTGGTAGTACAGGGCGTTGTCGATGCCGCGCAGCGAGAGCGTGGGGCCGAGCTCGTCGCTTTCGGCGCTGTGGTTGTAGACCACGTCGATCACCAGCTCCATGCCGCGCGCATGCACCGCATCGGCCATGGCGCGGAACTCGCTGGCGGGTGTGGTGCCGGGGCGGCCGCTCCAGAAGCGCACCTCGGGGGCGAACCAGCCGATGGTGTTGTAGCCCCAGTGGTTGGTCAGGCCTTTGGCGAGCAGGCGCTGTTCGTCGGCACGGTGCTGCACGGGCATGAGGCTGAGGGTGGTGATGCCCAGGCGTTGCAGGTGGTCGAGGAGGGCGGGTTCTGCGAGGCCTGCGTAGGTGCCTCTGAGCGGTTCGGGAACGCCTGGGTGCTGGTGGGTGAGGCTGCGGATGTGGAGTTCGTAGAGGACGCGGTCTGTGGGGGGGGTGTGGGCTTGGCCTGTTGTTCTTGGGGTATTGGTGGGTGCTGTGACGCGGGCCTTGAGGGCGATCGAGCCGTTGTCTCTGTGGTCGCGTTGGGTGGGGTCTGTGGGGGCGTGGCCCAGGAAGAGGTCGCTGCCGTTGTAGTGGCCGAGGATTTCTCGGGCGTAGGGGTCGAGGAGGAGCTTGGCGGGGTTGAAGCGTTTCCCCTCATGGGGTGCCCACAGGCCGTGGACTCGGTAGCCGTAGATCAGGCCGGCTCTTGCGTTGGGAAGCAGGCCGTGCCAGATCCCGTCGGTGCACTCTGGGAGCGGTAGGCGCTGTTGTTCGTTCTGGCCTGTGCTGTCGAAGAGGCAGAGTTCTACTTTGCTTGCTGTTGGCGCTGCGATTGCGAAGTTGACGCCTTGCTGTGACGGGGTTGCGCCTAAGGGGCGGGGGGTGCCTGGGCTCAGCATGTTGCTTGTGCTCCTGGGCGCTTGTTTTCCGAGGCCGGGACTCGCCCCGGCAGGCGACCTACTTTTCTTTGCTTCGCCAAAGAAAAGTAGGCAAAAGAAAGGCGACCCCACTGTCTGCGACCCTCCGCTTCGCTGCGGGCAACCTGCGGTGCTCGCGTTTCGCGGGGTCTCGCAGAACTCGCTTCGCTCAAACAGCTGCGAGCCCTGATCCG
>NZ_JBYTBC010000011.1:0-186736 GCF_058788795.1 Variovorax sp. FW301-JW7
GGTGCCTTGCGCAGCGAAATCAAGGAGGAGGGGCGAAGCCCCGGGGGACATTCGCGGAGCAAGGTGCCCCGTCGGCGGGATCGCGCCCTGAACAGCAACAGCCCTCAGTGGTTGCGACGCGGAATCCCCGCCGTCTGCGCCACGCGCTGGTACTTGGTCGCCGGCTTCAACACCATGCCTTCGGACAGCGTGTCCACCATCGCGCGCTGGATCTCCTGCCACGGCGTCTGGCTCGCGGGAATCGGGTAGCCGCCCTTCGCCTCGAGCTCGCGGGCGCGCGCCTGCAGCACCGCGTCGTCGACGAGCATGTTGACGGTGCGCTCCTTCAGGTCCACGCGGACCTTGTCGCCCGTCTGCAGCAGCGCCAGGCCGGCGCCCGCTGCGGCTTCGGGCGAGGCGTTGAGGATCGACGGCGAGCCCGAGGTGCCCGACTGTCGGCCGTCGCCGATGCAGGGCAAGGCCGACACACCGCTCTTGAGCAGGTGCGAGGGCGCGCGCATGTTGACCACTTCCGACGAGCCCGGGTGTCCGATGGGGCCGACGCCGCGCATGAACAGGATGCAGCTCGCGTCGATGTCCAGCGACGGGTCTTCGATGCGGGCTTCGAAATCTTCCGGGCCGTCGAACACGATGGCGCGGCCCACGAAGGCGTCGAGGTCGCCGGCCTGGCTCAGGTAGCGCGCGCGGAACTCGTCGGAGATCACGCTGGTCTTCATGATCGCGCTGTCGAACAGGTTGCCCGACATCACGAGGAAGCCGGCGTTCTCGCGCAGCGGCTGGTCGAAGGGGCGGATCACGTCGGCGTCTTTCACCGGCGCGTCGGCGCAGTTGGCGGCCAGGGTGTGGCCGTTGACGGTGTGCGCATCGGTGCGGATCAGGCCGTGGCGGTGCAGCTCGGCCACCACGGCGGGCACGCCGCCTGCGCGGTAGAACTCCTCGCCGAGGTACTTGCCGGCGGGCTGCATGTCGAGCAGCAGCGGCACGTCGAGGCCGACCGTTTCCCAGTCCTGGATGTTGAGTTCGACACCCGCGTGCTTGGCGATGGCGATGAGGTGGATCGGCGCGTTGGTCGAACCGCCGATGGCCGAGTTGACGACGATCGCGTTCTCGAAGGCCGAGCGCGTGAGGATGTCCGAGGGCTTCAGGTCTTCGCGCACCATGTCGACGATGCGCCGGCCGGTTTCGTAGGCCATCTGGCCGCGCTCGCGGTACGGCGCGGGAATGGCCGCGCAGCCGGGCAGGCTCATGCCCAGCGCCTCGGCCAGGGCGTTCATGGTCGAGGCCGTGCCCATCACGTTGCAGTGGCCGGCCGAGGGCACGGTGGAGCCCACGAGGTCGATGTAGCCGGGGAAGTCGATGCTGCCCTTGGCGAACAGCTCGCGCGCCTTGAACAGCGTGGTGCCGGTGCCGGTGCGCTGGCCTTCGTGCCAGCCGTTGAGCATGGGGCCGCCCGACAGCACGATGGCGGGGATGTTGGCGGTGGCCGCGGCCATCAGCGCGGCGGGCGTGGTCTTGTCGCAGCCGGTGGTCAGCACCACGCCGTCGATCGGGTAGCCGGTGAGGATCTCGACGAGCCCCAGGTAGGCCAGGTTGCGGTCGAGCGCGGCCGTGGGGCGGCGGCCGTTCTCCTGGATCGGGTGCATCGGGAATTCCATCGCGATGCCGCCCATCTCGCGGATGCCTTCGCGCACGCGCAGCGACAGCTCGCGGTGATGGCGGTTGCAGGGCGTGAGGTCGGAGCCGCTTTGCGCGATGCCGATGATCGGCTTGCCCGATTGCAGTTCTTCGCGGGTGAGGCCGTAGTTCAGGAACCAGGCCAGGTGCAGGACCGAGAGTTCGCTGTGCTCGGGGTTGTTGAACCAGGCGGCGGAGCGCAGGGGGCGGGGTGTCGTCATGGCGTCGGCTTTCAGGAGGGTCGGCGAACGCGCGCGGCGGCCCCCTGCGCGGCATGGCGGTGGGCCATGGCGGTGTCCTGGGTGTCTCCGGTGCGTTCTTGTTGTGCGAATACGTTGGCGAGAGGGAGCTTAGGTTTTCGCCTTCGCCAAAGCCAATGAGATCGGTTGAGGATCGGTATAAGCGCGCCAAATACACCTCCCGAACACCTCGATACCCTGTAGAAAGTCCGGTCCGCGCCCCCGCTTTTAGAATGTTTCCGGTGAGTGCCCTACCCTCCTCCCTCCCCCCCGCCGAACGCCGCCCGATCCGTGAACTCCCCGACGAGCTGATCAGCCAGATCGCCGCCGGTGAAATGGTCGAGCGCCCCGCCTCGGTGGTGCGCGAACTGCTCGACAACGCGCTGGACGCCGGCGCGCGCCAGATCACCGTGCGGCTGGCCTCGGGCGGCGTGCGACTGATCTCGGTCGAAGACGACGGCCTGGGCATTCCCCGCGAAGAACTCACGGTGGCGCTGCGCCGCCACGCCACCAGCAAGATCGCGAGCCTGAGCGACCTGGAAACGGTCGGCACCATGGGCTTTCGCGGCGAGGCACTTGCGGCCATCAACGCGATTGCCGAACTCAGCATCCTTTCGCGCTTCACCGGCGCCGACAGCGCCTTCGTGCTCGACGGCGGCACCGGCGAACTGCGGCCGGTGGCACGCGCGGTGGGCACCACGGTCGAGGTGCGCGAGCTGTTCTTTGCCACGCCCGCGCGGCGCAAGTTCCTGAAGACCGACGCCACCGAGCTGGCCCACTGCATCGAGGCCGTGCGCCGCCATGCGCTGGCGCGGCCCGAGGTGGGCTTCTCGGTCTGGCACGACGGCAAGTTGATCGAACAATGGCGCGCCGCCGCCACGCCCGAGCAGCGGCTGGCCGATGCGCTGAGCGACGACTTCGTGTCGCAAAGCGTCTCCGTGCTGCGCGAAGGCGGCCCGGTGCGCGTGGTCGGCCGTGCCGGCATTCCCGATGCGGCGCGCTCGCGCAACGACCAGCAGTTCTTCTACGTCAACGGCCGCTTCGTGCGCGACAAGGTGCTGTCGCACGCGGTGCGCAGCGCCTACGAAGACGTGCTGCACGGCCAGCGCCAGCCGGTGTACGTGCTGTACCTGGAGATCGACCCGGCGCGCGTCGACGTCAACGTGCACCCGACCAAGATCGAGGTGCGCTTTCGCGACGGGCGCGAGGTGCACCAGGCGGTGCGCCACGCCATCGAGGACGCCCTGGCCGCACCGCGCGCCGGCGATGCGCTGGCACCGGCCGACGCGCCGCCGCAGCCCTTCTTCAAGCAGACCCCGCTGCCGCCGAGCGCCAGCTGGTCGCAGCCCGCGATCCCGTTCCAGGCGCGCGAGCGCGGCACCGGCGACTTCGAGGCGATGTGGCCGCGGCGTACCGAGGAACAGGGGCACGCGCCGGTCACGGCCCCGTCGCAGTGGCAGACCGAAGCGCCGGCGATGTCGTTCCGCGCGCCGGTCGGGCTGCCGGAAGACGAAGCGCCCGCTCCCGCCCCCGTCATGAACCAGGACGCCTGGCCGCTGGGCCGCGCGCTGGCCCAGTTGCAGGGCATCTACATCCTGGCCGAGAACAGCCAGGGCCTCGTGATCGTCGACATGCACGCGGCGCACGAGCGCATCGTCTACGAGCGGCTCAAGACCCAGCTCGACGGCGCGGCCATCACGAGCCAGCCGCTCTTGATCCCGGCCACCTTCGCCGCCACGCCGCAGGAAGTGGCCACGGCCGAGGCCTGCGCCGAGGTGCTGCCCACGCTGGGGCTGGAGATCACGCCCTTCTCGGCGCGCACGCTGGCCGTGCGCGCCGTGCCCGGCACGCTGGCCGACGGCGACCCGGTGGAGCTGGCGCGCAGCGTGCTCGCCGAGCTGGGCCAGCACGACGCGAGCACCGTGGTGCAGCGCGCGCAGAACGAGCTGCTGTCGACCATGGCCTGCCACGGCGCGGTGCGGGCCAACCGCAAGCTCACCATCGACGAGATGAACGGCCTGCTGCGCCAGATGGAAGCCACCGAGCGCTCCGACCAGTGCAACCATGGCCGGCCGACCTGGCGCCAGCTGTCGATCCGCGAGCTCGATTCGCTGTTCATGCGCGGGCGCTGAGCCCGTCATCGGCGGCCACGCCGACATGCCGCAGCGTGACGGCGGCCAGCACCGCCAGGACCGCGATGCTGACGGCGCTGGTGGCTGCGGCGGCATTCAGTCCTGCGAGGAAGGCGGCTTGTGCTTGCTCCAGCACGCCGGCAGGCAGTTCGTGCGCGACCGCCGTGGCGCCAGCCAGGCTGTCCGATACCGCGCGTTGAAGCGCCACGGCCATGCCGTCGATCGGCTCGCCCATCCGCGTGCGATACACCGCCGTCGTCAGGCTGCCCAGCGTGGCGATGCCCACGGCCAGGCCCAGCTCCTGCACCGTTTCGGACAAGGCCGAGGCCGACCCGGCCTTCTCGGGCGGCGCGGCACTCACGACCAGGTCGGTCCCCAGCGCGGCAATCGTGCCCAGGCCGAGGTACACGAGCGAGAACGCGGCCGTGACCCACGCGATGCCATGCGGCGTGCGATCGAGCTGGCTCAGCACCAGGTACCCCACGACCGACAGCCCCAGCGCACCCGCCATCACATGGCCCGGCCGGATGCGCCGCGCGAGCAGCGGTGCCGTGATGCCGGCCGCCACCATGGCGAGCGCCGGCGGGCCCATCCACAGCCCGGCCGCGAGTGGTGACAGCCCTGCCACCAATTGCAGGTACTGGGTCACCAGCAGCATCGTGCCGCCGACACCGACCAGCCCCACCAGCAACACCACCAGCGCGATGCTGAAGGCCCGGCTGGCGAACAGGTCGAGATCGATCAGCGGATGGCGCAGCCGCCGTTGCCGCCGGACGAACCACAGCGCGAACCCCAACCCACCGACGAGCGCCAGCACGGCACCGACGCCGATCCCGTCCTTCGCGACCTGCTTGATGCCGTAGACCACCGGCAGCAAGGCGAACAGCGACAGCGCGACGCTGGGCAGATCGAGCCGCCCCTGCTGCGGCGCGCGGTACTCCGGCAGCAGGAACGGCGCCGCCACCAGCAGCAGCCCGACCACCGGCAGCGCGACCAGAAAGGCCGCGCCCCACCCGTGATGCGCGAGCAGCAGGCCCCCCACCACCGGCCCGGCCGCCATGCCGAGCGCGAACATGGTCGCCCACAGCCCGATCGCCAGCGCGCGCTGGTGCGGGTGCAGGAACATGTTGCTGATCAGCGCCAGCGTCGACGGCATCAGCGTCGCGCCCGCCACGCCGAGCACGGCACGCGCGGCGATCAGCTGGTTGGCGCTGGTCGAAGAGGCCGCGATCACCGACGCCACGCCGAACGCCGCCGCCCCCACCATGAGCAGCTTGCGCCGCCCGATGCGGTCGCCCAGCGTGCCCATCGTGACGAGAAAGCCAGCAATCATGAAGCCGTAGGCATCGACGATCCACAGCGCCTGCGCGCTCGTGGGTCGCAGGTCCAGGGCCAGCGCGGGCAATGCGAGGTGCAGCAGCGTGAGGTCGAGGCCGAGCAGGAAGGTCGGCAGCGCCAGCAGCGCGAGCCCGGTCCATTCGCGGGCGCCGGCGCGGCCTTCGCGCCGCGCGGCGGGTGGCCTGTCGGAAAGGGAAAGTGAATCGCAAGGTGCGGTCAAAAGGGGCCTCCGGGTGCGCGTTCGGGTTGCGGAAGCCCCATCTTCAGGACAAGATCATCACATTACAATTTAAGTGTTTATCCTATTACTGAAGGCAACAGCCTTGATCGAACGCAGCCTCAGCCGCACCAAGAACGAGCTGTCGGAGTTCCTGACCCGGCACCGCCGCAAGCTCACGCCCGCCGATGTCGGCCTGCCCTCGCAGGGGCGGCGGCGCACGCCCGGCCTGCGCCGCGAAGAGGTCGCGGTGATGGCCGGCGTGGGGCTCACCTGGTACACCTGGTTCGAGCAGGGGCGCGAGATCCAGGTGTCGCAGAAATTCCTGCTCGGCGTGGCGCATGCCTTGAAGCTCGACGACGCCGAGTGCAGCCACCTGTTCCTGCTGGCCCACAAGCGCCCGCCGCCGCCCGAGGCCTATCAGCCGGTGTCGGTCACGCCCCACATCCAGCAGCTGATGGACGACCTGCCGACCCGCCCTGCCTACGTGTGCAACCTGCGCTGGGATGTCGTGGCCTGGAACGCCGCGGCCGAGGCGCTGTTCGGCTTCAGCGCGCGCGAACCCGAAGTGCGCAACCTGCTGCGCATGGTGTTCGCCGACCCCGAACTGCGGCGCCGCCTGCCCGCCTGGCGCGACGATGCGCCCCGGCTGCTGGCGCAATTCCGTTACGACTTCGCCATCGCCCCCGACGATCCGGCCATGCTCGGCCTGGTCGCGGACCTGAAAGAACTCTCGCCCGACTTCCGCCGCTGGTGGGACACCCCCGACAGCGCGACCGCCCGGCGCGGCCTCGGATGCGTACGGATGGCCGACAGGACCGACACCGGGCCGTTGGAGTTTCACCACGAAACGCTGGTCGTCGACGCGCACCGGCACCTGCGGATGGTGGTGTATTTCGTGCAGCCGGCACCGGGCTGAATCCCGCGGCCTGCGGGGCAGATCGGCGCCGTCAGCGCCCATTTCGAGGGTTTTCGAGGGTTTTGCAGCGTCATCCACGGTGCGGGCACGCACGTTGCATGGTCTCGTGCCAGGCGCCGGCGAGCGCTGCACAGGGGGAATATGACTCGCGATGCCGACGCGTTTCAGAAAGCAAGCAGATGAACTTTCGGCCGACTTTCGCTGTCCCTCCACGCAATGATCAAACGCTGGCCCCTCCTCGCGTCCATCTTTTCGCTCTGTGCCCTGCTGGCCGCCGGCTGTTCGACCCTCGACGAACGCCAGCGCGAATGGATCTTCCAGCCCAGCGACCGCAGCTGGGGCAACTCGGCCCAGATGACCGAAGGCATGCAGGACGTCTGGATCGACTTTCAATCGTCCATCACCGGTGAACCGGCGCGCCTGCACGGCCTGTGGCTCGGCGGCGCCCCCGAAACCACCGAGACCCCCGTGCTGCTGTACCTGCATGGTGCGCGCTACAACGTGGCCGGCTCGGCGCCGCGCATCCAGCGCATGCACGAGCTGGGCTTCTCGGTGCTGGCCATCGACTACCGCGGCTTCGGCAAGAGCTCCAAGGGCCTGCCCTCGGAAGCCTCGGCCCGCGAAGACGCCCGCGCCGCCTGGACCTGGCTCGCCGCACGCCATCCGCGCCAACACCGTTACATCTTCGGCCACTCGCTGGGCGGCGCCATCGGCATCGACCTGGCGGCCACGGTGAACGACGAGAGCGGCACCATCGTCGAGAGCACCTTCACCTCCATCGCCGACGTGGTGAGCAGCTTCAAGTGGGGCTGGCTGCCCTTCGGCCCGTTCATCACGCAGCGCTTCGAGGCGATCAACACCGTCAAGGACATCGGCGCGCCGCTGCTGGTGGTGCACGGCACCGCCGACAGCCTGATCAACCCGACGCTCGGACGCAAGCTGTACGACGCGGCCACGGTGCCCAAGATGTTCGTGCTGGTCGAAGGCGGCTCGCACCACAACACCAACTCGGTGGGCGCGACGCAGTACCGCGCGGCGCTCTCGCAGCTGTTCCGCATGAAGCCCGAAGGCAGCAGCACCGTGGCGGACAACCGGCCGCAGCCGCGGCTGGTGTCGCCGCAGCCTTCGCAGCCGTCCTCGCCTTCTGCCGCGCTGTCGCCGCAGAGCGTGCGGGGCGAGGCGCAGATGCCCGCCCCCGCCGCCATCTAGCCCGGCTTTTCAGCCGGTCCCGTTCCCGCCCGCGTCAGGCCGAGGCCAGGTCGAACGGCAGCTGGCGCAAGGGCTTGCCCGTCAGCCGCGCCACGGCATTCGCGAACGCAGGCGCCAGCGGCGGCAGGCCGGGTTCTCCCATCCCCTTGGGCGCATCGGCGCTGGGCACGATGTGCACATCGAACTCGGGCACCTGCGTGATGCGCGCCACCGTGAAATCGCCGAAGTTGCCCTGCTGCACCACGCCGTCCTTCAGCGTGATGGCGCTGCCCTGCAGGCAGGTCGACAGCCCCATCACCGCGGCGCCCTGCACCTGCGCTTCCACGCTGCGCGGGTTCACCGCCAGGTTGCAGTGCACGCCCGAGGTCACGCGGTGCAGCACGGGTTGGCCGTCCTTCACCGACGCTTCGACCACATAGGCCACCACCGATTCGAAGGACTCGTGCACGGCCACGCCCCAGGCGCGGCCTTCGGCCAGCTTCTTCTTGCCGTAGCCGCTCTTGTCGACCGCCAGCTGCAGCGCGGCGCGGTGGCGCGGGTGCTTGTCGCCGAAGAGGTTCATGCGGTAGGCCACCGGGTCTTGCTTCGTCGTGCGGGCGATCTCGTCGATCAGCGTTTCCATCACGAAGGCGGTGTGCGTGGAGCCCACGCTGCGCCACCACAGCACCGGCACGTTGACCTGCGGGTGATGCACCGTGAGGCGCATCGGCACGGGGTACGGATCGCGCATGCCCTCGACGGCCGTGGCGTCGATGCCGTCCTTCACCATGGAACCGGCGAACACCGTGCCGCCGGTGATCGACTGGCCCACGATCACGTGGTCCCACGCGAGGATCTTGCCGCGTTCGTCGAAGCCGATGCGTGCGCGGTGCAGGTGCATGGGGCGGTAGTAGCCGCCCTTGATGTCGTCCTCGCGGCTCCACAGCAGGCGCACGGGGGCGTCTTTCAGGCCGGCGGTGCGCGCGGCCTTGGCGATCTCGCAGGCCTCGACCACGAAGTCGCTCGAGCCCACGAAGCGCCGGCCGAAGCCGCCGCCCGCCATCTGCACGTTCACCTTCACCTGCGCGGGGTCGAGCTTCAGCGTGCGTGCCGCGGCCTGGCCGTCGAGGTCGGCGGACTGCGTGCCGACCCACAGCTCGGCGCGACTGTCCGACAGCTTCACGGTGCAGTTCTCCGGCTCCATGGGCGCGTGGGCCAGGTAGGGAAACACGAACTCGGCCTCGAGCTTGTGCGGCGCGCCGGCCAGCGGCGCCATGTCGGCGTCGAACTTGCGGTTGCCGGGGCGGCCCGCGAGTTCGCGGTACTGCACCAGCTGCTTGTCGCTGTCGACCTTCTCCACCGCATCGGTGTTCCACTGCAGCTTGAGCGCGTCGCGGCCCAGCTTGGCGGGCCAGTAGCCGTCGGCCACCACGGCCACGCCCTCGGCGCCGCGGTCCAGCGGAATGCGCAGCACGGCCTTCACGCCCTTGACGGCGCGCGCGGCGCTGTCGTCCACCGAGGCCAGGCGGGCGCCGAACACGGGCGGATGCGCCACCACGGCCGTGAGCAGGCCGGGCTGCTTCACGTCGATGCCGAAGTCCTGTCGCCCGCTGCTCTTGGCGCGCGCGTCCAGGCGCGTGGTCGGGCGGCCGATGATCCGGAAGTCCTTCGGGCTCTTCAGCGTGACCGTCTCGGGCACCGGCAGCGCCATGGCCGCTTCGGCCAGCTCGCCGTAGCCCGCCTTGCGCCCGCCCGGGCCGATCACGGTGCCGGCCTGCGTGCGCAGCGTGGCCACGTCGACCTTCCAGCGCTGCGCCGCGGCCGACAGCAGCATGGCCCGCGCACGCGCGCCCAGTTCGCGGTACTGCGTGTAGCTGTTCTTGATCGAGTTGGAACCGCCGGTCAGGTGCATGCCGAACAGCGGGTCGGCGTAGGCGGCATCGTTGGTGCCGCTGCGGCTGCGCACCAGGGCCCAGTCGGCATCGAGCTCCTCGGCCAGGATCATCGGCAGGCCGGTCTGCACGCCCTGGCCGAACTCGAGGCGGTTGATGGTGACCGTGACCTCGCCGTTGGGCGCGATCTGCACGAAGGCCGAGGGCTGTTGCGTCGGCTTGAGCGCACCGCCGGCCTTGGCCGGGCCGTCGGCCTGTGCCATGGCCAGGTGCGGGAACGCGCCGAGCACGAGGCCACCGGCGCCAGCCATCTTCAGGAAGCTGCGGCGGGGCAGCGTGGCGACCGCGTCGGCGTCATCGGTTGCAGGCTGGGCCATCAGGCGCTGCAGCGCGCGCGGCAGGTCGTTGTAGTCGATGTTTGGCAGCATGTCGTCGGCTCCTTCAGGCGAGGGTCTTGGCCGCATCGGCCACGGCGGCGCGGATGCGGGCGTAGGTGCCGCAGCGGCAGATGTTGCCGGCCATGGCCGAGTCGATCTCGTCCGTGCTGGGCTGCTTGCCCTTGGGCAGCGACTGCAGGAAGGCGGTCGCGCTCATGATCTGGCCGCTCTGGCAGTAGCCGCACTGCGCGACGTCGTGCTTGACCCACGCGGCATGCACGGCCGCGCCCACGCGGTCGCTGCCGCCGGTCACGGCTTCGATGGTGGTGATCTTCTTGCCCTCGGCCGCCGCGATCGGCGTGATGCACGAGCGGATGGCCTGGCCGTCCATGTGCACGGTGCAGGCGCCGCACAGCGCCGCGCCGCAGCCGAACTTGGTGCCGGTCATGCCCAGCGTGTCGCGCAGGGCCCAGAGGATGGGGGTGCCGGGGTCGGCGTCGACCGTGTGGTCACGGCCGTTGACGTGGAGCGCACTCATGTGGGTTTTCTCCGTGGGTGAGTTGAAACGATCTTGTTCACTTGGCGCCGTCGAGCACCCATTGCGCGAGCGCCTGCAGGTCCGCGTCGGGGACCTGGGCTTGCGCGGGCATGGGCATGGCGCCCCACTTGCCCGAACTGCCGGCCTTCATGCTGGCGGCCAGCTGCGCGGCCGTGCCCTTGCCGTCGCCGTAGCGCGCGCCGATCTCTTTCCAGGAGGGGCCCACCACCTTCACGGCGGCTTGGTGGCAGGCCACGCACGCGTACTTCTGCGCCAGCGCGGTGCTGGCGAAAGCAGGTGCGGACCCGGCCATGCTCGCGCCGATGGCCAGTGCGGCCACGAGCGAGGCGGTGATGCGATGCGGATGTCGTTCGTCGTGGGTCATTTCTTTTTTCATCATCGTGGAGGGGAAGCACGGTCCTCGCGCCGCGCGCGGCAGGACTTCACGGCGGCCAGTGTCCGACGAAGCGCCCGCCGCCACTTGCCCAATCCGCGCGCGTTCTTGCCTGAAACAACGAGACTGCGCCGGAAACGCCAAGCGCATGAGATGCGCCCGCTAGACTTTGCGCAAGCACCCGAAAGGATTCAGATGGAAGTGCTACAGCCGACGCAGCCAGACGATTCGGCCGTCCTCGGTGCCCTGGCCGCGGCGGTCGGGCGCATTGCCCGAAACGACGGCGACCACGCCACCGCCATTCCCGAACTCTCGCTGCACCGGCGCAGCGCCGCGACCGAGCCCGTGCATTGCATCTACGGCTTCGGCCTGGGCATCACCGTCGGCGGACAGAAGCGCGCGGCGCTCGGCGACGAGATCTACGAGTACGGTGCCGGCCAGTCGCTGCTGATCACGGCCGACCTGCCCGTGGTGGCGCACGTCACCCGCGCCAGCGCGGCGCAGCCCTTCCTGGGCCTCATGATCCGGCTCGATCCGCGCGCCATCGTGCAGGTGGCGACCGAGATGGCGTTGCCGCCGCCCTCCAGGGAGCCCCACAACCAGCGCGCCCTGTCGCTGGGCGCGCTCGACCCGACGCTGCTGGGCACCGTCACGCGGCTCGTCGAGCTGCTGGCCGAGCCGCAGCTCGTTCCGCAGCTCGCGCCGCTGCTGCAGAAGGAAATCGTCGTGCGCCTGCTCGCCGGGCGCCACGGCCCGCAGCTGCAGCGCCTAGTGACCGTCGGCTCGCCCTGCCAGCAGGTGGCGCAGAGCCTGGCGTGGCTCAAGATGAATTTCAGGAAGCCCGTGCAGGCGGACGAGCTGGCCGCGTCGGCGCACATGAGCCCGTCGACCTACCGCCAGCACTTCCGCGCCGTGACCGGCATGAGCCCGATGCAGTACCTGAAGCAGCTGCGGCTGCAGGAAGCCCGGCAGCTGATGCTGAATCAGAACATCGATGCCGGCACCGCCGGCGTACGCGTGGGCTACGAAAGCGCCTCGCAGTTCAGCCGCGAGTACGCGCGCCTGTTCGGTGCGCCGCCGCTGCGCGACATCCGGCGGATGCGGGACGCGACCGCCGTCGCCTGAGCACTGCGTCGCGGGCAAGCCCCGCGCTGCCGCCCGGCGTCCCAGACAAGCCCCGTGCAGCGGCCCGGTGTGTGCCATTTGCTACCCTCGACGCATGCCCCCCGCTTCCCCTGTTCCCCCGCGCTACATCGCGCTCGCCGGCCCCACCGCGTCCGGCAAGACCGCCGTCGCCCTGGCCGTGGCCCGGCTGCAGCCGGTCGAGATCGTCAGCGTCGACTCGGCGCTGGTCTACCGCGGCATGGACATCGGCACCGCCAAGCCCACCGCCGCCGAGCAGGCTGCGGTACCGCACCACCTGATCGACATCCTCGATGCGCGCGACAGCTACAGCGCCGCCGCCTTCGTGGCCGATGCCACGCGCCTGATCGATGACATCCGCGCGCGCGGCGCGCTGCCGCTGCTCGTGGGCGGCACCATGCTGTACTTCAAGGCGCTGTTCGACGGCATCGACGCCATGCCTGCCGCCGACCCCGCCGTGCGCGCGCGCCTCGATGCCGAAGCCGCTGCGCTCGGCTGGCCCGCCATGCATGCGCGGCTGGCGCAGGTCGACCCCGTCACCGCCGCGCGGCTCGCGCCGCAGGACAGCCAGCGCATCCAGCGCGCGCTCGAGGTGTGGGAAAGCAGCGGCCAGCCGCTGTCGAGCTTCCATGCCAGCGACACCAAGGCCGCCAAGGCCGTCGACGGCGGCGTGCTCGTGTCGCTCGAACCCGAAGACCGCGCCTGGCTGCACGGGCGCATCGCCGAGCGCTTCGACGCCATGCTCGCAGCCGGTTTTCTCTACGAGGTGAAGGCACTGCGCGCGCGCGGCGACCTGTCGCCCGACCTGCCCTCCATGCGCTGCGTCGGCTACCGCCAAACCTGGGAGATGCTCGACGCCTGCGGCGACACAACGCCCGATGCCAAGACCCTGGGCGAGCTGCGCGAGCGCGGCATCGCCGCCACGCGCCAGCTCGCCAAGCGGCAGATCACCTGGCTGCGCAGCATGCCGCAGCGCACCGTCATCGCTTGCGACGCGCCCGACGCGGTGCAGGCCGCCGTGCATCACATCGCCCATATTGCAAGTTCGGCGACGCCCGCATGACCCTGCACCTCTCCAACCTCGGCAAGCACTACGGCGACGCGCCCGTCTTCGAACACGTGAGCCTGCAGGTCGCGCCCGGCGAGTTCGTCGCCATCGTGGGCGAATCGGGCGTGGGCAAGTCGACGCTGCTCAACTGCATGGCCGGCCTCGACAGCTGGGACGAAGGCAGCGTGTCGCACGACGGCACCGACATCGGCGCGCTCGACGGCGAAGCCCGCGCGCTCTGGCGCCGCCAGCACGTGGGCTTCGTGTTCCAGGCCTTCCATGTGCTGCCGCACCTCGACGTGGCGCAGAACGTGTCGCTGCCGCTGATGCTGCTGGGTCGCCCGCGCGAGGACGCGCGCGTCGCCCACATGCTGGAGGCCGTCGGCCTGCCCGGCATGGGCGCGCGGCTGCCGCAGACGCTCTCAGGCGGCCAGCTGCAACGCGTGGCCATCGCCCGCGCGCTGGTGCACCGGCCCGCGCTGCTGCTGGCCGACGAACCCACCGGCAACCTCGACCCCTCGACCGCCGCGAAAGTGATGGACCTGCTGATCGGCCAGACGCGCGAGCACGGCGCCTCGCTGGTGCTGGTCACGCACTCCGAGAGCGCGGCGGCGCGCGCGGACCGGTTGCTGCACTTGACGGCGAGCGGTATCCGGGCCTGAGAAGAATCAGCCGATCAGCGACGCGTAGCGCGACAGGTCGACGTTCCCGCCGCTGATCACGATGCCCACGCGCTGGCCTTCGATGGCTTTTGCGGCCGCGATGGCGCCCGCGAACGCGAGGCACCCCGTCGGCTCCACCACCATCTTCATGCGCTCGGCGAAGAAGCGCATCGCCTCGACGAGCTGCTCGTCGGTGACGGTGAAGATGTCATCGACATCCCTTTTGATGATGCCGAAGGTGTACTCGCCCAGGTGCTGCGTCTGCGCGCCGTCGGCGATGGTCTTGGGCGTCTCGATGTGCACGATCTTCCCGGCGCGCAGCGACTGCTGGCCGTCGTTGCCGGCCTCGGGCTCTACGCCGTAGACCTTGCAGGCGGGCGACAGCGCACGCGCCGACAGCGCCGAGCCCGAGAGCAACCCGCCGCCGCCGAGGCACACGAACAAGTGATCGAGCGGGCCCGTCTCTTCGATGAGTTCCTTCACCGCCGTGCCCTGCCCCGTGAGCACGTCGGGGTGGTCGTAGGGCGGAATCATCGTCATGCCGCGCTCCTGCGCGAGCCGCTTCGTCAGCGCCTCGCGGTCTTCGGTGAAGCGGTCGTACATCACCACTTCGGCGCCGTAGCCCTTCGTGGCCGCGACCTTCGCGGCGGGCGCGTCCTTGGGCATGACGATCACGGCCGGCATCGACAGCAGGCGCGCCGACAGCGCGATGGCCTGCGCGTGGTTGCCCGACGAGAAGGCGATCACGCCGCCCTTGCGCTGCGCCGCGTCGAACTTCGACAGCGCATTGAACGCACCGCGGAACTTGAACGCGCCCATGCGCTGGAAGTTCTCGCACTTGAAGAAGAACTGCGCGCCCCAGCGCTCGTTGGCGGTGGTCGATTGCAGCACCGGCGTGCGGTGGGCATGGCCTTCGAGCCGCGCGGCCGCGGCGATGACGTCGTCGTAGGTAGGGAGTTGCATCGCGCAAGCTTAGCGGCTGCTGGCCTGCGGCGCACGCGCGGGGGATGCGGCCTGCGCCATCACCCATGCCGAAAACGCCTTCACCGCCGGCCGCCGCGTGGCGCCCGGTTTGCTCACCAGGTAATAGGCGAAGCGCGACGGCCAGCGCTTGTTCAGGGCGACGACGAGGCGGCCTTCGTCGAGATACTCCTGCGCATGCGTGTCCTGCACGAGCGCAATGCCCTGACCGGCGGCTGCGGCGCGCAGCAGCAACAGGTCTTCCTCGAAACCGGGACCCCGCAGCGCGGCATCCTCAGGCTCGACGCCGTGCGCCTGCAGCCACAGCGCCCAGTCCGCACGGTCGCTGTCGTGCAGCAACGTGTACTTCAGGCAATCGGCGGGTTTGCGGACCGCAGGGCCTTGGGCAAGCAACGAGGGGCTGGCCACCGGCAAGAGCACGGGCGCCATCAGCCGCTCGACCTGCAGGCCGGGGTAGACGCCCAGCCCGTGGCGTATCGCCACGTCGACCCCGTCGCGCTGCAGGTCGGCGAGCTTGGACGAGGCCTCGACCCGCACCTCGATCTCCGGGTGCAGCGCCGAGAACGCGCCCAGGCGCGGCACGAGCCAGCTTGCGGCGAATGACGCGACGGTGCTCACGGTGAGGGTCTGCTGCTTCGACGCGGCTTCCAGCACGGACACGGCGTGTTCAATCTGGTCGAACGCGCGCACCAGGCTCGGATGGATGCGCGCCCCCGCTTCGCTGAGCTGCACGCCGTAGCGCTCGCGCACGAACAGCGACACGTTCAGGCGCTGCTCAAGCACCCGGATCTGCTGGCTCACCGCGCCCGGCGTCACGCCCAGGACTTCGGCGGCGGCCTTGAGGCTGCCGCACCGGCCGGCTTCGGTGAAGGCACGCAAGGCGAGCAAAGGCAGGACGCTTCCCATGGGTTTCCAGTCATTAGAAAAACTGATTTTTTGATCGACGAATCATCGTTTGTCGATCGGATTCTCTCTCCCTAGCATCGGTTCATCGATGCCCAAGGAAATCAGATTTTCTATCTTTCATGACACCAAGCCTCTCGCTCTACACCGACAGCTCGCCCAACGGCTTCAAGATCACCATCGCGCTGGAGGAACTCGCGCTCCCCTACACGCTGCACCACGTGCGCATCGACCGCGGCGAGCACCGCCTCCCCGCGTTCCTCGCACTCAACCCGCATGGCCGCATTCCGGTGCTGGTGGACCATGCGGCCGGCATCACGCTGTTCGAGTCGGCGGCCATCCTGCTGTACCTGGCCGACAAAGCCGGGCGCCTGTTGCCGACGGAACCTGCCGCGCGCTGGCAGGCGATCACGTGGCTGATGTTCCATGCATCGAGCATGGGGCCGCTGCTGGGGCAGCGCGTGCATTTCGAGCGAATCGCCACGCAACGCAACCCCGAGGCCATCGACCGCTATCGCGAGCTCACCGAGGCCGCGTTCTCGACGCTGGACAGTCACCTCGCAAGCCACCACTGGCTGGCGGGCGATTCGTACTCCGTGGCCGACATCGCGACCTTCGGCTGGACGCACATCGCGCGGATCGTCGCGTTCGACTTCAGCCGCCACCGCCACCTGACCGCGTGGCACGAACGCGTGGCCACGCGGCCGGCGGTGCAACGCGGCATCGCATTGCCCGAACCCGCGACGGACGCCTGACGCCGCGCTCTCCCTTCCTCTTCCAACCTCCGACATGCAAGCTTCTCTGCCCACCGGCGCCTCCGCCCACGCCTTCGCCACCCACCCCGGCTACCGCCGCATGTTCGCGCCCGACGCGCTCACGCTGGGCATCTTCCTGCCGCTGCGCTTCTTCGAGGGCGACATGGCCGTGCTCGAAGGTCAGTCGGCGCTGCTGGCCGATATCGACCGCCAGGGCTTTGCGGCCATCTGGGCGCGCGACGTGCCGCTGTTCGATCCGCGCTTCGGCGACGCGGGCCAGGTGTTCGATCCGTTCACCTACCTGGCCTTCCTGGCCGCGCGCACGCAGCGCGTGTCGCTGGCCATCGGGAGCGCGATCTTTTCGCTGCGGCACCCGATCGACCTCGCCAAGGCGGCGGTCACCATCGACCAGCTCTCGGGCGGGCGGCTGGTGCTCGGCGTGGCGTCGGGCGACCGCCCCGTCGAGTTTCCCGCCTACGGTCTGGAGCACGGCACACGCGGCGCGCGCTTCGCGCAATCGGTCGCCTACTTCCGGCAGCTGGTGCAACCAGGCGGCGGCCCCATCGCATCGCCGCTGGGGCAGCTCAGCGATGCAACGCTGCTGCCCCGGCCCGCCAGCGGCGCGATCCCGCTGATGGTGACCGGCTCCTCGCAGCAGTCGCTCGAGTGGATCGGCACGCACGCGGACGGCTGGCTCACCTACCCGGGCTCAACGCAGAACGTCATGGGGCCGCGCCAACTGGCCGAGAAGATCCGCGCCTGGCGCGCGCTGATTCCCGGCGGCGGCTTCCGCCCGCACATGACGAACGAATGGATCGACCTGAGCGAAGACCCCGACCATCCGCGCATCCCGATGAACGGCGGCTACGTGCTCAAGACGGGCCGCAAGGGTCTGATCGCGCTGCTGACGGAATGGCGCGAGGCCGGCGTCAACCACGCCGCGCTCGGCATTCAGTTCTCGCGCCGGCCTGCGAGAGAAGTCTTGCAGGAGCTGGCCGAGGAGGTGCTGCCGCACTTTCCTTCCCACGAGAGCGTCGCGCCACTGCCAGCGCCCTGGTAACGCGCCGCCGCGTGGGTGAAAACCCCCAGTGCACCCCTGGGTCGAAGTCCGTACTCTGTATACAGAGTTCAGAAAAGGCCCACCATGCCCGCCCAGTTGCTCAGCATCGAAGTCGCCCCCGACCTCGTCGACCAGGTCTACCGCGCCCTGCTCGGCGCCATCAGCAGCGGCGCGCTCGCGCCGGGCGAGCGGCTCACGCAGGAGGACATCGCGGCGCGGCTCGCGGTGTCGCGCCAGCCGGTGCTGCAGGCGCTGCGGCTGCTCAAGAAGGACGGCTTCGTGCAGGACGCCCCCGGGCGCGGCGTGCTGGTGGCGCCGCTGGAGGCCGAGGCGATGCGCAAGGTCTACCAGGTGCGCGGCGCGCTCGACGTGCTGGCCGCGCGGCTGGCGGCGCAGCAGCGCTTTCGCATCGACCCGAAGCTCATCGAACGCGGCCGGCGCGCGGCGCGCGGGCGCAACGTCGAAGCCATGATCGATGCCGACGTGGCCTTTCACCAGGCCATCTACGCCGCCTCGGGCAACCCGCTGATCGGCCAGAGCGCCGACCCGCACTGGCGCCACCTGCGCCGCGCGATGGGCGCGGTGCTGCAGGCCGAGCCGCAGCGCGAGTCGCTGTGGGACGAGCACGAAGCCATTGCCGACGCCATTGCCGCCGGCGACGTCGAGCGCGCCGCGCGCCTGAGCGACGAGCACGTCTCGCGCGCCAGCGATGCACTGGCCGAGCGGCTCGCGCAGCAGCTGGCACGCATGGCATCCGCATCTGGAATCCCCACCAAAAAAGGAGACAAGGCATGAAGCTGACCCCCGAGCAACGCGCGCAGTTCGAGCGCGAGGGCTACCTGTTCTTCCCCGGCCACTTCTCGCCCGAAGAGACGAAGGTGCTGACCGAAGCGGTGCCCGACCTGTACAGCAAGCGTGCGGCCTTCAACGTGCGAGAGAAGGGCTCCGACGCCGTGCGCACGAACTTCGCGGCGCACCTCATCAGCGAGCCCTTCGCGCGGCTGGCGCGGCACCCGCGCATGGTCGAGCCGGTGATGGACCTGTTCGACGAAGCGGTCTACATGCACCAGTTCAAGATCAACGGCAAGATGGCCTTCGAGGGCGACGTGTGGCAGTGGCACCAGGACTACGGCACCTGGCTCAACGACGACCTGATGCCCACCGAGCGCGCGATGAACGTGGCCATCTTTCTGGACGAAGTGACCGAGCACAACGGCCCGCTGATGTTCATTCCGGGCAGCCACCGCAAGGGCGTGGTCGATGCCAGGCACGACCTCACGACCACCAGCTACCCGCTGTGGACGGTCGACAACGACCTGATCCGCCAGCTGGTCGACCGCGCCGGCGGCACGCAGGGCGGCATCGTCTCGCCCAAGGGGCCGGCCGGTTCGATGATCCTGTTCCACAGCTGCCTGGTGCATGCCTCGGGCAGCAACCTCTCGCCCTTCAACCGCGTGGCCGTGTACCTGAGCCTGTGCGCGGTCAGCAACCACATCCGCCGCCACCAGCGGCCCGAGTACATCGCGCACAGAAACTTCACGCCCATCGAGGTGCTGCCCGACGACTGCCTGCTGACGCCCTACCCCGTCGAGGTGCCGTGGAAAGACGGCCTGCCCGAGAGCGCGCTGCGCACCTCGCCCGACGTCATCGAAACCGTGGAAGCCTGACCGCCATGAGCCTGCACACCCGCCTGCAACAACGCGCCGCCGAAGGCCGCCCCATCCGCATCGGCCTGATCGGCGCCGGCAAGTTCGGCGCCATGTACCTGGCGCAGATTCCGCGCACGCCCGGCGTGCAGCTGGTCGCCATTGCCGACCTCTCGCCCGCCGCCGCGCGCGTCAACCTGGAGCGCGTGGGCTGGCAGGCCGAGCGCAGCAACGCCGGCTCGGTGCAGGAGGCGCTGAAGACCGGCGCCACCTGGATCACCGACGACTGGCAGGCCGTGACGCGCGAGCCCGGCATCGACATCGTGGTGGAGTGCACCGGCAACCCGGTCGCCGCGGTCGACCACTGCCTGGACGCCTTTGCGCACGGCAAGCACGTGGTCAACGTGACGGTCGAGGCCGACGCCTTCTGCGGCCCGCTGCTCGCGCACAAGGCGCAGCAGGCCGGCGTGGTGTATTCGCTGGCCTTCGGCGACCAGCCCGCGCTGATCTGCGACCTGGTCGACTGGGCACGCACCTGCGGCTTTCCGGTGGTGGCGGCCGGGCGCGGCCACAAGTGGCTGGCGCACTTCACCGAATCGACGCCCGAGACCGTGTGGGGCAACTACGGCCTCACGCCCGAGCAGGCGAAACGCGGCGGGCTCAACCCGAAGATGTTCAACAGCTTCCTCGACGGCTCCAAGCCGTCGATCGAAAGCTCGGCCGTGGCCAACGCCACCGGCCTGGGCGTTCCTTCCGACGGCCTGCTCTATCCGCCCGCGAGCGTGGAAGACATTCCCTTCGTCACGCGTCCGAAGAGCGAAGGCGGCGTGCTGGAGCGCAAGGGCATGGTCGAGGTGATCTCGTCGCTCGAGGCCGACGGCCGCAAGATCCCGTACGACATCCGCATGGGCGTGTGGGTCACGGTCGAGGCCGAGACCGACTACATCAAGAACTGCTTCGAGGAATACAACGCCCACACCGACCCGAGCGGGCGCTACTTCACGCTGTACAAGCGCTGGCACCTGATCGGGCTCGAGGTGGGCATGTCGGTCGCCAGCGTGGCGCTGCGCGGCGAGCCCACCGGCGTGGCCACCGGCTGGAACGCCGACGTGGTCGCCACCGCCAAGCGCGACCTCGCCGCGGGCGAGATGCTCGACGGCGAAGGCGGCTACACCGTCTGGGGCAAGCTGCTGCCGGCCGAGCGCTCGCTGCGCCTGGGCGGCCTGCCGCTCGGGCTGGCGCACAACGTCAGGCTCGTGCGCCCCGTGAAGAAGGGCCAGAGCCTGAGCTGGGCCGACGTGGCGATGGACACCACCACGGCCGCCTACCGGCTGCGCCAGGAAATGGAAGCGCTGTTCACGCCCGCGGTGCGCGCCCGCGCCGCCTGAGCGCGACCTGAACGGCCCCGCGGCAGCGGGGCCTCTCATTGCGCCAAAGGGCGAACAGATCAAGAATCTTCTGCTCGGCACCGGTCCGGTGTCGAAATGACCGGTTGCGGGCCGTCATTGTGGTGAGCGCTCTTGCTCGGCAAGCTTTTCCTCACGGAGAAACACCATGCAGTACATGTTGATGTTCTACCAACCCGCCGCCGAATTCGAACAACGTGACGACCCCTCCTCGCAGGCCTACCGCGCGAGCTGGGTCGCGTATGCCGATGCGGTGCGCCAGTCGGGCGTCGCACTCGGCGGCCACGGCCTGCTGCCGCCCATGACCGGCACCACGCTGCGCGTGCGCGGCGACAAGCGCCAGGTGCAGGACGGCCCCTTCGCCGACACCAAGGAGCAGCTCGGCGGCTACTTCGTGGTCGACGTGCCCGACCTCGACGCCGCGCTCGAATGGGCCGCGCGTGCGCCCTGCGCCGCCAGCGGCGGTGTCGAAGTGCGGCCGGTCTTCACGGCCACCGCGATGGCGGGCGCGAGCCAGACGTGACCACCCCGGCGGCACATCACGCCGCCGAACAGGCGGCACGCAATTCAGCCGAACGCGCGGCACGCGCGTCGTACGGGCGGCTGCTGGCCATCCTGTCCGCCCGCACGCACGACATCGCGGCCTCCGAAGACGCCCTGGCCGACGCCTTCGCCCGCGCGCTCGAGCGCTGGCCCGCCGACGGCGTGCCGGTGCAGCCCGACGCCTGGCTGCTGAGCGTCGCGCGGCACCGCAAGCTCGACGCCTGGCGCCACAGCCGCGTGCAGGACGACGCCACGCAGACGCTGCTGCTGCTCGCCGGCGAGATGGACGAGGCCGACCCCGATGCCGCCACCGTGCCCGACGAGCGCCTGCGCCTGCTGTTCGTCTGCGCGCACCCCGCCATCGACGCCGCCGCGCGCGCGCCGCTCATGCTGCAGACCGTGCTCGGGCTCGACGCCGCGCGCATGGCCGGCGCCTTCCTCACCTCGCCTTCTGCGTTGGGCCAGCGGCTGGTGCGCGCCAAGGCCCGCATCCGCGCCGCCGGCATTCCCTTCGAATACCCGCAGGCGCGCGACCTGCCGCACCGGCTGCGTGACGTGCTCGACGGCATCTACGCCGCCTACGGCACCGGCTGGGACGACGTCGACGGCGCCGACGCCCTGCCGCGCGGCCTGACGACCGAGGCCATCGACCTGGGCCGCATCCTGTGCCGCCTGCTGCCCGCCGAGCCCGAGCCGCTGGGCCTGCTGGCGCTGATGCTGTTCTGCGAGGCGCGCACCGCGGCGCGCCGCACCGAGGCCGGCGCCTACGTGCCGCTCGACCAGCAGGACATCACGCGCTGGGACCACGCGCTGCTGGCCGAGGCCGAGCACCATCTGCGCATCGCGTCGGCCATGCAGTCGCTCGGTCCCTACCAGCTCGAGGCCGCGATCCAGTCGGCCCACTGCGAGCGCCGCGCGGGCGCACCGGTGCCGCCCGAAGTGCTGGTGTCGCTGTACGAAGGCCTGCTCGCGCTGCGGCCCAGCATCGGCGCGCAGGTCAGCCTGGCGTGCGCGCTGGCGAATGCGCGCGGGCCCGAGACCGGGCTGCGCGCGCTCGATGCGATTCCATCGGACGAGGTGGCGAGCTACCAGCCGTTCTGGGCGGCGCGCGCGCACCTGCTCGCGGCCGGCGGCGCGCGCGTGGCGGCGCGACAGGCCTACGACCGGGCGATCGGGTTGAGCAGCAATGGCGCGGTGCGGGCGTACCTGCACGCGATGTCGGAACGGGCCTGAGGCGACCCGCGCCTACCGCGCATTGAACGTGCGCGGAAACAACGCGGCCTGCGAACGGTCTCGCAATCGGTAGCCCATGGCGGGCCGGCCCAGGCTGCCCGCCACCATGCCTGCTTCTTCCATGAACCCACCATCCAGCATCCGCTTGCGGAAGGCACTCTTGTCGATGTCGCGGCCCAACACGACCTCATAGGCGTGCTGCAGCGATGGCAAGGTGAAAGGCTCTTCCAGAAGAAAGGCCGGCAGCGAGGTGTATTCCACCTTGCTGCGCAGACGCGCAACGGCCGCCTCGAGCAGTTCTCCGTGGTCGAACGCCAGACGTTTGCGCATGGCCGCATCGACCTCGAACCACGCCACCTCGGCGGCGTTGGCGCCGCTTCGCAATTGCATGGCCTGCGCCGGAATGAGTGCATAGAAGCAGTGCGTGGCCGACCACCCGCGCGGATCGCGCTGCGCCCCGCCCCAACTCCCGAGCTGCTCGAGATAGGGCGTGACCACGCCGGTCTTCTCGCGCAGCTTGCGCAGTGCGCAATCGAGCAACGAGGCATCTTCATCGGTGTTGATGAAGCCGCCCGGCAATGCCCATTTGCCAGGAAACGGCTCGTTGCTGTCGGCCGCCCGTTTCACCAACAAGACCTGCAGTGCGTCATCGAGCACAGTGAACATCGCCACATCGACAGTGACCAACGGGCGGGGAAAGGTCAAGGCAGGGAACGTTGAAGCGGGCATGGTCACGATCAGCTTGACTCCGGATTTATTAGTTGTACTATACAACCCATCATTAGTTGCACAGAGCAACTCAATGAGATCGCAAGAAGAACAACAACGAGAGGAACCCAGAACAATGAACAAGCAGACCATGCCGCTTCCCACCGAGCCCCATCTCGCCCAACGCGAGCGCTGGCCGCAGGACGGAAAGCACATCCTGGCGCATCACGATGCCCAGTCCGTCATCGTCTATCAGGCCTACCGCCCCGCCATCGGCGAATACGCGATCTGGCACGGCCGTCTCGACGGACCGGACTTCAGCCTTTCACGGATGAGCTGGATCAAACCGAACTTCCTCTGGATGATGTATCGCTCCGGCTGGGGCACCAAGGAAGGCCAGGAGGTCACGCTCGGGCTGCGGCTGCGCCGCGCGTTCTTCGAACGGGTCGTGCGCGAGGCCGTGCCCTCGACCTTCGATGCCGAGCGCTATCCTGATCGCGATGCGTGGCAGGAGGCGGTCAACCGTTCCGAGGTTCGCCTGCAATGGGACCCCGACCACGCACCGGCAGGCAACAAGCTGGAACGCCGCGCCATTCAGTTGGGCCTGCGCGGCCGAACGCTCGCCGCGTTTGCGAACGAAGAACTGCTCGAGGTGATCGACATGCGCGCCTTCGTGGACGCTCAACGCCCGATGGCGCAGAACGACAACCCCGGGCTGCAATTGCCGGTCGAGCATGTGCTCGGCTTCGAATCCTGAGGACCACAAGGAATGACGACGAACAGACCCCACGCGCTGCGCAGCAACGAAGACCTGCTCGCGCACATCGCCCAAGGCCACAAGATCGACTGCCTGCTCTTCTGGGGCCACCAGGTCCCGAAGGACGGCAGCATCGGCAAGAGCTGCTTCAGCCAGTGGTACGAGGCGCCCTTCACTGTCGAAGGCGTCACCTACCGTACCGCCGAGCATTTCATGATGGCCGGCAAGGCGCGGCTCTTCGGTGACGCGGCCACCTGCGAAAAGATCATCGCCGCGCGCACGCCCGGCGAAGCAAAGAAGCTGGGGCGCCAGATCGGCAACTTCGATGAAGCGGCGTGGCTCGAAGCGCGCTTCGACCTCGTGACGCGCGGAAACGTTGCGAAGTTCTCGCAGAACGCGGCGCTCGGCGCGTACCTGCTCGGCACCGGCCGGCAGGTGCTGGTCGAGGCGAGCCCCGTCGATGCGATCTGGGGCATCGGCCTCGCTGCGACGGACGCGGCGGCGCAAGACCCGCGCACCTGGAAAGGCCTGAACCTGCTGGGCTATGCGCTGATGGCGGCCCGCGACGAACTGAGGGCGGCCCCATGAACGCGGCGCGCTACCAGGGATGCCTGCTCGGGCTGGCCTGCGGCGATGCGGTGGGCACCACCGTCGAATTCAGCCCCCGCGGCAGCTTCGTGGCTGTGACGGGCATGCACGGCGGCGGTCCGTTCGACCTGGAGCCCGGCGAATGGACCGACGACACCTCGATGGCGCTGTGCCTTGCGGCAAGCCTGATCTATCGCGAGGACTTCGACGCCACTGACCAGATGAACCGCTACTGCAATTGGCGCAGCGTAGGCTACATGAGCAGCAACGGCCGTTGCTTCGACATTGGTGGCACCGTGTCGGCAGCGCTCAGTCGCTACGTCGGCTCCGGTGATCCGTTCGCGGGCGACCCGAGTCCTCGCACGGCAGGCAACGGCGCACTGATGCGGCTCGCGCCGGTGCCGATGTTCTACGCGCCGAGCGCCGAAGCCACCTGGCGGCAGGCCGGCGAAAGCACACGCACCACGCACGGCGCGCAGGAGGCTATCGAGTGCTCGCAGCTTTTCGCGTTGCAACTGCGCGCAGCGCTGCAAGGCGAAAGCAAGGCGGCGATCCTTGCCACCGTACCGTTGGCGCCCTTGAGCGAGAAGGTCGCGGCGCTGGCACGCGGCGACTACGCCTCGAAGCCGATCGAACGCATCAAGGGTTCGGGCTACTGCGTCGAATCGCTCGAAGCAGCGCTCTGGTGCTTCGCGCACACCGACTCGTTCGAGCAGGCGGTCCTCGCGGCCGCCAACCTGGGTGACGATGCCGACACCACCGCGGTGATCTGCGGCCAGATCGCGGGTGCCTTCTACGGCGTGGACGGCATTCCCGCCGGCTGGCTGCGCCAGCTCGTGATGCGCGACAAGATCACGCACATGGCGAACGACCTGCTCGCGCTGGCACAACGCTGAACGCGCCCGCGCTCACTCCGACCTCACGGCAGCGGCGGCCCCCACGCGTCGCCCTTCGAGCCGGCTGCCGCCCTGCGTCAGCGTCACCCCATTCACCTCACCACCATCGCCGCGCCGGAACACGAACTGCGCGCCGATGGCCGTCACCGCAAAACGATCCGGCCCCGTGGGCGTGAGAAGGTTGTAGCCCTTGCCCGATTCACGCGCCAGCAGACGCCCGTCGCGCACGGTGAAGCCCAGCATCTGCGCCTTGCCGACGCGGAACTCGCCCGCGTAGTCGGCCAGGCGCTTCGGATCGATGGGCACTTCGGTCGTCGGCACCGGGTAGCGGCTCTTGCCGATGGCGAGCATCACGGGCTGCAGCGGTGCGCGCTGGTTGCTGGCGAGCACGATGAGCGCTTCGCCGGTGTCGGGCGCCAGCAGCCAGAGCGTGCGGTAGCCCTCGGTGACGCCTGCGTGGTAGTAGGTGCGACGGCCGGTCTCGGGGCCGCGCACCATCACGGCATAGCCGATCTCGGCGCCCTCGTAGCGCGCGAGCGGCGTGAGCAGCCGTGCGGCGGCCGGGCCCAGCGGGCCGTGCGCGCCGGCGAGGATGGCGCGGCTGAAGGCCAGCATGTCGGCGGCGGTCGAGCGCAGCGCGCTGGCGGGCGCGTAGGCATGCATATCGAAGCGGCGCTGGCGCTGGTCGCCCGCGAACGGCGGCGCCATGCGCGAGGCCTTGTCGCCGAGCGGGATCACGGTGTCGTTCATGCCCAGCGGCTCGGTGATGCGCGCGCGCACCAGCTCGCCCCACGAGGTGCCGTAGCGCAGCGCCAGCAGCTGCCCGAGCAGCGCCATGCCGAAGTTGCTGTAGCGCGCCTCGCACGGCGCCGCAAGGGCCGTCAGGTGGATGCGCGCGAGCGCGGCCCAGAACATCGGCAGGTCGAAGCTGCGGAACTGCTCGGCCAGCGCGGCGCCACCGGTCACGCCGTCGGCCATCACGGGCAGGCAGCCGGTGTGGGTGACGAGCTGCCGCAGCGTGATCGACGCCACGGCGAGCGGCACGCCCTCGGCATGGCCGGCGAGCAGCTTGCCCACGCTGTCGTCGAGCGCCACATCGCCGCGCTCCACCGCCTGCGCGAGCAGCAGGCCGGTGAAGACCTTGGTGACCGAGCCGATCTCGAACATCGGCTGCTCCGCGCTGGCCGGCGCAATGGCGCGCGCCACCAGCGGCTCGGGGTTGTGGGCGATGCCGTAGGCGGCCTTGTCGCCGCGCAGCAGGCCGACCACCAGCGTGCCGCGCTCGGCGCCGAGCGCGGTGCGGGCCAGCACGGCGGGGTCGCTGGCGAGCGAGAGCGGTGCGGAGGGCGGTGCGAGTTGCGCGCTCGCCGCGCCCGCCAGCCAGGGCACGAGAAGCCAGGGCGCCAGCCAGCGGCGGCACCAGGCGGAGGGCAGAAGCCGCATCGTCGGAATCCTCGGGCGTGAAGTCGTCATCGTCGAACAGCCGCCATCCTGCCACGGCGGCCACAATGACCCCATGCGTGCATTGCTTTCGACCTTCTCCTGGCAGGAACTGCGCCACCACCCCTGGCGCAACGCGGCGGCCGTGCTGGCCGTGATGCTGGGCGTGGCGCTGGCGTTTTCGGTACAGCTCATCAACGCCTCGGCGCTCGACGAGTTCTCCAGCGCGGTGCGCTCGGTGAACGGCCAGCCCGACCTCGAGCTGCGCGCCGCGCAGGGCAGCTTCGACGAGGCCGTGTTCGGCCGGCTCGCGCGCCGGCCCGAAGTGGCGCTGGCGAGCCCGGTGCTCGAGTTCCAGGGCCTTGCGCTGAGCGGCGACGGGCGCCAGGTGCCGCTGCGCGTGATTGGCGTCGATGCGCTCGCGCTGCCCACCATCGCGCCCGCGCTGATGCCGCAGTCGGTCGCCGGTGCCGACCGCTTCGCGCTGTTCGCGCCCGGCCATGTGTTCCTCAACGCGGCGGCACGCCAGGCGCTGCAGCTGTCATTGCAGCCTGCGACCGGTGAAAGCCTGCAGCTGCGCAGCGGCGCCGCGTGGCAGCGCCTTGCGGTGTCGGGCCACGTGACGGCCGGCGGCGCGGCGCTGGCGGTGATGGACATCGCGGTCGCGCAGGAGCTGTTCGGCCCGCTCGGCCAGTTGAGCCGCATCGACCTGCGGCTCGCGCCGGGCACCGACCGCGCGGCCTTCGTGGCCGCGCTCGAGAAGTCGCCCGATTGGCCCGCGGGCCTGAAGTTCGCCGAGCCGGGCGATGCGGCCGAGCGCGTGAGCAACCTGTCGCGCGCCTATCGCGTCAACCTCACGGTGCTGGCGCTGGTGGCGCTGTTCACGGGCGCGTTCCTGGTGTTCTCGGTGCTCGCGCTCAGCGTGGCCAAGCGCGCGCAGCAGTTCGCGCTGCTCGGTGTGCTGGGCCTCACGCCACGCGAACGGCTGCGGCTGGTGCTGGCCGAATCGCTGGTGCTCGGGTTGATCGGCAGCGCCGCCGGCCTGGCGCTCGGCACCGCGCTCGCGGCCTTCGCGTTGCGCGTGCTGGGCGGCGACCTGGGCGGCGGCTACTTCGAAGGCGTGGCGCCCCGGCTGCACTGGAGCAGTGGCGCCGCGCTGCTGTACGGCGGGCTCGGCGTGGTGGCCGCGCTGGTGGGCGGCTGGTGGCCCGCGCGCGCCGCGCAGGCGCTGCCCGAGGCGCAGACGCTCAAGGGCCTGGGCGCGGCGCCCGCGCAGGGCCGCCACCACTGGCTCGCGCTCGGGCTCATCGGCGCGGGCGCGGCGCTGGCCAACCTGCCGGCCATCGGCGGCATTCCGGTGGCGGCGTACCTGTCGGTGGCCTGCCTGCTGGTGGGCGGCATCACCGCCCTGCCCTGGCTGATCGCGCTGCTGTACGACCGCGTGGCGCCGGCGTTTGCACGGCGCGTGCTGCCGATGCTCGCCGTCGAGCGCGCGCGGCGCATGCGCGGCACGGCGGCCGTGGCGGTGAGCGGCGTGGTCGCAAGCCTGAGTCTGGCGGTGGCGCTCACGGTGATGGTCGCGAGCTTTCGCGAATCGGTCACGCACTGGCTCGACGTGGTGCTGCCGGCCGACCTGTACGTGCGTGCCACCTCGGGCGGGCGCGGCAGCGGCAACAGCGGCGGCACGAGCAGCACCGACACCGCGACCTTCGCGCCGGCCTTCGTGCAGGCGCTGGCGCAGCTGCCCGGCGTGGCGCGCACCGGCACGCTGCGCACGCAGTCGCTGCAGCTCGACCCCGCGCAGCCCGCCGTGACGCTGATCGCGCGCAGCCTCGAAGGCGGCGTGGTGCGCGGCCTGCCGCTGGTGGGCGAGGCGCTGCCGGTGCCGCCCGGCCAGACCGGCATCTACGTGAGCGAGCCGATGGTCGAGCTGTACGGCGCAAAGCCGGGCAGCGCGTTCGCGCCGCTGTCCGATGCGATGCGCACGGCGACGCCGCAGGTGTTCTTCGTGGCCGGCGTGTGGCGCGACTACGCGCGGCAGTTCGGCGCGATCGCGATGGACGCGCGCGACTTCGAACGCATCACCGGCGAGCACGACGTGAGCGACGTCGCGCTGTGGCTCGCGCCCGGTGCGTCCGAAACGGAAGTGCAGGCGGCCGTTCGCGCCCTCGCCTCGCGCGCATCACGCGACGGCGCAGTCGAACTTGCCTCAGTCGGCCAGATCCGCGCCACCTCGCTGCGCATCTTCGACCGCAGCTTTGCCGTCACCTACTGGCTGCAGGCCGTGGCCATCGCCATCGGCCTGTTCGGCATCGCGGCCAGCTTCAGCGCGCAGGTGCTGGCGCGGCGCAAGGAGTTCGGCCTGCTCGCGCACCTGGGCTTCACGCGGCGGCAGGTGCTGGCCGTGGTGGCCGGCGAAGGCGCGGCCTGGACCGCCATCGGCGCGGTGGCCGGGCTGCTGCTCGGGCTGGCCGTGTCGGTGGTGCTGGTGAAGGTGGTGAACCCGCAGAGCTTCCACTGGAGCATGGACCTGCTGGTGCCCTGGGTGCGGCTGCTGGCGCTGTGCGCGGCCGTGGTGGCGGCCGGCACGTTCACGGCGTGGATGGCCGGGCGCGCCGCGGCGGGGCGCGATGTGGTGCTGGCGGTGAAAGAGGACTGGTAGCGCCTCACGTCTGCGCGCGCGGCGCGCTGGCGCGCAGCGGGGCGACGACTTTCTCCTGCCATCGCCGGGACAGACCGCGCCGGGGCGCAGCGCCCTCCGCCCGCACGGTGTGACCGGACGCATGCGCGCAGTAGTCCAGGGCCTGGCGAAGTGCCGTGTCCACTCTGCGCAGAGAGATGCAATGCCGGTCTGCCACGTCCTGGCGGGTCATCTCCTCGATCTGCAGCGCCACGAGCACCGAACGATGCCGATGCGAAAGCCGCTGCATCGCCTGCTCGACGGCCTCCACGGCCGAACGCGCCTCGGCGATGGCATCGGGGCCGGGCGCGTGATCGGCCAGGAGATCGAGTGCCGTATCCCATTCGCCCACGTACTGCCAGGACCGGTCGCTGCGCAGGCGATCCATCGCCAGGTTGCGCGCCGTTCGATAGACATAGGCCCCGGGACTGCGCACGGGCTCCGATGCCGTCATCTCGCCCAGGCGCAGCCAGGCGTCGTGCAGGCACTCGCTGGCCTGGTCGGAACAGCCGAGATCGCGGGCCAACCGGCGATGCAGGTACGTGTAGTTCGCTGTCAGGAACGCCCGCAGCACGACGCCGGTGGGCTCGCCGTGACCCGCGAATGGCCCTTGAAAACAAGGACCGGGATCGAACTCAGCCGCGGACATCGTCTTACTTGCCGGCATGGCGCAGCCTGCTCTTCTCGGCGTCGGTCAGCAACGACATCACCGACGCGTCGAACTGGTTGCCGTGCCCAAAGACCTGCACCGGATTGGCAGGGTCGTACCGAGGCGCAGCGCCCGCTTGCGCGCCGGGACGTGACGGCGACGATGCACCCGCACCGCCCGGCGACAGGCTGTCGTTGCCGAAGCCCAGCACCCGCACCGTGAAGACCGAGGGCAGGTTCTGCCGTGCCGCGGCCCGCTCCTGGCGCAGGGACTCCTGCGCCGCCATGGCCGCCGCCGACGCCGCGGCGCTGGCGGTGGTCAGTGCCCCGATGTTCACCGCGGCCACCACCGGCAGCCCGGTCGTTTCGCCCTTGACCTGGATGTTGTCGGCGTTGCGCACCTGCAGCGCGGCAATGTTGAGGTTGCTCGCGACCCGGATGCCGGCATCGCCCGCATCGATGGTGCCCCTCGGTGCGACCAGGTCCACGTCGCCTTCGCCCACGGTGCCGATGCCGGCGCCGCTCATGTCGCGCTTTTCCTGCACGGTGATGTTGCCGTCCACGTCCGACGTGACTTCCGGCGCCTGCGGGATGCGCACGGTCTTGGCGCCGCGGCCGGCGTCGATGTCGCCCTGGCTGGACCACAACACCTGGTCGCTGCCCAGCGGTTCGGCCTGCGAGACGAAGGACAGGATGCGCGAACGGTTCACGATGATGTCCCGGTCGGTGAACACATTGACCTGCCCCGGCGAGGCCAGCGTCACCAGGCCGTATCCGTCCGGCACCACCGCGCCCAGCCCCGCCACCTGCAGGCCGCCGCCGGGGGTGAAGACGTTGATGTCGCCGCCCTGGTGGGTGCGCGCCGCCATCCGGGTCGCGGCGATGCTGCCCACGCCGGACCAGCTGCTGCGCCAGTTGTCCGGCAGGTCCGCGGCGTAGCGAACGGGCTGGCCTTCGGCCGTCGCACCGCGGAACAGCGTGTCGATGGCCGCGGAGCCGCGACGGTAGCCGCCGTTGATCGGGCCGTTCTGCCCATCGCCGCCGTTCTGGTCGCGCCCTCCTTCGCGCAGTTCGTAGACAAAGACCTGGCGCAGGAACTGCTCGCGCACCAGCGGCGGCAGTTGCCGGTATTGCTCCCACGCCTGTTGCGGGCTCAGCTTGCCGTCCGCGTTGGCGGCCAGGCCGGCGACCTTGTCGGCACCGAGCACGCCTTCCACGAAGGACACCAGGCCCCGGCGCGTGAGCTTGGGCAGGTCGCCGCGGTGGTCCACGCCGTCGGTGAGGTACAGCGGCGCCACCGTCCCGTCGGCCAGGGTGGTCTTCAGGTACTGCGGCATGGCGGCCACGTTGGCCGGGTTCAGGTAGGCCGACTCGAAGGCGTCGTAGCGGGCGGCCTTGTTCATGCCGGCCATCAGGGTGATGTCGGCGCCCTCGGCGGGCAGGGCCTTGATGATGTTCGTTTCCTCGCCGCGCGGCGTGGCCGACACGTAGTCCCAATAGCGGTTGCCATTGGTGTACAGCGAAAAGTTGTTGCCCTGGATGTCGCGCCCGGCCAGCAGCAGCAACTCCCCCGGCCCTTGCAGCGCGGTGCGGCTGCCCCTGTCGTAGTAGTACGACGCCGCGCCTCCGCTGGCTCCCGCATAGGGATGCGACAGGAACCGGTTGGCGACAGCCAGGATGTCGTTGCCCGCCGCCAGCACCGTGCTGTCGGTGGCGCGCAGGTTGCGCGCGCTCAACTCGAAGTTGCGGATGTCGGTGCCGGCCTGCACGCGCACCGATTCCGACGCGATCAGGTTCAGGTCGCTGATGGAACCGGTGGCCGCATAGAGGCGGCTGGGCGCGAAGTCGTGCGCCTGCATCGGCAGCGTGTCCGGGTTGTCGAACAGCTCCGCCCCCCCATTGGCGCTGTTCGTCAGGAAGGGGTTCGTCACCGAGAAGCCGCCATAGACCGACTTCAGCGGCGCTCCGAACGCCGACGCACCGCCCAGCACGGTCGTGAGACCTGTCCATGGCCGGAAGATCGAGGGCCACTTGTCCAGCGTGGTCTGGGTCATCACGATGGCCCCCGTGTTCAGCAGGCTGCTGCCGCGCAGGAAGCGCAGGTCTTTCGCGGCCAGCAAGGAGAGGTCGGTGGTGTTCGCCGGCGCCATCGGCAGCAGGCCCGCGACGTCGATGCTTCCGCTCAGGGCCGACACGCTCAGCTTGGCCGGGTACAGGCCCACCATGTCCGTCTGGAGCTTGGTGTCCGTCATGCCATTCACCAGCTTGGTGGTGTTGCCCGTCTCGTTGCCCGCCACGTATTCCGACTGGTTTTCCAGGCGCACGTTGCCGCCGGTGGACACCAGCGTGACGGCGCTGCGCTCGGTATGGCTGCTCATGAACATCGCATGGCTGGCCCCGCCACTGGTGTCCTTGTCGACCTGGTCGACGTAGGCACGGCGTATCTGCATGGGGTCGATCACGGTCTGCAGGACCAGGTCGCCCAGCGTCTGCAGCTTGAGCGTGGCGTCCGACAGCGCCAGCACGGGCGCGATGTCGTAGGCATAGGTGGCGCCGGACCCGTTGCTCACTGTGCCGGTCATGACATAGCCGGCGGCGCTGGTGCCTGCGTCGATCTCGCCCGCGCCGCGGCCCACGTAGTACTGGCCGGCCTTCAAGGCGCCGCCTGCGCTCACCTGCAGCTGCCCGCCGTTGCGCGTCACGATGGAGGCCGCGGCATCGCCGGCGGAACGCCCGCCCGTCACGCGCATGGTGCTGGGCAAGGCCACCACCAGGTTCACCAGGTCACCGCCCGCCGACAGCTTCACGTTGCCGCCGCCCAGCGCGCCCAGGCCCTGCTGGAAGCTGGCGTGGTTCACCCACCAGCTCGGTTGCTGGCCCCGCGCCGACATGACCGGCGCCCAGGTGTCGCCCATGTTGTAGGGGTCGTAGTAGCCGGTGGGGCTGCTGAACTCGCCGCCGTAGCGTCCCTGGCGGAACAGCCATTCGGTCAGGATCTGGTCCGACCGCACGCCCTGCTGGGTCGGCGCGCGCACGCTGCCCTGGACCGCGACGTCCAGGTGGCCGCCTGCGGTGCCGTACTGGGCATCGACGCTGGCGGTGTCGAAGCCGCCACCCAGGGTGGGATCGGCCTCGGCCCGGCCCGCCGTGTACAGCGCGGACTCCTTGTGGGCGAGCACCAGGTCGCGCCCGGCGCGCACCGTCAGGTCGCCGCTGCCGGTGCGCACCAGCTTGCCGGCGCCCGACTCGGTGCCGGCCGTGCCCACGCGGATCGTGCCGGTGTCGGCTGCAAGCGCGCCCGATGGCCGCGTGGCCAGTGCATCGACCGACCCCAGGTCCGCGCCCGCCACCAGGCGCAGGTTCCACGAGGCCGCCTGCTGCAGCCGCGCCGCCCGGCCCGCGCCGTTGTCGCGGCCCGCCACGTCGAAGCCGTCGCTCAGATGGCCGTCGATGTTCAGGTTGCCGCCGGCGCGCAGCGTGAGCGTGCCTTCGCGGTGCGCCGCACCGAAGCTGTCGAACAGATTCCAGTCGCGGCCGAGCGTCAGGTCGCCCGGGCTGGTGATCTCGATGCCCGCCGCCAAGGTGTAGGCGGCGGCGTTGCCGCCCAGCCTTGCCAGGATGCCGCTGTGGCCTGCAAAGGCATTGGCCTCGGCGATCGCCTGCGGGGCCACGGATTCCACCGTGCCGTCCGTGCTGGCATGGCGGCGCACGCCTTCGAGCACCGCGGAGCGCGCGCCCTGCACGGCGGCGTTCAGCGCCGTGACGTTCAGGCCGTCGTTGCCTGCGGTGCGCTGCGCCCGCAGCCGCAGCTTGCCGCCTTCGCCGCCGCTCAGGTCCAGCGTGCCACCGGCCAGGTGCAGCTGGCCGTCGACCGCTTCCAGGTCGATGCGGCTGCTGCCCAGGCCATCGACGGCGTCGGTGGCATGGGCCGCCAGCACCGCGCCAGGCTGCATCGTCAGCCCTGCCCCGCCGACCAGGCGGATGCTGCCGCCGTAGGCCGCGTGGGCCTCGACGCGCGCCGTGCCGTCGACAGCAATCACGCCGCGGTCGGTGATGACTTCGAAGTCGGCCACCCGCGTGGTGCCCGCGATCGTGAGGTCGCCCTGGCGGACGCGGAACTGCCGCGAGCGGCTGAAGCCCGCATCGTTGAGCGTTCGCGCCAGCGCGCCGAAATCGTCCAGCCGATCGATGGCCAGCGCGAAGTTGCCGCCATTGCCGCCGGCACCGGCCTGCGCTTGCAGGGTGCCACCGAAGTGGACCCGTCCGCCGGCCGATGCGTCCACGGTCAGGCGGCCGGCGTCGCCACCGCGCGGATGGGCGGACAGGTCCAGCAGGCTGCCCGGGGCCAGGTCGATCAGGCCGCCCCGGGTCGCCAGGCTGATCTGGCCCGCGTCCACGTACTGGGCCGCGTCGAAGAAGACTTTTTCCAGGCCGCCCGCGTGCAGGCGGCCCGAGTCTGCAACCGTGAGGTTGCCCGTGCCGGCATCGACCGCAATGCTGCCGCCCAGCGCGAGCACCGGCAGCGCCACGGTCACGCCCTGGCCCGACAGGCTCAGGCGCGCGCCCAGGCTGGCGCGGCCCAGTGATGCCATCTCTTGCGCATCCAGTTGCGCGTCCTGCTGCAACACCAGTTGGCCCTGCGTTCGCACGGTCTGGTCGGCGCCGGACACCCCTTGCAGCACCGGCGTGCGCAGCGTCAGCGCCGCCGTCCCGGCGTCCAGGCTCCCGGTGCCTTCGCCGGCGATGCGCCGGCTGGCCGACAGCAGCACCTGGTCGAAGCCGGACATCGTCTTGTCGCCCGCGCCCAGCACCAGCTCGCCAGCCGACAGTTCCAGACGACCACCGCCCGTGCCCGCACTGCTCAGCGACGCGCCCGTGTTCTGCAGCGTCAGGTGGGAGGCCTGCACCTGCACGGCATCGGCGCCATGGCCCCGCAAGGCTGCGGCGTCGAACACCACCTGCGCCAGGCCGCGCATGTCGAGCGAGCGATAGAAGTCCAGGCTGCCGTAGCTGTGCAGCGTCAATGACTGCGCGCGCGACAACTGCGCCAGGGCGTCGGTGTCCAGCACCAGGCCGCCGCTGCCACCGCCGATGCCGATGCGGCTCGCGGCCACCGACAAGGCCTTGCCCGACAGCTGCGCGCCGGCGGCCATCTCGGTGTTGTTGGTGGCGTCGAGCAGCAGCGCCTCGCCGCCCTGCAGCAGTGCACCGGCGCCGATGCGCACCTGGCCGCCGACGGTGGTGTCCACGTTCTCGCGCAGCGCCCGCACGGCCTGGCCGCTGCTCACGCGCACCAGCGCACCCCAGTCTCTGGAAGGCGTGACGATGTGGTCGTCGCTGGTGTCGTTGGGCGTGTTGTTGTCGCTCCACACGGCCGCCACCTGCGGCTTGAGCACCAGGTTCGCCTCGTCGCCCGACGCCCGGCCGTCCGCACGCAGCACGCTGCCCGACTCGATCGACACCGCATTCGCCGCGGCCAGGATCACTTCCGGGCCGCTCAACGCGGTGCCTGCCGTGTTGCGCAGCACCACGTCGCTGGCGGCCACGTCCACCTGCAGGCCCCGCACGTTGCCCGTGCGCGTGCCGCCCACCAGCAGGCTGCCCGCGCCGAAGCGCGTCAGGCTGCCGGCATCCACGACCAGGTAACCGTCGGCGCGCAGGTCGCTGCTGTCCTGCCCCGCGCCGAAGATGGCGATCTTGGCGGCGGCAATGTCCACCAGGCTGCCGCGCCCGCCCGCATCGGGTTGCGCGCGCAGTTCGCCGTCCAGCGTCAGCGCGCGGTCGGCCTTGAACACCACGGCGCCGCCATCGCGCGCCAGGCGCGGGGTCACGACGTCCTGCCCCGTGAGGCGGTATTGCGTCAGCTTGAACGCATCCGACGAGAAGAAGGCGTTGCCCCGCGCTTCGTTGTATTCGCTGACCTTGCGCACCAGGCTGGCGGGCAGCACGCGCCAGCCCGAGGCCGTGGCATCGCGCGCGCCACTGATCGTGTTCTGTTCCCGCCCGGCCACGATCGTCGAACCGTCACGCAGGCTCACCACCTCGCCACGGGACGCGGCCCACGCCGGCAAGGCCTGGCCCGTGCTCTGCACCGCGAAGGCGCCGGGCAGCAGCGCATAGCGCGCCGGCAGCAGCGTGTACCAGCCGGCCCCCAGGCCGCCGCCGGCCAGCCAGACCTTCTGGCCCGCCGCACCGCCCGCCACGGGCGACAGGCCCTGGTAGCCCGGCAGCACGGCGTACATGCCGGGCAGCGTCAGCACGTCGTGCGAACCGCCCGAGCCGGGCACGTGCTCCCACGCATGCAGGTCGCCCCCGCCCGCGATGTCCACCACCGCGCCCGCGGCCATGGCCACATCCGGCGCTTGCAGGAGCACGCGCTTTTCCGGCAGGGACGAGAGGTAGCGGTTTTCGTCCAGGGAACTGGCATCGCCGGCATTGGCACGGTTGCGGCCCTGCGGGTTGGCCGGGTCCAGCCAGTACTCGGCGTTGCGCAGGCTGCCGTAGAGCACGTCCAGGCCCGCGCCGGACACCGAGGTCAGGCTGTTCGTGCCCAGCGTCAGGCGCTCACTGGCATTCAGCGCGATCTGCCCGAAGGGCGCGCGCAGCACGCCGTCCTGCTCGATGACGGGCGCGTTCAGCGTCAGGCTGCCGCCGGCCGACAGAGGCGCCGCGGCGCTCCCGTTGCCGCGCACGGTGATGGACCGGTCCGAGTTGATTCGCGCCGTGACCGCGGTGGCCGGGTAGACCTGCGCGGCCTTGATCTCCAGCGCGCCCCCCACGTCCAGCGTGGCCCGCAGCTGCGGGTCGTCGTAGTCGATGCCGCCTTCGCTGTAGGCGCCCGCGACGAAGCGCAGGTCGCCGGTGTCCAGCACCGTGCGTTCGAAGCCGCGCAGCTTGACGTCGACGGGCGACGCAGACTCGCCCTTCGCACCCCTGCCTGCGATGTCGATGGCCTGGGTGGCCGACAGGATCAGTTCGCCCGCATTGCGGGCCGGGGCGCCGACCGCGCCCACCGCGCCTGTCAGCGGGTTCAGTTGCAGATGGTGGGCGTGCAGGCGCACCACGCCGCCCAGCCCGTCGCTCTGGATGACCGGGGCGGTGATGCCCAGGCGGCCGGCGACGCTCAGGTCGACACCGCCGGCCAGCTGCACGCCCACTTGCGTGGAACGCAGGTCGACCGCCGAGAAGCCCGTGTCCTGCAGCGCCTTCGCCGACACGTGCAGGGTGCCGTCCGAGGTGGCGATGTTGCCGATGTGGATCTTGTGGCTCAGCGCCGTTCCGGTGCCGCTCCAGAAGTACTTGTTGAGCAGTTCGACCACCCGCCTGTCGATGCTCGCGTCGTGCTCCCACGGCGCCCTGTCGGCGCCCGGTCCCGCGGCCAGCGCCGCGCCCGCGTCGAGGACGAGCCCCTTGCTGCTGGACACCGACGTCGGCAGCGTGGTGTTGATCGCGGTGCGCATGGCGCTGCTCATCTTGACGTCGCCGGCGTACTCGTCGCGCACGTCGAGGTTGCCGCTGGTGCCGATGATCCGCGCGTACTTTTCTCCGTTGAAGGTGTACGTGCCGGTGGGGCTCTTGTAGTAGAGGAAGGAGCCGATGTCCGGCGCCACCAGGTCCCCGGACGCACTCCCGGCCGCGCTCGTGTCCGTGATGGACAACGAGCCGCCCGCCGCCTGGGCGTTGCCGCCGTGGGCGCGCAGCCTGGCGTTCATGGCACCGCCGGCGGCGGCCTCCATCACGACCGCGCCGCCATTGCTGCCCAGTTCCTGGTCCACGCGCCGCAGGGCGCCGAGCGCACCCGTGCCGCGGTCCCAATACGCCACCGTGCCCCGCGCACCCGACACGTCGATCAGCGCACCCGCCTGCGCATCCAGCGTGCCGGCGTTCAGCGTGACCGTGCCGCCCGGCAGCACCTTGCCCAGGGGCAGGCGCATGGCCGGGTCGTGGAAGATCTGCGCCACGCCGGGCAGCAGCAGCTCGGCCCCGTCGGCCAGCGTCAGGGTTTTCTTGGCGCGGATGTTCAACGTCCCGGCCGGCGCCTGAAGGCGGCCTGCCACCCGCACGGAAGCCTGCCCGGACCCGTCCGCGTCCAACGAGATCGTGCCGCCGGTTTCTGTCTGGATGCTGGCGTTCGCGTCGATGCGGATGCCGCCACCGGTCGCGCCGGTCGCCAGCGACAGGCCGCCGGGCGCGCGCGCGGCGCGGCGCTGTTCGCTCAGTTCGTCCAGTGCCTTGGGGGCCAGCACATCGCCCAAGGCGCTGCCGCTGGGCAGCGTGCGCAGCGTCGATACCGCGGCGGGCATGTCCCAGCTCGTGGGCTGGATGTGCACCTGTGCGCCTTCCGCGACCACGACGTCCCCGCCGAGCGAACGGATGCCGATCGTGCCGAAGCCGCGCTCGGCGTACAGGGTCTGCGGCAGGTGCAGCGGTTTGGCTGCGCCCGATGCCTTGTCGCCCGTTGTGTCGGCCGCGGGCGCGGCGCCGCCCACCTGCACGTCGCCGATCGCCGTGAGCGTGAGCCGGGACGCATCGCCCCCCGCCCAGCCGCGCAGGTCCAGCGTCTCGAGCGCCGTGTTGTCGAAGGCCGTGAGGCTGATGGCCCCGCCGTTGCCCGCCTTCACCTTGCCTGCCTTGCCGCCCGCCGTGACACCGGACAGCCAGCCGCCGCCGGACACGTCCAGTGCCGCACCGGCGGCCACCTCCACGTTGCCGTACACCGTGCCCAGGCCCTCCTTCATCGGGGTGCCCAGTGCAATCGAGCCGCCGTGGATGGCGCGGCCCAGCGTGACGCCTTGGCCGGTGTCGTTGACCCACTGGCCCGCGACGCTCAGCAGGCTGTTCGCGCCCAGGCGCAGCACGCTGTCCGCCTTGCCGCCGGCGCTCAGGGCAATGGTGCCGCCCGGGGCGATGAGCTTGCCCTGGATGTCGAAGTTGCCGGGGATGCCCTGGCCGTCGTAGACCGCGGCCGTGAAGCGCGCCCCCGGCTGCAGAGTCACCACCGCGCTGTCTTCCAGCACGAAGCCGGTATTGAGGTTCAACTCGATGGCGGCCAGGCCCGAATGGCTCAGCCCCGCGGCGGACAGCCAGGTGGTGCGGCCCACGCCCGCGCCGGCGCCGGGGGCTTGCCCTTCGGGCTCGGTCAGGAAGGCGTCCTTGCCCAGCGGGCTGTCGATGCTGAAACCCGCCGGCAGCAACGCGGGCTTGTCGCTGATGACGACCTGGCCCAGGGTCCACATGCCCTCTTGCGCGCGGTTGGAACCCACCGTGAGGCGGCCGGCCCGAGGCAGCTCGGCCACTTCCTGCACCCGGTCGCCGGGCTGCACCGAGCCCCTGAACTCACCCTCCAGGATGAAGGCGCTGCCGGCACGGATGTCGATCGAACCGGCATTGCGGCCTTCTTCGTAGCCCGGCTCCCAGCGCCGCCCCGACAGCATCGGATTGACATAGGTCTGCGTGACGCCCCAGCGCGCATGCGCCTGCAGGTACTGGCCCGCGATGCCCGTGTAGGTCATGTCCGCCGGCGCGGACGACATCGTGTAGGTGCGCCCGTCCGCGCCGCGCAGCAGGGTTTCCGTGTTCCAGCCGTCGCTGTAGCGCACCGAGCCGCCCGACACATCCAGGATGGAGCCCGGCCGCGTGATCACCGAGCCGTTGGACTGGATGGTGATGTCGCCGCCTCGCGCCGCCAGCTCCGACAAGCCCACCAGGCCGTTGCCCACCCAGCCCGTCACGTCCGCCAGCGGGGTGCCGACCCAGACGCCCTTGAGCGCCTTGCCGGACTCGTCGGTGACCCATTCGACGCCCGCCATCAGCCCCTTGAAGCTGCCCGACCGGCGGCGATCCACGATGACCTTCCGGCCGTACAGCCAGGTGTTCGCCTGCAGGTGGGAGTCGCGCAGTTCGTTGATGCGCAGTTCGGCCTCGACGAAGTTGCTGGCCATGTCCACCGGCATCTGCATCAGACCCGCGGTGCTCACGGTGGCGTGTTCACCGATGAGGATGCGGCTGCCGTCACCCACCTGGGTGTTGCGCTGCAGGGCCGCCGGGTTGGCCTGGGCCTGGATGTCGATGTGGCCTGCAGCGGCGGTGACCTGGGCACGGGTCTGCACGTCGATCGTCTTGCCGTAGAGCTCGATGCGCCCGGGCTGGTAGCGGTTGGCCAGCGAGCCGCTTTCGATCCGAGTGGTGTCCTGCCAGTCGTTGACGACCTGGGTGATGCTGTCCGGCCCCAGGGTCAGCGTGCCGCCCGACCAGGCCGTCAGGCGCGGGACGTCGGCCGCCAGATTGATGTCGATGTTGTGCACGCCCTGGCCCCAGGCGCGCAGGCGGATGGAGCCCGTGCGGTTGTTCAGTGCGGTGCTGGCCTGCAGGATGCCGCCTTGATTGATCTCGCGCGACACCATGGTGATGTCGCCGTGATCGGCCTGGACGATGCCGGTGTTGTGCACGCTGTAGCCGACCTGGGCCGCGCGCTGTTCCATCAGCGGCAGGATGTCGGACACGATGCGCCCGATGAGATAAGGCTGGAAGGCGGGCGCTGTCTGCGGATTGATCAGGAACTTGGCCGGAAAGAGCCAGGGCCGCACCGACGAGGTGACGGCATCGAAGCCGCGCACGGTGGGGCTGATTTCCTTGGCTTCCAGCCACACGTTTTCGCCGGCGCCCAGCAGCGTCTGGCCGCTCGGCGTGCGGATGCTGCCCGCGTTGCTGACCTTGGGCGCGAACATCAGCACGTGGCCGCCCTGCCCCGTGATCTGCGCACCGGCCGCCACCTTGACGTCGCCCGGCGGCTTGCCCGGATCGAAGGCCGGGCCCATGTCGGCGAACTGCACGTTCGAATCGGCCGGCATCTGCCTGGAGTTCTCGCCGAAGGTGGGAATGCCGACGCCCACTTCGAGGCCGCTCCAGTAACCGGGGTCACCCGATTTCGCGCCCAGGCGCGTGTTGAGACCGGCCTTGAACTGTTCGTCGCTGAGCTTGAGGCTGGAGGCGACCAGGTTGCGCACGTTGACCTGGCTGCTGCCGGTGAACAGGATGCCGTTGCGATTGATGAGGTAGACGCTGCCCTCGGCCTCGATGCGGCCGGCGATCTGGCTGGGTCGGCCGCTGGGGTCGTTGATGCGGTTGAGCGCGATCCACTCGTTGGCACCGGTCTTGGCGTGGGTGCCGGCACGCTGGTCGAACTTCACCGTCGTGTGCTTGCCGACGTTGAAGGTCTCCCAGTTCAGGATGGCCTTGTCGGCGGTCTGCTCGATGGTGACCGTGGTCCTGCCGTTGGCTGCGGACTGGACGGGGTCCCTGGCGTTGAGCCAGCCGGCGGTCAGCGAATTCGTGTCGACCTTCAGGCCGCCGTCGGTAAGACCGTCCGGCGCGGAGTCGCCGCTGGCCAGCGCCTCGGCCCGCTTCTGTGTCTGCTGTGCCTGCTGCGCGGCGATCGCGCGCGCGGCCAGGTTCAGGTTGGTGATGGACGTCTGCAGCTGCTGGCTCGCCGCCGACGACGGCTGCGTCGGGTGGATCAGGCTGGACGCCGGCGCGCCGTTCGGCAGCTTGCCCGTGGCGATCGCGCCCGCCTGCGCCGCGCCCTTGTCGGCGAACCACGCCGGACTGAACGCCCGCTGGGCGTGCGCGCTGCCGAGAACCCCACCGGCGGCCAGCGCCACCGCGATGGCCCGCGCGAGGGGCGCCCTCCTGAAAACCTGCTGCGCCGCGCGCGCCGGTCGATTCTTTTCGTTGCACCCACTGATGGTCATGTCTCGTTCCCGCCGAAGTAAAGCCTGTGCCGAAGGGGCAGCGCGCGTCGCGCAGGCCAGCCCCGTTCAAGAAGCCCCTGCAATGGCGATCGAAAGCCAACGCGACAGGAGCCGTCAGTTTCTTGACGGGACGGAAACGTCGAATTCCAGAAGAATATTTTTGGCCTCGTTGTGGGCGCGCGCGTGTCGCTGCGGCCTCGGCCCGGAAAGTCCTTGCAGATCAACGGCGGGGACGCACTGCACCTCGGCAAAGTCACGAAAGCTTCACAGTGGCTGCGCACGACGACCATGGGAAGCCGCGACATCGAGACAGGGTCACCACCCAACCCCGGTGGCCAACGCTAGCTCAGGACCAGCACGCCGGCGGGGAGCGACCGGGCGTTCAAACCGAAGGAGCGCTGCATCTGGAGCAAGGCCAGATCGAGGCGGTCGAGCTTGAAGGTCGCGGTGACCGTTTTCCCCCGCAGCGCATCCACCATCAGCACCACACGCCCGGGGCGGTAGCGATTGATCTCGTCCAGCACCGCCGACAAGGGCGCCTGCTTGAACACGAGCTCACCGCGCCGCCAGGCAGAAGCCACCTCGGGGTCTGCGGCGGCGATGCCGCTGATCGAGTGATCGCGGTAGACCGCTTGCTGGCGTGCCAGCAGCACACGGTCGCCGGCCGGATGCTCGATGCGCACGCGCCCCGCCAGGCAAGTCACGCACACCCGCCCTTCCAGGCGGCTGATCTCGAAGCGCGCCGATTCGCCAATGCTGCGGCCGGCGCCGGCCACGACGCTGAAGGTGCGCGCACGGGGCAGCATCTCGATCGCCGCTTCGCCGTTCAGCAACTCCAGCCCCTCGGCCTGGTCGTCCGAAGCCACCCGGCGGATGCTGGTGCGGGTGTTCAAGGTCACGTCGATCTGGTCGGACCACGCGATCGCACGCTGCTCGCCGGCGGCCGTGCGCCAGTCCGCACGCCACTCATTGGCCGCGGGCCACAACCCCAAGGGCGAATAGACCGCCACCCCCGCGACACCCGCCGCGGCGGCTGCGCCCGCCACGCCCAGGAAGGCCCGACGGCTCGCCGCGGGCTTGCGCAGGGTCTCGCGGTGAAGGCTCGCCGCTTCGGCGTCGGTGCGCACCAGCCTGTTCAGCGCGGGCTGAAGCACGCGCCACTGCTGCCGGGCCTCGATGAACGCCGCCTGATGCAAGGGACTCGCGTCGCGCCAGCGCCGGAACGCCTGCGCCTCCCACTGTGTGGCGGCGCCCGAATGCAGCTTGCGCACCCACGCGCGCGCGTCTTCGCGCAGCGTCTCGGGAAGCGTCGGTGGTGAAGGGTGCGTCGTCATGTCGGTTTCAGGGGCCCCGTACTTGATAGACGGTTGCCGACACCGCAATCCGCAAACTATTTCTTCGTGCCGTCATGAAGACCTGCCAGAGCGCGGCTCCAGCCGCGAGAACAGAAGATCCTGTGCGGCCTTCAGTTCGTACTCGACGGTCCGCACAGGAATGCCAAGCCGCGTGGCCACGTCCCGCTGGGACCAGCCCTCCAGTCGAACCAGCAGCAGGATCTCGCGGCGGCGCGGCGGCAGGCGCGACAGCAGGCCGTCCAGCGCCTCCAGCTGCGAACGGGCTTCGGCGACCTCGGCGGGGCCGGGCGCCGGGTCCGGCAGCTCATTCATCAGCATGTCGATGTCGTCGGACAGCAAGACCTGGCTCTGTGCGCGCCGGACGTCGATCGCCAGGTTGACCGCCATGCGCAGCAGGTACGCCTGGGGCGTGGCAATGGGGCCCGCCATGGGCTGGCTGCGCTCCAGCTTCAGCCAGGTTTCGTGCAGGGCGTCTTCCGCCAGTTCGCGATTCCCCAGCCGCACGGCCAGGCGCTGCCTGAGCTGCTCGTAGCGTTGCACCAGGAAGCTGCGCAGCAGCGGGATGACGTTCTCCGTCATGCGTCAGTGCACCGTGGCACAGCGGGGTCCGGGCAACACGTCGTGCGGGAGGATGGCCAGCGTGAGCGGCAGCGCCAGGTCCGCCGGCGGGGGATGGTCCATCTTCAGAGGAGCCAATGCCGCAAGCATGGCGGCGTCCCGCCCGGGGTCTCCCGAAGACGACACCAGGCGGGCCTGGCTGATGCGGCCCGACGCGGTCACCTGCAGTTGCAGGATCGCGCGGTAGTGACCGGGGGCCGTACGAAGATCGGCGCACAGCGCGTCCCAGACACGGGCCTGGACCAGAGCGTCGTACCCGCGTGGCGAAGCGGCGGTCGATGCCAGCCCGGGCGCCGCGGCGACGCGCTTCAGGATGAAGGCGCCGGAAAGCTGCGTGTCCACGTCGTCCGCGGTGAACCCCGTGCCGGCCAGCAAGGCCCGCAAGGCGGCATGCGGCGTATGGCGCCCGCGCACCGGGGCGGACGTCCGCCCGGCCACCCACTCGTCGATGAACATCACCGATCGCCCCGACACCGCGGCGTATTGCGCCAGGGCAGCCGCCAAGGGCTGCGCCGGCAGATCGAAGTCCAGCATCTGCGATTCGGACGACGCGCGGGTGGCGGCATCTGCCGACTGCACGTCGGTGCCCGCGGCCACGGCCTTCGCTGTCGATCCCCAAGCGATGCAGACGCACACCACGGTGCACGTGAGGCCGGAGACGAAGGCTCGCACGAGCCTGTCGTCCCTGCCCCGACCCAAGCCCCGTCCAACCACTCGCCCACGACCACCATGCGCTGAAGTCAACAAGGAAGAAGTGGATCGTGTCAGCAAGCTTGTGGGCAGTATTTCAACTCCTGCAAGCATCACATCGGCGAATGACGACCGCGTGACGACCGCATGGCCGGGCGCGCCGCCGCGGGGCGCGGGCAGCGCCCTCTTGCGTGACCGGTCCTGCTAGCGCCCCGGCGTCAGCTGGATCCGTTCCACCGTTTCCCTCTCGACCGCGCCACGGCTGTAGACCAGCGGCACGTACTTGCCTTCGAGCCACAGCGGCGCGAGGTCGCGGTAGTTCGGGCTGTCGGGGTTGCCCGACTGGCCCGGCGTGTTGATGACGCGCGAGGCGTCCCAGTTGCCCACGTCGAGCACCATGCGAAACGACGCGCCCGAGGTCAGCTTGTAGTCGTTCGCGCGGTAGGTGGCAGCCATCGGCGTGAACGACGAGCCGGACATCGGCCAGTCGCCCACCTCGAGCTTCTTTCGCGTGGCCGCATCGACCACGCCGCCCAGCGGATGCCGGAACTCGGCGCGGTGCAAGGCGCCCCACTTCCACGCCGCCGGATCGGGCCCGAGCTTGGCGGACAGCTCCTGCATGGCGGCGGGCAAGGTCGTCAGCAGCAAGGCATCGCGCTGCGCGTTGCTGACCCAGCCGGACGGGCTCTCCAGCAGCAGCACCATGCGCGTGTTGTCGCCGGGCGCGGCCAGCGCGGCACCGGCATCGCCCGCCCCGGCCTTGAGCACGGCCTGGCGCAGGAACTTGCTGCTCCACACCTCGTACAACGCGGCGGCCGCGCTGTCGCGGTCCATGGCGCCGTCCCAGCCCTGCAACAGGCGCAGCGCCGCCGCGGTCTGGGCGTCGTCGCTGCGCTGGCCGGCCAGCAGCTTCAGCACGCGCTGCGCCGGCGTCGCGACGATGTCGTTCTGCATGCGCTCCGAGTCCTCGATGGTGAAGCGCGACCCCGCCGCCACCTTGGCCGCGAACAGTTCCTTGAGGCGCAGCGCGCGCGCCGCATCGCTCCACTCGTAGCCCACGCCCTTCTTCGCGGCGGGGTGGTCGGGCGGGATGTTGTTCTCGTTGGCCGTGACCACGTAGCCCCGCGCGGGGTTGAACTCCGAGGGCAGCTCGTCGCCGTTGCGAAAGCCCGACCATTCATAGCGGCCGTCGCCCGGCACGGGCATGAGGCCGTCCCAGTTCGGGCGGATCGGCGTGAGGCCGCCCGGAATCCAGCCGACGTTGCCGCTGCTGTCGGCATACACCTGGTTCTCGCCCGGTGCGCCCCAGCGGTTCATGGCCGCGCGGAACTGGTCCCAGTTGCGCGCGCGCATGTAGTCCATCGAACCGAAGTACGGCGCCATGCCGGGCTCCAGCCAGGCGGCGCGCAGGGCGAAGGCGCGACGCTTGCCGGGCTCCGCGACCAGCACCGGGCCGTGGCGCGTGAAGGTGTTGACCACCTCGCGCGGCGCGGCCTCGCCCTTGACCGCGATGCGCTCGGTGACGCGCGTCATCGGCTCCCAGCGGCCCTGGTAGCGGTACTCCTCGGGGTTGGCCGGGTTGAGCTCGTACACGTACAGGTCTTCCTGGTCCATGTAGAAGCGCGTGAGGCCGAAGGCGATGGTGCCGTTGTGGCCGATCGACAGGCCCGGCAGGAAGGGCTCGCCCGCGCCGATGGCGTCCATGCCGGGCGCGCTCAGGTGCGTCATGTAGCGCAGGCTCGGCGCGCCGTGCGCGCGGTGCGGATCGTTGGCCAGGATCGGCCGGCCCGTGGACGTGAGCTTCGGCGCGATGACCCAGTTGTTGCTGCCGTAGGCGGCGGTGGGATCGCCCTGCGCCGCCTCGTCCTGCTCGGCCTTCGCGGCCATCGCCTCGGCGCTGCCGGGCAGCAGCGCGACCGGCGTGGAAGACGCGCCCGCGTTCATGCCCACGCGCGTGTTCTCCTTGGTGAAGCGCGGCGCATCGGTCGCCCGCAGGTAGGCCGCGCGCAGTTCCGCCGCCGGAAGGCTGCAGGGATCGAAGCCCTCGGGCACCTTGGGCGTGACCGGCGGATCGAGTTCGCGGCGCAGCCAGTCGGCCTTGACGCCCGGCGCGCCGGCGCAGAAGGCGCGTGCGCGGTCGACCTCCGAGCTGAAGTTGAGCGTGAGCCCGTGATGCCGGATGCGCACCACGTCCTCGGGCGACCACGTGGCCGGCTGGTAGCCCAGCAGCGCGAACTCGGTCGGCAGCAGCGCGGGCTGCGCGCGCACCTGCGCCACGTAGGCATTGACGCCGGCCGTGAAGGCCTCGGCCACGCGCTTGGCGTCGGAGCCGTAGGCCAGCCATTCGCGGTACATGTCGCCGCGGTAGAGCACGGCGCGCGCGGCGCGGTCGCTCTCGACCCAGGCGGGGCCGAAGTCCTTCGCCATCTCGCCCAGGCCGCGCTTGCGCCACAGGTCCATCTGCCAGAGCCGGTCGCGCGCGGCGATGAAGCCCTGCGCCACGAAGGCGTCGTAGAGCGTGCCCGCATACAGGTGCGGCACGCCCCAGCGGTCGACCAGCACTTCGGCGGGCTTCTCGAGGCCGGGCACCGCGAAGGATGACGAGGGTCGCGTGGGCGTGTTCACGCCCGGGGCGTTGGACGCGCACCCTGCGAGGGCGAGCACCGCCAGCGACACGGCGCCCAGGGAAAGCCGATGGTTCATTCTCTTCATGCAGTTCGTCTCCGGTCTTGTTGTGGATTGGCAGCGGGCAGTATCCCGATTTCTGTCACCCGACGGGTGACAAGGCATGACTTGTAGACTGGCGCGCTATGCAGCCCACCACCCCTTCAACCTCCTCCTGCGACAGCTGGCTCGCCGGCGCGATCCGCCGCATCGAAGCCGACTACCAGCGCAGCGCCGACACGCACCTCATTCCGCTGCCGCTGCCCGCGCTGGCCGCGCACGGCATCGACCTGTACCTGAAGGACGAATCGACGCACCCCACCGGCAGCCTCAAGCACCGGCTCGCGCGCTCGCTGTTCCTGTACGCGCTGTGCAACGGCTGGGTGCGCGAAGGCACGACCATCGTCGAGGCCTCCAGCGGCTCCACCGCCGTGAGCGAGGCCTACTTCGCGCGGCTGCTGGGCCTGCCCTTCATCGCCGTGATGCCGCGCAGCACCTCGCCCGAGAAGGTGGCGCAGATCGCCTTCTACGGCGCGAGCTGCCACTTCGTCGACCACGCCGCGCAGGTGTACGACGAGGCCCGCGCGCTGGCCGAGCGCACCGGCGGCCACTACATGGACCAGTTCACCTACGCCGAGCGCGCGACCGACTGGCGCGGCAACAACAACATCGCCGAGAGCATGTTCCAGCAGATGGCGCGCGAGCGGCATCCGGTGCCCGCGTGGATCGTGGTGGGCGCCGGCACCGGCGGCACCAGCGCCACCATCGGGCGCTACCTGCGCTTTCGCTGCCACGACACGCAGGTGTGCGTGGCCGACCCCGAAGGCTCGGTGTTCTCGGCCTACCACCGCAGCGGCGACGCCACGCTCACGGCACCCGGCTCGCGCATCGAAGGCATCGGCCGCCCGCGCGTGGAGCCCAGCTTCGTGCGCACGCTGGTCGACCGCATGCTCGAAGTGCCCAACCTCGACTCGGTGGCCGCCATGCATGCGCTGTCGGCGCTGCTGGGGCGCAAGGTCGGCCCGTCGACCGGCACCAACTTCGTGGGCATGCTGGCCGTGGCGCACGAGATGCGCGCGGCCGGCCAGCAAGGCTCGATCCTTTCGCTGCTGTGCGACGCGGGCGAACGCTACCTGCCGAGCTACCACGACGCCGACTGGGTGCGCAACGCCTTCGGCGACATCGCGCCGGCGCAGCAACGCATCGACGCGCTGGTGGCGGGTTGACGATGGCCGAGCGCGCACCCGGTGGCCTCATCGCGCGGCGGCAGCTGTTGCTGCTGGCCACGCTGGCCGCCTCGGGCGCGCCGCACGCCGCGTGGGCCCTGCCCGCGAAGGCGCTGCAGTTTCCGCGCGACTTCGGCAGCCACCCCGAGCTGCGCACCGAGTGGTGGTACATCACCGGCCACGGCCAGACCGCCACGGGACGCGCGTTCGGTTTCCAGGTGACCTTCTTCCGCTCGCGCGTCGACGCCACGCAGGCCATGCGCTCGGCCTTCGCCGCCAAGCAGCTGGTGTTCGCACACGCCGCCGTCACCGACCTCGAAGGCCGCGTGCTGCGGCACGACCAGCGCATCGCACGCGCGGGCTTCGACGTGGCCTCGGCCAGCGAGGCCGACACCGAGGTGCGGCTGCGCGACTGGTCGCTGGTGCGCGACGCCGGCAGCGGCGCCTACACCGCGCGCATCCCCGCGGGCGAATTCACGCTCGACCTGCGCTTCGCGCCGTCGCAACCCGTGCTGCTGCAGGGCCGCGAAGGCCTGTCGCGCAAAGGCCCCGAGCCCGAGCAGGCGAGCTACTACTACAGCGAGCCGCAGCTGCAGGCGCAAGGCCGTCTCACGCTGCAAGGCCAGGCGCCGTTCGAGATCGCCGGCACCGCCTGGCTCGACCACGAATGGAGCGAGGCGCTGATGCACCCCGAGGCCGTGGGCTGGGACTGGATCGGCATAAACCTCGACGACGGCAGCGCGCTCACCGCCTTCCACCTGCGCCGCCGCGATGGCAGCGCGCTGTGGTCGGGCGGCTCGTTCCGCCCGCGCGGCGGTGCGGCGCGCATCTTCCAGCCCGGCGAGGTGCGCTTCGACGCGCTGCGCAGCTGGACCAGCCCGCGCACGCGCGCGAGCTACCCGACGCACTGGCGCATCGACACGCCCGCGGGCCGCTTCGAGGTGCAGGCCCTGCTCGACGACCAGGAACTGGACAGCCGCGGCTCCACGGGCGGCGTGTACTGGGAAGGCTTGAGCGAACTGCGCGATGCGCAGCAAGGCCGGCGCGTGGGGCGCGGGTACCTCGAGATGACGGGCTACGCGGCGCCGCTGCGGCTGTGAGCCGAAGCGGGGGCTACTTCACGCCCTGGCTCAGCGCCTGCGCCGTGTTGCGCGACAGCGCGCGGACGTGGTCGTCGATCGCCGACGCGACGGGCGCGAACTCGGCAGTGCTCAACCGCTTGAGGTCGCGCGGTTCCTGGAAATCCTTGAGCTGCCGCACCCGTTGCCGCTGCTGGGCGAGCATCGGCTCGTAGGCCGCGAGGTTCAGCGGCGGGTCCATGACGAAGACCTTGGCCTCGATCGCGGGCACCGCGAAGTACCGCGTCGACCCCAGCATGCCGCGCGTGAAGAGGCCCGAGTTCTGCATGAAGCTCTCGCCGCAGGGCCCCCCGGTGCACTCCAGGCGCGCCTGCGTTCGCGTCGCCTCGACGAGGACCACCGCGGCGATCTGCTCGTCTTTCAGCTTGCGTGCCGCCCACGCCTGCGCTGGATTCGCGATCCATTGATCGTGCTTGAAGGTGGCCAGCGCGTTGACGGAGGTCGTGGCAAAGCTCGTGAGGCGCACCACCTGGAAGCCGGCCTTTTCGAGCTCCGACGTGAAGGCCTCGTAGACCTTGGCCGTGGGGTTCCAGGGGAACGGGTACGTGGTCGAGAAGTTGTTGAAGACGGTCGTGCCCACGTGCATGTGTTCCGCGGAGGCGGTGGGGATGCGGACCAGCAGGCCGACCTTCGCGCCCTTCGCGAGCTGGCCGCCGTTCGGCGGCAGCGGCGGCGGGGTCATGCACCCTGTCAGTGCGAGCGCCATGAAAAGTGCAAGCGGCCGTCTGCGCATGGGGGTCTCCTCCATCTTCTTGTCGGTGTGGGCCTGTGCGGCCGGGTGCGGATGATTGTGCCGAGCGCGGCATGCGGCGTCGCCACGGGAACCGGTGGTTTTGGATAGAGTCGGCCTCACGCCATGCCGCGCAGCCCACCGCCCACGAACCCCACACGCCCTCAGAAACTGCGCGCGGCCTTCGTCGCGGTCGCGGTGTTCGCGGCGATCGCCCTCGCGGGAGTGCTGTTCGGCTTCAGTCGGGGTGGCAATTCAACGGGCCTCGCAGGCCGCGAAATCTGCCGCACCACATGCATCGCGCGCGGCTGGAAAGACGGAACGATGGTCCCCCCATCGCACGCAACGACCGGCTCCACACAAGGCCCGAAGACTTGCCAATGCCGATGACGGCCGCGAATCAAGCCGAGACCGTCACGCCATTGCGCTCCAGCACCGCCAGCAGCTTCGGAATGTCGGGCGCCGGCCCGACCGGAATCTCGCAGTCGATGGCGGTGAACATCTGGGCGGCCATCGCGCCCTGCCCCGTGATCTCGAGCATCTGCCCGCCGCCCTTGCCGTAGTGAAAGCCATGCACCGTGCCGCGCGGCACGTGCACCAGCGTGCCGGGCTGGCACCAGTGAGCCTGGCCGTCGCAGAGGAACTCGACCTCGCCGCCGAGCACGTAGAACGACTCGTCCCAGTCGTGGCTGTGCGGTGGCGGGCCCGTGCCTTCGTCGCCGCGCTGGAAGGTGACGCCGTAGCTCTGCGTCGCGGCGTTCGACGCCAGCACCGTCACCTGCGTGCCGAGCACGTTGAGCGGCGTCTCGCGCCGATCGGGTGTGAGGACAAAGTACGGAAGGGCCATGGCCGGCTCCTCGAAGTGGGAGCCAAATTCTGCGCCCCGGCCACAGGGGGCACAAGCGGTGGCGCCGCAGGGAGGGTAACCTCCCCGCCGTCACGCCACCGGCATCGCTACTTCGCGCGGCGACGCTCGATGAAGGCGATGATCTCGCCCATGATGCCCTTGCGGAAGGCCAGCACGCAGATCACGAAGATCAGGCCCGTGACCATGGTGACCGATTCGCCCAGCGTGTTGAACCAGTCGATGGTCGTGACACGCGCCAGGAAGCTGCCCAGTTCGCCGATCTTGTTCTCGAGCAGCACGACCACCGCCGAGCCCACCAGCGGACCCGACAGCGTGCCCAGGCCACCCACGAGCGTCATCAGGATGACCTGGCCCGAGGCGGTCCAGTGCACGTCGGACAGCGTGGCAAAGCCCAGCACCAGCGTCTTGAGCGAACCGGCCAGGCCCGACAGCGCGGCCGAGATCACGAAGGCCAGCAGCTTGAAGCGGCTCACGTCGTAGCCCAGCGAGAGCGCGCGCGGCTCGTTTTCCTTGATGCCCTTGAGCACCTGCCCGAACGGCGAGTGGATGGTGCGCACGATCAGCAGGAAGGCCGCGACCACGATCACCAGCGCCACGTAGTACATGGTGAGGTCGTTGGACAGGTCGATGACGCCGAAGAGCTTGCCGCGCGGCACGCCCTGCAGGCCGTCTTCGCCGCCGGTGAACTTGGCCTGCAGCGCGACGAAGAACATCATCTGCGCGAGCGCCAGCGTGATCATCGCGAAGTAGATGCCCTGGCGGCGGATGGCCAGCACGCCGAACAGCCAGCCCAGCAAGGCGCCGGTGAGCGTGCCCGCGATCAGGCCCAGCTCGGGCGTGAGGCCCCAGACCTTGATCGCATGGCCCGCCACGTACGCGGAGCCGCCCAGGAAGGCCGCGTGGCCGAAGGACAGCAGGCCGGTGTAGCCCAGCAGCAGGTTGAAGGCCGCGGCGAACAGCGCGAAGCACATGAGCTTCATCACGAACACCGGGTAGGCGCCGAAGAACGGCGCGAGCACCAGGGCGACCAGCAGCAGCGCGTAGACGACGGTGGAGATTTTTTTCATGTTCATGCCGCTCGCCTTATTTCTCTTTGCCGAACAGGCCGGCGGGGCGGATGAGCAGCACGATGACCATGATCACGAACACAACCGTAGACGATGCTTCTGGATAGAAAACCTTGGTGAGCCCTTCGATCACGCCCAGGCCCAGGCCCGTGAGGATGGCGCCCATGATGGAGCCCATGCCGCCGATCACGACCACCGCGAACACCACGATGATGAGGTTCTGCCCCATCAGCGGCGACACCTGCATCACCGGCGCCGCCAGCACGCCGGCGAAGGCGGCGAGCGCACAGCCGAAGGCGTAGGTCAGCGTGATCATCAGCGGCACGTTGACGCCGAAGGCTTCCACGAGGCGCGGGTTCTCGGTGCCGGCGCGCAGGTAGGCGCCCAGGCGGGTCTTCTCGATCACGTACCAGGTCGCGAAGCAGATCACCAGCGAGGCCACGACCACCCAGGCACGGTAGTTAGGCAGCACCATGAAGCCCAGGTCGGTGGCGCTCGACAACGCATCGGGCGCGTCGTAGGGCAGCCCCGACACGCCGTAGACCGAGCGGAACACGCCTTCGATCAGCAACGTGAGGCCCAGCGTGAGCAGCAGGCCGTAGAGGTGGTCGAGCTTGTAGATCCAGCGCAGCAGCAGCCGTTCGATGACCACGCCGAACAGGCCGATGAGGATCGGCGCGGCGATCAGCATCACCCAGTAGTTGACGCCCAGGTACTCCATGGCCATCCAGGTCAGGACGGCCCCGAGCATGAACAGCGCGCCGTGCGCGAAGTTGATGACGTTGAGCAAACCGAAGATCACCGCCAGCCCGAGGCTCAGGATGGCGTAGAACGAGCCGTTGACCAGCCCCAGAAGGAGCTGGCTCAACAAGGCGGGAAGGGAAATGTTCATAAGCGTTTCAACGAACCCGGGCGCCGCAAGGACGCCCGCGGGAGGTCACTTCCAGAGGGCGCAGCGGCTTTCGGCCTTGGTCGTGAAGACTTCTTCGCCCTTGAGCTTCTGGACCACCTTGTAGTAGTCCCACGGCTGCTTGGATTCGGCCGGCGACTTGACCTGCATCAGGTACATGTCGTGCACGAAGCGGCCGTCGGGGCGGATGACGCCCTTGCCGTAGAAGTCGTCGATCGGCGTGGACTTGAGCGTGGCCATGACCTTGTCGGCATCGACCGTCTTGGAAGCCTGCACGGCCTTCAGGTAGGTCATGGTGGCCGAGTAGTCGGCGGCCTGGATGTCGGTGGGCATGCGCTTGGTCTTCTCGAAGAAGCGCTTGCCGAAGGCGCGCGTCTTGTCGTCCAGGTTCCAGTCCCAGCTGGTGGTGAGCAGCAGGCCTTCGGTGTTCTTCAGGCCCAGGCTGTGCACGTCGGTCACGAAGACCAGCAGGCCGACCATCTTCATGCTCTTGCTGATGCCGAATTCCTTGGCCGCCTTGATGGCGTTGATGGTGTCGCCGCCCGCGTTGGCCAGCGCCAGCACCTGCGCCTTGGAGTTCTGCGCCTGCAGCAGGAACGACGAGAAGTCGGAGGTGTTGAGCGGATGCTTCACGCTGCCCACCACCGTGCCGCCCTTCTCTTTCACGACCTTGGAGGCATCGGCTTCCAGTGCCTGGCCGAAGGCGTAGTCGGCGGTCAGGAAGAACCAGCTCTTGTCGCCGCGCGCGATGACCGCGCTGCCGGTGCCCTTGGCCAGTGCCACGGTGTCGTAGGCGTAGTGCACGGTGTAGGGCGAGCACTGTTCGTTGGTGAGCGCCGAGCTGCCCGCACCGTTCACGATGAACACGCGCTTCTTCTCCTGCGCCACCTTGGCCATGGCCAGGCCGGTGCCCGAGCTGGTGCCGCCGAACAGCATGGTCAGGCCCTGCGTGTCGATCCACTCACGCGCCTTGGAGGCGGCGATGTCGGCCTTGTTCTGGTGGTCGGCCTGCAGCAGCTCGATGGGCATGCCGTTGACCTTGCCGCCGAAGTCGTCGATGGCCATCTGGATGGCCAGCGCGCCGTTCTTGCCTTCGACGTCGGCGTACAGGCTCGACATGTCGGTGATGAAGCCGATCTTGACCTTGTCCTGCGCCTGGGCGGCACCTGCGGCCAGCGCGGCGGCGGCGAAAACGGCGGAGAGAGCGAATGTGGTGGTCTTCATGGATGTTGTTCCTGTGGGGTGTTCGGTGGGTGTCGCGTCACTTCCAGAGCGTGCACTTGGACTCGGCCTTGGTGGTGAACACCGTGTCGCCGGGCAGCTTCTTCACGAGCTTGTAGTAGTCCCATGGCGTCTTCGATTCGGCGGGCGACTTGACCTGCATCAGGTACATGTCGTGCACGTAGCGGCCATCGGGGCGGATCTGGCCGGTGCCGAAGAAGTCGTTGAGCTTCATCTTCTTGAGCTCGGCCATGACCTTGTCGGCATCGTCGGTCTTGGCGGCGTCCACGGCCTTGAGGTAGGTCATGGTGGCCGAGTAGTCGGCGGCCTGGATTTCGGTGGGCATGCGCTTGGTCTTGTCGAAGAAGCGCTTGGCGAACTTGCGGGTTTCGTCGTTCAGGTCCCAGTACCAGCTGGTGGTGAACTGCAGGCCCTCGGTGTTCTTCAGGCCCAGGCTGTGCACGTCGCTCAAAAAGATCAGCAGGCCGGCCAGCTTCATGGTCTTGCCGATGCCGAATTCCTTGGCCGCCTTGATGCTGTTGACGGTGTCGCCGCCTGCGTTGGCCAGGCCCAGGATCTGCGCCTTGGAGTTCTGCGCCTGCAGCAGGAACGACGAGAAGTCGGACGCATTGAGCGGGTGGCGCACCGCGCCGACGATCGTGCCGCCCTTGGCCTTCACGACGGTGGAGGTGTCGGCTTCGAGCGCGTGGCCGAAGGCGTAGTCGGCCGTCAGGAAGAACCAGGTCTTGCCGCCGCCGTCGACCACCGCGGCGCCGGTGCCCTTGGCGAGCGCGACGGTGTCGTAGGCGTAGTGCACGGTGTAGGGCGTGCACTGTTCGTTGGTGAGTGCCGACGAGGCCGCGCCGTTGTTGAAGTACACGCGCTTCTTCTCGGCCGCGACCTTGGCCAGCGCCAGGCCGACGCCCGAGTTGGTGCCGCCGAAGACCATGCTCAGGCCTTGCGTGTCGATCCACTCGCGCGCCTTCGAGGCGGCAATGTCGGGCTTGTTCTGGTGGTCGACGGTGAGCAGCTCGACCGGCTTGCCGGCCGCCTTGCCGCCGAAGTCGTCGATGGCCATCTGGATCGCCACCGCGCCGTTCTTGCCTTCGAGGTCGGCGTACAGGCTGGACATGTCGGTGATGAAGCCGATCTTGACCTTGTCCTGGCCTTGCGCCTGGGCGGACGCTGCGAGCGCCAGTGCACTGAAAGCCAGGGCGAAAGCGGTGAGCTGATTTTTCATGGGTGTCTCCGGCAGTGGCAAGAAGGGGTGAAAGAACTCAGACGCCGAGCAACTCGGTCAGCACGGGCATCTTGGCTTCGAGCTCGGACGCGCCGAACTTCAGGGCGATGCGGCCGTGCTCCATCACGTAGAAGCGGTCGGCCAGCGGCGCGGCGAAGCGGAAGTTCTGCTCGACCATGACGATGGTGTAGCCCTTGGCGCGCAGCGTGGTGATCATGCGGGCCAGCGCCTGCACGATGACGGGCGCCAGGCCTTCGGAAATCTCGTCGAGCAGGAGCAGCTTGGCGCCGGTGCGCAGGATGCGCGCCACCGCGAGCATCTGCTGCTCGCCGCCCGACAGGCGCGTGCCCTGGCTGTGGCGGCGCTCTGCCAGGTTGGGGAACATGGCGTAGATCTCGTCGACCGACATGCCCTGCCCCGCGCCCTTGAGCTCGGGCGGCAGCATCAGGTTTTCTTCGCACGAGAGGCTGGCGAAGATGCCGCGCTCTTCGGGGCAGTAGCCGATGCCCAGGTGCGCGATGCGGTGCGTCGCCATCGAGACGGTCTCGACGCCGTTGACCTTGATGCTGCCCTTGCGGGCGCCGGTGAGTCCCATCACGGCGCGCATCGTCGTCGTGCGGCCCGCGCCATTGCGGCCAAGCAGCGTGACGACTTCGCCCGGCTGCACCACCATGTCGACGCCGTGCAGCACGTGCGATTCGCCGTACCAGGCCTGCAGGCCCTTGATTTCGAGTGCAGCGGTCATCAGTGAGCCCCCTGCATTTCGCCGTCGGTGGTGCCCATGTAGGCCTCCATCACCTGCGGGTTCTTCGAGACTTCGGCGTACGGGCCTTCGGCCAGCACGGCGCCGCGCTGCAGCACCGTGATGGTGTCGGCGATGGTCGAGACCACGCTCATGTTGTGTTCGACCATCAGGATGGTGCGTCCGGCCGACACGCGCTTGATGAGCTCGGCCACGCGGTGCACGTCTTCGTGGCCCATGCCCTGCGTGGGTTCGTCCAGCAGCATCAGCTCGGGCTCCATGGCCAGCGTGGTGGCGATCTCGAGCGCGCGCTTGCGGCCGTAGGGCAGGTTCACGGTTTGTTCGTCGGCCAAGTCTTCGAGGCCCACCTCGGCGAGCAGTTCGCGGGCGCGCGCATCGAGCGGCTTGAGCGACTTCTCGCTCTTCCAGAAGTGGTACGAGGTGCCGAGCTTGCGCTGCAGGCCCAGGCGCACGTTCTCGAGCAATGTGAGGTGCGGGAACACGGCGGAGATCTGGAACGAGCGGATCACGCCGCGTCGCGCGATCTGCGCCGGGCGTTCGCCCGTGATGTCGTGGCCGTTGAACAGGATCGTGCCGGCCGTGGGCTCGAGGAATTTGGTGAGCAGGTTGAAGCAGGTCGTCTTGCCGGCCCCGTTGGGGCCGATGAGCGCGTGGATCGAACCGCGCTTCACCGAGAGGTCGACCTTGCTGACCGCGGTGAATCCCTTGAATTCCTTGGTGAGCTGGCGTGTTTCAAGAATGACGTCGCTCATCTCGCGGCGTCGTCCGTGTGCGGAAAAAAGAAATCGGTCATGCGGTCCATCTCAATGCGCCACCATCGAGCGCGGACCGATTGTTGGTGGCTGCTATGCAATTGCATACTGGGGCAAATGCCTATGCTGCACTGCAACCATTCACAGAGTGCGCACCCTCTGTGCGAACGACTGTCGTCCCGACGACATTGCGCAGTGCAGCACGCACATGTGCGAACGCGCGACGCATGCACGTGCACCGTCATGAGGCTGTCGAACACGCATGCGCGCTTCGTGAAAAACTTGCGTGCCCGCTGCGCTGCCACGATGCGCTTTCACCCGGATTGAATCCATCACCGCCATGCCGAACTTCCGCTCACCCGAATTCCTCGCCGGCCACATCGCCCACACGCTGGCGTTCTACGCGCCGCGCAGCCGCGATGCCTCGGGCGGCTTCTTCCATTTCTTCAAGGACGATGGCACGGTGTACGACCGCCGCACGCGCCACCTCGTGAGCAGCACGCGCTTCGTGTTCAACCACGCGATGGCCTGGCGCCGCTTCGGCCGGCCCGACGATCTCGCGGCGGTGCGCCACGGCCTCGCGTTCCTGCAGACCGCGCATGCGCAGCCGAATGGTGGCTATGCATGGCAGATCGACTGGGATGGCCATCAAGCCACGGTGCAGGACGGCACGCAGCACTGCTACGGCCTGGCCTTCGTGCTGCTGGCGCACGCGCATGCGCTGATGGCCGGCGTCGAGGAAGCACGCACCGGCCTCGCGCACACCCGCGACCTGATGGAACAGCATTTCTGGGAACCGCAGCACCAGTTGTATGCCGACGAGGCGACGCCAAGCTGGCAGGTCGGCCCCTACCGCGGCCAGAACGCCAACATGCACGCCTGCGAAGCGATGCTTGCGGCCTACGACGCCACGCGCGAGCCCTTCTACCTCGAGCGCGCACGCACGCTGGCCGAAAGCATCACGGGCCGGCAGGCCGCGCTCGCCGACGGGCTGGTGTGGGAGCACTACCGCGAGGACTGGTCGGTCGACTGGGACTACAACCGCGGCGACAAGACGAACATCTTCCGGCCCTGGGGCTTCCAGACCGGCCACCTCACCGAATGGGCCAAGCTGCTGTTGCAGCTTGACAGCCACCTGAGCCCCGACGCGCCGGGCACCGAGTGGCTCGTGCCGCGCGCGCGCCACTTCTTCGACACCGCGATGCAGCGCGGCTGGGACGCGACGCACGGCGGGCTGGTCTACGGCTTCGGGCCCGACGGCGCGGTGTGCGACGGCGACAAGTACTTCTGGGTGCAGGCCGAAAGCTTCGCCGCCGCCGCCCTGCTCGCGGTGCGCACGGGCGACGCCGGCTACTGGGACTGGTACGACCGGATCTGGGCCTACAGCTGGGCGCACTTCGTCGACCACACGCACGGGGCGTGGTACCGCATCCTCACGCCGCAGAACGCGAAGATCAGCGACGAGAAGAGCCCGGCGGGCAAGACCGATTACCACACGATGGGCGCGTGCCATGACGTGTTGAAGGCGCTGGGGCACGGCGTCAAATAGCCGCGTCACCCTTCAATATCCGCACAAATCTTGTGCGGCCACGCCCCTACCCCGCAGCGCGCGGGCTGCCTACGCTTCAGGCCTTCTTTCACTCACGCAGAGAACACATGAAGCACCCCAGCATCCGCAGCCTCACCGGCGCCGTGCCCACGAGCCGCATCGATCCCGCCGCCACGGCGCTGATCGCGATCGATTTCCAGAACGAGTACTTCGACGGGCGCATGCCCATTCCCGACGGACTGGCCGCCCTGCGCCAGGCACGGCGCCTGATCGATGCCGCCGACCGGCATGCGGTGCCGGTGTTCCATGTGCAGCACGTGGCACCCGCCGACAGCCCGATCTTCGCGGACGGCAGCCACGCCTTCGGCATCCACGACGAACTGCGCCCGGCGCCGCAACACGCGGTGCTGCGCAAGGCCACGCCGAGCGCCTTCGCCGGCACCGCGCTCGAGGCCGAGCTGCAGGCGCGCGGCGTCACGACGCTGATCCTCACGGGCCTCATGACGCACATGTGCGTGTCAGCCACCGCCTTCGACGCCGCACCGCGCGGCTACCAGAGCCTCATCGTGGGCGATGCCTGCGCGACGCGCGACCTCGACCTGGAAGAAGGCGGCGTGCTGGGCCACCGCGAACTGCATCGCGCGGCGCTGCGCGGCGTGTCGGATGTGGTGGCCGAGGTGCGCTCGACCGACGAGGTGTTGCGGCTGCTGGAGGCCGGGGCCTGAACAGTCTCAGTCGCCCTGCCCGTCCGCGGGCAGGTAGCGCGCGGCAGCAAAGTCGACAAACGCCCGCACCTTTGGCGACAGGTGCCGGTTCTGCGGATACAGCGCGTACAGGTTCAGCGGCTGCTGGCGGAATTCGGGCAGCACGCGCACCAGGTCGCCGCGCGCCACATGGCCGCGCACGAGGAACGCCGGCGACGCCGCCAGCCCCGTGCCCGCCAGCGCGGCGCTGCGCAGCACGATCCCGCTGTTGGCCTGCAGCCGCCCGCCGACGTCCACGGTGTGGACGCTGCCGTCCGGCGCGGTGAAGCTGGGCTGGGCGGCCTTCGCGGCCAATGAATAGTTCAGGCAGTCGTGCGCCGCCAGGTCGGCGGGCGACTGCGGCGTGCCGCGCCGCTGCAGGTAGGCGGGCGACGCCACCCACCACTCCTCGAAGCTGGCAAGGCGCTTGACGATCAGCGTCGAATCCGAAAGTGCATACGCCAGTCGCAATCCCACGTCGAAGCCCTCTTCGATCAGGTCGACGAAGCGGTCGTTGCACACGAGGTCCGCCTTGACCTGCGGGTGCGCGTCGAGGAACGCCGGCAGCCACTGCGCCAGCTCCTCCAGCCCGAAGGACATCGGCGCGTTGATGCGCAGCAGGCCCGTGGGTTCGACCTGGTGCTGCGCCACGACCAGCGCCGCGGTCTCGACCTGGTCGAGGATCTGCCGCGTGTGTTCGTAGTAGGTCTGCCCCGCCTGCGTGAGCGCGAAGCGGCGCGTGGTGCGGTTCAGCAACTGCACGCCCAGCGCCGTTTCCAGCTGCTTGACGTGGCGCGAGACCACCGTGTGCGACACGTCCATCGCGTCGGCCGCGGCGGTGAAGCCGCCGGCCTCCACGACGGCGCGGAACGCCTTCATGGCCGCGAACTGGTCCATGCGCGCGGGCCGTGCGGGGTCAGTGCGCGCCGGCGGCTGCGTCGCCGCCCGCGCCGCCCTTTTGCGGGCGCGCCAGCCACACGAGCGGAATCAGCAGCAGGAACAGCACCGCCGAGGCATAGAAGATGTCGTTCGTGGCGAGCATGAACGACTGCTGGTCGACGAGGCGGTTGATCTGCCCCAGCACCTGCTCGGTGCTGAAGCCGCTGCTCGTCAGCCCCGAGATCGCGCTGGTGGCCGCGCTGTTGCCCGGGTTCACCGACTCCACGAGCTGTGCGTGGTGCAGGGCCGCGCGGCTGTCCCACAGCGTGGTGGCGATCGAGGTGCCCATGGCGCCCGCCGTGATGCGCAGGAAGTTCGACAGCCCCGACGCGGCCGGGATGCGGTCGGGCGTGAGGCCCGACAGCGTGATGGTCACGAGCGGAATGAAGAAGAACGCCATCGCGATGCCCTGGATGATCGTCGGGATGATGATCGTCACGAAGTCGGCCTGCGTGTTGAAGTTCGAGCGCATCCACAGCACCAGCGCGAACACGAGGAACGAGAAGGTCGCGTAGCGGCGCGGGTCGATCTTGGAGACCGTGAGGCCCACCACCGGCGAGAAGAAGATCGCCAGCAGCCCCACGGGCGCCATGATCATCCCCGCCTGCGTGGCGGTGTAGCCCATCCACTGCTGCAGCCACAGCGGCAGCAGCACCACGTTGCCGAAGAACAGGCCGTAGGCAATGGCCGTGGCCACCGCGCCCGACCAGAAGTTGCGCCGCTTGAACAGCGACAGGTCGACCACCGGATGCTTGTCGGTCAGCTCCCAGACCAGGAAGAAGGCGAAGCCGACCGCAGCCACCACGGCCATGGTGACGATCTCGGCCGAGTGGAACCAGTCGAGCTCCTTGCCCTTGTCGAGCATGAGCTGCAACGAGCCCACCCACAGCACCAGCAGCGCCAGGCCGATGGCGTCGATCGGCACCTTGTGCGTCTTGCTCTCGCGCTTGTGATACAGCGTCCAGGTGATGGCCGCGGCCACGATGCCGACCGGGATGTTGATGTAGAAGATCCACGGCCACGAGATGTTGTCGGTGATCCAGCCGCCGAGCAGCGGCCCCATCACGGGCGCGACCAGCGTCGTCATCGACCACATCGCCATGGCCAGGCCGGCCTTGGCCTTCGGGTAGCTCGACAGCAGCAGCGTCTGCGACAGCGGGATCATCGGCCCCGCCACGAAGCCCTGCAGCGCGCGAAACAGGATGAGCGTGGTCATGTTGGGCGCCAGGCCGCACAGCAGCGAGGCGACCATGAACAGGATCACGCTGGCCATGAACAGGCGCACCTGGCCGAAGCGCTGGGTCATGAAACCCGTGAGTGGCACCGCGATGGCATTGGCCACCGCGAAGCTGGTGATGACCCAGGTGCCTTGCGTGGTGCTCACGCCGAGGTCGCCCGAGATGGCCGGCAGCGACACGTTGGCGATCGACGAGTCGAGCACGTTCATGAAGGTGGCGGCGGACAGCGCGACCGTGCCCCACACGCGGGCGGAGCCCTCGAGCGGGGGGTGCGCGATGTAAGCAGGAGCAGCAGTGGCCATGGCGCGGGCTGTGAGGGTTCAGCGAGTACGCGCTGCGATCAGCCCGGCTGGCCCTGCGTGGCGGCGTGCGCGGCCGGTGCCGCAGTGGCTGCGGCCGGACGGCTCACGGCCGCCGTGGGCGCGCCGCGACCGAGGTTGGCGGCCACGATGCGGTCCACCTCGGCGTCGGCGCCGCGGTCGAGCTGGCTGTAGACCTGCGTCTGCGCGAAGGCGGTGCTGCGCGGTGCGTCGGCCAGCATCTTGCCGGTCTTCTGCGTGATGTCGATCTCGGCGTCCATCGACAGGCCGATGCGCAGCGGGTTGGCCTTGAGCTGCTCGGGGTCGAGCGCGATGCGCACGGGCACGCGCTGCACCACCTTGATCCAGTTGCCGGTGGCGTTCTGCGCCGGCAGCAGCGCAAAGGCGGCGCCGGTGCCCACGCCCAGGCCGGCGACCTTGCCGGTGTACTCGACCTTCTTGCCGTACACGTCGGCGGTGAGCTTCACGGGCTGGTCGATGCGGATGTTGCGCAGCTGCACTTCCTTGAAGTTGGCGTCGACCCACAGCTGGTGCAGCGGCACGATGGACATCATCGGCGTGCCGGCGGCCACGCGCTGGCCCAGCTGCACGGTGCGCTTGGCGACGTAGCCGTCGACCGGTGCGGGCATGGCCACGCGCTGCGTGGCGAGGTAGGCCTCGCGCACCTTGGCGGCGGCGGCCAGCACGCTCGGGTGCTGGGCCACGCTGGTGCCTTCGGTCAGCGACTGGTTGCTGGCCAGCGCTTCGCGCGCGGCGACCACGCCGGCCTGTGCGGCGGCCAGTGCGCTCTTGGCGTTGGCCAGCTGCGTCTCGGCGTGGTTGAGTTCTTCCTTCGACACGGCGCCGTTGCCCGACAGCGCGCGGCGGCGCTGCAGGTCGTCCTGCGCCTTGGCGATGTCGCTCTGGGCCTTGGCGATGTCGGACTGGCGCAGCGTGACCTGCGCGGCCAGCGAGCCGTTGTTGGCGTACAGCGTGCGCACCTGGCGCACAGTCTGCGCGAGCGCGGCCTCGGACTGCTCGAGCGCCACCTTGGCGTCGGCCGGATCGAGCTGCACCAGCGGCTGGCCGGCTTTCACGAAGTCGGTGTCGTCGGCGCCGATGGCCATGACGGTGCCGCCGATCTGCGGCGTGATCTGGATGACGTTGCCCTGCACGTAGGCGTTGTCGGTGTTCTCGTAGTGGCTGGCGACCAGCCATTCGTACAGGCCCCAGCCGCCGCCGGCGACCACCACCACGGTGGCGAGGACGGTGAGTGCGCGGCGGCGCTTGCCGTTGCTGGCAGGCGCCTCGGGCGCTGCGGGGGTGGGCACGGGGGAAGCGGATGTCGGAGTGTTGTTATCGCTCATGATGGAGTTCTTTCCGAAGAAGGCGGATCAGCAAATCAGTTCTGGGTGGCGGCCGTCGGGGCCGCAGCCGTCGCGGTGGCCGGCGGCTGCCAGCCGCCGCCCAGGGCGCGCGCCAGGCCCACCTGCGTGTCGAGGGCACGGGCCGCCAGGTCGACCGCGAGGCGGCGCTGGGCCAGCACGGCGGTTTCGGCGGTCAGCACGTTGAGGTAGTTGCCCAGGCCCGCGCGGTAGCGCTGCACGGCAATGTCGTAGGCGCCTTCGGCGGCCGTCTGCGCGGCGCGCTGCTCGGTCTGCTGGCGCACGATCGACTGCGCGCTCGACACCTGGTCGGCCGCGTCGCGCACGGCATCGAGCACGGTGGCGTTGTAGCTTTCGATGGCCACGTCGAGGTCGGCCGACTTGCCGCGCAGGTTGGCGCGCAGGCGCCCGCCTTCGAAGATCGGCAGGTGGATGGCCGGGCCCACGCCCCACTGCTCGCTGCCTGACTTGAGCAGCCTGCCGAAGCCCAGGCTCTGGAAGCCGGCAAAGGCCGTGAGGTTCACGTTGGGATAGAACTGGGTCTTGGCATTGGCCACGTCGCTGGTGGCCGCTTCGACGCGCCAGCGCGCGGCGGCGATGTCGGCGCGGCGGCCCAGCAGGTCGGCCGGGATGTTCGCCTGCAGCGCCATCGGCTTCACGCCGGCGAGCACCGGCGGCTTGAGCGAGGCCGACACGTTGGGCTGGCCCACGAGCGCATCGAGCGCGTGCTGCTGCAGCGCGATCTGCTCGTTGAGCGCTTCGATCTGCTGGCGTGCTTCGGGCAGGCCGCCTTCGCTCTGGCGCAGTTCGAGGCGGGTGTCGAGGCCGGCCGAGACGCGGTCGCGCACCAGCTTGAAGGTCTCGTCGCGCTGGGCCAGCGTGCGCTTGGCCACCTCGACCTGTTCGTTCAGGCGCGCCCACTGGAAGTAGCTGCGCGCCACGTTGCTCGCGAGCAGCACGCGGGCGGCATCGGCATCGGCTGCGGCTGCGTTGGCCGCGCCGAGGACGGTGTCGAGTGCGCTTCGGTTCTTGCCGAAGAAGTCGAGTTCCCAGCTCGCGCCCAGCTGTAGCAGACCGATGTTCTGGATCGAGCCACCCAGCGGTGCGGGGTAGATGTAGTTGCTGTTGAACTTCTGGCGGTTCAGGTTGAGGTCGGCGCCGACCTTGGGCAGCAGCGCCGCACCGGCGATGTCCGCCGAGGCCTGGGCGCGCACGAGGCGCGCACGCGCGACCTGCAGGTTCGGGTTGCCGGCCACGGCCTGGTCGACCAGCGCATTGAGCTGGCTGTCGCCGAAGGCCTGCCACCACTGGCTGTCCAGGCTGGGCACGGTGGCGCGCGCGGGGTCGGCCGCGATGCCGAGCGTGGTCGCATCGCGCAGCGTGGCGTGCGAGCCGATGCCGGCCATGTCGGCGCAACCGGCGAGCGCGACCACCGCCAGCGCGGCGGCCACGACGGGCGTGCGGCGCAGCGCGCGCACGGCGAAAGACTCAGTCATTCTTCTCTCCACGGGCCGCGAGGCCCTGTGCGTTGTCGAGGATGCGGCGCAAGTAGTCCTTGAGCTGCTCCCATTCTTCGGGGCTGAAGCCGGCCAGGTACTCGTTCTGCACCCGGCTCAGCACATAGGGCACTTCCTTCGCGGCCGCACGGCCCTCGTCGGTGAGTTCGATGTTGACCACGCGCCGGTCTTCGAGCGAGCGCACGCGCCGGCACAGGCCCTTGGCCTCGAGGCGGTCGAGCAGGCGCGTCATGGCGCCGGTGTCGAGTTCGCAGGCACGGGCCAGTTCGGCCACGGTGGTGGCGGCGCCGGCGTGCAGCTTGTACAGCGGCACCCACTGCGGGTAGGTGGGGCTGCCGGGCTCGCACATGCGCGTGCCGACGGTCTGGCCGACGGACGTGACGATGCGGCGCATCAGGTAGCCGATGCTCTCTTCGGCGCGGTAGTCCTCGGCGCGATAGAAGGCGGCCGGCGGGCGCGCGGCCTCGTCGGGCGTCGGAGGGACCGGGGAAATGGGGGCATCGCTCATGGCCGAAATATTAGTTGTCATGGCAATTACTGTCAAGGCGACCTTTGTGGGGGCAAGGGCTCGGTAGAATTCGCGCCCATGGCTTCTTCCCCTCCGTCGTCCTCCGCAGCCAAGGGTTCGCCCCGCTCGCTGTCGGGGTTGCGCCCCTTCCTTCGCCCCTACCGCGTGCAGATCGTCCTGGCGGGGGTCTTCCTGGTGATGGCGGCCGTCACGACGCTGGCTTTTCCTATCGCCCTGCGCAGCCTGATTGACGGTGGCTTGGTCAGCGCCGACAAGGGCGCGCAGACCATGGCGCTGCGCGAGCACTTCGGCGCCCTCTTCGCGGTGGCCGTGGCACTGGGCCTGTTTTCGGCCGCGCGCTTCTATACGGTGAGTTGGCTCGGCGAGCGCGTCACGGCCGACCTGCGCAACGCGGTCTACGGCCACGTGCTGCAGCAGAGCCCGGCCTTCTTCGAGACCACGCAGACCGGCGAGGTGCTGTCGCGCCTCACGGCCGACACCACGCTCGTGCAGACGGTGGTCGGCTCGTCGCTGAGCATGGGCCTGCGCAACGCCGTCATGGGCGTGGGCGCGCTGGCGGTGCTGGTCTGGACCAACCCCTATGTGATGGTGCAGGTGCTCGGCATCCTGGTGCTGGTGGTGCTGCCGAGCATGTGGTTCGGCCGCCGCGTGCGCAAGCTGTCGCGTGCCAGCCAGGACCGCGTGGCCGACTCCAGCGCCATCGCGGCCGAGGTGCTGAACGCGATTCCGGTGGTGCAGAGCTACACGGCCGAAGGCCGCGAGGCCGACCGCTTCAACAGCTCGACCGAAAACGCCTTCCATACCGCCGTGCGCCGCACGCGCGCGCGCTCGGTGCTGGTGGCCTTCATCATCATCGCCACCTCGGCCGCCCTGCTCTGGGGCCTGTACGAAGGCACGCAGGCCGTGCTGCGCGGCGACATCACGGCCGGCCACCTGGGCCAGACCGTGGTCTACGTGGCGATCCTGGCGAGCGCCACGGCGGTGCTCGGCGAGGTGTACGGCGACCTGCTGCGTGCCGCCGGCGCCACCGAGCGCCTGATGGAACTGCTGCACGCGCCGACGGCCATCGCCTCACCCGCACGACCGGCGGTCGCGCCCGTCCCCGCGGCGGGCAGCGCCATCCGCTTCGACGCCATCACCTTCCACTACCCCTCGCGGCCGGGCACGCCGGCGCTGCGCGACTTCAGCCTGGACATCGCGCCGGGCGAGACCGTGGCGCTGGTGGGATCGAGCGGCGCGGGCAAGAGCACGGTGTTCCAGCTGCTGCTGCGCTACTACGACCCGCAGTCGGGCCGCATCGTGCTCGATGGTGCGTCGCTCGATGCGCTTGCGCTGCACGACCTGCGCACCCGCATCGGCCTCGTGCCGCAGGACGCGGTGATCTTCTCGGCCAGCGCCTTCGAGAACATCCGCTACGGCCGGCCCGATGCCAGCGCCGACGAGGTGCACGCCGCGGCGCGCGCCGCCTTCGCGCACGACTTCCTGCAGGCCCTGCCCGAGGGCTACGACACCTTCCTGGGCGAACGCGGCGTTCGACTGTCGGGCGGCCAGCGCCAGCGCATCGCCATTGCGCGGGCCATCCTGAAGAACCCGCCGCTGCTGCTGCTGGACGAAGCCACCAGCGCGCTCGACGCCGAGAGCGAGCGCATGGTGCAGGCCGCGCTCGAATCGGCGATGGAAAACCGCACCACGCTCGTGATCGCCCACCGCCTGGCGACCGTGCAGAAGGCCGACCGCATCATCGTGCTGGACCACGGCGGCATCGTCGAACAGGGAACGCACGCGGCGCTGGTGGCGCAAGGCGGCGTGTACGCGCGGCTGGCCGCGCTGCAGTTCACGGCCTGACCCGATCGATCGGGCCAGTCGGTCAGTTACTGCAGGGTTTCTTTCAGCGCCGCCGGAATCGGCAGCGCCATCACCGGAATGCCTTCGTCGAGCAGCGCCTCGGTCTGCTCCGGCGTGGCCTGGCCGCGGATGCCGCGCTCGGCGGTTTCGCCGTAGTGCATCTTGCGCGCCTCGTCGGCGAAGCGGTCGCCGACGTCTTCGGTCTTGGCCAGCACTTCGCGCACGGCGCGCATCCAGCGGGCTTCGGGTGAAGTCGCGGTTGCGGAGACTTGAGTGGACGGCGATGCAGGCGCCGACGGCGCGTGGGCCGCGTCACGCCCTTCTTCCTTCGGTGCCTTGGCGTTGCTCAGGTTCAGGCGGGGCGCACTCAGCAGCTTGACGATCGCGGTATCGCCGCAGACCGGACACTCGACCAGGCCGCTCGCGAGCTGGCTGTCGAACGCCTCGTTGGACGCGAACCAGCCCTCGAAGCCATGGCCGTGCGTGCAGCGGAGATCGAGGACCTTCATGCGCGGATTATCCCGCGCCGCCTTGCGAGGCTGCGGCCTGCCAATCCAGTGCCCATGCGCCCGACAGGACGTTCTGCAGCCACAGGGCGCAGGTGAGCGTCTTCGCGTCGGTCACGGTGCCGTCGCGGCACCAGCCGATGAGCTCTTGCGGCGTGGCGGTGAACACGTCGAGAAACTCGCCGTGGTCGAGCTGGCGCTCGCCCAGCGAGAGGCCGCGTGCAAAGTAGATGTGGATGATTTCGGTCGAGTACGCCACCGCCAGGTGCGTGGCGCCCGCATGCGCCCATTCGCGCGCGGAGTAGCCGGTTTCCTCGAGCAGTTCGCGCTGGCCGCACAGCAGCGGATCTTCGCCGGCGTCGAGCTTGCCTGCGGGAAACTCGACGATCACCTGGTCCACCGGATAGCGGAACTGGCGCTCCAGCACCACGCGGCCGTCATCGAGCAGCGGAATCACCACCACGGCGCCCGGGTGCACCACGTACTCGCGCGTGGCGCTGTGGCCATCGGGCAGGCGGATGGTGTCCCGCTTGGCGTGCAGGAACTTGCCCTTGAAGAGCTCCTCGCTGCTGACGAGCGCTTCCTTCAGATGCGAATCGGGTGCGGAAGAAGTCATGTCGGTCAGTGCCTGTGCTTCATCAAGTAGCGCCAGGTGAACCCCGGGAAGGCCAATACGACGAACAGCGAGGCCGTCACCGCGTAGAACTCCCAGCCCTGGGCCGAGATCTGCCCTGCCCTGCGTTCGAACAGCAGGCCGATGCCGCCGGCAATGAAGTACAGCACCACCAGTTCGCCGAAGCGGATGGCGAGCGACTTGTGCGCGGTCGACAGGGGCACCGCCCCGAACAGGCGCTCATTCAGGAACGGCAGGTTGGCGGCCACCAGGGCCACCAGCAGCACCACCCAGACCGACGCGGTTTGCGACACCTGTGCGGGCCGCGTCAGTGGGCCAGCGTGGCCGCGATGGCGTCGTAGCACAGCGTCATCAGACCGCCGGGCACCACGCCAAGAATCAGGATCAGCGCGCCGTTGATCGTGAGCACGGTGCGCACGTCGAACGAGGCCGACACGGTGGTCGCCGTGACGGGTGCGTCGAAGTACATGACCTTGACCACGCGCAGGTAATAGAACGCACCGATCAGCGAGGTGATCACGGCGAACACCGCCAGGCCGATGTAGATGGCAGCGCCCGAGGCGATCAGCGCCTGCAGCACGGCCAGCTTCGCGTAGAAGCCGACCAGCGGCGGCAGACCGGCCAGCGAGAACATCGCGATGGCCATCACGCCGGCGTACAGCGGGCTGCGCTGGTTCAGGCCGGCCAGGTCGGTGATCTCTTCGCTTTCGAAGCCTTCGCGCGCCAGCAGCAGGATGATGCCGAAGCTCGCCAGCGTGGTCAGCACGTAGGTGATGACGTAGAACATCGAGGCGCTGTAGGCGGCCTGTGCGTTCTGCGTGCCCTGCTGGTCGGAACCCGCCACCAGGCCCAGCAGCATGAAGCCCATCTGCGCGATGGTCGAGTAGGCCAGCATGCGCTTGAGGTTGCTCTGCGCAATGGCGGCCAGGTTGCCGATCACCAGCGAGGCGATCGCCAACACGGCGAGCATCTGCTGCCAGTCGATGGCCAAGGGCTGCAGGCCGTCGACCAGCAGGCGGATGATGATGCCGAAGGCAGCCAGCTCGGGCGCGGCACCGATCAGCAGCGTGATCGCCGTCGGCGCGCCCTGGTAGACGTCGGGCACCCACATGTGGAACGGTGCGGCACCGACCTTGAAGGCCAAGCCCGCCACGATGAAGACCAGGCCGAACACCAGCACCTGGTGGTTCACCTTGCCGGTCGAGATCGCCTTGAAGACTTCGTTCAGGTCGAGCGAGCCGGTCGCGCCGTACATCATCGACAGGCCGTACAGCAGGAAGCCGCTGGCCATCGCGCCGAGCACGAAGTACTTCATGGCCGCTTCGCTGGCCACTGCGTTGTCGCGGCGCAGGGCCACGAGCGCGTAGCTCGACAGCGTGAGCAGTTCCAGGCCGAGATAGATCAGCAGGAAGTTGCTGCCGCCGATCATCACGAACATGCCCAGCAGCGCCAGCATGCTGATCGTGAACATCTCGCCGCCGCGCAGCATCTCGCGGTCGGCCGCATAGGGACGGCCGTAGACCAGCGTCACCATCAGGGCGAGCGAGGCGAAGCACTTGAGCCAGTTGCCCATCGAGTCGCTCACCACCATGCCGCCGAAGCCGTAGGAGGTCTTGCCGCCGACAGCGGCCAGGCCCGTGAGCACAGCCACCGCCGCCAGCGTGAGCAGCGTCAGGATGTAGGTGCGGGTGCGGCGCGGGCTCGTGTCCGACAGGTCGACCAGTGCAATGATGCAGGCCATGACCAGCAACACGATTTCGGGGTAGATCGTCACCCAGCTGAGTTTGTCAATCATCTCGTTCTCTTCTTCAGCGTGGCATCAGACGGGCAGCTTCGAAATCGCCACGTGGCGAAGAAGCTCGACGACGGAGGCATCCATCGCGTCGGTGAAAGGCTTCGGATACAGGCCCATCCACAGCACGGCGATCGCCAGCAGCGAGAGCATCAGGAATTCACGGGCGTTGATGTCCTTCAGTTCCTTGACGTGGTCGTTGCCGACCGGGCCCAGGTACACGCGCTTGTACATCCACAGGGTGTAGGCAGCACCGAAGATCAGTGCGGTGGCAGCGCCCAGGCCGATCCAGAAGTTGGCCTTCACGGCGCCCAGGATGACCATCCATTCGCCCACGAAACCGGCGGTGCCCGGCAGGCCGCAGTTGGCCATGGCGAACAGCAGCGCGAACGCGGCGAACTTGGGCATGGTGTTGACCACGCCGCCGTAGTCGGCGATCTGGCGCGAGTGCACGCGGTCGTACAGCACGCCGATGCCCAGGAACATGGCGCCCGAGACGAAGCCGTGGGCAATCATCTGCACGATGCCGCCGGACACGCCGAGCTCGTTGAAGATGAAGAAGCCCAGTGTCACGAAGCCCATGTGAGCCACCGACGAGTACGCCACCAGCTTCTTCATGTCCTGCTGCACCAGCGCAACGAGGCCCACGTAGATCACGGCGATGAGCGACAGCGCGATCATGAGCCAGGCCCACTCGTGCGAAGCGTCAGGCGCGATGGGCATCGAGAAGCGCAGGAAACCGTAGGCACCCAGCTTCAGCATGATCGCGGCCAGCACGGCCGAGCCGCCCGTGGGCGCCTCGACGTGCACGTCGGGCAGCCAGGTGTGGACCGGCCACATCGGCACCTTGACGGCGAAGGCCGCAAAGAAGGCGAAGAACAGGAAGGTCTGCGCGGTCGAACCCAGCGGCAGCTTGTGCCAGCTCAGGATGTCGAAGCTGCCGCCCGACTTGTTGTAAAGGAAGATCAGCGCCACCAGCATCAGCAGCGAGCCGAGCAGCGTGTACAGGAAGAACTTGAACGCCGCGTAGATCTTGTTCGGGCCGCCCCAGATGCCGATGATCAGGTACATCGGGATCAGCGTGGCTTCGAAGAACACGTAGAACAGGATGCCGTCGAGCGCCGAGAACACGCCGATCATGAAACCCGACAGGATCAGGAACGCGCCCATGTACTGGTTCACGCGTTCGGTGATCACTTCCCAGGCCGAGATCACGACCACGACCGTGATGAACGAGGTCAGCAGCACCAGCCACAGCGACATGCCGTCGATGCCCAGGTGGTAGTTGACGTTGAAGCGCGAGATCCAGCTCGTCTTCTCGACGAACTGCATCGCGGCGGTTCCGTTCTGGAAGCGCGTGAACAGCGGCACCGTGACCAGGAAGCTCACGATGGCACCGACGAGCGCGACCCAGCGCACGCCCTTGGCGTGCTCGTCGCGGCCAAACGCCAGCAGCACGGCGCCGAATGCGATCGGCACCCAGATGGCAAGGCTCAACAAACCCATTTTTCTTTTTCTCCAGCGTTCGGGCTCAACGTTTGAACCAGACGAAGTACGTCATCAGGATGAAGATGCCGAGCAGCATCGCGAAGGCGTAGTGATAGATGAAGCCCGACTGCAGCCAGCGCACGACACCGGCCACACGCCCCACCACTTTCCAGGAACCGTTGACGATCGCGCCGTCGATCAGGGCCTGGTCGCCACCCTTCCACAGGCCCGTGCCGAGCAGGCGCGCACCGCGGGCGAGGATGTTCTCGTTGATCCAGTCAAGGTAGTACTTGTTCTCGAGCAGGTTGTAGATCGGGCTGAAGGCGCGCTTGATGGCGGCCGGCAGGGCCGGGTTCATCATGTACATGTAGTACGACAGCGCCACGCCGGCCAGCGCCAGCCAGAACGGTGCGGTCTGCAGGCCGTGGATCGCCATGGCGACCGGGCCGTGGAAGGCTTCCTTCAGTTCGCCCATCGCGTGGTGCTTGGCACCGTCGACGAAGATCGCGTCCTTGAAGAAGCTGCCGAACAGCATCGGGTCGATGGTCATGAAGCCGATCACCACCGAGGGGATCGCCAGCAGCACCAGCGGCAGCCAGACCACCATCGGCGACTCGTGCGGCTTGTGGGCGTCGTGGCCATGACCATGGTCGTCGTGTCCATGCGCATCGTGCGCATGGTCGTCATGGTGCGCATCGGGGTTCTGGTCGTAGCGTTCCTTGCCGTGGAAGACCAGGAAGTACATGCGGAACGAGTAGAACGCCGTCACGAACACGCCGGCCAGCACCGCGTAGTAGGCGAACTGCGCGCCCCACAGGTGGCTTTCATGCACGGCCTCGATGATGCTGTCCTTCGAGTAGAAGCCCGAGAAGAACGGCGTGCCGATCAGTGCGAGCGAACCCAGCAGCGAGGTGATCCAGGTGATGGGCATGTACTTGCGCACGCCGCCCATCCAGCGGATGTCCTGGTTGTGGTGCATGCCGATGATCACCGAGCCTGCGCCGAGGAACAGCAGCGCCTTGAAGAACGCGTGCGTCATCAGGTGGAACACCGCGACCGAGTAAGCCGAGGCACCGAGCGCCACGGTCATGTAGCCCAGCTGCGAGAGCGTCGAGTACGCGACCACGCGCTTGATGTCGTTCTGGATGATGCCCAGGAAGCCCATGAACAGCGCGGTGATGGCGCCGATCACGAGGATGAAGCTCAGGGCCGTGTCGCTCAGCTCGAACAGCGGCGACATGCGCGCCACCATGAAGATGCCGGCCGTCACCATGGTCGCCGCGTGGATCAGCGCCGAGATGGGGGTCGGGCCTTCCATCGAGTCGGGCAGCCACACGTGCAGCGGGAACTGGGCGCTCTTGCCCATCGCGCCGATGAACAGGCAGATGCAGATCACCGTGATGAGCATCCACTCGGTGCCCGGGAAGGTGATGCCGGCCAGCGTGTGCGCCTTGGCGAAGGCTTCTCCGTAGTTCAGCGTGCCGGCGTAGGCGGCGATCAGGCCGATGCCCAGGATGAAGCCGAAGTCGCCCACGCGGTTGACCAGGAAGGCCTTCATGTTCGCGAAGATGGCCGTGGGCTTGTTGAACCAGAAGCCGATCAGCAGGTACGACACCAGGCCCACCGCTTCCCAGCCGAAGAACAGCTGGAGCATGTTGTTGCTCATGACGAGCATCAGCATCGAGAAGGTGAACAGCGAGATGTACGAGAAGAAGCGGTTGTAGCCGTCGTCTTCTTCCATGTAGCCGATGGTGTAGATGTGCACCATCAGCGACACGAAGGTCACGACGCACATCATCATGGCCGTGAGGCCGTCGACCAGGAAGCCGACTTCCATCTTCAGGCCGCCGACCATCATCCATTCGTAGATGGTCTGGTTGAAGCGGGCGCCGTCGACGATGACCGACTTCAGCGTCATCGCCGAGATCACGAAGGCGACGAACACGCCCAGGATGGTCAGCGAATGCGTGACCTTGCGGCCGATGTGGTTGCCGCCGAACTTCGTGCCGAACAGGCCGGCAAGTGCGGCGCCGACCAGGGGTGCCAGCGGCACGGCCAGCAAGGTGGATGCGGAAAGGGTTGCGCTCATACTGCTGTCAACCCTTGAGCGAGTTGAGTTCGTCGACGTTGATGCTCGACTTGTTGCGGAACAACAGGACCAGCAGCGCCAGGCCGATGGCCGATTCGGCCGCCGCCACCGTCAGGATGAAGAACACGAAGATCTGGCCGTGCATGTCGCCCAGGTAGTGCGAGAAGGCCACGAAGTTCATGTTGACCGCGAGCAGCATCAGCTCGATGGCCATGAGCAGCACGATCAGGTTCTTGCGATTCAGGAAGATGCCGATCACCGACAGCGCGAAGAGCATCGCGCCGAGCGAGAGAAAGTGTCCGAGCGTGAGCGTCATGCCTTGTTTTCCTTTGCAGCTGCATCCGCTGCCGGGGCCTCGACCACCGGCTCGGCCGCACGCGTGACGGGCATCTGCACGATGCGCACGCGGTCGCGCGCCTTCACGCGCACCTGGTCCGACGGGTTGACGTACTTGCTGTCCTTGCGGGTGCGCAGCGTCAGTGCAATGGCAGCAATGATGGCCACCAGCAGGATGACCGCGGCGATTTCCAGCGGATAGAGGTATTCGGAGTACAGCAGCTTGCCCAGTTCGAGCGTGTTCGAGCTGTTGGGCGAGGTCGTGGCCATGGCGCGCGGGCCTTCGCCCAGGCGGAAGCCGCCCATGAGCACGGCCGCCATTTCGAGCGCAATGAGCGCGCCGATGCCTGCTGCCAGCGGGAAGTGCTTCCAGAAGCCCTCTCGCAGGCCGTCGACGTCGATGTCCAGCATCATCACGACGAAGAGGAACAGCACCATCACGGCGCCGACGTACACCAGCACGAGCGAGATCGCGAGGAACTCGGCGCGCAGCAGCAGCCAGATGGCCGAGGCCTGGAAGAAAGCCAGCACCAGGTACAGCGCGGCGTACACGGGGTTGCGGGAGGTGATGACGCGGAAGGCTGCAAACAGCAGCACCGCGGCAAACAGATAGAACAGACCGGTCTTGACGTCCATTGGAATTCGATTGGTACGGGTTTCGAGCGGAGCCGGCTCAGCGGTACTTGGCGTCGGCCGCCTTGTTCGCCGCGATTTCTTTTTCGTAGCGGTCGCCCACGGCCAGCAGCATGTCCTTGGTGAAGTACAGGTCGCCGCGCTTTTCGCCGTGGTATTCGAAGATGTGCGTCTCGACGATCGAGTCGACCGGGCAGCTCTCTTCGCAGAAGCCGCAGAAGATGCACTTGGTCAGGTCGATGTCGTAGCGCGTGGTGCGGCGCGAGCCGTCGTCACGCACGTCGGATTCGATGGTGATGGCCAGTGCGGGGCACACGGCCTCGCACAGCTTGCAGGCGATGCAGCGCTCTTCGCCGTTCTCGTAGCGGCGCAGCGCGTGCAGGCCGCGAAAACGCGGCGACAGCGGCGTCTTCTCTTCGGGGAACTGGACGGTGATCTTGCGTGCGAAGGCGTACTTGCCCGTGATGGCCAGGCCCTTGAACAGTTCGAACAGCATGAAGCTGCCCAGGAAGTCCTTGAGCGAGAACGGTGCGGAGGCCAGCTTGGAGGTGCGTCCGAGCCCTCCGGCGGTGTGTGAAGCAGTCATGATGTCGTCGCTTCCTGCTTATTTCCAGATGTTGAACGGTGTCTGCATCCAGCCACCGACCACGACCAGCCACACCAGGGTGACGGGAATGAAGATCTTCCAGCCCAGACGCATGATCTGGTCGTAACGGAAGCGCGGGAACGTCGAGCGCACCCACAGGAACATGGTGACCACGCAGAAGGTCTTGGCGCCCAGCCAGATCCAGCCCGGAATGAAGCTCAGGAACTCGAACGGCGGCAGCCATCCACCGAGGAACAGCACCACGGTCAGGATCGAGACGAGCCACATGTTGGCGTACTCGGCCAGGAAGAACATCGCGAAGCTCATGCCCGAGTACTCGATCATGTGGCCGGCCACGATTTCGGACTCGCCTTCCACCACGTCGAACGGGTGGCGGTTGGTTTCGGCGAGACCCGAGATGAAGTAGACGACGAAGATCGGCAGCAGCGGCAGCCAGTTCCACGACAGGAAGCCCAGTCCCATGTCATGGAACATGCCCTTGCCCTGCACCGTCACGATGTCGGACATGTTCAGGCTGCCCGTGACCATCAGCACCACGACGAAGCAGAAGCCCATCGCGATTTCGTAGCTCACCATCTGTGCCGAAGCACGCAGCGCACCCAGGAAGGCGTACTTCGAGTTCGAGGCCCAGCCGGCGATGATCACGCCGTACACCTCGAGCGAGGTGATGGCCATCACGAACAGCAGGCCGGCGTTGATGTTGGCCAGCGCCACGTCGGGACCGAAGGGAATCACGGCCCATGCGGCCAGCGCCGGCATGATGGTCATGATGGGGCCGAGCAGGAACAGGCCCTTGTTGGCGACCGTCGGAAGAATGATTTCCTTGGTCATCAGCTTGAGCGCGTCGGCGATCGGCTGCAGCAGGCCCAGCGGCCCGATGCGGTTCGGGCCCACGCGGATCTGCGTGAAACCGATGGCCTTGCGTTCCCACAGCGTGAGGTACGCCACGGCACCCATCAGCGGGATCACGACGACGATGATCTTGATCAGCGTCCAGATCACGGGCCAGACGACGGACGTCCACCAGCCTGCGGCGACCAGCCCCAGGCCGAAGCCATGAATTGCGTCGATCATGCCAGTGCCTCCTCGGCACGCGCCGGTGCACCCGGTGCGGTCGATGCATTGCGCGCATCGGCGGTCAGCTGCAGCGACGGTGCACGACGCACGATCGAGTCGAGCTGGTAGATGCTCGCGACCACGGGTGCAGCCACGGCGCCGCTGGCCGCGACGGCCTTGGCGGACGTGGCGTTGCTCAGCGCATTCGCCGGCACGGTGCCCTTGTCACCGATGGTGGCGAGCACCTCGGCGGTCGATTCGAAGGCGAAGCCCGGCAGGCCGAGCAGGTTCGCCAGCACGCGCAGCACCTTCCAGGCCGGACGCGTTTCGCCTTGCGGCTTCACGACGGCATGGAAACCCTGCAGGCGGCCTTCGGCATTGACGAAGGTGCCGGGCGTTTCGGTGAACGGGGCGATGGGCAGCAGCACGTCGCTGAACTCGAGGTTGGCCTTGAAGGGGCTCAGCGTGACCACCATCTGCGCATTGCCGATGACATCGGCGGCGGCAGCACCGGCGGCCGAGTCGAACACCGGCTCGGTGTTCAGCAGCAGCACGGCCTTGAGGCCAGAGCCGGCGGCGAGCATGCGGCCGGCATCGAGGCCGCCGTTCTGCGGGAAGGCACCCACGAGCTGTGCGCCCACGGTGTTGCCGGCTTCGGTCAGGTAGCCGACGGTGGCGCCGGTCTGTGCGCCGATCCAGTTCGCGAGGGCCAGCAGGCTGCTGGCTTGTGCATGGTGCGCGGCGGCATTGCCGAGCAGGATGGCCTTGCGCTCGCCGCTCAGCAGCGAGGCTGCGATGGCTTGCGCGGCAGCGTCGGGCGCGTTCTTCGGTGCCAGCGGTGCGGCAGCGCCGTTGGTCTGGCCGATGGCAGCAGCCACGGCGGCCAGCGCCTCGACCCACTGGTCGGCTTCGACGATCGACGCTTGCGCCACGTCGATGGCCCAGGCACCGCGGTCGGCCATGAGGCCGGACGAAGTGATCACCGACAGCGCGGCGCCCTTGCGCACGGCCTGGCGGATGCGCTGTGCGAACAGCGGATGTTCCTTGCGCAGGTTCGAACCGACGACGAGCGCGCGCTGCACTTGCGTGAGCGATGCGATCGAGGTGCCGAGCCAGCGCACGCCTTCGAAGGCCGAGAACTCGGCGTTGCGCAGGCGGTAGTCAATGTTGTCGCTGCCGAGTTCACGCGTGAGCATGGCGGCGAGCTGCAGCTCTTCGAGCGTGCTGTGCGGGCTGACCAGCGTGCCGATGCTTTGCGCACCGTGGTCGGTCTTGATCTGCTTGAGGCCGTTGGCGACGTACTCGAGTGCCGTCTGCCAGTCGACCTGCTGCCACTGGCCGCCCTGCTTCAGCATGGGCTGGGTCAGGCGTTCCGTGCCGTTGAGCGCTTCGTACGAGAAGCGGTCGCGGTCGGCGATCCAGCATTCGTTGACGTCTTCGTTCTCGAGCGGCACCACGCGCATCACGCGGTTGTTCTTGACCTGGACGATCAGGTTGGCACCGGTGGAGTCGTGCGGGCTCACCGACTTGCGGCGCGACAGTTCCCAGGTGCGGGCGCTGTAGCGGAAGGGCTTGCTCGTGAGCGCGCCGACCGGGCAGATGTCGATCATGTTGCCCGAGAGCTCGGAGTCGACCGAGTCGCCGAGGAAGGTTTCGATTTCGGAGTGCTCGCCGCGGTGCGACATGCCCAGCTCCATCACGCCGGCCACTTCCTGGCCGAAACGGACGCAGCGCGTACAGTGGATGCAGCGGCTCATTTCTTCCATGCTGATCAGCGGGCCGACGTCCTTGTGGAAGACGACACGCTTTTCTTCTTCGTAGCGCGAAGAAGAACCGCCGTAGCCGACGGCCAGGTCCTGCAGCTGGCATTCGCCGCCCTGGTCGCAGATGGGGCAGTCCAGCGGGTGGTTGATCAGCAGGAACTCCATGACGGACTGCTGGGCCTTGATGGCCTTGTCGCTCTTGGTGCGAACGATCATGCCCTGCGTGACGGGCGTGGCGCAGGCCGGCATCGGCTTGGGCGCCTTTTCCACGTCGACCAGGCACATGCGGCAGTTGGCCGCGATGCTGAGTTTCTTGTGATAGCAGAAGTGCGGAATGTAGGTGCCCGCCTTTTCGGCCGCATGCATCACCATGCTGCCTTCGGTCACTTCGACCTTCTTGCCGTCGAGTTCGATTTCGATCATGTCTGTGTTTCTTCTCGCACTCAGGCCTTGACGGGCGCCGTCGGGACGTGACCCGGGATCAGGGCCTCGAACTCATGGCGGAAGTGCTTGATCATGGCGCGCACGGGCATGGCCGCCGCATCGCCGAGCGCACAGATGGTGCGGCCCATGATGTCGCCGGCCACGGAGTCCAGCAGCTGCATGTCGCTGGGCTTGCCCTGTCCGTTGTGGATGCGGTCCACCACGCGGTAGAGCCAGCCCGTGCCTTCGCGGCAGGGGGTGCACTGGCCGCAGGACTCGTGCATGTAGAAGTACGAGAGGCGCTTGAGCGACTCGACCATCGAGCGGCTGTCGTCCATGACGATCACGGCGCCCGAACCGAGCATGGAGCCGGCCTTGGCGATGGAGTCGTAGTCCATGGTGCAGGCCATCATGATGTCGGCCGGCAGCACCGGCGACGACGAGCCGCCGGGAATCACCGCCTTGAGCGTGCGCCCCTTGCGCACGCCACCGGCCAGTTCGAGCAGCTTGGAGAACGGCGTGCCCATCGGCACTTCGTAGTTGCCGGGCAGCTCGACGTCACCGCTCACCGAGTAGATCTTGGTGCCGCCGTTGTTCGGCTTGCCGCACTCGAGGTAGGCCTGGCCGCCGTTGCGGATGATCCAGGGCACCGCCGCGAAGGTCTCGGTGTTGTTGATGGTGGTCGGCTTGCCGTACAGGCCGAAGCTCGCCGGGAACGGCGGCTTGAAGCGCGGCTGGCCCTTCTTGCCTTCGAGCGATTCGAGCAGCGCGGTTTCTTCGCCGCAGATGTAGGCACCGAAGCCGTGGGCGGCGTGCAACTGGAAGTTGTACGTGCTGCCCATGATCTTGTCGCCGAGGTAGCCGGCGGCACGCGCCTCTTCGAGGGCGGCCTCGAAGCGGTCGTAGCTCTGGAAGATCTCGCCGTGGATGTAGTTGTAGCCCACGCTAATGCCCATCGCATACGCGGCGATGGCCATGCCTTCGATCACGATGTGCGGGTTGAACTGCAGGATGTCGCGGTCCTTGCACGTGCCGGGCTCGCCTTCGTCCGAGTTGCAGACGAGGTACTTCTGGCCCGGGAACTGGCGGGGCATGAAGCTCCACTTCAGGCCGGTGGGGAAGCCTGCGCCGCCACGGCCGCGCAGGCCCGAGGCCTTCACTTCGGCGATCACCTGGTCGGGCGTGAGGCCCTCGGTGAGGATCTTGCGCAGCGCCTGGTAGCCGCCGCGCGCTTCGTAGTCGGCCAGATGCCAGTTGGTGCCGTCGAGGCCTGCATAGATCTGAGCGCCGATGTGGCGGTCATGGAAGCAGGTCTGGACACCGGTGGCCTGGAATTGCGAGAGAACCTGTTCGGGCGTCATCACGAAGCCTCCCCTGGCTTGGCACTGCGCAAACCGTCGATGAGCTGGTCGAGCTTGTCGTTGCTCATGAAGCTGCACATGGTGCGGTCGTTGACCAGCATCACGGGCGAATCGGCGCAGGCGCCCAGGCATTCGCTCTGCTGCAGCGTGAACAGGCCGTCGGCCGTGGTCTCGCCCATCTTGATGCCGAGCTTCTTCTCGAGGTGCACGAGCGCGGTGACGCCATCGCGCAGCTGGCACGGCAGATTGGTGCACACGTTGAGCTTGAACTTGCCCACCGGATGCTGGTTGTACATGTTGTAGAAGGTCGTCACTTCGTGCACGGCGATGGGCGCCATGTCGAGGTAGGCGGCGATCTCGCGCTCGCGCTGCACGCTCACGAAGCCCTCGTCCTGCTGGACGATGGCCAGGCAGGCCATCACGGCCGACTGCTTGCCGGCTTCGGGGTACTTCGCGACCTCGCGCGCAAAGCGCTCGAGGATGGCGGCCTTCAACGGCGCCGAAGGCACCGCGTCATGGTGATGGGTTGAGGAAGTCGTCATTCGCTCTTTCTCACCTGTCGATTTCGCCGAACACGATGTCCATCGTGCCGATCACCGCGACAGCGTCGGCGATCATGTGGCCGCGCGACATTTCGTCGAGGGCAGCGAGGTGCGGGAAGCCCGGGGCGCGGATCTTCAGGCGGTACGGCTTGTTGGCGCCGTCGCTCACGAGATAGATGCCGAACTCGCCCTTGGGGTGCTCGACGGCGGCGTACGCTTCGCCTTCGGGCACGTGGAAGCCTTCGGTGAAGAGCTTGAAATGGTGGATCAGCTCCTCCATGTTCGCCTTCATCGATTCGCGCGCAGGCGCAGCAACCTTGTGGTTGTCGGTGATGACCGGACCCGGATTCACGCGCAGCCATGCCGAGCACTGCTGGATGATCTTGTTGGCCTGGCGCATTTCTTCCACGCGCACGAGGTAGCGGTCGTAGCAGTCGCCGGTCTTGCCCACGGGCACGTCGAACTGCATCTGGTCGTAGACGTCGTAGGGCTGCTTCTTGCGCAGGTCCCATTCGACGCCCGAGCCACGCAGCATCGGGCCGGTGAAGCCGAGGTTCAGCGCGCGCTCTGGCGTGACCACGCCGATGCCCACGGTGCGCTGCTTCCAAATGCGGTTGTCGGTGAGCAGCGTCTCGTACTCGTCGACCATCTTCGGGAAGCGCTTGCAGAAGTCGTCGATGAAGTCGAGCAGCGAACCCTGGCGGTTCTCGTTCAGACGCTCGATCGCCTTCGCGTTCTTGATCTTGCTGACCTTGTACTGCGGCATCGAATCCGGCAGGTCGCGGTAGACGCCGCCCGGACGGAAGTACGCCGCGTGCATGCGCGCGCCGGACACGGCTTCGTACATGTCGAACAGGTCTTCACGCTCGCGGAAGCAGTAGATGAGCATGTTCATCGCGCCGCAGTCCAGACCGTGCGCGCCAAGCCACAGCAGGTGGTTCAGCAGGCGGGTGATCTCGGCGAACATCACGCGGATGTACTGCGCGCGGATCGGCACGTCCAGGCCCATCATCCGCTCGATGGCGAGGCAGTAGGCGTGCTCGTTGGACATCATCGACACGTAGTCGAGGCGGTCCATGTAGGGCAGCGACTGGATGAAGGTGCGCGATTCGGCGAGCTTCTCGGTCGCGCGGTGCAGCAGGCCGATGTGGGGGTCGGCGCGCTGGATCACTTCGCCGTCCAGCTCGAGCACCAGACGCAGCACGCCGTGTGCTGCGGGGTGCTGGGGACCGAAGTTGAGTGTGTAGTTCTTGATTTCGGCCATATCTGTCAGTGCAAACCGCCGCCGTAGTTGTCTTCGCGGATCACGCGCGGCGTGATTTCGCGCGGCTCGATCGAGACCGGCTGGTAGACCACGCGCTTCTGCTCTTCGTCGTAGCGCATTTCGACGTGACCCGACACCGGGAAGTCCTTGCGGAACGGATGGCCGATGAAGCCGTAGTCGGTCAGGATGCGGCGCAGGTCGTCGTGGCCGTCGAACACGATGCCATACAGGTCGAAGGCTTCGCGCTCGAACCAGGTGGCGGCGCTCCAGACGGGCTGGAGCGAGTCGACCACGGGCAGGTCTTCATTCGGCGCGAACACCTTCAGGCGCACGCGCTGGTTGAGACTCACGGAAAGCAGGTGCGAGACGACGCAGTAGCGATCGCCCTGCCACTCGCCTTCGCGGTAGTCGGAATAGTCCATGCCGCAGAGGTCGATCAGCTGCTCGAAGCGGCAGCCGGGCGCATCGCGCAGCAGCGTTGCTGCATCGATGTAGTCGGCAGCACTGACCACGACGGTCACTTCCTCGAGCGCGAGCGTCACGCTCTTGGCCTTGGCGCCGAGCGCCTCGGCGATCGTGGCGCGCAGCACCTCCGGCGAAATTGCAAAGTCAGTCATCGTCGGCAATCTCTCAGGCGCGGGCAATGGTGTTGGTGCGGCGAATCTTCTGCTGCAGCTGGATCACGCCATACAGCAGTGCTTCAGCGGTGGGCGGGCAACCCGGCACATAGACGTCGACCGGCACGATGCGGTCGCAGCCACGCACCACGGAATAGCTGTAGTGGTAGTAACCGCCGCCGTTCGCGCAGGAGCCCATCGAGAGCACCCAGCGCGGCTCGGGCATCTGGTCGTAGACCTTGCGCAGCGCCGGCGCCATCTTGTTGCACAGCGTGCCGGCCACAATCATCAGATCGGACTGACGCGGGCTGGGGCGGAACAACATGCCGAAACGGTCGATGTCGTAGCGGGCAGCGCCCGCGTGCATCATTTCGACCGCACAGCATGCGAGGCCGAACGTCATCGGCCAGAGAGATCCGGTCTTCGCCCAGTTCACGACCGAGTCGTAGGTCGTGGTGACGAAGCCTTCTTTGAGAACGCCTTCAATGGCCATCGTGTTGCTTCCTTGTCATTCCCAGTCGAGCGCGCCTTTTTTCCACTCGTAGACAAAGCCCACGACGAGGATGGCGAGAAAGATCATCATGGCCCAGAAGCCAACAGCGCCGATTTCCTTGAGCGCAATGGCCCACGGAAAGAGAAAGGCAATTTCGAGATCGAAGAGGATGAAGAGAATCGCGACGAGGTAATAGCGCACGTCGAACTTCATGCGCGCATCCTCGAAGGCCTCGAAGCCGCACTCGTAGGGCGCGTTCTTCGCAGCGTCGGGCCGATTGGGCCCAAGGATGTATCCGATGACTTGCGGGGCGACGCCTACGCCGACCCCGACCAAAATGAACAAAAGGACGGGAAGGTAGGAATCGAGGTTCATCGAGAAATTTTCACCGCTTGCCACCGACAGAAGAGCCTCTGGATAGAGATCTTCTGCCGGTGAGATTTGGTGCGGTCGGCGAGACTCGAACTCGCACAGCTTTCGCCACTACCCCCTCAAGATAGCGTGTCTACCAATTTCACCACGACCGCGGTTTTTAACTGTCCAGATGGCATGAGGTGCCGTTGAGGCATTTGGCTTTCTGAACAGATTTAGAGTTTACCCTGAAATGAAGCCGTTTCTCACGAACGGCTGCATGAAAACAACCTGATTACTTGGCCGGAATCTGGCCGGAGCCCGAAACGGGTGCAGCAGGCGCCGAAGCCGCCTTCGCAGGTGCTGTTGCAGCAGGGATTTCGCCCGCAGCGCCCGTCGTCGCAGGAGCGACCGGCACGGCAGGCGCACCCACGGCTGCGCGTTCCAGCAGACTGCCGCCGCCCGCAGGGCGTGCGTGGCTGAAGTAGGCCAGCAACAGCGTGCAGGCAAAGAACACCGCCGCCAGCACGGCCGTCGTGCGCGAAAGGAAGTTGGCACTGCCGCTGGCACCGAACAGGCTGCCCGCGCTGCCGCTGCCGAAGGCCGCACCCATGTCGGCACCCTTGCCGTGCTGGATCAGGATCAGGCCGATCATTGCCAGCGCCGCCAGCATTTGCACGCCGACCAGAAGATTGAGGACCACGTTCATTCGTTCTTACTCCTAAGTGATGGCTGCCGTTGCCGCGATCAGCGTGCAGCGGCAGAAATGATCTGCAGAAAGTCGGGCGCCTTGAGCGAGGCGCCGCCGATGAGGCCGCCGTCGATGTCGGCCTGCGCCAGCAGTTCGGCGGCATTCGCCGCGTTCATGCTGCCGCCGTACAGAATCTTGATGCCCGCGGCGTGCTCGCTCGCGGCATGGTGCAGTTGCGCACGCAGCACGGCATGCACCGCCTGCGCCTGCTCCGGCGAAGCCGTCTTGCCCGTGCCGATGGCCCAGACCGGCTCGTAGGCCACGACGATCTCGCTGATGCAGTGGCCATTCAGATGGATCACCGCAGCCAGCTGGCGCTTGACGACCTCTTCGGTCTGCCCTGCTTCGCGCTGTGCCAGCGTCTCGCCGACGCAGACGATCGGCGTGATGCCATTCGCCAGTGCCGCCGCCGTCTTGGCCGCCACCGTGTCATCGGTCTCGCCGTGGTACTGGCGACGCTCCGAATGGCCCACGATGGCATAGCGCACACCGAAATCCTTCAGCATCGCTGCCGATTGCTCGCCGGTGAACGCACCTTGCGGGTGCGCCGAAATGTCCTGCGCACCGAGGGCCAGCGACGGCGTGCCCGCCAGCAGCAATTGCAGCTGGGCAAAGTACGGTGCAGGCGCACACAGCGCGACACCGCAAGCCACAGGGCTGGTTGCCAACCCTTGCTGCAGGGCCTTCACCAGCGCCTCGTTGGCGGCCAGGCCGCCATTCATCTTCCAGTTGCCGGCAATCAGTTTCTTGAAGGTTGTCATCGCGTTGTTCGTCTCACCAAGTCAGCACGATCTTGCCGATGTGCTGGTTCGATTCCATCAGGGTGTGAGCCTGGGCCGCGCCGCTGGGCTCACCTGCTGCCGCATAGGTGCTGTGGATCACGGGCTTGACCGCGCCGCTTTCGAGCAACGGCCAGACCTTTTCACGCAAAGCCTTGGCAATGGCGCCCTTGAACGCCACCGGCCGCGGACGCAGCGTCGAGCCGGTGATCGTGAGCCGACGACGCAGCACGAGGCCCGCGTTGATCTCACTCTTCACACCGCCCTGCACCGCAATGATCACCAGCCGGCCGTCTTCGGCCAGGCACTCGACCTCGCGCGCCACGTAGTCGCCCGCCACCATGTCGAGCACCACGTCCACGCCCTTGCCCCCCGTGAGCTGCTTCGCCACTTCGACGAAATCGCTCGTGCGGTAGTTGATCGCGTGGTCGGCGCCGAGCTTCAGGCAGGCTTCGCACTTGTCGTCGCCGCCGGCCGTGACGATCACGGTCGCACCGAGCGCCTTGGCGATCTGAATCGCCGTGACGCCGATGCCGCTCGAGCCGCCCTGGATCAGCAGGGTCTCACCCTTCTGCAGGCGGCCGCGCTCGAACACATTGCTCCAAACGGTGAAGAAGGTCTCGGGCAGCGAGGCCGCCTCGATGTCACTCCAGCCCTTGGGCACCGGCAGGCATTGCGCCACAGGCGCCACGCACAGCTCGGCATAGCCACCACCGGCCACCAGTGCGCACACGCGGTCGCCGACCTTGAAGCCCGCTTCGGCCAACGCCTTGGCGTCGCCCGACACGATCTCGCCGGCCACTTCAAGGCCCGGCAGGTCGGAAGCACCAGGCGGCACGGGGTAGTGCCCCATCCGCTGCAGCACGTCCGGGCGATTCACGCCACTGGCCGCCACGCGGATCAGCAGCTCGCCCTCGCCCGCGACCGGGTCGGGACGTGCAGCGACGCGCAGCACCTCGGGGGCGCCGTACGAAGTGATCTCAATGGCTTTCATGGGGTCTCCGAGACTCGGATGCCCGCACAGGGGCGGGCATCAGTGGCTGTCCACGAGAGGCGACGGCACCAGGCCGTCGCGCCTCACTGCTTACTCCTGCGGTTCGCGCGGCGCTTGCTGCTGCGACTCGCCGGCGGGCTGCTGTTGCTGCTCGCCGCGGGGCTGTTGCTGCTGGTCGTTGAAGCGCGGTGCGCGCTCGCCACGATCACCACCACGGTCGCCGCCGCGATCGCCACGGTCCGAACGCTCACGGCGGTCGCCACCACGGTCACCGCGATCGCCGCGGTCTTCACGCGGCGGGCGCTCGCTGTATTCCATGCCGGCCGGACGTTCGGTCAGGGCCTTCATGGACAGCTTGACGCGGCCCTTTTCGTCGGTCTCGAGAACCTTGACCTTCACGATCTGGCCTTCGCTCAGGTAGTCGGTCACCTTCTCGACGCGCTCGTGCGCGATCTGGCTGATGTGCAGCAGGCCGTCCTTGCCGGGCAGCAGGTTGACCAGTGCTCCGAAGTCCAGGATCTTGGTGATCGGGCCTTCGTAGACCTTGCCGATTTCGACTTCAGCGGTGATCTGCTCGATGCGCTTCTTGGCGAATTCGGCCTTTTCCGGATCGGTCGAGGCGATGGTGATGGTGCCGTCTTCGTCGATGTTGATCGTCGTGCCGGTTTCTTCCTGCAGACCACGGATGACCGCGCCGCCCTTGCCGATCACGTCGCGGATCTTCTCGGGGTTGATCTTCAGCGTGGTCAGGCGCGGTGCGAACTGCGACACGTCGGCCTTGGCCTCGCCCATCGCTTCTTGCATCTTGCCCAGGATGTGCATGCGCGCTTCCTTGGCCTGCGCCAGTGCGACCTGCATGATTTCCTTGGTGATGCCCTGGATCTTGATGTCCATCTGCAGCGCGGTGATGCCGTTGGTCGTGCCGGCCACCTTGAAGTCCATGTCACCCAGGTGATCTTCGTCGCCCAGGATGTCGGTCAGCACCGCGAAGCGGTTGTCTTCCTTGATCAGGCCCATGGCGATACCGGCCACGTGCGCCTTCATGGGCACGCCGGCATCCATCATCGAGAGGCAGCCGCCGCAGACCGAAGCCATCGACGAGGAGCCGTTCGACTCGGTGATTTCCGACACCACGCGGATGGTGTACGGGAATTCTTCCTTGGTCGGCAGCACGGCGACGAGCGCGCGCTTGGCCAGACGGCCGTGGCCCACTTCGCGGCGCTTGGTGGAGCCCATGCGACCCACTTCACCGGTGGCAAAGGGAGGCATGTTGTAGTGGAACAGGAAGCGGTCTTCGTACTCGCCGGCCAGCGCGTCGATGCGCTGTGCGTCGCGCTCGGTGCCGAGCGTGGTGACGACCAGGCCTTGCGTCTCGCCGCGCGTGAACAGCGCCGAGCCGTGGGTGCGGGGCAGCACCGAGTTACGGATTTCGATGGGGCGCACGGTGCGCGTGTCGCGGCCGTCGATGCGCGGCTCGCCTTGCAGGATCTGGCCGCGCACGATGCGCGATTCGATCGCGAACAGCAGGTCGCTGACCTTGCCGGCGTCGAACTCGGCGCCTTCAGCCTTCAGGGCCGTGAAGACGCTGGCATTGGCTTCGCGCAGGGCTTGCGTGCGGGCTTGCTTGCTGCGGATCTGGTAGACGGCGCGCAGCTTTTCTTCGGCCAGGCCGTTGATCTTGGCGATGAAGTCTTCGTCCTTGGCTTCAGGCACCCAGGTGCCTTCCTTGAGCCATTCCGGCTTGCCGGCGTCGCGCACGAGGTCGTGGATCGCGTTGATCGCGATGTTGGCCTGTTCGTGGCCGAACACCACGCCACCCAGCATGATTTCTTCGCTGAGTTGCTGGGCTTCGGATTCGACCATCAGCACGGCGGCTTGCGTGCCGGCGACGACGAGGTCCATCTGCGAATCCTTGCGGGCCGTGGGGCCCGGATTCAGCACGTACTGGCCGTTGATGTAACCCACGCGGGCGGCACCGATCGGGCCGCTGAACGGGATGCCGGAGATCGACAGCGCGGCGCTCACGCCGATCATGGCGGCGATGTCGGCGTCGACTTCAGGGTTCAACGACACGGTGTGGATCACCACGTGCACTTCGTTCAGGAAACCTTCGGGGAACAGCGGGCGGATCGGACGGTCGATCAGGCGGCTGGTCAGGGTTTCGTGTTCGCTGGGCTTGGCTTCGCGCTTGAAGAAGCTGCCGGGGATCTTGCCGGCTGCGTAGGTCTTCTCGATGTAGTCGACGGTCAGCGGGAAGAAATCTTGACCCGGCTTGGCGGTCTTGGAAGCGACCACGGTCGCCAGGATCACGGTGCCGTCGATGTCGACCAGCACGGCGCCGGTCGCCTGACGGGCGATTTCACCGGTTTCCATGACGACGGTCTTGTCGCCCCATTGGAAGGACTTGGTGATTTTGTTGAAGAGGCTCATTATTGCTCCTATTTTGATAGCGAATCACACAGGATTCGCAAGGGGCGGAGGCTGCTCAGAACACGATGCCATTCCAGCGAAGCTCGGGGCGAACTTCATTGGAATGACACAGCTTCGCTCTGTTGGGCACTCCGAAAGTGGATCGCGAAGTAAAAAACGCCTGAGCTAGCGGACTAACCCAGGCGTTTTTTCATGCGATTCGAATTACTTGCGCAGACCCAGCTTGGCGATCAGCGCGGTGTAACGCTCGGCGTCCTTGGACTTGAGGTAGTCGAGCAGCTTGCGACGGCGGCTGACCATGCGCAGCAGGCCGCGACGACCGTGGTGGTCCTTGGCGTGCGTCTTGAAGTGGGGGGTCAGCTCGTTGATACGGGCGGTCAGCAGTGCGACTTGCACTTCGGGGCTGCCGGTGTCGTTGGCTGCACGGGCGTTGTCCTTGACAACTTCGGCCTTGATGGAGGCTGCGATCATGTTGAATTTCCTTGTTCCGGGATGTTTGACTTGCGGTGAGCACTGGAACTGCCCTCACCGTGCGCCTTGCGGCATGCAAAGCTTTGGGAGTATACATCGGACGGCTTGACCGCTCCTTCCCGCCGCCTTCCGTCGAGCGAAACCAGCCCCACGGCCCCGAGCACGCAGGCGCCGCCGGCGACCTGGGCCCACCCCACGGCCTCCCCGAGCCACCACGCGGCCAGGACCAGCGCCGACACCGGCATCAGCGCCGTGAACAGCGCCGCCTCGGCGCCCCGCAGCCGGGCGGCGCCCGCGTACCAGAGCAGGAAGCCGGCCACCGTCGGCACCAGCGCGTAGTAGGCCACCCCGGCCAGCGCCTCGCCCGGTATCGGCCGCAGCCACGCGCGCTCCAGCAGCGCGGGAACGACGGACAGCAGCAGCCCCAGCGCGACCATCGCGGTCGATTGCACGAGCGGCGCCAGCGGCACGCGCAGCCGCTTGTTGAGAAGGATGAACAGCGACTCGAGCGCCACCGCCCCCAGCACCAGCAGGTTGCCGAGCAGCGCGGTCGACGTGCGCTCGCCACCTCCGTCGCCCGGACGCAGCGTGATCGCCAGCACGCCCAGGCTCGCAAGCACGATCCCGCCCACCAGGAAGCGCCCCGGCCGCTCGCGCAGCGCCAGCACGGCCACCAGCGCGGCCATGGCCGGCAGCGTGCCGGTCACCACGCCCGCGTCGGCGGCCGGCGCCCAGCGCACACCCAGGATCAGCAGCACCGTATAGCCGACGCTGCCCGCCGCCGCCTGGCACAGCAGCAGCACGGCGTCGTGGCGGTCCGGGCGCGGCCAGCGCACGCGCATGAACCCCATCAGCGCCAGGAACACGGGCAGCGCCAGTGCAAAGCGCAGCGCGGTGGCCGTGAACGGCGGCAGGCCGCTGGCGATGAGCTTGCTCGCGACCACCGTGCTGCCGACCGTGACCATCGCGAGCGCGCACAGCCACATTCCCTTGCTTCGTTCCGACATCCTGATCGCCTTCCGTTTTGCAGAAAGCGCGAGCGTCTCCCGCCAGGGGCGCGGCGGTCTTGAACGAAATTGCAGGAATCGAGCTAGCGCGCCGCCGCATACGCCCCGGGCGTGAAGCCCAGGAAGCGCACGAAGGCCCGCGTCATGTGGCTCTGGTCAGAGAAGCCTGCACCGGCTGCGGCATCGGCCAGCGCCCTGCCCTGCGCGATCAGCCGGCGGGCGCGCGACAGCCGGCACTGCTGCAGCCAGGCATGCGGCGGCAGCCCGAAGGCGGCCGCGAAGCCGCGCAACAGCTGGTAGCGGCTCAGGCCCGCTTCGCGCGCCAGTTCGGCGAGCGTGGGCGCGTGGATGCAGTCGTCGGCGATGCGTGCACGTGCGCGTTCCATCGCTGTCGGCGCCACGCGCCGTGGCGATTCAGGAGCCCGTGCGCCGGGCGCATCGCGCAGCAGTTGCAGCACGCCCTGCTCCAGCGCCAGCGCGTCGTCGCCTTCGACGACGGCCGTGAACAGCCGGTCGAAGCCCAGCCGCAGCGCCGGATCGCTCAGCACCGGCCGCGTCAGCTCGAACCCCGGCGGCGCGCCATCCGACAACAGCGCAGGCGCCAGATGCAGCATGCGCCAGGCCCGCGCTTCACCGCGCATCGCGACACCGTCGTGCACCTCGCCCGGATTCACCGTGATGACATCGCCGCGCACCGCCTCGACCGCGCCGCGCCCGCTGGCCGAGCGCTGCCCGCCGCGGTCCATCACGCCGATGCCGAACACGTCGTGCATGTGGCGCGGAAAGCTGCGACTCGATTCGGCCGCAATCGCCTGCAGGCCCGGCAGCGCCGATCCGCGGATGCGCACGGCATCGACGGGCGCGGACCTCGACGCCATGCCGGAAAGCCTCAGCCCTGCTGCTTGGCCAGCCAGCCGCGCAGCCGCTCGACGCCCTGCACGAGCCGCTGCGGGTCTTTCGACGCAAAGCACCAGCGCAACCAACCCTGCGCCTCGGGCGCGAAGGCGTTGCCCGGCGCGAGCCCCAGGCCGGCTTCGGCGACGAGGCGCTTGGCGAGCTCGAGCGAATCGCCGAAACCTTCGAGCCGGAAGAAGGCGTACATGCCGCCCTTGGCCGGCGCCACCTGCACGCCCGGCACGGCCGCCAGCAGCGGCACCAGCGTGTCGCGGCACTGCTTCAGGTGCGCGACCACGCGCGGCGTGATGTCGGCCGTGTGCGCGAGCGCCGCGATGGCGGCGCGCTGCGTGAACACGCTGGCGCACGAGGTGTTGAACTCGATCAACTTGCCGATGCCGTCGACCATCGCCGGCGGCAGCACCAGCCATCCGAGGCGCCAGCCGGTCATGAGGAAGCTCTTCGAGAAGCTGTGCGTCACGACGAGGCGGTCGTCGGGCGTCGAGATGTCGAGGAAGCTCGGCGCACAACCGTTCGGCGTGGGCTCGAAGTACAGGCGCTCGTACACCTCATCCGCCAGGATCCAGGTGCCGGTCTGGCGGCAATGGTCGAGCACGGCCTGCTGCTCGTCGCGCGTCATCGTCCAGCCCGTGGGGTTGTTCGGCGCATTGACGATGAGCAGCTTCGTCTTCGGCGTGACCGCCGCGCGCAACGCGGACAGGTCGAGCGTCCACTGCCCGTTCACCGGCACCAGCGACACCGTGCGCACCTGCGCGCCCATGATCGCCGGCTGCGCCGTGAGGTTGGGCCACACGGGCGTGACGGCAACCACGTCGTCGCCCGCGTCGACCAGCGCCTGCACCGCGAGCATCAGCGCGCTCACGCCGCCTGAGGTGACGGCGATGCGCGAAGCATCGACCGTCGGGTGCAGGCGGCTGGTGTAGCGCGCGATGGCTTCGCGCAGCTCGGGCAGGCCGAGGTTGTGCGCATAAAAGGTTTCGCCGCGCTGCAGCGACTCGATGGCCGCCTGGCGGATCACCTCGGGAGTGACCTCGTCGCTCTCGCCGAACCAGAAGGCGAGCACGTCGTCGCGGCCCATGCCGGCGTTGGCGACTTCGCGGATCTTCGAGGCTTCGAGGTGGTGGATGGCTTCACGCATGTCTGGGAGTTCCTGTGCTGTCGGGGTCATGCACCTCAGGGGCGCTTCATCTTGCAAGAGGTGGGCTGCTCGGCACGCTCGGGCGCGATCGTCTTGATCACGCGAAAGCCGTAGCCCGAGCCCTCGACGTCGAACTGCACGCCGGGCTTGCCCTGCTTGTCCATCACGCCCACCACGAGCTGCTGCTGGAACTGGTGGTCGGCCGCGCGCATGCGCCCGCGCTGGCCGTACAGGCTCACGTCGGCCTGCTCCAGCGCGCGCGCCAGCGGCACGGCCTCGGTGCTGCCCGCGCGCTCCAGCGCCTGCGCGAGCGACTCGACCAAGAGCTGCATGCGCATGTGCACGTAGTCGTCGGCCGGGCGCGGAAAGCGCGTGCGGAAGGCCCGGTAGAAGGCCTCGGACTGCGGTGTCTGCACGTTCGGCAGCCAGTCGGCCACGGCCACCACGCGGCCGATGCCCGCGTCGCCGATGGCGGCTGGCGCGCCCAGCGCATTGCCGTAGAAGGTGTAAAAGCTGCCGTTGAAGCCGGCTTCGCGCGCGGCCTTCACGAGCAGCGTGAGGTCGTTGCCCCAGTTGCCGGTGACCACGGCCTGCGCGCCGCTGGCGAGGATCTTGGTGGCGTAGGGCGCGAAGTCCTTCACCTTGCCCATCGGGTGCAGCTCGTCGCCGACGATCTCCACGTCGGGGCGCTGCACGCCGAGCTGGCGGCGCGACTCGCGCAGCACGGCCTGGCCGAAGCTGTAGTCCTGGCCGATCAGGTAGACGCGCTTGAGCGCCGCGTCGTCCTTGACCACGTCCATCAGCGCGGCCACGCGCATGTCGGCATGGGCGTCGAAGCGGAAGTGCCAGAAGCTGCAGCGCTCGTTGGTCAGCACCGGATCGACGGCCGAGTAGTTCAGGAAGATCACGCGCCGCGACGGGTCGCGCTCGTTGTTCTTGTCGATGGCATCGATCAGCGCCGCGGCCGTCACCGACGAATTGCCCTGCAGCACGATGCGAGTGCCGTCGTCCATGGCCGCGCGCAGTGCCGACAGGGCCTCTTCGTTCTGGCCCTTGCTGTCGTAGCGGTCCAGCTGCAGCGGCCGTGCGCCGCCCGGCAGCTTCACGCCGCCGCGTGCATTCACACGCTCCACGGCCCACAGCAGGTTGCGGAACACGGCTTCGCCGGTGTTGGCAAACGGGCCGCTCATGCTCTCGATGAGCGCCAGCCGGATCGGGGCGGGCTGCGAGGCCTGCGCGAAGCCGGCGAACGGGGTCGCGCATAGCGCCGCCGCTGCGAATTTCAAGGCCTGGCGACGCCAAATAAAGGGGGTTTTCATTGTCTTGAAACGCGTGCCGATGCGCCTAGATGAGGTGTCAAGCGGCACTCACGATGGAAAGGCCGCGCAGTGTACGGGACACACATTCCATGTCCCCATTGTGTTCATTCACCCTGGAGTTTTCGCCATGTTCTTCACCCCCACCCATCGCAGCGCGCATTTCGCCCCCCGTGCCCACGACCGCGCTTTCGAGCGCTTCGTGAACGACGCCTTCGCCGGCGCCCGCCGCTCGCCCCTGGTCGAGCAGGACGACAAGAGCTGGACCCTGTCGCTGGACGTGCCCGGCCTGTCGCGTGAAGACCTGTCGGTGGCCATCGAAGGCGCCGTGGTCCGCATCGAAAGCAAGGCCGAAGCCAAACGCCAGATCAAGCTCGCCTACGAGCTGCCGCAGGCCATCGACCTGGCCACCAGCGAAGCCAAGCTGGAGAACGGCGTGCTGACCCTGAAGCTCGGCAAGCTGGTGCCGGCAAGCCAGGTTTCGCACTTGCAGATCAACTAGTCGGACCGATGCCCCCACGAAGAAAATGTTAGTGACAGCTTGTTTTGACTTTAAACAAGCGTCGTATTCACAATAGCGCTGGATAACGTCACATGATGTGACGATTTTTTAGTACTTTCTTCTTCGTGGGCATCTCGTAAACGCATCGAGTTCCCGGGGCGGTGCGGACAGCGGGTGTGCCTCAAGGCACCATGAAAACGCACCTGCAGTCAGCCAATGACAACGAACGGTCCGACACGCTCCTGATCTTCCTGCCGGGGGCCTACCTCAAGCCCGAAGAGTTCGAGCGCGAGGGTTTCATCAGCGCCGTGCGCGAACGGCACCTCGCAGCCGATGCGCTGCTGGTCGATGCGGACGTCTCCTACTACTACGACCAGACCCTCAGCGAGCGGCTGCATGCCGACGTCATCGAGCCGCAGCGGGCCAAGGGCTACACCTCGATCTGGCTGGTCGGCATTTCCATCGGCGGTTTCGGCGCGCTGATCCACGAACTGGCGCGGCCGGGCTCGGTGGACGGCATCGTGGCGCTGGCGCCCTACCTCGGGCGCCGCGTGCTCGGCGCGGAAATCAAGAAGGCCGGCGGCCTGCGCACCTGGCAGGCGCCCACCGGGCCGCAGCCCGACGAGGAGCCCGACCGCAAGCTCTGGCCCTTCTTCCAGCAGTACCTGGCGCCGAAGCCCTCCAAAGACCTGCCGCCGCTGTACCTGGGTTTCGGCCTGGCCGACCGCTTTGCCAGCAACCACAAGCTGCTGGCCGACGCCCTGCCGCCGGGACGCGTGTTCACCACCGAAGGCGGCCATGACTGGCCCGAATGGCGCCAGCTCTGGCGCAATGTGCTTGACGTGCTGCCGCTGCCTTCACTGGGGCGCGGCGCACGCGCGCCGGCTACGCGGTTTCCGGCTGCGGCGTCTCGGGCGTCATCAGCGATGCCATCGGCCATCGCGGCTTGACGTCGAAGGCATAGCGCTCGGTGGCCTGCGACAGGCCCGACTGCAGCCGCATTGCGGCGGCCATGGCGATCATGGCGCCGTTGTCGGTGCACAGGTGCAGTTCGGGGTAGTGCACGCGCACCTTGCGCTTGGCGCAGGCGGCGTTCAGCTGCTCGCGCAGGTTCCTGTTGGCCCCCACGCCGCCGGCCACCACCAGCCGCTTCAGGCCGGTCTGGTCGAGCGCCGCGAGCGACTTCTTCAGCAGCACCTCGACGATGGCCGCCTGCGTGGAGGCGGCGAGGTCGGCCTTGCGCGCCTCGAGCTGGTCGCCGAGCTTCTTGGCCTGCGTGAGCACGGCCGTCTTCAGGCCGGCAAACGAAAAGTCGAGATCGCCGCTGTGCAGCAGCGGTCGCGGCAGCTTGAAGGCCGCGGCGTCGCCCTCTTCGGCCAGCTTCGCGAGCCAGGGGCCGCCGGGGTACGGCAGGCCCATGAGCTTGGCGCTCTTGTCGAAGGCCTCGCCGGCTGCGTCGTCGATGGTCTCGCCGAGCAGTTCGTAGCGGCCCACGCCGTCGACCCGCATCAGCTGCGTGTGGCCGCCCGACACCAGCAGCGCCACGAACGGAAATTCGGGCGGATCGGCGCTCAGGAACGGCGACAGCAGGTGCCCCTCGAGGTGATGCACCCCCAGCACCGGCTTGCCCAGCGCCACGCCGAGCGCGCAGGCCACGCCGGCGCCCACGAGCAGCGCGCCGGCCAGGCCGGGCCCGCGCGTGTAGGCCACCACGTCGATCTCGGCCAGCGAGCGTCCGGCCTCGGCCATGACGGCTTCGGTGAGCGGCAGCACGCGGCGGATGTGGTCGCGGCTGGCCAGCTCGGGCACCACGCCGCCGTAGGCCTGGTGCATGGCGATCTGGCTGTGCAGCGCGTGCGAACGCAGCAGCGGCAGCGCGTCGCCGTGCGACTCGACCAGCGCCACGCCGGTCTCGTCGCAGGATGATTCGATTCCCAACAAGAGCATGGCGCCGAGTGTAGGGGCCGCCCGCCGGCGGCGCCCGCGAAGGGGCAAGCGAGGCACGGAAGTTGCACGAGCGGAAGGCGCCCCTTCCGCGCCCCCAACGAATGACTTCCGGCCTGAGCTTCCTGATTGCCGCGCGCCGATGCGAGATCGACGCGCTGGACCAGCTCGCGCGCACCAGCGAGCTGGTCGGCGCCATCGGGCGGCTCGTGCATGCGCTGCAGCGCGAGCGCGGCATGTCGAACGTGTTCCTGGCCTCGCACGGCGGGCGCTTCGCCGACCAGCGCGCACCGCAGATCGCCGAATGCCTGGCGCTCGAGCAGCAGGTGCGCGCCGGCTTCGACCGGCTCGAGGCCGAGCACCACCGCGCGGTGGGCGCCGGCCACGGCGCGCGCCTGTTCAGCCGCATCGCCTGGGTGCTGCCCGGCCTGGACGCCCTGCCCGCGCTGCGCCGGCGCATCGACGCGCTCGAGCTCCAGCCGGCGCAGGCCGTGGCCGCCTTCGCCAAGCTCGTGGCCGGCCTGCTGGCGGTGGTGTTCGAGGCGGCCGACGGCGCCACCGACCCCGAGATTTCGCGCCTGCTGGTGGCGATGTTCAACTTCATGCAGGGCAAGGAGTTCGCCGGCCAGGAGCGCGCCTTCGGCGCCGCCGCGCTCGCGCTGGGCCGGGGCGACGACGCGCAGCGCCAGCAGTGGCGCCACCTCATCGAGTCGCAGGAGCGCTGCTTCCAGGTGTTCATCGACTTCTCGGGCGACGCGGTGCGCACGCTGTGGCACGACAGCCAGTCGGACGCCGTGCTCGCCGAGCTCGAGCGCCTGCGCCGCAAGGGCGCCACCTCGGTGCCGGCCGACGCGCTGCTGAGCCAGGCCTGGTTCGACTGCTGCACGCGGCGCATCGACGCCATGCAGACGGTCGAGAACCGCCTCTCGGCCGACCTGCGCGCGCTGTGCGACCACAAGACCGCCCAGGCGCGCAGCGAGCTGGCGGCCTACCGGCAGCTGCTCGGCACGCTGGCGCCGCAGGCCGGCGGCGCGCTCTTCTTCGACGATGCCCAGCAGGCGCAGGACGCCACGCCGGCGCAGCTCGGGCGCCACCTCGAACGCTCGGTGCTCGACATGGTCCAGGAGCAGTCGCAGCGCCTGCAGGCCATGAGCGACGAACTCGACACCGTGCGTGCCTCGCTCAACGAACGCAAGATCGTCGAGCGCGCCAAGGGCCTCCTGATGGCGCACCGCCGCCTGAGCGAGGCCGAGGCGCACAAGATGCTGCGCCAGACCGCCATGAACCAGAAACGCCGCCTCGTCGACGTGGCCGAGTCGATGCTGGCCATGGCCGACTACCTGCCGCTCGAGGCTGCACCGCGGCGCTGACCCGGGCCGCTTGGATTGGTGCAGCGCACAACAGTTGTGCGTCGCCCGGATTAGCGAGCCAGCAGGAACTTTCCCCTGCACCGGCGCGCCCTGCCAGCTATCTTTTCCATAGCTCCCAACGGCGGGTTCGAGCTGGCACGTCGCTTGCGTAGTCCTTGGCACGGGACCGCAAGGTCTCAAAGGCAGGTTGCACCCAACGGCGGGTGTGGCCCACCGAACCGGACAAAGGCGTCCCCATCCCGCAAGGGCTCGTTCACGAGCAGCCCCTGCGCGGTGCGGACGCCTTTTCGTTTTTGTCTTTCACTTCTGGAGCCCCGCCCATGTCCGATCTGCTGCTGAAAACCAAACTGAGCCGGCGCCGCGTGCTGCAGGCCGCCGCCCTCGGCGCCGTGGGCATCGACCCCGCGCTGCGCGCCGCCGTCTGGGCCCAGGGCTCGGACAAGCCCGAGAAGGAAGAAGTGAAGATCGGCTTCATCCCGCTGACCGACTGCGCCAGCGTGGTGATGGCCTCGGTGCTGGGCATCGACAAGAAGTACGGCGTGAAGATCGTGCCGAGCAAGGAAGCCAGCTGGGCCGGCGTGCGCGACAAGCTCGTGAACGGCGACCTCGACATGGCGCACGTGCTCTACGGCCTCGTGTACGGCATGCACCTGGGCGTGAGCGGCCCGAAGAAGGACATGGCCGTGCTCATGACCCTGAACAACAACGGCCAGGCCATCACGCTCTCGAAGAAGCTGGCCGACAAGGGCGCGGTCGATGCCGCCTCGCTCGCCAAGCTCATCGCCAAGGAAAAGGGCGAATACACCTTCGCCCACACCTTCCCCACCGGCACGCACGCCATGTGGCTGTACTACTGGCTCGCCTCGGCCGGCATCGACCCGTTCAAGGACGTGAAGAACATCACCGTGCCGCCCCCGCAGATGGTGGCCAACATGCGCGTGGGCAACATGGACGGCTACTGCGTGGGCGAGCCCTGGGGCCAGCGCGCGATCATGGACGGCATCGGCTTCACCGGCATCACGACGCAGGACATCTGGAAGGACCACCCCGAGAAGGTGCTCGGCACCACCGGCGACTTCGTCAAGAAGTACCCCAACACCGCGCGTGCGGTGACGGCCGCGATCCTCGAGGCCGGCAAGTGGATCGACACCGGCCTGCAGAACAAGAACAAGATGGCCGAAACCATTGCTGACAAGAGCTACGTCAACACCAGCGTGGACGCCATCAACCAGCGCATCCTGGGCCGCTACACCAACGGCCTGGGCAAGAGCTGGGACGACCCCAACCACATGAAGTTCTACAACGGCGGCGCCGTGAACTTCCCGTACCTGTCGGACGGCATGTGGTTCCTCACGCAGCACAAGCGCTGGGGCCTCTTGAAGGAGCACCCCGACTACCTGAAGGTGGCCACCGAGATCAACCGCATCGACATCTACAAGCAGGCCGCCGCCGCCACGCAGACGCCCGTGCCCAAGGACGTGCTGCGCACCAGCAAGCTCTTCGATGGCTCCGTGTGGGACGGCAAGGACCCGAAGAAGTACGCCGAGTCTTTCAAGCTCCATGTCTGAGGAGAAACGCACCATGGTCAGCGCTGTCTTTCATTCGCCGATGGATGTCTCTCTCCCCCTCCCGCGTGCGGGAGAGGGTCGGGGTGAGGCTGTGCCCCGCGTTGAGGCTGCCCCTCACCCCAGCCCTCTCCCCAGAGGGGAGAGGGAGCAAAAGCCCCGCACGCCGCTCGATCTGCGCGCCTTCTGGATGCGCGTGCTCCCGCCATTCCTGGGCTTCGGCCTGCTGGTGCTGGTGTGGGAGATCGTGGCCATGAAAAGCACCACCGGCTTCCCCTCGCCGCTGGCCACCTGGCAGCAGGCGCTCACGGTGTTCAGCGACCCGTTCTACAGCAAGGGACCGAACGACCAGGGCGTGGGCTGGAACGTGCTGTCGTCGCTGCAGCGCGTGGCATTGGGCTTCGGGCTCGCGGCGGCGGTCGGCATTCCGGCCGGCTTCGCCATCGGGCGCTTCGAGTTCCTCTCGCGCATGTTCAACCCGCTCATCAGCCTGCTGCGCCCGGTGTCGCCGCTGGCGTGGCTGCCCATCGGCCTCCTGGTGTTCAAGGGCGCCAACCCGGCCGCGATCTGGACCATCTTCATCTGCTCGATCTGGCCGATGGTCATCAACACCGCCGTGGGCGTGCAGCGCGTGCCCAGCGACTACATGAACGTGGCCAAGGTGCTCAACCTCAGCGAGTGGAAGATCCTCACCAAGATCCTCTTTCCCGCTGTGCTGCCCTACATGCTCACGGGCGTGCGCCTGGCCGTGGGCACCGCGTGGCTGGTGATCGTCGCGGCCGAGATGCTCACGGGCGGTGTCGGCATCGGCTTCTGGGTGTGGGACGAGTGGAACAACCTCAACGTCGCCAACATCATCATCGCGATCTTCGTGATCGGCATCGTCGGTCTGGTGCTGGAGTTCGCGCTCATCAAGCTCGCCACCGCATTCACGTTCGAAGAGGTGAAGTCATGAACGACGACAGCAAGTACATCGAGATCCATGGCGTCGAACAGGCGTTCAAGACGCCCAAGGGCCGCTTCGTCGCGCTGCGCGACGTGAACCTGAACGTGGCCAAGGGCGAGTTCGTCACGCTCATCGGGCACTCGGGCTGCGGCAAGTCGACGCTGCTGAACCTCATCGCCGGGCTGACCACGCCCACGCAGGGCGTGCTGCTGTGCGCCAACAAGGAGATCAAGGGCCCGGGGCCCGAGCGCGCCGTGGTGTTCCAGAACCACTCGCTGCTGCCCTGGCTCACCTGCTTCGAGAACGTGTACCTCGCGGTCGAGCGCGTGTTCGCGGCCACCGAGGGCAAGGCGCAGCTGCGCGAGCGCACCGACGCGGCGCTCGCGCTGGTGGGCCTCACGCCCGCCGCGCAAAAGCGGCCCGGTGAAATCTCGGGCGGCATGAAGCAGCGCGTGGGCATCGCGCGTGCGCTGTCGATGGAGCCCAAGGTGCTGCTGATGGACGAGCCCTTCGGCGCGCTCGACGCCCTCACCCGCGCCAAGCTGCAGGACGAGCTGCTCGCCATCGTGCAGAAGACGCGCAGCACGGTCGTCATGGTCACGCACGACGTCGACGAGGCCGTGCTGCTCAGCGACCGCATCGTGATGCTCACCAACGGCCCCGCCGCCACCATCGGCGACGTGCTGGCGGTGGACATCGCGCGCCCGCGCAACCGCGTGGCGCTGGCCGAAGACCCGGCCTATGTGCATGCGCGCAAGGCGGTGATCGATTTTCTCTACACGCGCCAGGCGCATGTGGAGAAGGCCGCGGCCTGATCCAGTCGGCGCAGCACGACGGGCGTCAAGACATGATGACCTGCAGGCTGTGCTCGTACCACCCCGTGAGACGCTCGAAGGTGTCCACGAGCGCTTCGCTGGAACGCACCAGCGTGGCGCGCCCCTCGGCGCTGTCGAGCGCCTGCACACCGCCGACGAGGCGCAGCCATTCGTCGCGCGCGCTCGCCAGCCCGGCACGGATCTCGGGCGAGCTGAGCGGCGCACGCTCCAGCTCCAGCAGCGCGGCTTCGAATTCGTTCATGGTCGGCAACAGCCGCTCGCGCGAGGCGCCGGCCGCGAGCGTCGAGGCCAGCAATGCATCCTTGGCCAGCCGCTGCGCGCGCATGCGCTGCCGCCCGCAGATGTTGACGATGCGCAGCGCGCGCCGCGCACCCGAGGCCTCCAGCGCGTCCGTCAGCGACTCGGCCGCCGACAGCAAGGCCTCGCCGCGCGCATCGATCGCAGCCAGCCCTTGCGACGCAGGCTTGGCAACCAGCAGCGCGGCCAGCGCGAGCCACGCGGCCTGCACCTCGCCGAGCGCCTGCACGCCGGCCGGTCCCAGCTCGAGGGCCGTCAGATGACCCAGCGTCTGCTGCACGCGCTCGGTCGACTGCGTGCGCAGCACGCGCGCACGCTGCGCATCGATGCCGGCCGCGAGCTGCGCCGCCACGCGCACCAGCCGCTGCGAGAGCATGCGCAGCTGACCCGCGCGGTTGATCGCCTCGGCCCACTGCGCGGCCTCGATGACCGAGCGCGACACCTCGCCCAGCCGCAGGTTGGCGTGCATCGCGGCGCCGCGCAGCAGGCCGAAGGCCTCGTCTTCGCCGATGCCGCGCGCGGACATCAGCAAGCCCTTGGCGCGATCGACCCACTTGCGCTCGTCCATGCGCGTGCGCAGGGCGTCGAGTTCGGTGCGCAGCGCGGCCTCGCGGCTCCAGCGGGCCTGCGCCTGCGCGGTCAGTGCGGCGAGCGCATCGGCGCTCTCGATGGGTACCCACCCGTGCACGCCCGCGGCCACGAGCGCCGCGTGCTGTGCGCCGTCCAGCGGCGCGCTCATCACGCCCAGTGCACACGGCGGTGCGCCGCCCCAGGGGGCCAGCGCTTCGAGCAACGCATCGAGCTGCGGCGCCGCCTCGCCCAGATGCACCAGGACCATCGACGGTGCGAGCGCCTGCGTGCGCTGCACCAGCGTGTGGCAGCCCGCACGCCCGAGCACCGCGACGCCCGCGGCATCGATCGATTGCTGCAGCGACGCCGGCAAGGGCTCGCCGTCAGCGGCTTCAGGGGAAAGGACGACGAGAAGGGACATGGCGGCAAGGTGTGGCAAGGCCCGGGAAGCATAGGCCACGCCAGCCTGCATTCGCAGGCACGCCTCTTGCATTGGATGGGGTGCGGTGTAACGAAGCACCGCTTTGGTGATGAGGCTGCAGCCTCCTGCATCCCGCCCGGCCACGCTCAGGCCGGGCACACCCCCACGCCGACAGCGTCCGCTGCCGGCACCCCGACCCCAACCCCGTCCGTCGACACGGCCTGCCCCAGGCCGGGCCGCGGCTTTTTGCACCTTTGAACGCCATGTCAGGTTTCAGGAATTTCTTGCAGTCAGGCCACAGTCCGACCCTGTTCGCGGCCTTCCTGTACTTCTCGTTCTCCTGCTGCATCTGGGTGCTCAACGGCGCCATGGCGCCCTTCATCGGCGAGACCTTCAACCTCTCGCCCGCGCAGAAGGGACTGATGCTGTCGGTGCCGATCATCGCGGGCGCGCTCATGCGCTTTCCGCTGGGCCTGCTGTCGCAGTACATCGGCCGCAAGAAGGCCACGCTGGTCGAGATGGGCCTCATCGCCGTGGCGATGCTGTTCGGCTTCTTCTTCGTGAAGAGCTTCAACGACCTGCTCGCCATGGGCGTGCTGCTGGGCATTGCCGGCGCGAGCTTCGGCGTGGCGCTGTCGCTGGGCTCGGGCTGGTTCCCGCCGCAGCACAAGGGCCTGGCGATGGGCCTGGTGGGTGCGGGCAACGTGGGCACGGCCGTGTCGGTGCTGGTGGCCCCGCCGCTCGCACTGTGGCTGGGCTGGCAGGCGGTCTACGGCGTGGCCGCCGTCGCGATCCTCATCCCGATGGTCGTGATGGTGGTCTTCGCCAAGGAGCCGCCGGACGTGGACCCGCACGGCAGCTTCCGCGCGCACATCGCCTGCCTGTTCGAGAAAGACGGCTGGGTCTTCAGCCTGATCTACGGCGTGACCTTCGGCGGCTTCATCGGCCTCACGACCTTCCTGCCCTCGTACTACTACGACCAGTTCGGCGTGAGCAAGGTGCAGGCGGGGCAGCTGACGATGCTCGCGGCCTTCATGGGCGCGGCGGTGCGCATCGTGGGCGGCTGGCTGTCCGACCGCTGGGGCGGCGTGAACACGCTCACGGTGGTGCTGCTGGTGGTGGCCGTGGGCCTCGTGCTGGTGGGCTTCTCGTCGGGCTCGCTGGCGCTCACCACGCTGCTGCTGATCGTGTGCTTCGCCGCGCTGGGCGCGGGCAACGGGGCGCTGTTCCAGCTGGTGCCGCTGCGCTGGCCCACGAGCACGGCCGTGGCCGGCTCGATGATCGGCGAGATCGGCGCCCTCGGCGGCGGCCTGGTGCCCAACGCCATGGGCCTGTCGAAGCAGTACCTGGGCAGCTACGCCTGGGGCTTCGTGTTCTTCGGTGCGCTCTCGCTGGCGATGCTGAGCGTGATGCGCGTGATGCAGATCCGCTGGACGCGCACCTGGGCCGAAAAGGGCGGACGGGCGCGCGTCACGCCGGCGCCTGCGGTTGCCAAGCCGTCGCCCGTTCGCAAGGCCGCCCGTTCATGACCCGCTTCGCCCACCCCCGCTCAACGTGGCAGGAAGAGAAGCCACACGATGAGCAGCACGTTGAAGAGAACGGACACGCCGAGCGCGAGCTGGTACAGCGCGAGCGGATCGCGGCGGATCAGCGGCGTGGCGGCGGGCGCATTCACGGGGCGCGAAGCACCGCGCTCCAGCGCGAGCAGCATCTCCTCGGCGGTCTCGAAGCGTTCGCGCGAATCGCGGGCCACCGCCTTGCGCACGAGGTGGTCGAGCCACACGGGCACGTCGGGCCGCAGGCGCGAGAGCGCGACCGGGTCGCGCCGGTAGCGCGCCACCTGGTAGGGCTCGATCTCGCCGTAGGGCAGGTGGCCGCCGAGCCACTGGTAGAGCGTGGCGCCGAGCGCGAACAGGTCGCTGCCCGCGTCGGCCACGCCGCCCTCTTCCCACTGCTCGGGGTTGATGTAGCTCGGCGTGCCCGCATGCAGCTCGCGCTGCGCCGCGCCCTCGCGGCCCGAGATCGCCACGCCCAGGTCGAGGATGCGCCAGCGCCCGTCGTCGCCCCGGTGCAGGTTGCCGGGCTTGATGTCGCGGTGGACCACGCCGTGGCGGTGCAGCCGCCCGAGTGCGCGGCTCACCTCGATGGCCGCGGCGACCACCTCGGCCACAGTGCCGCGCGTGCCGTCCTTGCGCATCTGCTCGAGCGTGCGCCCGCCGTGCCAGTCGAACACGATGTACAGCGCGCTGGCATCCGGCGCGCGCTCGTGCACGCGCACGAAGCCGCCGCCCTGCCCCACGCGCTGCCCCAGCCAGGCCTCGTGCGCCAGCATCGCGCGCTCCTGCGGGTCGCCGGCGCGCGAGGGGTGCAGGGTCTTGAGCGCGACCAGCTCGCGCGTGACCGGATGGCGCGCCTGGTACAGCAGGTGCACGCCGGTGTCGGCCACCAGGCCGGTGACGACGTAGCCGTCGAGCACGTCGCTCACCTTGAGCACGGGCGGCGGTGCGAGGCGTCGGCCGTCGCCGAGTTCGTCGTCGAGCTGGCGCGCATCGAGCCCCACCACGCGGATCACCAGCGCGGTCGCGTTGTCGCGCGTGCCGGCGTCCAGCGCGGCCTGCACCAGCGCCTCGCTCGCGGCCTCGGCGTCGCCCTGCAGCGCGAGCGCGGCCACCTGCTGCGGCTTGAGCACGCCGTGCACGCCGTCGGTGCTGAGCACGAAGCAGTCGCCCACGCGCACGTCGCCCTGCAGGTAGTCGACGCGCACCTGGTCGTCCAGGCCGATGGCGCGCGTGAGCCGGCTGCGCATGTCGGGGTGGTCGAAGGCGTGGTCCTGCGTGAGCAGCTGCGCGGGCTCGCCGTCGGCGCGCACGCGCCAGGCACGCGTGTCGCCCACGTGGGCCAGCGTGTAGCTCTGGCCGTGCAGCACCAGCGCGGTGAGCGTGGTGAGCGCCGTGCCGGCCCCCTCCTGCTTGCCCTGGCGCCGGCGGTTGTGGTCGGCCAGCCAGCCGTTCTGCGCGCCGATCAGGCGGTCGAGCGCGGCGGTCGGCTCCCAGGTCGCGGGCGTGGCGAAGTAGTCGGCCAGCAGGCCCATCACCGTGGTCTGCGCCGCTTCGCGCCCGCGTCCGCCGCTCGAGACCCCGTCGGCAATGGCGGCGATGAGCCCGCGCGCCTCGTCGCCGGCCGGCGCATGCACCGTGCCGGCGAAGTCTTCGTTCGCGTCGCGCGGCCCGCGCTGGCTGCTGTAGCCGATGTCCACTTCAAAGCTCATGGCGCGATTCTGACCGCGCGCCACGGGCTGTCGTTCGCTTGATTTCCCTGAAAGGTCCAGCCCCATGAAGAAAATGAAACTCGTGATGGTCGGCAACGGCATGGCCGGCGTGCGCACGCTCGAAGAGCTGCTGAAGATCGCACCCGACCTGTACGACATCACCGTCTTCGGCGCCGAGCCGCACCCGAACTACAACCGCATCCTGCTGTCGCCGGTGCTCGCGGGCGAGCAGACGGTGGACGAGATCGTGCTCAACAGCTGGGAGTGGTACAGCGACAACCACATCACGCTGCACGCCGGCAAGAAGGTGGTCGAGGTCGACCGCGTCAAGCGCATCGTGCGCGCCGAAGACGGTACCGAGGCCGCCTACGACCGCCTGCTGATGTGCACCGGCTCCAACCCCTTCATGCTGCCCGTGCCCGGCAAGGACCTGAAGGGCGTGATCGCCTACCGCGACATCGCCGACACCGACTACATGATCGAGACCGCGCGCACGCACAAGAACGCGGTGGTCATCGGCGGCGGCCTGCTGGGCCTGGAAGCGGCCAACGGCCTGATGCTGCGCGGCATGACCGTGACGGTGGTGCACGTGATGCCCTGGCTCATGGAGCGCCAACTCGACGACGTGGCGGGCAAGCTGCTGCAGAAGTCGCTCGAAGACCGCGGCCTGAAGTTCCTCATGGGCGCGCAGACGCAAGACCTCGTCGGGGGCGACGATGGCCGCGTGAAGGCGATCCGCTTCAAGGACGGCACCGAAGTCGCCGCCGACCTCGTGGTGATGGCCGTGGGCATCCGCCCCAATGTCGATCTCGCCGAGAAGATGCGCCTGCACTGCAACCGCGGCATCGTGGTCACCGACACCATGCAGACCGTGACCGATGCGCGCATCTACTCGGTGGGCGAATGCGCGGCGCACCGCGGCATCGCCTACGGCCTGGTCGCGCCGCTGTTCGAGCAGGCCAAGGTGGCGGCCAACCACCTCGCGCAGTTCGGCATCGGCCGCTACCTGGGGTCGCTCACGTCGACCAAGCTCAAGGTGACGGGCATCGACCTGTTCAGCGCCGGCGAGTTCATGGGCGGCGAAGGCACCGAAGAAATCGTGATGAGCGACCCCTTCGGCGGCGTCTACAAGAAGCTGGTGCTGAAAGACGACAAGCTCATCGGCGCTTGCCTGTACGGCGACACGGTGGACGGCAGCTGGTACTTCAAGCTGCTGCGCGACGGGCGCAGCGTGCACGACATCCGCGACAAGCTGATGTTCGGTGAATCGAACATCGGCGACATCGGCCACGAAGGCCACAGCAAGGCCGCGAGCATGCCCGACGACGCCGAGGTGTGCGGCTGCAACGGCGTGAACAAGGGCACCATCTGCAAGGCCATCAAGGAGAAGGGCCTGTTCACCCTCGACGAGGTGAAGAAGCACACCAAGGCCAGCGCCAGTTGCGGCTCGTGCACCGGGCTGGTCGAGCAGATCCTGATGTTCACGGCCGGCGGCGACTACTCGGCCACGCCGAAGAAGAAGGCCGTGTGCGGCTGCACCGACATGAGCCACCAGGACGTGCGCGACGCCATCCGCAAGGAACACTGGCTCACGCACGCCGACGTGTACCGCGGCATGGGCTGGCGCACGCCCAACGGCTGCGCCACCTGCCGCCCGGCCGTCAACTACTACCTCATCAGCACCTGGCCGAAAGAGGCGAAGGACGATCCGCAGAGCCGCTTCATCAACGAGCGCAGCCACGCCAACATCCAGAAGGACGGCACCTATTCCGTCATTCCGCGCATGTGGGGCGGCCACACCACGCCCGACGAGCTGCGCCGCATTGCCGACGCGGCCGACAAGTACAAGATCCCGACCGTCAAGGTCACGGGCGGCCAGCGCATCGACCTCTTGGGCGTGAAGAAGGAAGACCTCGAAGGCGTGTGGAAGGACATCGGCATGCCCTCGGGCTTTGCGTATGCCAAGTCGCTGCGCACGGTGAAGACCTGCGTGGGCAGCGAGTGGTGCCGCTTCGGCACGCAGGACAGCACGCAGATGGGCAAGGACCTGGAGCGCGCGCTGTGGGCCATGTACTCGCCGCACAAGGTCAAGCTGGCCGTGTCGGGCTGCCCGCGCAACTGCGCCGAAGCCGGCATCAAGGACGTGGGCGTGATCGGCGTCGACTCGGGCTGGGAGCTGTACGTGGGCGGCAACGGCGGCATCAAGACCGAGGTGGCGCAGTTCCTCGTGAAGGTGAAGACCAGCCAGGAAGTGATGGAGTTCACCGGCGCCTTCCTGCAGCTGTACCGCGAGGAAGGCTGGTACCTGGAGCGCACGGTGCACTACATCGGCCGCGTGGGCCTGGACTACGTGAAGAAGAAGATCCTCGAAGACGCCGAGGGCCGCAAGGCGCTGTGGGAGCGGCTGCAGTTCGCGCTCGACGGCGAACCCGATCCGTGGTTCGAGTCGGCCCAGGCCTCGGTGGACGTGCGGCAGTTCGAGCCGGTGGCCATCGCCAGCGACATCGCCCAATCCGCCTGACAAAGAAAAGAGAGGAAACACCCCATGAGCGAATGGAAAGCCATCTGCCGCATCGACGACATTCCCGTGCTCGGTGCGCGCCGCGTAACGCGCGCGGCCGGCGTGGACGTGGCCGTGTTCCGCAACGCCGAAGACCAGGTCTTCGCACTGCTCGACCGCTGCCCGCACAAGGGCGGCCCGCTGAGCCAAGGCATCGTGTTCGGCACCAGCGTGGCCTGCCCGCTGCACAACTGGGCCATCGGGCTGGACGACGGCTGCGCCAAGTCGCCCGACGAAGGCTGCACGCCGAAGTTCGCGGTGCAGGTGACAGACGGCGTGGTGCACCTGGACGCACACGAGCTGGCAACGCATGCCATCGACCTGCCCCGTCCCGTGGCCGGCCCGGCGCGCACCATCGCGCTCGTTTCCGCTTGAGACCGGCCGCGCCCCCCATGAACGAAACGAAGTCCACCTGCCCCTACTGCGGCGTGGGCTGCGGTGTGATCATCGAGTCCGACGGCGCGCAGATCACCGGCGTGCGCGGCGACCCCGACCACCCGGCCAACTTCGGGCGCCTGTGCAGCAAGGGCTCGACGCTGCACCTCACGGCCAGCGCGACCGTCACGCGCCAGACGCGGCTGCTGCAGCCCCTGCAGCGCCTCGCGCGCAACGACACGCCCGCGCCCGTGGCGTGGGACCACGCGCTCGACCTCGCCGCCGGCAAGTTCGCGCAGGTGGTGCGCGACCACGGCCCCGATGCGGTCGGCTTCTACGTGTCGGGCCAGCTGCTCACCGAGGACTACTACGTCTTCAACAAGCTGGCCAAGGGCCTGGTCGGCACCAACAACATCGACACCAACTCGCGCCTGTGCATGAGCAGCGCGGTGGCCGGCTACAAGCAGACGCTGGGCGCCGACGCGCCGCCGGCCTGCTACGACGACCTGAAGCACGCCGAGTGCCTGTTCATCGTGGGCAGCAACACGGCGTGGGCGCACCCGATTCTTTTTCGCCGCATCGAAGACGCGAAGGCCGCGAACCCGGCGCTGAAGATCGTCGTGGCCGACCCGCGCCGCACCGACACGGTCGAGATCGCCGACCTGTTCCTGCCGATCCAGCCCGGCACCGACGTCATGCTGTTCCACGGCATGCTGCACCTGATGCTGTGGGAAGGCTGGACCGACACCGCCTACATCGCGGCCCGCACCAACGGCTTCGACGCGCTCAAGGCCACGGTGCGCGAGTGCACGCCCGACAAGGTCGCGCAGGTGTGCGGCATTCCGAAGGACGACCTGCTCGCGGCGGCGCGCATGTTCGCCACCTCGCCCGCCACGTTGAGCCTGTATTGCCAGGGCTTGAACCAGTCGTCCAGTGGCACGGCGAAGAACGCCGCGCTCATCAACCTGCACCTGGCCACGGGCCAGATCGGCAAGCCCGGCGCGGGCCCGTTCTCGCTCACGGGCCAGCCCAATGCGATGGGCGGGCGCGAGGTGGGCGGCCTGGCCAACCTGCTGAGCGCGCACCGCGACCTGGCCAACCCCGAGCACCGCGCCGAAGTGGCCGCGCTGTGGGGCGTGCCCTCGGTGCCCGAGAAGCCCGGCAAGACGGCCGTGGAGATGTTCCAGGCCGCGGCCGACGGCGAGATCCGCGCGCTGTGGATCGCCTGCACCAACCCCGCCCAGTCGATGCCCGACCAGGCCACGGTGCGCCGCGCGCTCGAACGCGCCGAGTTCGTCGTGGTGCAGGAAGCCTTCGCCACCACCGCCACCTGCGCCTTCGCCGACCTGCTGCTGCCCGCCACGACCTGGGGCGAGAAGGAAGGCACCGTGACCAACAGCGAGCGCCGCATCTCGCGCGTGCGCCCCGCCGTGCCGGCGCCGGGCGAGGCGCGCAACGACTGGTCGATCGCCGTGGCCTTTGCGCGCCGGCTCGAAGCGCAACTGGGCCGCAGCTTCACGCTGTTCCCGTACGAGAGCGCCGAGTCGGTCTGGAACGAGCACCGCGAATCCACGCGCGGGCGCGACCTCGACATCACCGGCCTGAGCTACGCGATGCTCGAGAGCGCCGGTCCGCAGCAATGGCCGCTGAAGGAAGGCGAGCGCACCGGCCGCGTGCGCCTGTACGAAGACGGCGTGTTCCCCACGCCCGACGGCCGCGCGCGCTTTGTCGACACGCCCTACAAGCCCGTGGCCGAGGCGCGCGAGGCACGCTACCCCTTCTCACTGAACACCGGCCGGCTGCGCGACCAGTGGCATGGCATGAGCCGCACCGGCACGGTCGGCAAGCTGTTCGGCCACGTGGCCGAGCCCGTGGTGCAGATGAACGCGCAGGACATGGCGCGCCGCCAGATCGGCGAGGGCGACCTGGTGCACCTCACGTCGAAGCGCGGCTCGATCCTGCTGCCGGCACGCGCCAGCGCCGAGATCGGCATGAGCCAGGCCTTCGTCGCCATGCACTGGGGCGAGGAGTACCTGAGCGGCTGCTCGTCGACCGGCGTGCGGCTCGCGGGCATCAATGCGCTGACCACGCCGGCCTACTGCCCGACCTCGAAGCAGCCCGAGCTCAAGCACACGCCGGTGAAGATCCTCAAGGCCGAGCTGCCGTGGTCGCTGCTGGCCATGGCCTGGCTGCCCGCCGGCGACGCGCTCACGGCGCAGCGCGCGCTGCAGCCGCTGATGGCGCTGTTCCCCTTCGCCACCTGCGTGCCGTTCGCGGGCAATGCGCCGGGCGAGGAAGAGCGCAGCGGCGTCCTGTTCCGCGCCGCCGCGCACGACGCGCCCGATGCCGCGCTGGTCGGCCAGATCGAAGCCCTGCTGGGCCTGCAGACCGCCGACACCCTGCGCTACGCCGACCACCGCCGCGGCCAGCGCCGCGCCGCGCGGCTGGTGCGCCGCGCCGACGGCAGCGCCGGGCTCGAGGCCTTCCTGCTGGGCGGCGACACCAGCGCCGAAGCCTGGATCGCCACCCTGCTGCGCGAGGAACTTCCGGCCCAGAGCTACGGCCGCCTGCTGCTGTCGCCGGGCGCCCGCGCGCCGGTGGCCGTGCAGTCGCGCGGCAAGCCGGTGTGCGCCTGCTTCAACGTGACCGACCGCGCCATCGAGGCCGAGCTGCTGCGCTGCACCGGCAGCGCCGACGAGCGGCTGGCGGCGCTGCAGGGAGCGCTGAAGTGCGGCACCAACTGCGGCTCGTGCGTGCCGGAGCTCAAGCGCATGGTGCGGGCCACCCCGGCCGAGGCACTGGCCGTGGGGGCATAAGCCGACTCACATTCCGGCATAAGCGTTGCGGGACAATCCGCCTACCCATGGGAATCAGCCACTACATCAAGGAAATCGGCCGCGGCGCGCGGGGCGCCCGTCCGCTCACGCGCGAGCAGGCCTGCGACCTGTTCGGCCAGGTGCTGGACGGCTCGGTCACCGACCTGGAGATCGGCGGCTTCTGCCTGGCCATGCGCATCAAGGGCGAGACGCCCGAGGAGATGGCCGGTTTTCTCGACGCCACGCACGCGCGCCTGAACCCCGTGACGACCCGCGGCGGACCGCTGATCGTGCTGCCCAGCTACAACGGCGCGCGCAAGCTGCCGGTGCTCACGCCGCTGCTGGCACTGCTGCTGGCCCGCGAAGGCCTGGCGGTGCTGGTGCACGGCAGCGCAAGCGAAACCTCGCGCGTACTGGCATCGAACGTGCTTTCGGCCCTGGACATGCCCCCGATGACCACGGTCAGCCCGATCGCCGCCGGCCAGGTGGGCTTTGCCCCGACCGAGTTGCTGAACCCCGCGCTCAAGCGCCTGCTCGACGTGCGCCGCGTGGTCGGCCTGCGCAACCCCGGCCACAGCGTGGTCAAGCTGATGCGCCCGACCACCGGCCCCTGCGTGGTGGTGGCCAGCTACACGCACCCCGAATACGCACGCACGATGGGCGAGACCTTCGAGCTGACGGGCATGACCGCCCTGCTCTCGCGCGGCCTCGAAGGCGAGGTGGTCTCCGACCCGCGCCGCACCGCGCAGATCGACGGCTTCGTGCGCGGCGTGCGCAGCGAACTCCAGGCCCAGGCCGCCGGCACCGCCGCCGACGTGCCTGGGTTGCCGAAAGAAATCGACGTCGCCACCACGGCCGCCTACACGCAGCGCGTGCTGGCCGGCGAGCTTCCCGTGCCCGAAGCCATCGCGACGCAAGTCAGGCACATCACCGAACTGGCCTCCCACGCATGAACACCCCCTCCACCCTCATCACCGGCCGCTGCACGCTGGTGGGCGCCGGCCCCGGCGACCCCGAGCTGCTGACCGTCAAGGCCGTCAAGGCGATCCAGGCCGCCACGGTGCTGCTGGTCGACGACCTCGTGAACGATGCCGTGCTCCAGGCCTACGCCCGGCCCGGCGCGCGCATCGTGCACGTGGGCAAGCGCGGCGGCTGCAAGAGCACGCCGCAGGCGTTCATCGAGCGCCTCATGATCACGGCCGTGCGCGAAGGCGAGACCGTGGTGCGCCTCAAGGGCGGCGACCCGTTCATCTTCGGGCGCGGCGGCGAAGAGGTGGAACACCTGCGCGACGCCGGCATCGAATGCACCGTGGTCAACGGCATCACCGCCGGCCTGGCCGCCGTGACCTCGCTGGGCGTGCCGCTCACCCACCGCGACCATGCGCAGGGCGTGGTCTTCGTCACCGGCCACGCCAAGACCGGCGCCGGCGCGGCCGAAGACCCGACCGACTGGCGCGCACTGGCCGCCACGGCGCACAACGCGCGCCTCACGCTGGTGATCTACATGGGCGTCTCGGGCGCCGGCCACATCGAGCGCGAGCTGCTGCACGGCCTGCCGGGCGACACGCCGGTGGCCGTGGTGCAGCACGCGAGCCTGCCGCACCAGCGCCACCTCGTGACCACGCTGCAGGGCCTGCAGGCCCGCATCGCCGAGGCCGGGCTGGCCAGCCCGGCGGTGATCGTGGTGGGCGATGTGCTGCAGGGGCTGGCCGCAGCCGCGCTGCAGCCGGGCGAGGCCGGCCGGTTCGGCACCTAGCGCGCCGCTTCGAGGTACGTGACGGTCGGCTTGCCCTTCACCACCTCGACATGAAACCGGACCTTGTCGCCGGGCTTGACCTGTTCAAGCATCTGCTTCTCGGCCACATCGAAACCCATCGTCATCGGCGGCATCGCCAGGTTGGGGATGTCGCCGTGCTTCAACACGATCAGGCCGCGGGCCGGGTCGATCTTCTGGACCACCGCTTCGGTCAGCATGCCCGGCGCGGACGCCTTCGCGGGCGGAGGCTCGCTCTTCGGCGCCTGGGCCTGGGCGGTACCGGCCAGGCCGGCGATCAGTGCGAAGGCAAGGGGATGGAAAACGTTCATGAAGTGGCTCCTTGATGAGATGAGGGGTTGGAAACAGCAGACGACAAAGGGGCGCGGCGGCGCAACAGATACCAGGCCGCGGGCACGACCAGCATGCTCAGCAGCGGCGCGGTGACCATGCCGCCCACCATGGGCGCGGCAATGCGGGTCATCACCTCCGAGCCGGTGCCGCTGCCCCACAGGATGGGCAGCAGGCCGGCCATCACGACGGCCACGGTCATGGCCTTGGGCCGCACGCGCAGCACAGCGCCTTCGCGGATCGCGGTCAGGAGCGTCTCGTCGTTCATCGGCTCGCCGGCATCGAGGCGCCGCGCCAGCGCGTTCTTCAGATAGACCAGCATCACCACGCCGAACTCGGCCGCCACGCCGGCCAGCGCGATGAAGCCGACCGCCGTCGCCACCGAGATCGAATGGCCCAGCGCCCAGATGAGCCAGAAGCCGCCGACGAGCGAGAACGGCACGGCCGCCATCACGAGCGCCGCATCGGTGAACGAGCGGAACAGCAGGTACAGCAGCACGAAGATCACCGCCAGCGTGGCCGGCACGACCAGCTTCAGCCGCTCGGTCGCGCGCGCCAGGTACTCGAACTGGCCGGACCATGACACCGCATAGCCCGCGGGCATCTTCACGGCCCGGTCGACCGCCGCCTGCATGTCGCTGACGGCGGAGCGCAGGTCGCGCCCACGCACGTCGACGTAGACCCAGCCCGACAGCCGCGCGTTCTCGCTGCGCAGCATCGGCGGGCCGTCTTCGATCGCGATGCGCGCAACATCGCCGAGCAGCAGCTGCGCGCCCTTGTCGGTGACGAAGGGCAGCTGCCGCAGCCGCTCGAGCGAATCGCGGATCTCGCGCGGGTAGCGCACGTTGATCGGATAGCGCTCGCGACCCTGGATGATCTCGCCCACGTTCTCGCCGCCGATGGCCGTGGACACCACGGCCTGCACGTCCGCCACCGAGAGGCCGTAGCGCGCGGCGGCGAGGCGGTCGACATCGACGTCGATGTAGCGCCCGCCGGTGAGCCGCTCCGCCAGCGCCGACGACACGCCGGGCACGCCCTTCACCACCGCCTCGATCTGCGTGGTGAGCGCGTCGATGGTGGCCAGGTCCGCGCCCGCCACCTTGATGCCGACCGGGCTCTTGATGCCCGTGGCCAGCATGTCGATGCGGTTGCGGATGGGCGGCACCCACACGTTGGTCAGGCCCGGCACCTTGACGGCGCGGTCCAGTTCCTCGATCAGCCGGTCGGGCGTCATGCCGGCGCGCCACTCGCGCTTCGGCTTGAACTGGACCGTGGTCTCGAACATCTCGAGCGGCGCCGGGTCGGTCGCGGTGTCCGCGCGGCCGGCCTTGCCGAACACGCGCGCGACCTCGGGCACGGTCTTGATCAGGCGGTCGGTCTGCTGCAGCAGTTCGGCCGCCTTCGACACCGACAGCCCCGGCAGCGCCGACGGCATGTAGAGCAAGTCGCCTTCGTCCAGCGGCGGCATGAACTCGCCGCCCAGGCGCATCAGCGGCACCACGGTCAGCGCCAGCAGCACCGCGGCAACGGCCAGCGTCCCCTTGGGAAAGCGCAGCACCAGCTCCAGTGCGGGCCGGTACACGGCCATCAGGAAGCGGTTCACGGGATTGGCGCCTTCGTGCGGAATGCGCCCGCGCACAAGGTAGCCCATGAGCACGGGGATCAGCGTCACCGACAGGCCCGCCGCTGCCGCCATTGCGTAGGTCTTGGTGAAGGCCAACGGCGAGAACAGCCGCCCTTCCTGCGCCTCGAGCGAGAACACGGGCACGAAGGACAGCGTGATCACCAGCAGCGAGAAGAACAGCGCCGGCCCGACCTCCACCGACGCGTCGGCAACGAGCCGCCATCGCTCTGCCACCGTCGGCTGCCGGCCCTGCGCTGTCTCGAAGGCCTCGATGTGCTTGTGCACGTTCTCGACCATCACGATGGCGCCGTCCACCATCGCGCCGATGGCGATCGCGATGCCGCCCAGCGACATGATGTTGGCGTTGACGCCCTGCCAGTGCATGACGATGAAGGCCGCCAGCACGCCGATCGGCAAGGCCACCACGGCCACCAGCGCCGAGCGCAGGTGGAACAGGAAGACCGCGCAGACCAGCGCCACCACGATGAACTCCTCGATCAGCTTGCCGCGCAGGTTGTCGACGGCGCGGTCGATCAGCAGCGAGCGGTCGTAGGTGGGCACGATCTCGACGCCGGCCGGCAGGCCGGGCTTGAGCGTCTCGAGCTTCGCCTTGACGGCCTCGATGGTCGAGCGCGCGTTCTTGCCCGAGCGCATGACGATCACGCCGCCGGCCACCTCGCCTTCGCCGTCGAGTTCGGCGATGCCGCGGCGCATCTCGGGGCCAACCTGCACGGTCGCCACATCGCGCAGCAGCACCGGCGTGGCGCCCGTCACGGCCAGCGGGATGGTGCGGAAGTCGTCCAGCGAACGCAGGTAGCCGCGCGAACGCACCATGTACTCGGCCTCGGCGAGTTCGACGACCGAGCCGCCCGAGGCCTGGTTGGCTTTCTGCAGCGCCGCCACGACCACCGATTGCGTGATGCCCAGCGCGCGCATGCGGTCGGGGTCGAGCACCACCTGGTACTGGCGCACCATGCCGCCGATGCTGGCGACCTCGGCCACGTCGGGCACGGTCTTGAGTTCGAACTTGAGGAACCAGTCGTTCAGCGCGCGCAGCTGCCCGATGTCGCGCGTGCCCGTGCGGTCGACCAGCGCGTACTCGTAGACCCAGCCCACGCCCGTGGCATCGGGGCCCAGCGAGGCGTTGGCGCCGGCGGGCAACCGGCTCTGCACCTGGTTCAGGTACTCGACGACGCGCGAGCGCGCCCAGTAGGGGTCGGTCTTGTCGTCGAACAGCACGTAGACGAACGAATCGCCGAAGAACGAATAGCCGCGCACGGTCTTCGCGCCGGGCACGCTGAGCATGGTGGTGGTCAGCGGGTAGGTGACGAGGTCTTCGACCACCTGGGGCGCCTTGCCGGGGAAAGGCGTGCGGATGATGACCTGCGTGTCCGACAGGTCGGGCAGCGCATCGAGCGGCGTGCGCACCACCGACCACCACCCGACGGCCACCAGGAACAGGGTCGCGATCAGTACCAGGAAGCGGTTGCCGATCGACCAGCGGATGACGGCGGCGATCATCGCTTGGCGCCCTGTGGCATGCGCTGGACGGAGACCAGCTCGTAGCCCGTGGGGCCGCCTTCCTTGAACTCGAAGCGGACCAGGTCGCCGGGCTGGACGTCCGGGAACGCCTCGGGCGTCGCCTTCGCAAAGCCCATCGTCATCGGCGGCCACTTGAGCGTGGCGACAGGGCCGTGCGAGATCGTGAGGCCGTCGGGCGCCACGCTTTCGACCTTGCCTTCGGCCTGGTGCAGCACGGCGGCCGGCGGTGCGGTCGTGGCTGCCGACGATGCCATGCTGCCCAGCACCGACCGCAGCCGGGCCTCCGAGTCGATGAGGAACTGGCCGCTGGCCACCACCTGCTCGCCTTCATTCAGGCCCGAGACGATCTCGGTGTCGTCGCCGAGGTCCGCGCCAGTCGACACGTCGCGCGGCTCGAACGCGCCGTCGGCCTTGCGCACGATGACGACCGCGCGCTTGCCGGTGCGGATCACGGCTTCGGACGGCACGACCAGCCGGGTGCTGGCGGGCCCCGTCACCTGCAGGCGCAGCAGCATGCCTGGCGTGAGCTTCCCGTTCTTGTTGTCGACTTCGAAGCGGGCTTTCAGTGTGCGGGTGGTTGCGCTGACCTCGGGAAGGATCTCGTCGAGCGTGCCATCGAACGACTGGGCCGCATCGGCCTGGAGCACCGCCCTGACCTTCTGGCCGCGCGCGAGCCGCACGGCCTGCGCTTCCGGGATCTCGGCGACCGCCCAGACCTTCTCCAGGCCCGCGATGCGGAACAGCGTCATGCCGGGCGTGACCGCGACGCCTTCGCGCACGCCCAGCTCGGCCACCACGCCGTCGGACGGCGCGGTGAGCACGTAGCGCGCCTGCGCCGAGCCGGTTTCCTCGCTGCGGCGGATGAGCTCGGCGGGAATGGACAGCGCGCGCATGCGATCACGCGCAGCGGCGACGAGGTCGGCGGAAACACCCGATCGTTTGAGGGCCAGTAGCTCGTTCTGCGGGCCCAGCCATTCAGGCGCGAAGACCGTCGCCAACGCCTGCCCCTTGCGCACGCGCTCCATCGGCGCGCGGACCGACAGGTGCTCGACGTAGCCCGCCACACGCGTCTGCACGACGACGTTGAGCCGCTCGTCGAACTGCACGGCGCCGACCGCATCGAAGGACGCGGCGCTTTGCGCCCGCCGCACGCCGGCATACCGGATGCCGAGGTTCTGCTGGACCGTGGGGCTCACCTGCACGCCGCCCGCACTGCCCGTGCCGGTGGCGCTGTCGGCGTACATGGGCACCAGCTGCATGTCCATGAAGGGCGACTTGCCGGGCTTGTCGAAGCGCGGGCCCGGCACCATGGGGTCGTGCCAGTAGAGGACCTTGCGGCCGTCCGGGGTGGACGGCGTGGTCGCCGGCGCCTGCGTGGACGGGGCGGTCGTGCGCCCCAGGTAGAAGGCGCCTGCTGCGAGCAACAGGGCGGCCAGCAGCGCTGCGCCGATCGTGCGTGTGCGGTTCATGGGGCCCCCTCGGTGGTGAGCGGCCGGAAGGCCAGTTGGACCTGGGCTCTGGCCAGGTCGCGCTGCAGCGTCAGCAGCTTGCGCTGCGCTTCGACCTCGGCATGGCGCGCCTCGAACAGCGTGACGAGGCTGCCCTGGTTGGAGCGGTAGGCCGCCGTTGCAGCCGCCGTTCTCTGGCCGGCCGGAACGACCACGCCCGTGCGGTAGCGGTCGATGCGTTGCTGCAGGCGTTGCGCATCGCTGCGCAGCGCCTGGTACTCGGCGGTCGCGGCCCGGGTGGCTTCGGCCAGGTCGGCCTCGGCTTTCTCGACCAAGGCCAGCTTGGCGGCGGTGTCCCGGTCCTGCCGCTCACCGGGGGCGATGGGCAGAGGAATGCTCAGGCCCACCGACACCATGTCGGCGTAGCCGGTGCGCTGGCCATAGGCGACCTCCCAGGTCCAGTTCGGCTTGCGGTTGGACGCGGTGACGGCCGCCGTCTGCCTGGCCACATCGACATCGCGCTGCAGGGCCGCGACCGTGGGATGCGCGGCCACGTAGGCGGCTTCGGACGGTACGGCGATGGCGCCCGGAGGCCGCAGTTCGTCGGGCGGTACGCCGACCCAGCGCTGGAAGGCGACGCCGGCGGCCTCCTGCTGCTGCAGGAGGTCGGCCGTCTCGTCTTCCGCGATGCCTCTGGCGCCGGCCAGGGCCAGCACGTCCTGGCTGCTCCCCGCGGCCGACGACAGGCGTGCGCGCGAGGCCTCCAGTTCTTCGTGCGCGTGGTGCTCCATGCGCCGCGCGAGCGTCAGGCTCTCGCCGGCGTAGAAAGCGTCCACGTACGCGAGCGCGGCCTGCCGGCGGGTGTCGGCCACGGCGGCCTGCACCCGCACCGCCTCCAGCCCGACCGACGCCTCGGCGGCGGCCTGCCGCGCGGCGCGCTTGTCGGCGGACAGCCATTCCTGGCTGAGGCCGATGCGCTTCATCGTCATCGAGTCGCGCGTGGTGTGAAAACGGTCCGCGCCCGTCGCGGGCAGGTTGTCGACGCCGATGCGCAGCGTGGGGTCGGGAAGCTGCGGGGCCGCGGAGGCCGCCGCCGTGGCGCTGGCGACGCCGGCACGGGCGGCGCGGGTGGCTTCGGAGCGTTGCGTCGCCCGCTGAAGCGCGTCCTCCAGGGACAGGGGGGCCGCCGTCGCCAGGTACGGCAACAGCGCGGCGGCCCATGCGGCCGCGCGCGAAAAGGAAATGAACATGAAAACTCCGCAAACGAACGAGCGAATCGCTGGCAAGCGGACGCGCCGCACCAGCACCGGTCAGTCGACGGAGATGTCAGACGCGCAGTCGGCGCGTGGCGAGAAAAACGGGATCGGGCGGTGGATGCTGCCGCTCCGGCACGGCCTGCGGCGGAAGGACGTGGCCCTCCGACACCAGCACCAGGGGCATCACCACGAGCTGCACGATGGCCGGCAGCGAGGGCGTGGTCAGCTTCACCGGCTCGAAGGACAGCGACAGGTCGGCGGCATGCTGGAAGCACAGCACCGGCTGGGCCATGTCCATGCCTTCGCAGGGCTCGCCCGACGCCATCCTGTCGGCCATCGAACCCGGGCTGTCCGACGCGCCGGGGCAGACATAGCCTGCCAGCGCCAGCTGCGAGAACAGCAGCGACAGGACCACGAACAGCGCGGTCACGCAGCGACGAAGGGAGCGGCGGGCCATGAGGAGGCGCAGTGTAGCGCCGCCGCCCGGGCGCCGCCTAAAATCCCGCCCGGCCCAACGAACAAGAAGGAAGAGGCAGGGATGCTCGACAAACTCAACGAATTCACCGAAAGCCACGGCGAGCTGCGCCGCGGGCGCGGGCTGGTCACGGGCACCATTGCCTTCAGCCTCGCCGCCCTGTGCTTCCTGGGCGTGCTGGCCTTCCACTTCCCGCAGTACCTGACGACGCCCGAGCTGCGCAAGAGCTACAACGTCGACGTGATGCGCGTCATCCTGCTGACGGCGCTGGTCATTGCGGGCGGGCTCTCGCTGGTCAACATCATCTTCAACCGCTCGCGCTGGCTCTCGTCGGCCGCGTTCCTGCTGGTGGTGGTGTCGGCGCTGCTGGGCGGGCACAAGGTGCCGTTGCACGACTTCGCGGACCACACGCCGTACATCGGGCTCGATTGGTTCATCCTCGACCTGCTGGGTTCGTCGCTGATCTTCATCTTCATCGAGAAGCTCTTTGCACTGCGCAAAGATCAACCCGTGTTCCGCGAAGAGTGGCAGACCGACTTCCATCACTTCGTGGTGAACCACATGATCGTGGGCTTCGTGCTGCTGGCCACCAACCTCATGGTGCACAAGCTCTTCGGCTGGGCCGCCAACGACGGCATCCGCGGCTGGGTGAGCAACCTGCCGTTCTGGGCCGGCATCCTGCTGATCATCCTGGTGGCCGACCTCGTGCAGTACTGGACGCACCGCGCCTACCACGAGGTGCCGGTGCTGTGGCGCCTGCACGCGGTGCACCACAGCGTGAAGAGCATGGACTGGATGGCGGGCTCGCGCCAGCACATCCTCGAACTGCTGATCACGCGCACGCTGGTGCTCGCGCCCATCTACGTGCTGGGCTTCAGCAAGGACGTGATCGACGCCTACATCGTCGTGGTCGGCTTCCAGGCGGTGTTCAACCACTGCAACGTGAGCGTGCGGCTGGGCCCGCTGCGCTACCTGATCGTGACACCCAACTTCCACCATTGGCACCACAGCCAGGACATCGAGGCGCTCGACAAGAACTACGCGGCGCACTACGCCTTCCTCGACTACCTCTTCGGCACCGCGGTGAAGAGCACCAAGCTCTGGCCCGAGAAGTACGGCGTGCTGGGCGACTACGTGCCCAACGGCTTCTTCAAGCAGCTGAAGTTCCCGTTCGTGTGGAAGGGATGAGCATGGCCTCCCTTCTTCGCGCTGCGGGGCTCGCCGCGGCGCTGCCGCTCCTGCTCTCGGCCTGCGCCACGCGCATCGACCTGCCCTCCGAAACCTCCGGCCTGCGCCTGCGTGTGCAAAGCTCGGTGATCGCCCCCGGCAACGGCGGCGAGCTGATCGGCGCCGACGTGCTTGAGCCCGGCGACATCCTGCTGACCTCGATCGCCACCGTGAACTCCTTCGGCATCCGCCTGGGCACCTTCTCGCCCGTGAGCCATGCCGTGCTGTACCTGGGCGACGGGCAGATCGCCGAGGCGGTGGGCACCGGCGTGCGCGCCCGGCCGCTGGCCGAGGTGGTCGACGAAGAGCAGATGGTCGTGGCCTTTCGCGTGCCGGGCCTCGAACCGGCCCACATCGAGAAGATGCGCGACTGGGCGAATTCCAAGGTCGGCACCCGCTACAACACGGCCGGCGTGCTGCTGAACGCGCCCTTCGTGCTGAACCGCCGGCTGTGCGAGCTGCCGCTGATTCCTTCGGCCGTCAGCGCGTACTGCATCAGCGGCATGGCGATGGTGCAGCTCGGCGCCAGCCGCAACGACCAGTTCTTCTGCTCGCAGTTCGTGCTGGAGGCCTACCGCCAGGCCGGTGCGCCGATCACCGACGCAGACCCGCGCTGGGTGAGCCCGGCCGACCTGCTCCACATGCGCGAGGGCGACGTGCCCTCGATCGCCGCCACGCAGCCGCTGCGCTACGTGGGCCACCTCAAATACAACCCGCCGCCGGTGCTGGCGGCGGACGGACCCGCTTGAGCTCTCCTTCTTCTTCCCCCCCTTCTTCTTCCTTTGACGTCGTTGTCGTCGGTGCCGGCGCCGCCGGTCTCTTGTGTGCCGCGCTGGCGGGCCAGCGGGGGCTGCGCGTGCTGCTGGTCGACCACAGCGAGAAGGTCGGCGAAAAGATCCGCATCTCGGGCGGTGGCCGCGCCAACTTCACCAACCGCGACCTCGACGTGCGCGCCCCGCAGCGCCATTTCGTGGGCGACAACCCGAATTTCTGCCGCTCGGCGCTGTCGCGCTACGCGCCGCAGCAGTTCATCGACATGGTGCAGCGCCACGGCATCGCGTACCACGAGAAGCACAAGGGCCAGCTGTTCTGCGACGGCTCCTCGCAGCAGATCGTCGACATGCTGCTGGCCGAGTGCGCCGCCGGCAACGTCGAACGCTGGCAGCCGTGCAAGCTCGGCGACATTGCCTTTGTCGACGGACGCTACCAAATCAGTAGCACGCGCGGCCCGATCGACACGCCCAAGCTCGTGGTGGCGACCGGCGGCCTGTCGATTCCCCAAATTGGTGCAAGCGACTTCGGCTACCGGCTCGCCGAGCAGTTCGGCCTGCGGCTGGTCACGCCGCGTCCGGCGCTGGTGCCGCTGACCTTCGGCGGCGACGCCTGGGCGCCCTACGCCAGCCTGGCCGGGCTGGCGCTGCCGGTGCGCATCGAGACCGGCGGCAAGAAGGACAAGATGACCTTCCTGGAGGACCTGCTGTTCACGCATCGCGGCCTGTCGGGCCCGGCGGTGCTGCAGATTTCGAGCTACTGGAAGCCCGGCACCCCGCTGACGCTGGACTTTGCGCCCGGCATGGACGTGGCCGAGTCGCTGTCCGACGCCAAGCGACGCTCGAAGAAACGCATCGCCAACGAGCTGGCCGCGCTGGTGCCCTCGCGGCTGGCCGACGCCTGGGTCGGCGAAGACCCGGCCCTGCAACGCCCGGTCAACGAGGCCACCGACAAGGCGCTGGCGGCGCTGTCCGAGCGCATCGCCCGCTGGCAGATCACCCCCAGCGGCACCGAGGGCTACAAGAAGGCCGAGGTGACGGCGGGCGGCGTCGATACCCGCGATCTGTCGTCCCAGACCATGGAATCGAAGCAGCCGGGCCTGTATTTCATCGGCGAAGTGGTCGATGTGACGGGCTGGTTGGGCGGATACAACTTCCAATGGGCGTGGGCGAGCGCACACGCATGTGCAACCGCGCTATAATCGCGGGCTAACTTTTGGCCTTCCCTCAACGGCCACAAAATTTTTCAGTTGAGGAACCCCGGCTTGGGGCCTCGATCTCCCCCGGCCAAATCCATTTCAACGATTCATCAATGACCACCATCCGCGTTAAAGAAAACGAGCCCTTCGACGTCGCCCTGCGCCGCTTCAAGCGCACCATCGAAAAGCTCGGCCTGCTGACCGACCTGCGCGCCCGCGAGTTTTACGAGAAGCCGACGGCCGAGCGCAAGCGCAAGAAGGCAGCTGCGGTCAAGCGCCACTACAAGCGCGTGCGCAGCATGCAGCTCCCCAAGAAGCTGTACTAAGCAACGCCCAGGGCAGCTGGCCCGACGAAAGTCCTCGCCAGCGCCCCGTTGCACCAGCCGCGCCAGGGAAACCTGCCGCGGCTTTTGTTTTTTCCGAAAGGTTGCGAAGAATGACTCTCAAAGAACAAATCACCGAAGACATGAAGACGGCGATGCGCGCCAAGGATTCGGAGCGCCTGGCCACCATCCGCCTGCTGCTCGCGGCCATGAAGCAGAAGGAAGTCGACGAGCGCGTGGAGCTCGACGACGCCATGGTCATCGCCATCGTCGACAAGATGGTCAAGCAGCGCAAGGACTCGATCGCCGCGTTCACCACCGGCGGTCGCATCGACCTGGCCGACAAGGAAGCCGCCGAGATCAAGGTGCTCGAGGTGTACCAGCCCCAGCGCATGAGCGCCGACGAAGTCGCCACCGCGGTGAAGGCCATCGTGGCCGAACTCGGCGCGGCCGGCCCCGGCGACATGGGCAAGGTGATGGGCGTGGTCAAGACGCGCCTGGCCGGCAAGGCCGACATGGGCCAGGTCAGCGCCGCGGTCAAGGCCGCCCTCACGGGCGCCTGAGGCGGCCACCGCCATGAAGAACGGCAGCAGCAGCCCGCTCGGCGCCGCGCCCGTCGCCACGATCCCGAAGGCCTGCGCCTGCCTGGTCGATGCGCGGGGCCGGCTGCTGGTGTTCCGTCACCCCGAAGACGGCAACATGCAGCTGCCCAAGGGCACCATCGAGCCCGGCGAGTCGCCCGAGGCGGCCGTGCGGCGCGAGCTGCTCGAAGAGTCGGGCCTGGTGTTCGCCGGCCGGCTCGAATCGCTGGGCACGCTGGAGCGCGAGTGCGAAGCCGGCGTCGAAGGCAACACGCACCGCCATCCGCAGCGCTGGCACATCTTCCTGATGCGCGACCACCGCGCCCTGCCCGAAACCTTCGAGCACATGGCCACGGGCAGCCCCGAAGAAGAAGGCCTGGTGTTCTCGTTCCGCTGGCTCGACGCCGACGCGGCCATCGAGGACTTCGCCCTGCCCTACCGCCAGACCATCGAGCGCGTGCGCGCGGCCCTGCTGGCCGCCAGCTGATCGTTCACGGGATCAGGCGGACATGACGGCGCGCAGCGCCATGTACGCCCCCAGCAGCGCCAGCCCGATCAGGAAGCAGCGCCGGAACACGGCCACCGGCAGCCGCTGCCGCAGCCAGGTGCCCAGCACCATGCCGCCGACCGCCGGCACCAGCATCGCCAGCGACCCGCCCAGCACCGCCGCCGGGTAGCTCCCGTTGGCCGCCAGCCCCAGGGCCAGCACCACGGTCGAGGTGGTGAACGAGATGCCCATGGCCTGGATCAGCGCATCGCGCTGGAAACCCAGCGCCTGCAGGTACGGCACGGCCGGCACCGCGAACACGCCGGTCACGGACGTCACCAGCCCTGTTGCGGCGCCCACCACGGGACCCAGCCAGCGCGCCTGTGCGTCGCTCACGTGCAGCTGCCGCCCCGTCAGTCCCCACAGCGCATAGATCACCAGCGCCACGCCCAGCGCCAGCGAGGCCCAGGCCCCGGCCGGTACGCCCAGCCACCACGCCCCGGCGAGCGTGCCCAACACGACGCCGGCCTGCATCCGACCGATGCGGCGGAACACGGCGCCGAAGCTGGCGCGCGGCCCGGTCTGCCAGAGGTTGGTGACCAGCGACGGCACGATCAGCAGCGCCGCCGCCTGCGCGGGCGACATCCACAGCGCGAGCAGCGCCATCGCCACGGTCGGCAGCCCCAGGCCGATCACACCCTTGATCAGGCCGGCCAGCAGGAACACCGCGGCCGCCGCCGCCCACAGGCCCATCGCTTCATTGGAGATCGTCATCGCCGCGGAGTCTGCCGACCGACTCACCGGCTGGAAATGCGGCTTTCGCGCAGCCAGCCTCAGGCACAGGCTGAGGCTGGCGTGCTACCTTGCGGCCCATCATGCGATTCGATCTGACCGACCTGCGGCTCTTTCTCCACGTCGTCGAAGCCGGCAGCCTCACGGCCGGCGCCGGCCGCTCGCACATGACGCTGGCCTCGGCCAGCCAGCGTGTGCGCGGCATGGAGGACGCGCTCGGCACCCCGCTGCTCACGCGCCACGCGCAGGGCGTGCGCCCCACCGAGGCCGGGCGCACGCTGCTGCACCATGCGCGCGTCGTGCTGCAGCAGATGGAGCGGCTGCGCGGCGAGCTCGGCGAGTACGGCCAGGGCCTCAAGGGCCACGTGCGCTTCATGTGCGGCACCTCGGCGCTCACCGAGCACCTGCCCGAGGTGCTGAGCCGCTTTCTCGCCGAGCATCCGCGCATCTCGGTCGACCTCGAGGAACGCGCCAGCCCCGACACCGTGGAGGCCCTGCGCAGCGGGCTGTGCGACATCGGCATCGTCTCCGACGCCATCGACAGCGACGGCCTCGAATGCCACCCCTTCCGCCGCGACGACCTCGTGCTGGTGATGCCGCGCGGCCACGCGCTGGCCAGCCGGCGCCGCGTGCACCTGGCCGAGGTGGTCGACAGCGAGTTCGTCGGCCTGCCCGCCGACAGCGCGCTGCAGCAGCTGATCACCGGGCATGCGCGCGCGCTCGCCAGGCACCTGGCCTACCGCGTGCGCGTGCGCAACTTCGAGGCCGTGTGCCGCATGGTCGAGTACGGCATCGGCGTGGGCATCGTGCCGCAGACCGCGGCCGAGCGCTGCGCCCGTTCGATGAAGATCGCGCGCGCCTCGCTCGCCGACCCCTGGGCCGAGCGCACGCTGATGGCCTGCGTGCGCTCGTCGCAAGACCTGCCGCTCAATGCGCGGCGCATGCTCGACTACCTCATCGCGCCACCGCCGCCGGCGGACGCTACGCGGAAGTGACCGGCCTTCCCTGCTGCGCACGCGCCGCAACGAAAGCCTCGAAGGCTTCGCGGCTGGTCTTGCGCGGCACATAGCCGAACTGGGTCTTCAGCGCGGTGTTCAGCAACACCGGCCGGTAGCGCAGGAAGTCGAGCTGCTCGGGCCCGTAGCGGCTCACGCCCAGTGCCGAGCCCGCGGCCAACGCCGCCTGCAGCACGCCGGCCGGCCAGGCGATGGCGCGCTTGCCCAGGCACGCGGCGATCTCGTGGATGGTGAGCGCGCCGTCGCCCGCGAGGTTGTAGCAGCCGGGCGGCGCGCCGCCGAGCGCATGGGCGATGGCGCCGGTCACGTCCTCGTCCCACACGAACACGAAGGGGCTGTCGCTGCCGCGGATGGCGATCAGCCGCTTCTTCTCGAACAGCGCCGTGATCTGGTTGTCGACGCGCTCGCCGAGGATGGTGCCGATGCGCAGCACCGTCTGCGCCAGCGCGGGGTGCTGCACGCGGCAGTCGGCCAGCATCTCTTCCACCTGCCGCTTGTGGTCGGCGTAGGCGAACACCGGGTTGCCGCGCAGCGGCTGCGACTCGGTGATCCAGGCCGGGTTGTCCGCGTGGTAGCCGTAGGCCGCGCCGCTGGACGACACCACGATGTGCCCCACGCCGCATGCCACGCAGGCGTCGAGCACGTTGCGCGTGCCGCCCACGTCGACCGAATGCTCGAAGGCGCGGTTCGAGTCCTTGCCGGGCGTGACGATGGACGCGAGGTGCACCACCGTGTCGATCGCGTGTTCGGCCAGCACGTCGGCGATGCCGTCGTCGCGCACGTCCCGCTGCAGGTAGACCACGCCGGGCAGCCGCCGCGCGGTGGGCACTTCGCGCACGTCGAGTGCCACCAGCGTTTCGAAGCTGCCTTGCCCGGCCAATGCGGCGAGCACGCTGCGCCCCAGGAAACCGTCACCGCCGGTGATCAACACGCGTCGCGCGGACGCCTTCCAGACCTCGCTCATGGCGTCGCAGGCTTGCGCCCCCACCAGCTCGCCAGCGCCAGGCCCGCGATGATGTCCCAGAAGCCCCACACGCCGGCCACCACGGCCATGCCGCCGAGCCCGCCGAAGAAGCTGAAGATCAGCACCAGCCCGAGCCCTGCGTTGCGGATGCCCACCTCGATGGCCACCGCGCGCCGGTCGTAGTCGCCCAGCCCCGAGAGCCGCGCGCACAGGTAGCCGGTGCCGAAGGCCAGCGCGTCGTGGATCACCACGGCCATCAGCACGAGCCCCACGTAGTCGAGGAAGTAGCGCCAGTTGCCCGCGATGGCGCCGACGATGAAGGCGATCAGCGCCAGGAAGCTCAGGATGCGCGCCGGCTTCTTGATGCGCGCCGTGAGCCCCGGCAGCTTGTGCGCGCAGGCCACGCCCAGCACGAAGGGAATGCCGATGATCATCACGATGTGGCCCAGCATGTCGAAGGGGTCGAGCGCGATGGTCTTGAGCAGCACCGAGGCCGTGGGATGCAGGCCGCCCCAGAACGCGAAGTTCAGCGGCATCACCACGATCGACAGCGCGTTCGAGATGGCCGTCATCGACACCGACAGCGCCACGTTGCCGCCCGCGCGGTGCGTGAGGATCTGCGAGATGTTGCCCGGCGGGCAGCAGGCCACGAGGATCATGCCCAGCGCGATGCTCGGGCCCGGCTGCAGGATCAGCGTGAGCACGAAGGTCACGGCCGGCAGCACCACGAACTGCGCGCCGATGCCCACTGCCATGGCGCCGGGCATGCGCGCCACGCGCCTGAAGTCGTCGATGCGCGTGTCCAGCGCAATGCCGAACATCAGGAAGCCCAGCACCACGTTGAGCAGCACCAGCGAAGCCGGATTGAAGTGCAGGCGGATCTCGTCGACAGGCAGCATGCGCGGAACCCCTTGTAGAAAGACGATCAGTCAGCCAGTGCGGCAGCGGCCTGGCGCACGGCCGCGCGGTAGGTGTCCTTGTGCACGTAGTAGGCCATGCGCTCCAGCTGCAGGTACTTGAAGCCCCCCGACAGGTCGGGCGGCGGCCCCTGCACTGCTGTACGCAGGGCGGCAGCCTTGGACGAGCCCGCCGCGTGCGCGCGGAAATAGCGCGCCAGCAGCTCGGCCTGCTCGTAGCGCCCCTGCCAGCCGATGCCGCTGGCCTCGATCATGCCGAGCACGCCCAGCGTCTCGAAGCGCGGCGAGAAGATGTTCAGGTACAGGCGCGGCGCCATGCCCTGCCAGTTGAGCAGCTCGCGGTCGATGAACGGGTAGTGCAGCGCATAGCCCGTGGCCGTGAGGATCAGGTCGTAGTCGCGCGCGCTGCCGTCCTTGAAATGCACGGTGCGCCCGGCGAGCCGCGCGATGTCGGCGCGCACGCCGATGTCGCCATGGCCCACGTGGTGCAGCACCAGCGAGTTCACCACCGGGTGCGATTCGTACATCTTGTAGTCGGGCTTGGGGAAGCCGAAGCGCACCGGGTCGCCGGTGAACCACTGCAGCACGGTGGCGTCGACCTTCTGCTTGAGCCACGGCGGCAGCGGGCGCTTGCCGCCCAGCGTGTCGGCCGGCTTGCCGAACACGTACTTGGGCACGAAGTAGTAGCCGCGCCGCACCGAGATATCGACGCTGTGCGCGTAGTGCACCGCATCGACCGCGATGTCGCAGCCCGAGTTGCCGGCGCCGACGATCAGCACGCGCTTGTCCTTGAAGAGCTCGGCGTGCTTGTAGCTGCTGGTGTGCAGCAGCTCGCCGTCGAAGTGGCCTTCGAACTGCGGGTGCTTGGGCTCCGACAGCGTGCCGTTGGCGATCACCACGCCCTTGTACTCGTCGGTTTCCACGGTGCCGTCAGGCGCCTCCACGCTCACGCGCCAGCGCGTGTCGGGCGCGTCGCTCACCGGCTCCACGCGCAGCACGCGCGTGCCGAAGCGGAAGTGCGCGCGCAAGCCGAAGCGGTCGGCGAAGTCGCTGAAGTAGCGACGCAGCTCGCGGTGGCTCGGGTAGTCGGCCACGGTGTCGGCCATCGGGAATTCGGCGAACTCGGTCGTGCGCTTGCTCGAGATCAGGTGCGCCGAGTGGTAGACCGTGGAGCGCGGGTTGTCGATGTCCCAGAGGCCGCCGACGTCGCTGTGCGCCTCGAAGCCCTGGAACGGAACGCCGAGCTTCTGCAGATTGCGGGCGCCCGCCAGGCCCGAGGGCCCGGCGCCGATGAGAGCGATCTGTTCGTGTGTCGGAACGGCAGTGGCGGAAGGCGTCATCGGCGGGGAGGTTCTTTCTGGGAATTCAGACCGGGGATGGCGGTGGCACCCGCCTCGCCCACGCGCGGCTTGCGCGGCTGGCCGCGCAGCAGGCGGTCGTGCAGCGGCGCGGGCAACAGGTCGAGCGCTTTCGACAGCCAGCCGATGCGCCGCGGCAGCACGATCTTTTCGCGCCGGGCCGCCAGGCCCGCCAGCAGCTGGCGCGCCGCCGTGTCGGCCTCGAGCAGCCCCGGCATCGCGAAGCGGTTGCCGGCCGTGAGCGCGGTGCGGATGTAGCCCGGGCTCACCGTGTGCACCGTGAGCCCCGTGCCGCGCAGCTCGGTGCGCAGGCTTTCGAGATAGCGGATCAGGCCGCCCTTGCTCGCGCAGTAGGCGCCGTTGCCCGGCATGCCGTGCCAGCCCGCGATGCTGGCCACGCCGACGAGCGCGCCGCGTCCCGCTGCGCGCATCGGCTGCACGAAGGGCTGGAAGGTGGTGGCCGCGCCGAGCAGGTTGATCTCGAGCATGCGGCGGAACACGGCCAGGTCGTCGGCCTCGGCGGTGTCATAGCCGCCGGCCACGCCCGCGTTGGCGATCACGAGGTCGGGCGGGCCGAAGCGCTGCATCCAGTCAGCCGCCATCGCCTGCATGGCGGGGCCGTCGGACACGTCGGGCGTGTAGGCCTTGCAGCGCCCTTCGGCTGGGGCCGCGAGCGCCGCGAGGCGCTCGGTGTCGAGCCCCACCAGCGCCACACGCGCACCGCTGTCGATCAGCGCCCGCGCCAGCGCCTGCCCGAGGCCGCCGCAGGCACCGGTGAGAACGACATTGCGAAACGGCAAGAGCATGGGCGAGGAAGCGCGCAGGGCGGCGAGTGGCAAAGCGCAGCCACTGTAGCCGCGCCCTGCCACTGCATTCCCCAGCGTTTCCCCTTGTCCCGCGCCCTTGCGGGGCGTTCAGGCGGCTTCGGCGGCGGGAAATTCGATCTGGATCTTCACATCCGTGACGCGCCCGGCCGCAGCCTCCTCGAACGCGGCGATGCCGTCCTCGAATGCGAAGGTGCGCGAGATGAAGGGCTTCACATCGACCTGCCCCGACGCGATGAGCGCCAGCGCGCGCGGGAAGATGTTGGCGTAGCGGAACACCGACTCGATGCGCGCCTCTTTCGCCTGGATCGCGACGATGTCGAAAGCCACCTTGGCGGCGGGTATGCCCACCAGCACGAGGCAGCCGCCGGGGCACAGCAGGTCGAACACGTTGTCGAAGGCGCGCGCGCTGCCGCTGGCCTCGAAGACCACGTTCGCGCCCCAGCCGTCGGTGAGGGCCTGCATGGTGTCGGCGAGGCTCGTGCTGCGCACGTCGACCGTCGTCACCGCCGGGTTGTGGGCGAACAGCGCCAGCTTCTCGGGCACGAGGTCGGCCAGGATCACGCGCGCCGCGCCGCCCGCGAGCGCGGCCAGCGCCGTCATCGCGCCGATAGTGCCCGCGCCGATGACCACCGCCACATCGCCCGGCTTCAGCGCCGCCTTCTTCGCGGCCTGCAGGCCGATGGCCAGCGGCTCGACGATCGCGCCTTCGCCGAAGCTCACGTTGTCGGGCAGGCGGAAAGTGAAGGCCGCCGGGTGCACCACGAAGGGCGTGAGGCAGCCGTGGATCGGCGGCGTGGCCCAGAAGCGCACGGCAGGGTCGAGGTTGTAGAAGCCTTCGCGCACGGCGCGCGAGTCCATGTCGGGAATGCCGGGCTCCATGCAGACGCGGTCGCCGGGCTTCAGGTGGGTGACTTCGGCGCCCACCTCGGCCACCACGCCCGAGGCCTCGTGGCCGAGGATCATGGGCGCATCGACGACGTACGGGCCGATGCCGCCGTGCTGGTAGTAATGAACATCGCTGCCGCACACACCGACGGTGTGCATGCGGATCTTCACGTCGCGCGGGCCGACGTGCAGCGACAGTTCGACATCGCGCAGCGTGATCTCATGCGCCTTTTCCAGAACCAGTGCTTTCATTGCATCTTTCTCAGAGGGTTGAAACGGGGACGCCACTCAGTGCAGCGCGGCATCCAGACGCAGCAGCGAAGCGCCCGTCGCCACATCGAACAGGTGCACCTGCTGTGCATCGGCCACGAAGCGCAGCGGCTCGCCGAGCCGGGGGCCTGCCGCCGACGGCAGGAGCACGGCGATCTCTTGGTCGCCCTGCCCCACGCTCACCAGCACTTCGTTGCCGAGGTACTCGATGAGCTGGACCTCGCCGGCAAAGCCTTCGCCGCTCACCCTGGCGGTATCGAGGTGCAGGTGCGCCGGGCGCACGCCCAGCGTCACGCGCTCGCGGCCTTCGAGCGCGAAGCGGCGCGCATCGACGCGCACCGAGCCGCCGCCTCCGCGCAGCTCGCACTGCCCGCCGTCCAGGCCGTGCACCGCCATCTCCATCAGGTTCATCGGCGGCGTGCCGATGAAGCCGGCCACGAAGGCCGAGCGCGGGCGCTCGAAGATTTCCTGCGGCGTGCCGACCTGCTCGATGCGCCCGTCGCGCAGCAGCACGATGCGATCGGCCAGCGTCATGGCCTCGTGCTGGTCGTGCGTGACGTACACCGTGGTGGTCTTCAGCGTCTGGTGCAACTTCGCGATCTCGATGCGCATGTGGTTGCGCAGCTTGGCATCGAGGTTCGACAGCGGCTCGTCGAACAGGAACACCTTCGGCGTCTTGATCATGGCGCGCGCAATCGCCACGCGCTGCTGCTGGCCGCCCGACAGCTCGGTGGGCTTGCGCTGCAGGTAGCGCTCCAGGCCCAGCGTGTCCGAGACCTCCTTGATCCGGCTGTCGATCTCGGCCTTGGGCACCTTGAGGCGCTTGAGCCCGAACGCGATGTTGTCGCGCACCGTCATGTGCGGATACAGCGCGTAGTTCTGGAACACCATCGCGATGCCGCGCTCCTGCGGCGGCAGGTCGTTCACGCGCTGGCCGCCGATGTGCAGGTCGCCGTCGCTGATATCTTCCAGGCCCGCGAGCATGCGCAGGATGGTCGACTTGCCGCAGCCCGAGGGGCCAAGGAACACGACGAACTCGTTGTCGGCCACGTCGAGATCGAAGGCGTGGACGACCTGCGTTTCCCCGTAGCGCTTGATGAGGTGGTGACAGCGGATGGCAGACATTTTGGGTTCTGGAGAAAGAGAAGCGGCGGGGTTCATTCAGCCTCCCGCTTGCGCTTGAACGCGGCATTGAGAAAACCGCTGAGCACGCCCACCATGAGCAATGGCGGCAGCGACAGCAGGATGACCGAGGCATTCAGGATGCCCCAGGGCACGTCGCGCCCGAGCTGGCTGAGTTCCGACGCCACGATGGGCAGCGTCTTGGCCTCGGAGGTGGTGAGCATCAGCGCGATGAGGAACTCGTTCCACACCAGCACGAAGCCGAAGGCGATGGCGCCCACCAGCGAGCGTGCGGCAATCGGCAGCGCGATGCGAAAGAAGATCGCGTAGGGGCCGTAGCCGTCGACACGGCCGGCCTCCTCCACTTCCTTCGGCACCGCCTTGAAGGCCGGGATGGCGAGCCAGATCACGGTCGAGAGCGTGAGCAGCGTGTAGGTGGCGATGAGCGCCACGCGCGAGTCGTACAGCTCCAGCTGCAGCCAGATCACCATGAGCGGAATGGCCACCGCCACCGGCGGCAGGAAGCGCATCGACAGCACGAAGAACTGGATGTCGTTGCCCCAGCGCAGCGGATAGCGCGCCAATGCATAGGCCGCGGGCAGGCCCAGCACCGCGCCGATGATCACCGCCGCGCCCGCCACCACGATCGAGTTGACCAGCCCCGCGGCCACGGCCTCACGGTTCAGCACGTACAGGTAGTTGTCGAGCGTGGGCGTGAAGAAGAACTTGGGCACGGCCGAGACGATGTCGACCCGGTTCTTGAACGAGTTGAGAAAGGTCCACAGCACGGGCACGAGGGCCGAGAGCCCGGCCGCGACGAGTGCCAGCCGCGCCAGCAGCGTTCCGATGGCAAGCTTCTTCATGACGGTTTGGTCCATTTCCAGATGTAGGTGAACGCGACCGTGGAGGCGACCATCATCAGCACCGCCATGCTCGACGCGTACGAGATGCGGCCCGACTCGATGAAGCCCTGCGAGAAGGCATACATGTCGAGCGTCTCGGTCGAGATGCCGGGGCCGCCGCGCGTCATCACGTAGATGAGGTCGAAGGCGCGCAGCGACTCCACCATCTTCACGAAGGCCAGGCTGATGAGCGGCGCCTTCAGCATCGGCAGCGCCACGTAGGCATACACCTCCCAGGTCTTCGCGTGGTCCAGCCGCGCGGCCTCGAAGGGCTGCGGTGGCAGGGTTTCGAGCAGCTTCAGCACGATGACGCCGAAGAACAGTCCCCATTGCCACACGTCGACGAAGGCCACCGTGAGCAGCGCCAGCACCGGGTCGGCGAACAGGTCCAGCGGCTCGCCGGTGATCGCCTTGTACGGCCACGTGATGAGGCCGAACAGCGGATGGAAGGCGAACTTCCAGACGAAGGCGGCCGACACGCGCGGCAGCAGCACCGGCACGATGAACAGCATCGACAGCACCTGGCGCCAGCGCGGCGTGGCGCAGCGGTGCATCAGCGTGCCCATGAGCACGGCCAGGGCCATGGTGGCGCTGACGGTCAGCACCTCCCACACCAGCGACACGCGCACCGAGTTCAGAAATCGCCGGTCGGAGAACAGCTGCACGTAGTTGCTGAACCAGACCCAGGCCGTGTCGGCCTGGCCCAGTTCACGGTCCTGCAGCGAGATGGCGATGGCGAACACCGTCGGCACCAGCGCCAGGACCGCCAATACGAGCAGCCCCGGCCCGATGAACACGGCCGGCAGCCGTGTTTTGTGGGAACGCATGCTCACTTCTTGCGACGCGCGATCAGTTGCTTGGCGTAGGCATCGAGTTCGTCGAGCCCGGCCTGGATGTCGGTGCGCGAGCCGGTGATCAGCTCTTCCAGAATGATCCCCCAGCGGTCGCCCAGGTCAGGCCAGGCCGGGTCTTGCCAGAAGTTCACCGCCGTGACCTTGCCCGTGTCGGCCAGCGCCTTGCCCAGGTCGGCGCCGTAGCGCTTGGCAAACGCCGGGCTGCTCAGCACGCTGGTGCGGTTCAGTTCGCCGAACTGGCCTTCCGCGAGCCGGCGCTGCTCGTTCTCCTTGGAGGTGGCCCACGCGATGAAGAGGCCCGCGCACTTCTTCGCCTCTTCGGTCTTGTTGGCGCGCGCGCCGATGGCCAGGCCGTGGCCGTAACCGCCGCCGGTGAGCGGCGCGGGCGGCACGGCGTAGGCGATCTTGCCGACCACGGTCGACATCTTGGGGTCGAGTGCGTTGCCCGCCAGCGGCGTCGACTCGACCAGGATCGCGACCTTGCCGGCCAGGAAGGCTCCGGTGGATTCGTCCCATCCGCCCGTCTTGGTGCCGGGCGCGGAGTACTTGAAGAGATCGAGGTAGGTCTGGGTCGCCTTCACGGCAGCGGGCGAGTTGAAGACCGGCTTGTCGCCGTCGAACCACTGGCCGCCGTAGCCGCGGAAGAACGGCATCCAGCGCCACACGTTGGCACCCGAGCCGCGCTGGCCGCGCAGCGCCACGCCGTAGACGCCGTTGGCCGGGTCGTTGAGCTTCTTCACGGCCGCCACGAACTCGTCGAGCGTGGCCGGCGGCTTGATGCCCGCCTTCTCCAGCAGGTCCTTGCGGTAGACCATGAGGTCGCCGCCGCCGGTGAGGGGCGCAAACCAGGCCTGGCCGGCGAAGGTCGCGACCTTCTGGCGGCCGGCGTCGAAGTCGGCGTAGTCGTAGCTGGCCGGGTAGTACGGCGTGAGCGGCACGATCCACTTCGACTGCACGAACTGGGCGACGTTGGCCTCGTCGACGTAGTACACGTGGTACTTGCCGACCGTGGACGCATCGGCGCGCGACTTGGCGCGGCGGTCGTTCTCGTTGAGGTTGTCCACGCTGAACGAGGCACCGCTCAGGCGCTTGAACTCGTCCTTGGATTTCTCGAGCAGCGTCAGGCCTTCACGGGGCTGCGACAGGACGCGCACGTCCTCCTTGCAGACCTGTGCCAGCGCGGCGGGCGCCAGCGTGGCCAGCGCGAGCGCGAGGCCGGCCAGACGGTGGGGATGCGGAATCGACATTTGTGTCTCCTTTGTTGTTCGTGCAAGTTGCCGGCGAAATGCCGGCAGAAGCAACGAAACAAAGGTTAGGCGGCCGATCCGAAGGGCCTCCTACACGCCCACCGGGCATCTGATACTTTGCTGCCAAGCCGTCTCGGGGTTTAGCCCAAGAGGCAAGCGCGTATCAGCCAGAGATCAGGCAGCGAGTGGCGTGTGCTGCACGCTGCGCAGGCCGAAACGCTCCTGCGCCTGCTGCCGGTAGGCCGAGGGCGTCATGCCCTTGAGCTGCAGGAAGCGGCGGTTGAAGTTCGCGAGATTCGAGAAACCGACCTCATAGCAGATGTCGCTCACCAGCCGGTCGGACACCTGCAGCATCTCGCAGGCCTTGGTGATGCGCAGCCGCGTGACGAAGTCGGTGAAGGTGCTGCCCATGTGCTTGTGGAAGTAGCGCGAGAAGCTGCTTTCGGCCATGTTGGCGATGGCCGACACGGCGGGCAGCGACAGCTCTTCGGACAGGTGCGCATGCAGGTGGTCAAGCACGCGACGCATGCGGGTGTTGGCCGTCGGGTCCTCGTCGGTCGGGTCGGCATTGCTCGAGATCTGGCGCCAGTCGCTCCAGTTGGCGAGCTCGTGCAGCAGGCCAATGAACTCCGACAGCCGCGCCATGCCCTCCTGCTTCTGCACCCGCGCGAAGCGCTCGCGCACGAGGTCGCCGATGCCGAAGAACTCGATGCCCAGCTTCGCGCGGTCGAGCATCGGCAGCACCGTCTCCAGTTCGGGAAACAGGTCCACGCCCTTGCGCAGGGGTTCGTCGCGGAACTGGATCACCATGCTGCGGTCGGCCACGCCTTCGGGCGGCACGTCGTGAGAGATCCAGGTGTGGGGCAGCCGCGCGCCCACCAAGGCGACATAGCCGGGCTCGAAGCGGCCGATGTGGTTGCCGACGAAGGCGTCGCCGCTGGTGCGGTTGATGCACTGCAGCTCGTACTCGTCGTGGTAGTGCCAGCAGTCGAAGGGCCAGGGCACGCCGTGCTGCAGGCAGCGCACCGAACTGCTGCCCGCCGGCTCGAAGCCCAGGCGCGGGTCGCGCAGCAGTTCGTGTTCGAGGGCCGGCTTGCGTACGGCGCTGTGTTTGCTCATGTCCTGTCCCCTGTTCTTGAATGGAGGGGTCGTCGAGCCAGCGCCGTTGCGAGCGACAGGGCCTGTCAGGCGCCTGCCACCTTCATGCGATTGACCAGGATCGACCCCGTGGTTTTTGCGCCAAAAGTGTAAGCATCTGCGCCAATCGCCTCAATTCCCATCAGCATGTCGCGCAAATTGCCCGCAATCGTGATCTCCTGCACGGGGAAGGCGATGCGGCCCTTTTCGACCCAGAAACCGCTCGCGCCGCGCGAATAGTCGCCGGTCACGTAGTTCACGCCCTGTCCCATCAGTTCGATGACGAACAGGCCCGTGCCGAGCTTGGCCAGCATGGCGTCGAGGTCGTCGCCGTGCTTCGTGAGGCGCGAGCTCAGCGTCAGGTTGTGCGAGCCGCCGGCATTGCCGGTGGTCTTCATGCCCAGCTTGCGCGCCGAGTAGGTCGAGAGAAAGTAGCCTTCGAGGCGGCCGGCATCGACCACCTTGCGTGCGCGGGTGATCACGCCTTCGTCGTCGAAGGGCGAGCTGCCCTTGCCGCGCATCACGTGCGGGTCTTCGGCGATGTCGACGTGCTTGGGCAGCACGGGCTTGCCCAGCGAATCGAGCAGGAAGGTGCTCTTGCGGTACAGCGCCCCGCCGCTCACGGCCTGCACCAGCCCGCCCAGCAGGCCCACGGCCAGCGGCGACTCGAACAGCACCGGGCATTCGGTGGTCTTGATCTTGCGCGACTTCAGGCGGCTCAGCGCGCGCTCGGCGGCGTAGCGGCCCACGGCCTGCGGGCTGGCGAGTTCGTCGGCCGAGCGCATCGAGCTGTACCAGGCGTCGCGCTGCATGCCGTCGCCCTTGCCGGCGATGGGCGCCACCGACATCGAGTGCCGCGAGCTGGCATAGCCGCCGCGAAAGCCGTGCGTGTGGGCGCTGAAGAAGTGGCTCTGCTGCGCCGAGACGCCGGCGCCTTCGCTGTTGGTGATGCGCTTGTCGGTCGACAGCGCCGCCGCCTCGCACTCCAGCGCCATGGCCGCGGCCTGCTCGCTGGTCACGTCCCAGGGGTGGAACAGGTCGAGCTCGGGGTGGTCCTTGGAAATGTCGGCCTCGTCGGGCAGGCCGCTCACCGGGTCTTCGGCCGTGAAGCGGGCGATGTCGTAGGCGGCTGCGGCGGTCTGCTGGATGGCCGCCTCGGAGAAGTCGGAGGTGCTGGCGTTGCCGCGGCGGTGGCCCACGTAGACCGTGATGCCCAGCGACTTGTCGCGGTTGCGCTCGACGTTCTCGAGTTCGCCCTTGCGCACCGAGACGCTCAGGCCGCAGCCCTCGGAGGCCTCGGCGCCGGCGTCGGTGGCCCCGAGCTTTTTGGCGTGCGCCAGGGCCGAATCGACCAGGTTTTCGAAGAAGGAGCGGCTGTAGGCGAAGCCGGAATCGGCGCGCGAGGAGGATGTCGTCATGTGGTGGCTATGATACTTGCGCCCCCTGTTTCACGTTTTCCCTTCCGCGCCCCCTGTGCGCGTTGCAGCGCCGCACGGCGCAGCCCAGAATCCACCCCATGTCCCGCAAACCCAAAAAAGGCTATTTCGTCCGTGGCCACTTCGTTGCCGAAGGCAGCGAACTCGACCTGGAGCTCAAGCGCGAGCTCAAGGGCGGCACCGACGAAGCCAGCCGCACCGAACTCAAGCGCGAGAGCGCCGAACTGCAGAAACTGGGCGAAGAATTGCTCACCCTGCGTGCCGGCCTGTTCGACGCCCTCCCGCTGAGCGAGAAACTGGTCGATGCCATCGCCGAGGCGAAACGCATCACCAATTTCGAGGGCAAGCGCCGCCAGATGCAGTTCATCGGCAAGCTCATGCGCGCCCTCGACCCCGAGGTGCTCGAGGCCGTGAAGCAGGCGCTGACCGAGCAGAACACCGTGCCGGCCGCCGAAGCCGCCGCGCTGCATGAGGCCGAACGCTGGCGCGAACGCCTGATCGCCGACGACGACGCCCTCGGCGGCTGGATCGAAACCCACCCCGCCACCGACTCCCAGCAGCTGCGCGCCCTCGTGCGCCAGGCCCGCAAGGACCTGAAGTCCGGCCCCGCCGGCGAAGCACCGCGCCAGGGCAAGGCCTACCGCGAGATCTTCCAGCTCGTGCGCGCGCAGCTGGCGGTGCATGGCGGCGACGATCACGCCGAAGCGGCTGCGGCGCAAGACCGGGAAGAAGACGCATGAGCGCCAGCGGCTTCGATCCGGTCCGCATCGGCATCGTCTCCATCAGCGACCGCGCCTCCAGCGGCACCTACGAGGACAAGGGCCTGCCCGCGCTCAAGGAGTGGCTGGGCCGCGCGCTGAAAAACCCGCTTGAGTTCGAAGCCCGCCTGATCCCCGACGAGACTGCGCGCATCAGCGCCACGCTCATCGAGCTGGTCGATGCCGGCTGCTCGCTCGTGCTCACCACCGGCGGCACCGGCCCCGCGCTGCGCGACGTCACGCCCGAGGCCACGCTGGCCGTGGCCCACAAGGAAATGCCCGGCTTCGGCGAACAGATGCGCCAGATCAGCCTGCGCTTCGTGCCGACCGCCATCCTCTCGCGCCAGGTGGCGGTCATCCGCGACCAGAGCCTCATCATCAACCTGCCGGGCCAGCCCAAATCGATCGCCGAGACGCTCGAAGGGCTGAAGGACGCCGACGGCACACAGCGCGTGCCCGGCATCTTCGCCGCCGTGCCCTACTGCATCGACCTGATCGGCGGGCCGTACCTCGAGACCGACGACACGGTCTGCAAGGCCTTCCGGCCGAAGTCGGCGATCCGCGCCGCGCGCTGAGTCCCTTCGCCGCCGGTTCTCGCGCGGCGGCATTCACCACCGAAGACCTCCTGCTTCGCCAATGCGCGAGGGGCGCGCTCGCGTGCGCATCGCGCGCCCCGGCTTTTTATCGGACCCGTCCGATGGTTCCGCTCCCCTGTTCTTCCTAGAGTTCCTGACGCCCGGGCCGCCGGATCGAGCAGCGTGAATTCGCCACCCGATCCGATCTTTCTTTCCCTTTTCAGAGCATAGGAACTGCATGGCATCCAACAAGGCAAACGTCTTCATCGACAACAGCCCGAGCATCGATCAGACAGCAGGCGCACGGCCCTTCGCGCCACCGCCGCCCACCATGGACAGCGTCATCGACGACGCAGGCGACCTCATGGGCACCCTCGCCTCCGGCGGCGTCACGGACGACCGCCAACCCGAGTTCCAGGGCCGCGGCACGCCGGGCGACGCCATCCTCATCAGGGACCACGGCGTCGAGATCGGCGAGACCGTCGTGGATGAAGACGGCCAATGGACCTTCACACCGTCCACCGACCTGAGTGAAGGCCACCACGTCATCACCATCGTGGCGCGCGACCCCGCCGGCGACGAGAGCGAACCTTCAGGCCCCTTCCATTTCGAGATCGACGTCACGCCGCCCGACGCGAGCAAGCTGTCCATCACCGGTGTCCTCGATACCGTGGGCGGCATCACCGGCAACGTGGCCACCGGCAAGACCACCGATGACGCACGCCCGCTGCTCACCGGCACGAGCACCGGCCAGCCCGGCCACACCGTCACGGTGATGGTCCGGGACAGCACCGGCACCCATGCGCTGGGCGAAGCAGTGGTCGGCGACAACGGCCAGTGGTCGCTGCAAGTCATATCGCCGCTGGCCGCGGGCCTGAACACCTTCACGCTCGTGGAGAAGGACGCAGCGGGCAACGAGACAGCGCCGACGGGGCGCTACCAGGTGATCATCGACACCAGCAAGCCGGCGCCCCCGGTGATCGAGCACGTCTACGACGACGTGGGCATGCCCCACATGCTGGCCCCTGGCGAGGTCACCAACGACGCCCGGCCGACCCTGCACGGCACCGCGCAGCCCGGCCATACCGTGGCGCTCTACGACGGCGCCAACTTCCTGGGCACCACCAAGGCCGGCGCCGACGGCACCTGGGCGTTCACGCCCGCGGACGACCTGAGCGACGGCCCGCACCACCTCACCGCCACAGCCACCGGCCCGATCGGCCAGACCGGCGACGCGAGCAACGGCTGGCAGTTCGAGGTCGACACCGTGGCGCCCACGCAGACCAGCACGGTCTCCGGCATCGGCAAGGACAGCGGCATGAACGCCGACGACCACGCCACCAACGACGGCAGCGCGGGGCGCCTGATGACGGGCCGCCTGAGCGCATCGCTGGCGGCCGGCGAGACCTTGCAGGTGTCCACCGACGGCGGCCAGACCTGGAAGACCGCCTTCGTGAGCGGCACGCAATGGAGCGCCCAGGACGACCACAGCCATGCGGGCGACTGGACCGTGCAGACGCGCGTGGTGGACCTGGCCGGCAACGTGGGACCGGTGAGCTCGCAGGCGGTGACCCTGGACACCGCCACGCCCCAGGCGCCGACTGCGGTCGTGCTCGGCAACGGGCAAGTCACCGTGAGCTTCGACAAGACCGCGGTGTCGCCGGGCGACCGGATTCACCTGCTCAACGGCAAGCAGAACGTGGACTACCTGTTGACGGCGGCAGACATGGCGGCAGGCCAGGCCACCATTGCGGTGGGCGACGTTTCGCTGAACCTGGCCGCGGCGGTGGTCAGCGCAACGGGCCATCATTCGCTCTACATGGTGATCCGGTCGAACGCCGACCGGGAAGACTTCGATGCCGGTGAGACCGTCGAACTTGCACCAGGACAAACAGCCGATGCCGGTGCACTGCTGCTGACAAGAAAGGATTCGGCAGCCGACGCTGCTTCGAACAACGGCATCTTCGACAGCGCCTCGCCCGACCAGGGGCAGGCATGGCACATCAGCGGCACCACAAGTGCCTCGCTGAAGGGCAACACCTGCAACGCCATCGAATTCGACTGGCGGCATTCCCAAACCACGCAGTCGATCACCTTCTACGACGCATCGGGCAAGGTCATCTTCGAAGGCACCTTCGGACAAGACCACAGCCTTCCGGCCGATGGACACGCGAAATTCATCATGCCCGACGGGCTTTCCTTTGCCTCCTTCGACATCCGCACCGGGCTCGTCGACGGCATCGAGACCGACTGGATCGAAGTCGACAACCTGTCCCTCGCCGTGCTCTACCAGCACCCTGAACTGGTGGACGTCCCCACCCTGCAGGAAATCCAGGCAGGCTCCGACGTCCACTACGGCGGGGCGGGAGACGACGTGTTCCTGCTCCCCGACGTGTCGTACTTCGAGGGCAGCCATGCGAAGGTCATCGGCAACGAGGGACTGGACACCCTCACCCTGACCGGTGCCGACCAGACACTCGACCTGACCACGGCCACGGGCAAGCTCAGCGGCGTCGAAATCATCGACATCACCGGCACGGGCGACAACACCTTGAAGCTCTCGCTGGCCGACGTGATGGAAAACGGCGCGCTCGACCAGTTCGTGACCGACGGCCGCGTGCAGATGATGGTGAGGGGCGACGCCGGCGACACGGTGACGCTGTCGGACGCGCTGCCCAACGGCACCGACCCCGGCGACTGGGTGAGGGGCGCCGACGTGACCCTCGACGGCGTGGTCTACGAGGCCTACGCGCACTCGGGCTTCGACGCCGCGCTGCTGGTGCAGCAGGGCGTGACCGTCAACGTGCAGAACACCGCCGGCACGTTCAGCGAGGCCGGACCCGGGGCCGATGCACACCCGGTGGACGCAGCCTCACCGTTCACCGAAAGCAATGAAGCGCACATCGCCCGATTCGGTTATGCAGACCGGTCGGAGGACGGCGCGGGTGACGACACCGTCCGCATCCATGGCGACGGCGACTTCGCGCGCGTTCATGGCCCACTGGGCGTCGGCACCCTCGTGATGGACGGCAAGGCCATGCACATCGACCTGTCGGCCCTCGACTTGAAGACGGCGCCCTCCGACAGCACCGTGCAGATGCAGGCCACCGGCGCCAACGGCGAGGTCGAGCTGCCCGGCGACGGCGGCGGGGCCCACGGCAGCGACGCCGCGGTGAGCGGCGTCACCGACCACGTCTACTCCGACCTCGCCGGCACTGCGCTGCTGGTCGAAGACAAGGTCCATGTGACCATCCTGTAGCCCGTCCCACCGGCGCCACCCGCGCCGGATGCGAGACGCTCCACGCGACAGCCGCCCCGCGCGACTGTCGCGTTTTTCGTTTCTGCCTGGCGACACGACATCGTCTTGTGCCGTCCCGCACGACTTAGTGCGCGCTTTCGGGACCGGCCTATTCCTTTGCGCCCGGCTTTCAGATTCGTCCGATGGCCTCGCACAGGGCTTCTTTCTAGAGTGCCCTACCCCAGGAGACCGGTCGCTCACGCTGCGTTCTTTCGCGCGCCGAGGCGGTCTCGTTTCTTCATGTCAAGCACAGGAATTTCATGGCACTCGAGCAGACAAACAGCGTCGCCCCCTTCCAGAACATCGGCCTCGCATCCCCCTTCGCGCCCCCTCCCCCTTCGGTGGGCGGCGCCGCCGACGACGCCGGCGACATCCTGGGCAGCATCGCCCCCGGCGGCGTGACCGACGACCGCCAGCCCGAATTCAGCGGCCGGGGCACGCCGGGCGACACCATCGTCATCCTCGACAACGACAACGAGATCGGCACCACCGAAGTCGCCGAAGACGGCACCTGGAGCTTCACGCCCTCGAGCGACCTGAGCGAAGGCCTGCACGCCATCACCGTGGTCGCGCGCAACCCGGCCGGCGAAGAGAGCGAGCCCTCCGCCGCGTTCAACTTCGAGATCGACGTGACCCCGCCCGACGCCAGCCAGCTGGCCATCACCGGCGTCATGGACGCCGTGGGCGGCGTCACCGGCAACGTGGCCCCTGGCGCCACCACCGACGACACGCGTCCGCTGCTCAGCGGCACCAGCACCGGCGTGCCCGGCCACACCGTCACCGTGATGGTCAGGGACGCATCCGGCACGCGCGAACTCGGCCAGGCCACCGTCGGCGAAAACGGCCAATGGAGCTTCCAGGTCGACACCCCGCTGGCCCCGGGCACGTGCTCGACCTGACCAAGGTAGGCACCAAGTTGAGCTCGATGGAAATCATCGACATCACTGGCACCAGCTACAACACGCTGACGCTGTCGCTGGCCGAGGTGCTGAACAACGGCGGCGTCGACCTGTTCTACACAGGCGACAAGAGCCGCGTGCAGATGATGGTCAAGGGCAACGCCGGCGACACCGTGAACCTGAGCGACCTGCTGGCCGGCGGCATCGACCAAGGCGACTGGATCAAGAAGACCAGCGTCACGGTACAAGGCGTGGCGTATGACAGCTACCAGCATTCGTCGCTCGGCGCCGAACTGCTGGTGCAGCAAGGCGTGACCGTCAAGGTCACCAACTCGACGCTGGTCGGTGCGGTCGGCACGTTCGAAGCACCGTCGGATGTCGTGGTGGGCGCCCTCCCCGATGACGGCGTGCTGAGCCACTCGACCCAGGGCTACACCCAAGGCGACGACACGATCATCGCCAAGCTCGGTTTCGCGGATCGCCTGAGCGGCGGTGCCGGCAACGACATCTTCATGAACGTCGGCACGGGCGATACGGTCCATGGCGGCTCGGGCGACGACACGATCCGTATCAACAACGGCGACTTCGCGCGCGTTGAAGGTGGCCTGGGCATTGACACCCTCGTCATGGACGGCAAGGCCATGCACATCGACCTGACGGCCTTCGGCCTGAAGATCCAGGGCATCGAGAAGTTCGACCTGGGTGCCGGCGGCAACACGCTGGCGCTGCATGCCAGCGACGTGCTTGCCGGTGGCATGCGCGACATGCTCATGGCCGACGGCAAGGTGCAGATGCTCGTCAACGGCGCCAACGGCGATGTGAACCTGCTCGGCGGCAACGCGGGTGACGACGGCTGGAGCCAAGGCGGCAACGGCGCGACCACCGACGACACGCGCCCCGGCTTCACCGGCACGGCCGAAGCCAACAGCACCGTGGTCGTGTACGACGACGGCGTGGAGATCGGCCGCGTGCAGGCCGACGCCTCGGGCCACTGGACCTTCACGCCGGCCACCGCGCTGAGCGAAGGCCCGCACCGCATCACGGTGGCCGCCATCGACCGGGCGGGCAACACCAGCGCACCGTCCGAGCTGTTCGGCTTCACCGTGGACACGACGGCGCCGACGCAGACCGCCACGCTCACCGCCCTCGGCAAGGACAGCGGCACGAGCGACAGCGACTTCCTCACCAACGACGGCAGCGCGGGCCGCCTGATGCGCGGCAGCCTGACAGCGCCCCTGGGCGCGGGCGAGACCCTGCAGGTGTCGACCGACGGCGGCACCACCTGGAAGCCGGCCATCGTCACCGGCGACAAGTGGAGCGCACAGGACGACCACGGCCACACCGGCAACTGGACGGTGCACACGCGCGTGATCGACGCGGCGGGCAACACCGGCGCCACCAGCGCGCACACCGTGGCCCTGGACACCACCGCGCCCGCGGCACCGACCGCGATGACGATCAACGGCGCGCAGGCCACGGTGGCCTTCGACAAGGCGAACGCCGAAATCGGCGGGCGCGTCAGCCTGGCCAACGGCGACAAGCGCTACGACCACGTGCTGACGGCCGCGGACGTGGCGGCCGGGCGCGTCGTCATCAACGCGCCCTTCGCCCTCGGCGCCCAGACCACCGCCAGCCTCGTGGACAAGGCCGGCAACGTGTCGGCCGAGTCGCTGCGGGAGTCGGTGTACCTGGAAAACTTCAATTCCATCACCGGCGCGAGGGCCTTGCCCACGGGCGCGTCGTACAAGCTCGGCAGCCTGACTTTCTACAGCCTGTCCTCCAGCGGCGGCTCGGTCAACGGCATGACCTACCCGCAAGGCCTGTACGCCAGCAACTACACCCCGTACATGCACCAGAAGCCGTACTCGAACGCACTCTGGGTCGCAGGCAGCATCCGCGTGTCGCTGGACGACAGCCTCGTGGGCAACAAGCTCAGCTTCTACATCGGCGACAACAACAACTACGCCACCATCCGGCTGTACGCCAAGGACGGCAGCCTGCTGCACAGCGCCAGCATGGCGCCCCTGAACGGCACCATCAACATCGATGTCTCGTCGACCGGCAAGTCGTTCTCCAGGTTCGAAATCGCCACTTACTACAACGCGGGGCAGCGGGGCAACGACCAGCTGTGGATCGACGACATCCGCATCTCCAGCAGCAGCAAGGTCGCCACGACCGGCGTGTTCACGCTCACGGCCGACAGCGCGGCCGTGCTGAACGGCGATGCGGGCAACAACGTCTTCCAGGTGGGCGCCGTGGCCGACTTCAGCGACTCGGGGATTGCCGGCAACGGCGGGCTCGACACCCTGAAGCTCACCGGCGCCAACCAGGTGCTGGACCTGGTCGCGCTCGGCGCCAAGGTCAGCTCGATCGAGGTCGTCGACCTCACCGGCACGGGCAACAACACGCTCAACCTGTCGCTGGCGAACGTGATGGAGAACGGCGCGGTCGACCAGTTCGTGGCCAACGGCCGCGTGCAGATGCTGGTCAAGGGCAATGCCGGCGACACGGTCTCGCTGAGCGGCCTGCTGCCCGACGGCACCTTCCCGGGCGACTGGGTCCAGGCCGGCACCGTCACGCTCGACGGCGTGGTCTACACGGTGTACGCGCACTCGGGCTTCGGCGCCGACCTGCTGGTGCAGCAGGGCGTGACCGTCACGCTGGGCGTGGGCACGACGCTCACCATCGACGCGCTGGGCAAGGACAGCGGGGCGCCCACCGACTTCGTCACGGCCGACGGCAGCGCGGGCCGCGTGGTCACCGGCAGCCTCAGCGGCACCCTGCCCTACGGCCTGAAGGTGCAGGTGTCGGTCGACGGCGGCCAGACCTGGCACGACGCCACGGTCAACGGCAAGCAGTGGGCCTTCGTGGACACCCAGGCGCACGGCGGCGACTGGCGCGTGCAGGCCCGCGTGAGCGACGGCCAGGGGCACAGCAGCGAGGTGGCCGAGCGCGAAGTCACGCTGGTGGCCGCCCCCGAGGCGCCGTCCATCGTGCGCATTGCGGAGGCCGAGGGCATCTACACCACCACCAAGGCGCAGGACGGCTCGCTGGTGAACGTGTCGCTCGCCGGCACGGGTGCCAAGGCCGGCGACACGGTGCATGTGCAGTGGGGCATGAGCACCTACGACCAGGTGCTGACGCAGGTCGACATCGCCAGCGGCACCGCCACCCTCAAGGTGCCGGCGACCGTGACCTACTCGTACCAAGGCGCCGCGAAAGACTTCTCGGTCACCGTGCAGGTCATCGGCAAGGACGGCGCGCTCGGCGCGGTGTCCAAGCCCTACGAGGTCGTGGGCACGGCCGCGCTGACGATGGCAAGCGACACCCTGCAGAAGGCACCGGTGGGCGATGTGTACGCCGGCACCGGCTTCAAGGTCACGACCACGGGCAGCCTCAGCTACAAGGCCGCGACGACGACCACGCTGGCGGGCCTGACACTCAGCGACACCACGCAGGCCAACGCGCTGTTCACCCTGAACAAGCCGGCCAACTACTTCACGCTGCGCCTCACCGGCATCGACAACGCCATGGGCGCTCAGATCCAGGTGTTCGACGTCAAGGGCAACCTCATCCACACCGAGAACTTCATCGGTGGCACGGATGCCCGCCACACCAAGACCTTCGCCTACACCTCGGCGGAGCTGGTGGACATCGGCTCCTTCAAGGTGATCTCGCTGAGCACGAGCGTGACGCTGGACGCGTTCAGCCAGCGCGTGGTGACCGTCACACTGCAGAACGCAGGCGCAGGCACGTTCCACATCGAACCGGAAGTCGAGGCCTACGTGCTCGACCACGCGACCCAGGCCTACACCGACAGCGACGACAAGATCATCGCCAAGCTCGGCTTCGCCGACCGCCTCGAAGGCGGCGCCGGCAATGACACGTTCACCAACGTCGGAACGGGCGACACGGTGCATGGCGGCGCAGGCGACGACACGGTCCGCATCAACAGCGGCGACTTCGCGCGCCTCGACGGCGGCGTGGGCATCGACACCCTTGTCATGGATGGCAAAGCCATGCACATCGACCTGTCGGCCCTCGGGGCGAAAGTGCAGGGCTTCGAGAAGTTCGACCTGGGCATGGGCGGCAACACGCTGGCGCTGAGCGCGCAAGACGTACTGGCCGGTGGCACACGCGACATGGTGATGGCCGACGGCAAGGTGCAGATGCTGGTCAACGGCGCGAACGGCGATGTGAGCCTGCTCGGCGGCGACGATGGCTGGACCATCGGCAATGCAGCCACCGTCGGCGGCGTGACCTACAGCGTCTACACCAACCTCGCCGGCACCGCCGAGCTGCTGGTCGAGGACAAGGTCCACGTGACCATCCTCTAAGCCTGCAAACAGGCCACGCGGCGCCCCACCGGCGCCGCCCTGAACGCGACAGCCGCCCCGTGCGACTGTTGCGTTTTTTGTTGTGCCCGCTCTGGCGTCAGCCCGCCGTCACCGCAGGCCCGAACCCATGGGTCTCTCCCGCCTGCTCGCACGGCACCCGCTCCACCTGCACGGTCGAGTGGTGAATGTCGAACTTCTCGGCCAGCAGGCCGCGCAGCCGCAGCATCAGCGGTGCCAGGTCGACCACATCGGGCGTGCACACCACGTGCACGCTCAGGCTCACCTTGCCGCTGGACAGCGCCCACACATGCAGGTCGTGCAGGCCGGCCACGCCCGGCTGCGCCTGCAGCGCGCGCTCGACCTCGGGCAGGTCGATCTCGTCGGGCACGCCTTCGAGCAGCACGTTGAGGCTCTCGCGCAAGAGGCGCCAGGTGCGCGGCAACACCCACAGGCCGATGGCGACGGCGATCACCGAGTCGACCCAGGCCCAGCCGGTGAAACGGATGACGAGCGCGCCCGCGATCACGCCGACCGAGCCGAGCATGTCGGCCCACACCTCGAGGTACGCGCCCTTCACGTTGAGGCTCTCGTCCTTGCCGCTGGCCAGCAGGCGCATGCCGATGAGGTTGACCACCAGGCCGCCGATGGCCACGAGCAGCATCATGGTCGACTGGATCTCGGCCGGCTGCGAGATGCGTCGGTACGCCTCGTAGAGCACGTAGATCGCCACGAAGAACAGCAGCACCGCATTGACCACGGCCGCCAGGATCTCGAAGCGGTAGTAGCCGAAGGTGCGGCGCTTGTCCGCCGGCCGCTTGCCCAGCCAGATGGCGGCCAGCGAGATGGCCAGCGCCACGGTGTCGGTGGCCATGTGGGCCGCGTCAGACAGCAGCGCCAGGCTGCCCGACACCAGCCCGCCGATGACCTCGGCGACGAGGTAGGTCGAGGTCAGCGCCAGCGCCCAGCGCAGCGCCTTTTCATTGCCACCTACAGCGTGTGAATGCTCATGGGCCATGGGAACCTCGCAGTGCGGGATCAAGGGGCGCGCCGTGCTGCTGTTCTGCGTTGGCCTCCTGCACCTCGTCTTCATCGCGCCGGTGCGCGATGCGGTACAGCAGCGGCAACACCAGCAGCGTCAGCGCGGTCGACGACAGGATACCGCCGATGACCACGGTGGCCAGCGGGCGCTGCACTTCGGCGCCCGTGCCGGTGGCGATGGCCATGGGCACGAAGCCCAGCGAGGCGACCAGCGCGGTCATGAGCACGGGGCGCAGCCGCGTGAGCGCGCCTTCGCGAATCGCCGCGTCCAGCGGCAGGCCGCCCTCGCGCAGGTTGCGGATGAACGAGATCATCACCAGCCCGTTGAGCACGGCCACGCCCGACAGCGCAATGAAGCCCACGGCCGCCGAGATCGACAGCGGAATGCCCCGCATCCACAGCGCGACGATGCCGCCCGTGAGCGCGAACGGAATGCCGGTGAACACCAGCAGCCCGTCCTTCAGGTTGCCGAACATCGCGAACAGCAGCGTGAACACCAGCAGCAGCGACACGGGCACCACCACCTGCAGGCGCTGCGTGGCCGAGGCCAGGTTCTCGTACTGGCCGCCCCACACGGTCCAGTAGCCCGGCGGAATGCGCACGGCGCGCATGGCTTCCTCGGCCTCGGCCACGAAGGAGCCGAGGTCGCGCCCGCGCACGTTGGCGCTCACCACGATGCGGCGCTTGCCGTCTTCGCGGCTGACCTGGTTGGGGCCGGGCGCGAGGTCGAGCGTGGCCACCTCGCCCAGCGGGATGAAGCTGGTGCGCAGGCCTTCGCCGCCCGCGCCTCCCACGCCCTTCGGCAGCGCGATCGGCAGGCGGCGGATGGCGTCCAGGTCGGTGCGCAAGGTCTCGGGCAGGCGCACGAGGATGTCGAAGCGGCGGTCGCCGTCGAACAGCGTGCCGGCCTCGCGACCGCCCACGGCGGTCGAGATGGCGTCCTGCACGTCGCCCACGTTCAGGCCGTAGCGCGCGGTCTTCTGGCGGTCGATGTTCACGGTGAGCATGGGCAGGCCGGTGGTCTGCTCCACCTTCACCTCGGCGGCGCCGGGCACCTTGCCCAGCGCGTTCGACACCTGCGCGGCGGTCTGGTTGAGCACGTCCATGTCGTCGCCGAAGATCTTCACGGCCACGTCGCTGCGCACGCCCGAGATCAGCTCGTTGAAGCGCAGCTGGATCGGTTGCGAGAACTCGTAGTTGTTGCCCGGCAGCTTCTCGACCTCTTCCTGCACAGCGGCCAGCAGCTCGGGCCGCGTGCGCTTGGGCTTGGGCCACTCGCTCTCGGGCTTGAGCATGATGTAGCCGTCGGAGATGTTCGGCGGCATCGGGTCGGACGCGATCTCGGCCGTGCCGGTGCGCGCGAACACGCGCTCGATCTCGGGGAACTTGTCTTTCAGCGTGCGTTCGAGCTGCTTTTGCATCTCGACCGACTGCGTGAGGCTGGTGCCCGGAATGCGCAGCGCCTGGATGGCGAAGTCGCCCTCGCTCAGGCTGGGCACGAACTCGGTGCCCAGGCGCGTGGCCAGCAGGCCCGAGAGCACCACGGCCACCACGGCCGTGGTGATGACCAGCGGCTTGGCGTTCATCGCGCGCGACAGCAGCGGCGCGTAGCCGCGCTTGGCCCACAGCATGAGGCGGTTTTCCTTCTCGCCGACCTTGTTGCCGATGAACAGCGCCACGGCGGCCGGGATGAAGGTGATCGACAGGATCATCGCGCCCAGCAGTGCAATCACCACGGTGAAGGCCATCGGGTGGAACAGCTTGCCCTCGACGCCGGTGAGCGCAAAGATCGGCAGGTACACGATCATGATGATCAGCTGGCCGAACAGCAGCGGCCGGCGCGCCTCCTGCGAGGCCGCGAACACTTCATGGAAACGCTCGCTGCGCGTGAGCGCCCTGCCGTGTTTCTCCTGCGCATGCGCCAGGCGCCGCACGCAGTTCTCCACGATCACCACGGCGCCATCGATGATGATGCCGAAGTCGAGCGCGCCCAGGCTCATGAGGTTGGCGCTGACCTTCTGGTTCACCATGCCGGTGAAGGTGAAGAGCATCGACAGCGGGATCACCGTCGCGGTGATGATGGCCGCGCGGATGTTGCCCAAAAACAGGAACAGGATCGCCACCACCAGCACCGCGCCCTCGAAGAGGTTCTTCTTCACGGTGGCGATGGCCTTGTCGACCAGCACCGTGCGGTCGTACACCGTCACGGCCTTCACACCCGCGGGCAGCGTGCGGTTGATCTCCTGCATCTTCTTGTCGACCGCCTGCGAGACGGTGCGGCTGTTCTCGCCAATGAGCATGAAGACGGTGCCCAGCACCACCTCGCGGCCGTTGTCGGTGGCGGCGCCGGTGCGCAGCTCCTGGCCGATGCCGACCTCGGCCACGTCGGACACGCGCAGCGGAATGCCGCCGGCGTTGCCCAGGATCACGTTGCCGATGTCTTCCACCGACTTCACCTGCCCCGGTGCGCGAATGAGGTACTGCTCGCCGCGCTTCTCGATGTAGCCCGCGCCCACGTTGGCGTTGTTGCGCTCCAGCGCGGTGACCAGGTCGGTCATCGTGAGGCCGTGCGCCAGCAGCTTCGCGGGGTCGGGTGCGATCTGGAACTCCTTGGCGTAGCCGCCGATGGAGTTGATCTCGGTCACGCCCGGCACATTGCGCAGCTGCGGCTTGATGATCCAGTCTTGAATTTCGCGCAGGTCGGTCGGCGTGTAGGGCTTGCCGTCGGCTTTCTTCGCGCCCTCTTCGGTCTCGACGGTCCACAGGTAGATCTCGCCCAGGCCGGTCGAGATGGGCCCGATCACCGGCGACACGCCGGGCGGCATGCTCTCGCGCGCCGACTGGATGCGTTCGTTCACGAGCTGGCGCGCAAAGTAGATGTCGGTGCCGTCCTTGAAGATCACCGTGACCTGCGACAGGCCGTAGCGCGACAGCGAGCGGGTCTGCTGCAAGCCCGGCAGGCCGGCCATGACGGTCTCGATGGGGTAGGTCACGCGCTGCTCGGCTTCGAGCGGCGAGTAGCCGGGCGCAGAGGTGTTGATCTGCACCTGCACGTTGGTGATGTCGGGCACGGCGTCGATGGGCAGCTTCTGGTAGCTGAAGACGCCGAGCGCCGCCATGCCGAGCACGGCCAGCAGGATCAGCCAGCGCTGCTCGATGGAGAAGCGGATGATGCGTTCGAACATGCGGTCGTCCTCAGTGGGTGTGCGTGGCCGAGCTCTTGCCCTGCTGCGACTTCACGACGAAGCTGCCGCTGGCCGCATAGGCCGCGCCGGGCTTCAGGCCGCCCACGATCTCGATGCGCTGGCCGTCGCTGCGGCCGGTCTTCACGTGCTGCGGCACAAAGCCGCCGGGCACGCGCAGGAACACGGTGGGCTGGTCGTCCACGGTCTGCACCGCTTCGGCCGACACGGTGACGGGCGCATCGGCCTCCGACGCCACCAGCTCCACGTTCACGAACAGGCCCGGGCGCCAGGTGCGCTGCGGGTTGGTGAGCGTGACGCGCGCGGTGGCGGTGCGCGTCTGCGCGCCCAGCAGCGAGCCCACGTACGACACGGTGCCACGCGCGGCCTGCTCGAAGGAACCGGCGCGGATGGTCACGGCCTCGCCGACGCGCACGAGGTTCAGGCTGCTGGCGGGCACGCTGATCTCGGCCCACACGGTCGACAGATCGGAAATGGTGAACACGTTGACCGCCTCGCCCACCGATTCGCCCAGCGAGATGTGCTTCTCGACGACCATGCCGTCGAAGGGTGCGCGCAGCTCGTAGCGGCCCAGCGCCGACGAGCCGGGCGTGGCGCCCAGCGCCAGCAGCTTCTGGTTGGCGTTGGCCACGGCGATCTGCGCCTCTTGCATGGCCTGCTCGGCCTGCAGGAAGTCTTGCTGCGGCGAGATCTTTTCTTCCCACAGTTTCTTCTCGCGGTCGTGCGTGGTGCGTGCCAGCGCCAGCCGGCGCTGCGCGGTCTGCAGCTCGCTGCGCTGCTCCGAGAGCGCGGGGCTGGAGATCACGGCCAGCACCTGGCCGCGCTTGACTTCCTGGCCCAGGTTGGCCGACACGCTGTCGACCACGCCCGCCACGCGCGGCACCACGTGGGCCGTGCGGTCTTCGTTGAACTTGATCTCGCCGGGCAGCTGCAGCGACGTCTTGATGCGCGCCGGACCGACGCTGTCGATGGCGATGCCGGCGGCCTTGACCTGCTCGTCGGTGAAGGGGATCTTTTCTTCGTCTTCCTTGTGGGCGTTGGCGGCGGCTTTCTGCGGCTCTGCCGATGCGGGCGTTTCCTTGCCTGCGTCCTTGCCCGCGTCCTTGCCTTCTTCCGCGTGGTGTTCCTTGTCGCCATGGCCTTCGTCGTGCGAATGGCCGTGGTCGTCTTCCTTGCCCTTGGCGTGGCTCTTGTCTTCCTCGTGGTGCTCACCGTCGGCATGGCCGGCGGACTCCGAGTGCCCGCCCGCCTCGGGCTTGGACGGCGCGGTGCGCAGGATGAGCGCGCCGGCGACGAGGCCGGCGAGCAGGACAGCGGCAATGGCGATCCACTGCTTGCGGCCGGAGGACGTGGTGCGGTTGTGTGGTGTGGTCATGGTCGGAATCGGTTCGGTGTTCTTCTTCAGCGCGCGATCGGCGTCGCGTTGGGCGTCGCGTTCGGCGTCGCGTTCGAGGCGATGTCGTCGCCCTCGGTGCCCAGCAGGCGGTCGAGTTCGCCGGCCGCGCGGTGCGCCTCGGCCAGCGCGACGAGGTACTGGTTGCGCACCTGGAACAGCGTGCGCTGCGCGTCGAGCGCCTCGAGAAAGCTGAACTTGCCCAGCTCGAAGCCCTTGGTGGCGGCGCGGTAGGCGGTCTCGGCGCCGGGCAGTGCGTCGCGCTGCAGCGTCTCGGCGGTGGCGCGCGCGGAGCGCAGGCGCTCGCTGGCCTGGGCCACGTCGGCGCCCAGTTGCAACTCGGCGGCGGCGAGTTCGTCGCGCGCCTTGTCTTCGCGGCTCAGTGCTTCGGCGATGTTGCCGCGATTGGTGTCGAAGATCGGCAGCGGCACCGACAGGCCCACCACCACCTGGTTTCGCCGGCTGCTGCTCACGGCCTCGCCGCCCTCGCCTTCCGACGCGGGCACGCGCTTGACGCCGAGCGACACAGTCACGTCGGGAATGCGCTTGGCCTGCTCCAGGTCGCTCAGCGCGCGGCGGCGCTCGACCTCGAGCCGGGCCTGGCGCAGCACGGGCGCATCGGGCAGGCGGCGCGCCACCTCGGGCGCGGCGGCTTGGGTGGGCAGCTGGTCGACCGCGCCGTCCACCTGCGTGAAGCGCGGCGACGGGTTGCCCCACAGCGCGGCCAGCAGCTGGCGCGACGCGCGCAGCGTGCCTTCGGCCTGCAGCAGTTCGACGCGGATGCCGGCCTCGGCCACGCGCGCCTTGGTTTCTTCGAGCGGCGACACCTTGCCGGCCGCCACGCGGTTGGCCGCGGCGCGGGTGGCGATCTGTGCGAGCCCCACCGAGTCTTGCGCCAGGCGCAGGCGCTCCTGCGCGGTCAGCACGTCGAAGAAGGCAGTGACGGCCGCGGCGCGCAGTTCGGCGCGCCGCGCCGACAGCGCCGACACCGCCTGGTCGCGCGCACGCTCGGCCGCCGTGACCCGCGCGGCGCGCTTGCCGCCCAGCTCGAGGGGCTGGCTCAGCTGCAGCGTGGTCGTGCGGTTGTTGCGGCGCAGGTCTTCCAGCTGCGTGTCGAGCGTAGGGTTGGGCCAGGCGCCGGCCTGCACCACGGCGCCGTCGGCGGCGGCCTGCTCATGGCGCGCGGCCGACAGGCCCGGGTTGGCCTGCAGCGCCAGCGCGACGGCGGTGCGCAGGGTCAGCGGGCCTTCGGGCTCCAGCGTGCGGGCGGGTGCCGACAGGGACGACGAGGGACCGGCCGCCTGCGGGGTCTGCTGTGAAAAGGCCGGGGGTACCGCCAAGGCCAACACGGCCAGCGGCACGAAAAGCGTGCGCATCGAATTCTCCTGGGTTGCGAAACAACGGACGGACGAATTCGGCGAAAAGCGCTCAGCGGATCGGTGGGATCAGAAAAAAGAAAAGGTGCTGTGCTCTCGCCGAATCAAGCGGCGAGCAACCAGTCGGGGCGCACCGGCACTTCGGCGATGTGCGAGGCGAAGCGTTCGGTGGAAGCGGCGCGCAGCGGCTGCGAAGCCACGGGCGCCTGGACCGGCAGCGCGGCGGCGGTGTCCGCATGCTGGGCCTGCCCGAAATGGGCAACGATGCAATGGCCGACCGCCGCGTTGGGCTGGCGGGTGCTGTCTTTCTTGGCGCCGTCGCCCGCGTGGGTGCGGTCGGTGCCACGCGGCTCGTCCTCGTGGTGACCCCAGTGCCCGCTGCCCTTGTCGCCTTCGTGCAGGCAATAGGCTGCCGACACCGCCCAGCTGTACTGGAAAGGCAGGAGAAACAGCAGGAAAATGAGGAGCCAGCGGCGCATTGTTGACAAAAGTATATCGACGGGGCGTGACCCGCCGACCGAGAAAGGCCCTGCGAACCGAGGGCCCGGCCCACTGTATGACAGCGTGTCGGCGCTTTGTCCTTCAATAGGATTACTAAATCGTAACCAGCCTATCGAGAGGCCTTGGGTACGATCCGTACCATGCGAATTCTTGTCATCGAAGATGAGCCCAAACTGGGCGACTACCTCAAAAAAGGGCTGGAGGAGAACGGCTACGTCGTCGACATCGCCCGCGATGGCATCGAAGGCCGCTACCTCGCCACCGAGGGCGAGTACGCACTGGTGCTGCTCGACGTGATGCTGCCCGGCATCGACGGCTTTGCCGTGCTGCAGGCCATTCGCCGCACGAAGAACGTGCCCGTGCTGGTGCTCACCGCGCGCGACAAGGTCGAAGACCGCGTGCAGGGCCTGCAGCAAGGCGCCGACGACTACCTGGTGAAGCCCTTCTCTTTCTCGGAGCTGCTGGCGCGCGTGCAGGCGTTGCTGCGACGCGGCAAGACGCAGGAGCCCACGGTGCTGCGCCTGGCCGACCTGGAACTCGACCTGGTGAGCCGCAAGTGCATGCGCAACCGCACGCGGCTGGACCTCACGGCCAAGGAGTTCACGCTGCTCGTGGTGCTGCTGCGCCGGCGCGGGCAGATCTTGTCGCGCTCCACGCTCGCCGAGCAGGTGTGGGACATGAACTTCGACAGCGACACCAACGTGGTCGAAGTGGCGATCCGCCGCCTGCGCAGCAAGATCGACGACCCCTTCGATGTGAAGCTGCTGCACACCGTGCGCGGCATGGGATACGTACTCGAAGACCGCTCCTGGGCATGAGCCCGAAGCCGCATTCGATCCAGAGCCGGCTCTCGTTCTGGTTCGCCGCACAGACGCTGTTCGGCCTGAGCATCATCTGCCTGGCGATCTACTTCGTCACGGCCTGGAGCTTCGGCGCCAAGCAGCGCGACGCGCTCGACCAGAAGACGGTGCTCGTCGAGCACCTGCTCAAGGAGGCCGAGAAAGGCGGCGACCTCGTCTTTCTGCGCCACAAGCTCGACGACTTCTTCTCGATGCAGGACGACGTGACCCTGTCGATCGCGAACGCGGGCCACGAGCTCTTCCAATCGACACCCCCGCCGCAGGGCCGCTGGCTGCGACGCGCCATCGTCGTGCCCTGGCAGAACGGCGACTTCCACACCAACCTGTCGGTGCAGGTCGGCGTGAACATCGCACAAGACACCCGACTGCTCGAAAGGCTGGCCTGGACGCTGCTGGGCGCGGTGGTGCTGGGCACGGCGCTGGTGTCGCTCACCGGTACATGGCTGGTGCGGCGCGGGCTGCGACCGCTGAAAGCGCTGGCCGAGCGCACCGCGGCCATCACGCCCGACCACGTCCACCAGTCCATCGACCCCGGCGCCTTCGCCGAAGAACTGCGCCCCTGGATCACGCAGTTCAACGCGCTGCTGGCGCGGGTGCAGCGCGCCTATGTGCAGCTGGAGTCGTTCAATGCCGACGTGGCGCACGAGTTGCGCACGCCGCTGGCCAACCTGCTGGGCTCTACCGAGGTGGCACTGACGCGCCCGCGCAGCAACGAGGAGCTGCAAAGCGTGCTGGCCTCCAACCTCGAGGAGATGGGGCGGCTGTCGGGCATCGTGACCGACATGCTGTTTCTTTCGAAGGCCGACCGAGGCACCTCGGCGCGCTCGAAGGCGCCTGTGAATCTGGCGGACCAGGCGCGCGACGTGATCGACTTCTACGACGCCATGCTCGACGAGGCCGGCCTGCGCGCCGAAGTGCATGGCGAGGCCGTGGCCGAGGCGGACGCGGGGCTGATCCGGCGCGCCCTCTTCAACCTGCTGGGCAACGCCATCCGCTTTGCCGAGCCGGCCTCGACCGTGCGCATCGAGATTGCGGCGGGCCCTGGCGGAGAACACAACACCATCGCCGTGGTCAACCGCGGCGCACCGATCGATCCCGAGGCATTGCCGCGCCTGTTCGAGCGCTTCTACCGTGCAGCCCAGGCGCGCGAAAGCTCCACGCGCCACCACGGGCTGGGCCTGTCGATCGTCGAGGCGATCGCGCGCATGCACGGCGGGCAGGTGTTCGCGTCGAGCCAGAACGGCGAGACGCGCATCGGCTTCAGCGTGCGCCGCAACGGCTGAAGTGCGGGCTCAGGACTCGGCGTGTGCCGTCTCGGCGGGCCGGGCCTTGCGGCCGATGCACAGCGTCATCAGCGGCCCGGTCATCGCGGTGGTGGCGAGTGCCATTACCAGCAGCATCGTGAACAGCTCGGGGCCGATCAGGCCGACGTCGAGGCCGATCTTCATGACGATGAGTTCCATCAGCCCGCGCGCGTTCATGAGCGAGCCGGTGGCCAGGCTGTCGCGCCAGCTGTAGCCGGCGATGCGCGCGCCCGCCGCGCCGCCCGCGATCTTGCCCACCGTGGCCACGCCCACGATCAGCAGCATCGCGCCCAGGCTCGCGCCCGAGAACGCGTTGGCCGTGGTGCCCAGCCCCGCGAGCGCGAAGAACAGCGGCATCAGCACGACGATGGAAATGGGCTCGATGCGCTCGCTCAGCGAGCGCAGCAGGCGGTCGTCGCGCGGCAGGCAGGCGCCGAACAGGAAGGCGCCGAACACCGCATGCAGGTGCAGCCATTCGGTGAGCAGCGCGCACAGCAAGAGGCCGATCATGAGCGAGGCCATCAGCGTGGTCGACGGCTCGCCGTCGGGCGCCTTCACGCGCAGCAGCCACGCGAAGGCCGGCTTCAGGCCGAAGAACAGGAAGGCCAGCAACACCACCACGCCGACCGAGGTCTTCAGCAGGCCGGCATAGCCTTCGCCCGCGCCGATGGTCGCGACCACGAAGGCCAGCAGGATCCACGCGAACACGTCGACCACCGCCGCCGCGCTCAGCGAGAGCTGGCCGAAGGGCGTGCGCGTCATGCCGCGGTCTTTCAGGATGCGCGCCATCACCGGAAACGCCGTGATCGACAGCGCCGCCGCCATGAACAGCGCAAAGGGCCAGAAGCCCACGCCGGCCGGCGCGAGCGTGGGATGCAACATCGGCGAGATCGCGATGCCCAGCACCACCGGCACCGCCACGCTCAGCACGCCCACCGCCCCGGCCGCCTTGAGCTGCGCGCGCATGTTGCGCGTGGCCCGCAGCTCCAGCCCGACCACGAACATGAACAGCACGAGCCCCACCGTCGCCAGCGACGACAGCCCTTGCAGCGACTCCTTGGCGAACAGCTGCACATGCAGCGACGGAAAGAGCAGCCCCATGACCGCCGGCCCGAGCATCAGCCCCGCCGCCATCTCGCCCACCACGCTCGGCTGCCCCACATGACGCAGCACCCAGCCGCACAGGCGCGCGGTGGTGAGGATGACGACGAGTTGCAGCAGGAGGGTGGTGACGGACATGGGCGGGGAAGTCGTGAAGACGGAAAAGTCGCCCGATGTTAGTGAGTTCTGCGCGCCGCCGATGCCGGCGACCGACCACCTTGCGCTAACCTGCGTCACGGCTGTGCGCCGACTTCCCTTTCATCACCTCTCACGCCTTCGGGAGAACCATGCGAACCTTTGTCGAACTCATCATCAGCTGGGGCCCCATGCTGCTGCTCATCGGTGTCTGGATTTTCTTCATGCGCCGCAGCGGCGGCCTGAAACAAGGCCAGTACATCGAAGAGGTGCGCCACTATCTGTCGGATCACATCGTCGAAACGCGGCGCATGAACGCCAACCTCGAACGCATCGCCGCCGCGCTCGAGGCCCGCCAGGCCCTGCCTGACACGTCCTCAAGCAACGGGACGTAGCGCGCTCACTTTTCGGTCCGCATCAACCGCAACCCGTTCGCCACCACCAGCAGGCTCGCCCCCATGTCGGCGAAAACCGCCATCCACATGGTCGCGCTGCCGAACACCGCGAGCACGAAGAACACGCCCTTGATGCCGAGTGCGAGGGTGATGTTCTGCCACAGCACGGCATGCGAGCGGCGCGACAGGCGGATGGTCTCGGGGATGCGGCGCAGGTCGTCGTTCATGATGACCACGTCGGCCGCCTCCATCGCGGTGTCGGTGCCGGCGCCGCCCATGGCGAAGCCGATGTCGGCCTTGGCCAGTGCCGGGGCGTCGTTGATGCCGTCGCCGGTCATCGCGACGGCGCCGTAGCGTTGCTGCATCGCCTGGATGGCATCGAGCTTTTCTTCAGGCAACAGGTTGCCGCGCACGTCGTCGATGCCGGCGTGCGCGCCGATGGTCTTCGCGGTGGCGGTGTTGTCGCCGGTGAGCATGACGGGCGTCACGCCCAGCGCGCGCAGCTCGGCCACGGCGGCTTGCGACGAGGGCTTGATGGTGTCGGCCACTGCGAACAGCGCCAGCACCGACTTTTCAGATGCCAGCAGCGTCACCGTGCGGCCAGCCTCTTCGTGCCGCTTGAGTTCGGCTTCGAGTTCCGGCGAGCACAGGCCGCGCTCTTCGATCAGCCGGTGGTTGCCCAGCACGTAGCGCTGGCCCGCGTGCGTGGCCTGCACGCCGCGGCCGGGCAGCGCGGTGAAGTCGCCGACTTCTTCGACCGCCCCACCCAGGCCTTGGGCGATGGCCTTCGACACCGGGTGGTCGGAACGGCCGGCGATGTTGGCGGCCAGCGCGTACACCGCGCCTTCATCGCCGCCCGCCCTGTCGATCAGCACCGACTCGACCAGCTTGGGTTTGCCTTCGGTGATGGTGCCGGTCTTGTCGAGCGCCACGGCCTTGAGCTTGCGTGCCTCTTCGAGGTACGTGCCGCCCTTGATGAGGATGCCGCGCCGCGCGGCCGAGGCCAGCGCGCTCACGACCGTCACGGGCGTGGAGATGACCAGCGCGCACGGGCAGGCGATGACCAGCAGCACCAGCGCCTTGTAGATGGCCTGCACCCAGGTCCAGTCCAGCAGCCACGGCGTGAGCACCGCGATGCCCAGCGCCAGCACGAAGACGGTGGGCGTGTAGATGGCGGCGAACTTGTCGACGAAGCGCTGCGTGGGCGCGCGCGAACCCTGCGCCTCTTCCACCGCATGGATGATGCGCGCGAGCGTGGTGTTGGCCGCCACGGCCGTCACGCGGAACACCAGTGCGCCGGTCTGGTTGATGGTGCCGGCAAACACCGCGTCGCCCGCGGCCTTGTCGACCGGAATGCTCTCGCCCGTGACCGGGGCCTGGTCGATGGCGCTGGTGCCTTCGAGCACCACGCCGTCCAGCGGCACGCGCTCGCCGGGGCGGATGCGTGCGACGGCGTCGAGCGCCACCGCGTCGGCGCGCACGGTCTGCCAGCTGCCGTCGGGCTGCCGCACCTCGGCCTGTTCGGGCGCGAGCGCGAGCAGGCTCTGGATGGCGTTGCGCGCGCGGTCGACGGCGCGGGCCTCGATGAGTTCGGCGATGGCGTACAGCGCCATCACCATCGCGGCCTCGGGCCACTGGCCGATGATGAAGGCACCCGTGACGGCGACGGCCATCAGCGCGTTGATGTTGAGGCGCCCGCGCACCAGCGCGGCGAAGCCCTTCTTGTAGGTGTCCAGGCCGGCCAGCGCGATGGCCGCGAGCGCGAGCCCCATCTCGGCGGCCATGAAGCCCACGCCGTCGAGCGCCAGGAAGGACACGGTCTCGGCCGCGATGGCCAGCACCAGCGCGGCCACGAGGCGCGCCAGCCCGGTCGACATGCCGGCAAAGCGCGCGGGCTCGGCCTTCTGCCCCGTCGACGATGCCACCGGCTCGGGCTTGAAGCCGGCCTGGCGGATGGCGTCGAGCGCAGCGGGCAGCGCGCCGTCTTCGGTCGTGAGGGCCAGCGTGCGTTCGCTCAGGCGAAAGCGCAGGGCCTTCACGCCCGCGACGGGCTCGAGGGCGCGGCGGATCTCGGACTCTTCCACCGCGCAGTCCATGGTGGGAATGCGAAACAGCACGGCGCCCTTCGGCAGGTCGGCCGGCTCGGTCGATGCCGGAGTGCTGCCGCATACGGGGCTGCCGCAGCAGGCCGTTGCCGGCGCGGCGGGGGCGTGATCGTGCGAATGGTCGTGCCCATGGTCATGGCCATGGCTGTGTCCATGGTCATGGTCGTGGTCATGCGGCGCTGCACGCGGCACCGGCTGATTCAGGGTGTTCTGATTCGTCATGCCTTCATTGGAAACCCTGAAGCAGGTGTAGAGTCAACCGTTGATTGCCACTTCCTTGAGATGCCGCATCATGAAAATCGGTGACCTGGCCAAGGCCACGAACACGCCGGTCGAAACCATCCGGTACTACGAACGCGAGCAGCTGCTGCCCGCGCCCGCGCGCACCGACGGCAACTACCGCATCTACGACGACGAACACACGCAGCGCCTGGGCTTCATCCGCCGCTGCCGCTCGCTGGACATGACGCTCGACGAGATCCGCAGCCTGCTGAAATTCCGCGATGCGCCGCAGGACGACTGCGGCGAGGTGAACCAGCTGCTGGACGACCACATCGGCCACGTGGCCTCGCGCATCGCCGAGCTGAAGACGCTCGAAAAGCAGCTGAAGGCGCTGCGCCTGCAGTGCGGCGGCCCCGAATCGGCGAGCGCCTGCGGCATCCTGCAGGAGCTGGACACCGCCGCACTCTCGCCCGAGACCTTCGGCCAGCACGCGGGGCACGTGCACGGCACGCTGCACGGCGCCTCCGCCAAGCGCTCCTGACGTCGGGCCCGGCGCCACGCCGGGCGATGCGGGGGGCGTGCTTCGCCGCCGTCGAGCGAACTTCAATGGTTCGTGTGGAGGCTGTGTGGCCGGGCTCCGCGCCAATGCACACGCGTGTCCGCACTGACACGCATCTCCTCGGACAGGGCCTGACGCGCCCACCGGCATCGCGAATGTTCGCGAAGGCGGTGCGGCCGACCCCGGCAGACAATTCCGCCGACCCGGCGCATCCGCCCTGCGACCTTGGGGCCGCGAGCCGGACAGACCTACAACGGAGACACCATGCCGATCGACTTCACCCTCACTCCCGCGCAGCGCGAGTTGCAACTCTCGGCCGGCCGTTTCGCGCGCAGCGTACTGACCGAGGTCGCACCGGCCACGCGCCACCTGCCCACGCCGCTGGCGCGCTTCGTCGCCACGCGTCCGTTCTACGAGAAGCTGGTGAAGGCCGGTTTTCTGCGGCGCATCATCCCGATGCCGTTCGGCGGCGAAGGCACGGGCATGCTGGACATGGCCGTGGTGGCCGAGGAGTTCTATCGCGTCGACCCCAACGTGTCGCTCACGATGTTCGCCACGCTGCTGGGCCTGCTGCCCGTGACGATCGGCGGCTCGCCCGAGCAGCAGAAGGCCTTTCTCGGGCCGTTCCTGGAAGGCTCCGGCGCGCCCTTGGCCGCCCTGTGCAACAGCGAGCCCGGCGGCAGCGCCAACTTCGATAGTGCAGCCCCTGGCGAAGGCACGCGCACGCGTGCCCGGCTCGAGGGCGGGCAGTGGGTCATCGACGGCACCAAGCAGTGGATTTCGAGCGCGACCGGCTGGGACGAGCAAGGCGCCGACCTGCTGTGCGTGGTGTGCCGCACCGACGCCGACGCGCCGCCCGACAGCGGGCTGTCGGTGCTGGTCGTGCCGCGGCCCGAGGGCGGCATCGTGGTGGAGCGTTATCACGATTCGATGGGCCACCGCGCGCACCTCACGCCCCGCTTTCGCCTCGAGGGCGTGCGCACCGCGCAGGCCAACGTGCTGGGCCCGGTGGGCAGCGGCAAGGGCCTCGTGGCCGCCAGCTTCTCGGCGACGGCGGCGCTGGTCGGCGTGTTCGGCACGGCCCTGATGCAGGGGGCCTTCGATTTCTCCTTGCACTTCGCCAAGACCCAATGCCGCGGCGGCACCCTTCCGATCATCGAGCACCAGGCCGTGGGGTATGCGCTGGCCGATGCCAAGACCGCCATCGAGGCCTCGCGCTACCTCAACTGGCGCGCGTGCCACGCGCTGGACACGCAATCGCCCGCGGCGCTGGAGCTGGCGCTGCAGGCCAAGATCTACGGCTCCGAAACCGCGGTGCGCGTGATCACCGACCTGATGCGCGTGGTGGGCATCGACAGCTACGACCACGACCTGCCGCTCGCCGGCATGCTGCAAGACGCCCTGGTGCTCCCGCTGTTCGACGGCGGCAACATGGGCGTGCGCCGTCGCCAGCTGCACGAGCTGCTGCGCTCGCCGGACTACGACCCGCTGACGGCCAGCGGTGCGGCGTGACGGCCGCTGGCCCGACGCTCGCCTGACCGGCGGCAGCGTCGCGGGTCCACTCCGGCGTGCCATCGGACGCAGGCCCCTTCCGTCCGGGGACGCCCGGCCGTAGCATTCGACTTCCGCACTGCAGCCCGGCCCCCATGCTCGAAGACCACGACATCCTTGTGCTTCAACGCCAGCTCCGGCGGCGCCTGTTCGAAGGCGAGCGGGCGATCACCTGGCGACCGGGCCGCGAGCTGGCCGCGCAGCTGCTGCTGTACCTGGACGACCCGCAGGCCTGCTGGCGCATCTCGGTGCAATGGCTGCGCGACACGCTCGACGCCGACCGCGTCGACGCCGGCTTCGGCGGCTATGTCGACGCCAGCGGCCACCTGCATGACTACGTGGTCGCGGCCGAGGTGCAGCGCCCGTCGCAACCGCTGCCTGCGGTGATCGGCCTGCGCTTCAGCGCCGCCAACCCGGGCATCCGCGCGGTCTGGCGCGGCAGCGGCATCGCCCCCATCATCGACGTGTCGCAGGAGCGCAGCTTCACGCAGGAGTTGCGCGCCACGCTGATGCAGGCCGGCACGGCCTCGAAGCTGGCGGTTCCCGTGCACGACGAAGACCGGCCGGTGGGCATGATCTGCGCCGACTGGCACCACAGGGCCCCGCGCTGGAAGCACGCCGTGTGCGACGAGTTGCCGGGCCTGGCCCGCACCGCGCTGGGCCCGCTGCTGAGCGCCGCCCACCGGTTCGCGCAGGCGCAGAGCGAACGGGCCCCGGCGAACCTCGCGGCGCTGACGCCGGCGGAGCTGAAGGTGGCGAAGCTGGCGGCCGGCGGCCTGAGCTACAAGGAAATCGCACGCCAGCTGGACCGCTCGCTCTCCACGATCGACCATCAGCTGCGCAGCATCCGCGAGAAGCTCGGCACGCGCTCGACGGCGCGCCTGGTGCACATGCTCAGCGAACTGAACACGTCGGCGACGGGCCGCTCGGCACCGCTTCAATGAGTGAGGCGTGGTGGGAATGAGCACCGCTGAACGCCCAGGCGGCGTCCGCGGTATCGGCAACCTCAGCGACGTGAGGGTTCCACTTCAAGGGTCAGGGTCACGGCCACCGGCAGGTTGCCCGGCAGGTTGCGCACCCCGCACACCGACCGCGCATGGCCCGCGCGCGTGTCGAACAGGCTGGCCAGCAGTTCGGAGGCGGCGTCGAGCACCTGCGGGTGCTGGGTGAACGACTGCACGCAGGCGACGTGGCCTTCGAGCCGCACGATCTGCCGCACCCGTTGAAAACCGCCCAGGTGCAGGCGCACCTGGGCCAGCGCATTGAGCACCGCCAGCCGGGCCGCCTGGCGGCCTTCTTCCAGCGTCAACTCGGCGCCCAGCAGCCCGCGCGGCAGCGGATGCCCCGCCACCACCGGCCCCTGCATGGAGACATGCAGCAGGCCCGCCGCCTCGATCGCCGCGCGGTAGGCCCCGAGCGGCGGCGGCGGTTCGGGCAGTGCGAGTCCCAGGGCCTGCAGCCGCTGCAGCACCTCGTCGTCCCCGGTCGCACGCGAAGCGTCCATGGCGCGCCCCACTTCAGCTCGCCCACGGCTGCAGCACGATGCTGCCCCGCGCCTCGTTGGCCGCGATGCGCCGGTGCGCTTCGCCAGCCTGAGAAAGCGGCAGCACGCTGTCGATCTGCGGACGAATCTGGCCCAGCCGAATCGCGTCGAGCCAGGCGGCGAAGTCTTCGATGTCGCCCACCAGCGTGCCGCGCAGTTGCTGCTGGGCGAAGAAGAAACTGCGGATGTCGAAGTGCACGTCGGTGCCCGCCATGAACCCCATCGCCACCACGATGCCCATGGGCTTCACGGCCGCGAGGGTCCTGGACAGCACATCGCCGCCGAGGTTGTCGATCGCGACATCGACCCCCTGCCCGCCGCTCCAGGCGCGCACGGGCTCGACGAAGTCCTGCGTGCCGGTGTCGATCGCCAGCTCGGCGCCCAGACGGAGGGCCAGTTCGGCGGAGGCCGCGTTCTGCACCGTGGTGACGACGCGCGCACCCAGCGCGCGGGCCACCTGGATGCTCATCATGCCGGTGCTCGACGCGCCGGCATGCACCAGCACCCGGTCGCCGGCCTTGACCTCGCCGACGACCTGCACCGCGCGGATCGCGATCAGCAGCGAGACCGGCAGCGCGGCCATCTGCTCGGCGGGCAGGCCGGTGGTGTCGCGCAGCAGCCAGTGCTCGGGCACGACGATGTACTGGGCATAGGTGCCCGGCATGTGAATGCCGGGAATCGCGTAGCTGGCCGCGGCCGTGACCGGGCGGGTGTTCCCCTCTGCCGGGTCGGTCGGGTAGCCGGGCATGGCAATCACGCGCTCGCCCACCGCGAAGCGCGAAGCGCCGGTGCCCAGTGCGGCGACCTCACCCACCGCATCCGAACCCAGGATGTGCGGGAACGGCAAGGCCGGGGCGATCTGCCCGAGGCGCACATAGTGATCCAGTCGGTTGACGCCGACGGCCAGCACCTTGACCAGGACTTCGCCCGGTCCCGGCACCGGCGTGGCGACCTCTTCGAGTTGGATCTGATCGGGGTCGCCGAAGGATCGGATGACGGCTGCTTTCATGAAAATCTGCTCCTGTCGTGTGGCGGGCACCATGCCTCGCAACGAAACAGGAATGGTAGATTTCACGTCACCAATCTGGAAGTAGTGACGTAAAAGTGCGATAGGGATAAAAAAGTGACCATGAAGAACCGGATAAACCGTGCGGGCCGTGTCCCGCGCGTCGCGGCGCCGCCCGGCGACACGCCGCTGGTCCTGCGCGAGGACTGTCCACAGCGGCGCATCCACTACGTCCTGAACGGCAAGTGGACCTCGATGGTGCTGTACGCCCTCAGCCACGGCGCGATGCGCACCGGGCAGCTGGAGCGCGCCCTGCCGGGCATCTCCAAGAAGATGCTGACCCTGACCCTGCGCGAGGCGGAGGCAGGCGGCCTGGTCCACCGCGAGGTGTTCCAGGTGGTGCCGCCACGCGTGGAGTACGCATTGACGCCGCTGGGCGAGGTCTTCGTCGAGCCCTTGCGCGCGCTCTATGGCTGGGCGCTGGCCCACGGCGATGCGCTCGACCTGCTGGAAGACAACCTGCGGCGAGACAGGGCCTCGCCCGCCTGAACGGCGACAGCGCCCTCTGCCCCTCTTCTACTTGCCGATCAGCTGCGTGAGCTTGTCGGCCTCGAACGACTCGCCGCGCGCCGCGTCGCCCGGCACGCAGTCCTTGGTGCCCGGCTGCGCCGACAGCTTCTCGATGGCCTGCCACAACAGCGCGATCTGGTGCTCCTGGCTCGAGGCGTTGTCGATCAGGCCGCGCATGGCCTGGCTCAGCGGGTCGTCGTCCTGCGTGATGCCGTAGGCCGAGAACTTCTGCGGCGCGGCCACGTCGGCGCTCTCGCCTTCCTTCGACGGGATGATGCGCGCCGGAATGCCCACCGCGGTCGCCCCGGCCGGCACCGGCTTGATGACCACCGCGTTGGAGCCGATCTTGGCGCCGTCGCCCACGACGAAGCCGCCCAGCACCTTGGCGCCGGCGCTCACCACCACGTTCTTGCCCAGCGTCGGGTGGCGCTTGGTGCCCTTGTAGAGCGAGGTGCCGCCCAAGGTCACGCCCTGGTAGATGGTGCAGCCGTCGCCGATCTCGGCGGTTTCGCCGACCACCACGCCCATGGCGTGGTCGAAGAACACGCGCTCGCCGATCTTGGCGGCCGGGTGGATCTCGATGCCCGTGAAGGCGCGCGCGCAGTGCGCGATGAAGCGGGCCGGCCACTTGAAACCGTGGGTCCAACAGGCGTGCGCCCAGCGGTGCAGCACCACGGCATGGAAGCCGGGGTAGACCGTGATCACTTCCCAGGCGCTGCGGGCGGCCGGGTCGCGTTCGAGGATGCACCGGATGTCGGCGCGCAGTCGAGAGAACATCGCTGCCTTTGTTGTCGTTATATCGATAGGGGCCGGGCAGTCTAAAGCCGGGCGTCTTCGCTTACGCGCGATGGGGTTTTGTGACAGCTCAGCTGCCGCGCGGCTCGCGGGTGGCATCGCTCATGGCCTTGGCGATGCCGCGCAGGATGTGGATTTCCTCGGGCGTGGGCTGCGCGCGGTTGAACAGCTGCTGCAGCCGCGGCATGAGCTTCTTGGGTGCCGCCGGGTCGAGAAAGCCGATGTCCACCAGCGAGCGCTCCCAGTGGTCGAGCATGCCGGCCACGGCCTGCGCGTCGGCCGCCTGCACCGGCGCGATGGCCTCGCGCACACCGTAGCCGCCCAGCGCCAGGCGCCATTCGTAGGCCACCACCTGGATCGCCGCGCCCAGGTTCAGCGAGCCGAACTTCGGGTCGGTCGGGATGCTCAGGGCCACGTTGCAGCGGTAGACGTCCTCGTTGCGCATGCCGAAGCGCTCGGAGCCGAACAGGAAGGCCACGTGCTGGTCGCCCTGCGTGGCCAGCGGCTCCAGGTGCTCGCGCGGCGTGCGCGTGGGCGGGCCGAAGTCGCGCGGGATCATGGCCGTGGCGCACAGGTGGGTCACGCCGTCGAGGGCTTCATCGAGCGTTTCGACGATGCGGGCGTTGTTCAGCACGTCCAGGGCGCCGCTGGCGCGCTGGATGGTTTCCTCGCGCCGCAGCACGTTGGCCCAGCGCGGCGTCACCAGCACCAGGTCGTCGAAACCCATGGTCTTCATGGCACGGGCGGCGGCGCCCACATTGCCGGCGTGGCTGGTCTGGATGAGGATGAAACGGGTGCGCATGACGGGTGGGGAAGACACAAACGGGCTGAGCCGGTAAAATGCCCGATTCTCGCCGCCCGCATCGCCGGACCGCAGGGTCGCCCAGATTGCATTCTTGGGGACCTCTCCCACCCGTTCTTCTCACAATCCAGAATGTCGTCCCCCAACCTGCATCCCATGCTCAATGTGGCCGTCAAGGCCGCACGCGCCGCCGGCGCCATCATCAATCGCGCTGCCCTCGACGTCGAGGCCGTGCGCATCTCCCAGAAGCAGGTCAATGACTTCGTCACCGAAGTCGATCACGCCAGCGAGAAGGTCATCATCGAAACCTTGCTGGGCGCGTACCCGGGGCACGGCATCCTGGCCGAAGAATCGGGCACCGAATACGGCGCCAAAGACTCCGAGTTCGTCTGGATCATCGATCCGCTCGACGGCACCACCAACTTCATCCACGGCTTCCCGGTCTACTGCGTGTCGATCGCGCTGTCGGTGCGCGGCAAGATCGAGCAGGCGGTGGTGTACGACCCCTCGCGCAACGACCTGTTCACGGCCACCAAGGGCCGCGGCGCCTACATGAACGAGCGCCGCATCCGCGTGTCCAAGCGCGTGAAGCTCAGCGAGTGCCTCATCTCCACCGGCTTCCCGTTCCGCACCGGCGACAACTTCAAGCAGTACCTGGCCATCATGGCGGACATGATGCCCCGCATGGCCGGCCTGCGCCGCCCCGGCGCCGCCGCGCTCGACCTGGCCTACGTGGCCGCGGGCTTCACCGACGGCTTCTTCGAAACCGGCCTGAACCCCTGGGACGTGGCCGCCGGCTCGCTGCTGGTGACCGAGGCCGGTGGCCTCATCGGCAACTTCACGGGCGAACCCGACTTCCTCGACCAGCGCGAATGCCTGGCCGGCGCTCCGCGCGTGTACGGCCAGTTGGTGCCGCTGCTCGCCAAGTACTCCAAGTTCGCCAACGTGGACGACAAGCTGCGCGCCAGCGACCGCGTGCGCGCCGTGTCGGCCTCGACCCGCTCGACGCCCGACGACGCCTCGGTCGATCTGTACGCCCGCAGCACCGTGACCGACCAGACGGCCGCCCCGCTCGACGGCAACGTTGACGCCCCTGCGGCTGCACCCGCCGCGCCGGCCGCCCCGCGCAAGCTCACCCGCATCAAGCGCGAGGCGCCCGCCGAGGGCGACGCCTCCGCCAAGTGATGACGGGGCCGGGTGCCGCCGCGCGGGTTCGTGCGGCGTTGCGCATTGCGCTGAGCCACTACGTCGCGAGCGGGCTCACCGTCGCGCTCGGCCTGCTCGTGATCTCGGGCGGGGTGCACCTGTGGCTGGGCACCCTGGCCGCCTCGGCCGCCGCCACCGGCGTGATCGTCACGGCGCCGCCCGACCTGCCCGGCCCGCGCCGCGGCAAGTTCCTGCAGATGCTGCCGGCGCCGCTCATCGGCCTGCCGCTGTTCTTCGCGGTGCAGATGCTGCACGGCGCACCGATCCGCCTCGGGCTGCTGCTGGTGCCCGCCACCTTCATGGCCTTCGTGGCCATGGCCTGGGGCAAGCGCGGCATTCCCATCGCCATCGCGGTGATGTTCTCGATGATCTTCTCCATGGCCACGCCCGCCCCCGCCGGGCTGTCGGACGCCATCGCGCGCACCACCGAGTTCGGCCTGGGCGCGGGCCTGTACGTGGTGTGGGCCACGCTGGCCAACCTGCTGCTCAACGGGCGCTTTCGCACCCAGTCGATCGCCGACGTGCTGTTTTCGCTGGCTGCGCTCATGCGCACCGAGGCCAGCCAGTTCACGCCGCAGGACGAAACCCGCGACATCCGCGACACCCCCGCCTCGCTGCTGGGCCAGCTGCTGCGTGAGCAGGCCGCGCTGGCCGACCAGCTGCAGGCCACGCGCGACATCGTGCTCGAATCGCCACGCACGCCGCGCCGCCAGCGCCTGGCCGGCATGCTCATCATCGTGCTCGAGATGCGCGACCAGCTGCTCGCCAGCGAACTCGACCTGGACGTCCTGCGCGCCCATCCGTCGCACGCGCAGGCGCTGGTTGAGATGCGCCGCATCCTCGAAGAGCTGGCCGACGAAACGGCCGGCCTGGCCGACGCGCTGCTCATGCGCCGCCACCCCGCCGCCGTGGCCGACCGCCGGCCGCGCCTGGCCGCGATCCACGTGACGGCCGACGACGAAGACACGCACGGCCAGATGGGCCCCTCGGCCGCCATGCTCGCGCGCGGGCTGGCCAGCCGCATCGGCCACATCAACGACGAGGTGCTGCGCCTGGCGGCCATGGCGCGCGGCGACGCCGAGCCCAACCTGGCCGTGGTGCGCGCCAACTGGCAGCTCTTCGTGAGCCCGACCGACTGGTCGCTGCGCCCCTTCCTCGCGCTGTGGCGCTGGGACGCGCCGCCGCTGCGCCACGCCATTCGCGCCGCGCTGGCCATCGCGGCCGGCTACGGCATCGCCGTGTCGATGCCCTGGGGCTCGCACGACTACTGGATCCTGCTGACCATCGTGGTGGTGCTACGCGGCAGCCTCTCGCAGACGCTGGAACGGCGCAACAGCCGCGTCGCCGGCACGCTGCTGGGCTGCGTGCTCGCGGTGGGCCTGCTGTCGGCGCACCCCTCGGCGCTGATGCTACTGGTGACCGTGACCATCGCGCAGGCCATTGCCCACAGCTTCGCGGTGCGGCGCTACCTCGTCACCGCCGTGGCCGCCACCGTGCTGGGCCTGCTGCAGGCCCACATGCTGAACACCGGCACCGCGCCCATCTTCGCGCTGTTCGAGCGCATCGCCGACACGCTCATCGGCGCCGCGCTGGCCTGGGGCTTCTGCTACGTGCTGCCCTCGTGGGAGCGCACGCAGATTCCGGCGCTGGTGGCGCGCGTGCTCACCGCGCAGGCGCGCCATGCGCGGCTCGCACTCGGCCTGGGCCAGCTGCAGGCCATCCAGAGCAGCCCCGAACTCGAATGGCGGCTCGCGCGCCGCGAGGCCTACGACAGCCTCTCGGCGCTCGTGCAGGCCACGCAACGCTCGCTCTCCGAACCGCGCGCCGTGCAGCCGCCGCTCGAACCGCTGGAGCATCTGCAGGCCCACAGCTACCAGCTGCTCGCGCAGCTCAGCGCCGTGAAGTCGATGCTCGTGCTGCGGCGCGACCGCCTCACGCCGGGCGACATCGAAGGCCCGCTCGTGCGCACCGCGCAACGCATCGAGGCCGCCCTGGGAACCATTCCGATCGCAGGGCCCTCTCACCCCGAGAGCACGGGGGCCACCACCGTCGGCGGCCCCATTCCACTGCCTGACCCATTCGACAACGACATCAGCCCCTGGCTGGTGCGCCGGCTCGACCTGGCCACGGCGCTCGCCACGCAGCTGCGCGACGACGCAGCGCGCATTCTTCAACCACTGAACGACACCACCCCAGAAGCAAAGACCACCCCCGCCTGATGACCCAAGAGCTCCTCGCACACCCCTGGTTCGGCACCTGGATTGCCGCCCTGATCGCCGCGCCCCTCGCCCTTCTCGCCCACCGCATCGGGGGCATGGTCCTCAGGCGGATCACCCGCCCGGCGCCCGCCGTGCATGCGATGGTGCTCAACTGCACCGCCCCCGCGCGGCTGGTGCTGCCGCTGGCGGCGCTCATGATGGTGTGGCAGGCGGCGCCGGACGACCTGCGCTTCATCGGCAGCGTGCGGCATCTCACGGGGTTGTTGCTCATCGCGGCCAGCACCTGGTTCGTGCTCAAGGCCATCAGCGGCTTCGCCGACGGCGTGCTCGCGCAGCACCCTTCGGACATCTCCGACAACCTGCAGGCGCGCCGCGTGCTCACGCAGACCCGCGTGCTCGCGCGCACCGCCATGTCGGTCGTCGTCGTGGCCGGCGGCGCCATGATGCTCATGACCTTCCCCGGCGCACGCCAGGTCGGCGCCAGCCTGCTGGCCTCGGCCGGCGTGATCGGCATCGTGGCGGGCCTGGCGGCCAAGCCCGTCTTCAGCAACCTCATCGCCGGCCTGCAGATCGCGCTGTCGCAACCGATCCGCATCGACGACGTGCTCGTGGTCGAGGGCGAATGGGGCCGCGTCGAGGAAATCACCGGCACCTTCGTGGTCGTGCGCATCTGGGACGACCGGCGCCTCATCCTGCCGCTCACCTACTTCATCGAGAAGCCGTTCCAGAACTGGACCCGCCATTCGGCCGAACTGCTCGGCTCGGTTTTCTTCTACCTGGACTACGGCACGCCGCTGGCGCCGCTGCGCGCCGAGGTCGAACGCCTCGTGAAGGCCGCGCCCGAGTGGGACGGCCGCTTCTTCAACCTGCGCGTGACCGACGCCACCGAACGCACCATGCAGGTCCGCGTGCTCTGCACCGCCGCCACCTCCGGCCTGGCCTTCGACCTGCGCTGTTACGTGCGCGAAGGCGTCATCGACTTCATGCAGCGCGAGTACCCGCAGTTCCTGCCGAAGATGCGCTTCGAAGGCAATGATCCGGCGATGGGGCAGCCGCCGGTGATGCACGGCGCGACGGCGGGCTGAAGCTCCCGCCGCCGTCTTCTCTCTTCTCCCCTACCGCGCAGGCGCCGCCGCCGGCAGCACCATCGGCGCCCCCAGCCGCGAGGCGCGCTCCCAGCCCGGTTGCGACTGCGCGCGCTCCAGCTCGGCCACCACCTCCGCGCGCGTGCGGGGTTGCGTGGCCTTCACGGGGATCGGTGCGCCCCAGCGCAGCACGCCGGCCCACTCGGGGCTTTGCTGCGCGGCGCGCAGTTCGGCCACCACCTGGGCGTCGGTCTTGCCCGGGCCGGCGTTTTCGGGGTGCTCCTTGATGCCGGCTTCGGTCGCCGCGAAATGCGCCGGCCCCTCGACGTGCTGCGGGCTGGTTTGTGCGCCGGCCACCAGGGGGAGCGCTGCGGCGGCCATCGCCGCCAGCGCAAAGGCCATCTTCCTGTTCGTCATGTGTCATCTCCTTCGTTGAACGCCGAAGAGGACCACCCGCTTCGGCGATGGCGGTTTTGCTTCGCCATGCCGACACGCTAGGAATTCGGACCGTCGCCGCGCGAACGGTTCAATTACAAAAACGACAGGATGAAGACCAATTCATCAATTCTCTGCAAGCGGCAAGCGGAGCTTTCCAATTCGTAACCCGGCTGCACGGAAAACGTAATTGAAAAAGGCGGTTTCGGTCTTTTTCTGTCGCAATCGATCGATATGATTTGCCCAGACGCATGAACCATGCGGAAGGCAGAAGAAATCAATTGAATTTATTTCCGCACGCCGAACCGGAGCTCCAACGCGGTGCGTGGGAGCGATGAATTTCATATTCAATTCAAGGGCAACAATGAAAAGACAATTCCTCACGGCCGCCGCACTGTTCGGTGTCGGGTTCGCCAATGCACAGTCTTCCGTCACGCTGTTCGGCGTGGTGGACACGGGCATCAGCAATTACTCGTCCAAATCGCAGGACATGAACGGCGCCACGCTGTTCAACCCGTTCTACGTGAACCAGGGCACGCGCACCGCGAGCCAGACCGCGCTGAGCTCGGGCGGCTATTCCACGAGCCGGCTGGGCTTTCGCGGTACCGAGGACCTGGGCGGCGGGCTTGCGGCCAGCTTCTGGCTCGAGGCGCCGATCAGCCCCGACGACGGCAAGACCGGCATCACCACCTTCCAGCGCCGTTCCACGGTCAGCCTGTCGGGCGGTTTCGGTGAACTGCGCCTGGGCCGCGACTACGTGCCCACGGCCTGGAACGACATCGTGTTCGACCCCTTCGGCATCGTCGGCGTGGGCCGCAGCCTGATCTTCACCGCCGCCAACACGAACGCCGGCGGCGGTTCGGGCGGCTTCGGCGGCGACCTCAATTACAACCGCGCCAGCAATTCGATCGGCTATTTCCTGCCGAAGAATCTTGGCGGCTTTTATGGCCAATTCATGTACGCGCTGCATGAAAACACCAAATACGACCCCAGCACAGCAACGCCACCTGGCGTCAATGCACTTGGCGCGCTCAATTCGGGCAATTCGGCGGCATCGCGCGCAGGCCGTTATCTGGGCGGACGTGTCGGGTATGCCAATGGCCCGTTCGACGTGGCCGTGTCGTACGGCAACAGCACGGCGGCCGACAATTTCTATGCGGGCACCACCGACAACGTCAAGACCTTCAATCTCGGCAGCTCCTACGATTTCGGCGTGGTCAAGCTGTTCGGCGAATTGTCGCGAATCAAGAAAACGCGCGATTACGCCGTCACGCCCCTGGCCGGCGGCGCGCCGGACGTCGACCTCACGGGCTACCTGATCGGCGTGACCGCGCCGGTCGGCCCAGGCCTGATCCGCGCCTCGTACTCACAGGTCAAGTACGACCTCAACGCCGTCAACCTGCCGTTCACGCCGTCGGTCGCCGACCCCAAGGCCAACAAGCTGGCCATCGGCTACATCCACAACCTGTCCAAGCGCACCGCCCTGTACGCCACCGTCGCGCGCATCAGCAACAAGAACGGCGCGGCGCTCACGGTCGGCGGCCCCGCCTTCGTGAACACCGGGGTGTTCGTGCCCAAGACCTCGACGGGCTACGACGTCGGGTTGCGCCACTCGTTCTGATCAGGGAAGACTGTCACGCGCAAAGAAGCAAGGAAGCAAGTGAGTGAATGACCGCGGGCGGCCCTGCGCCCGCGGATGTTCCGTTTCTCCAGGAGCCCGTCAGGCGGGTCCATTCGGTCCGCCCTGGTGCGGACCTTTTTTTTGGGCGGGCCCGGTGGATGACTCAGTGCGCTGCCGGGTAGCGAATCAGCGGGCGTCCGTTGAGCGCTTGCAGCGCGCGGTTGTTGTGGCCGTAGTGCGCGCGAAACCCGGCGATCTGGGCGGACGACAAGGTCACCGGCGCCTGCAGCACGTACCACTCGACGTTCTCCGTCAGCGGCGGCGTGGTCAGCGAACCCAGGTAGTGAAAGTAGCCCATGCGCGCGGGCAGCAGCGCCGCAATGTCCGTCATCGGCACCTCGCCATGGTGCTCCTTGCCCAGCGCCGCGAGCAGCTTGCCGGCCAGCGGATTGGCTGCGCCTTCGCGGTACATCACGGCGATCACGGCCAGGCGGCCGTCGGTGGCGCGCAGGACGAAGTGGCCTTCGAGCGGAAAGTGCGCGCCGTCCACGGTGTGCTCGCTTTCGGCGTGAAAGTGGAACTGCGCCAGCTTGAAGTGACGGCCGCGGATCATGGCTTCCGGCCCGCGGGCCTCCACCTCCACGGCATGGCCGTTGTCGACCACCTCGAGCCTGGCGCGCGTGCGGCCCAGGCGCAGGCCCTGCGGTTCGCTCGCATCGCCGGGCCGGGCTTGCTGCGGGGCGATGTCGATCGGCGATTGCGCACTGTCGTGCACGGCCTTCCAGCTTTCCTGGTGGTCGTAGTCCAGGGGCTGTGCGTGAAGGGTGAAGGCCGCAAGCGATGCGGCGGCCAGCAGAGAACGAAGAACAAGAGACATGGTGGTGATGGTTCAGAGTTGGAGTTGGTTTTTCATCCCGAAGACCCGCCTCACGGCGAGCGCTCGCACCATATCCCGCAGCCAGCCCACCCACCGACAGCAATTGTCAACTGCCCCTGAAAACCGTCAGTTTCGAGCGCGTGCTGATCACACACGTTCGCAGCCGGTGTCATTCGTTGTTCAACGAGCCGCGTGCCTTCGATGCGCCCGCTGCGGCGCGGGCCCCGTCCACACCCGCCGGCGCCGCCACCGCGCGCGCCGCGATCGGCACCGACATCACGATCGAGGTGCGCGTCTCGCCCAGGTGGTTGATGCTGCTCACGAAGGCTTCGAGGTGCTCGATGTCGCGCGCGACCACCTTCAGCACGTACGAGTCCTGCCCCGTGACGTGAAAGCACTCGAGCACTTCGCGCCGGCTGCCGAGCAGCTTCAGCAGCCGGGCCTTGTCGGGTTGCGCGGTGGTGATGCCGACCAGCGCCGTCACGGTGTAGCCCGCCTTGCGCGGCGACACCACCGCGCGGTAGCCCTCGATGACACCGGCCTCTTCGAGGCGCTTCACGCGCTCGGAGGTGGACGGCACCGACAGCCCCACCTGCCGCGCGAGCGCCGTGAGCGAGGTGCGCGCGTCCTGCTGCAGCACGTCGAGGATCTGCCAGTTCTTGGCGTCGATTTCCATGGATTTCAGGCCCGATTGAGAGTTTCGCTTCCGATTTCAGGCAAGGCATGCCTTACGCCTGAATTTCGCCATTCTCGCCATGCAGGCCTCGCCGAACAATCGTCGGCATGGACTTCGCTCTCTTTCTCAAGGCCCTCGTCATCGGGCTGTCGATCGCCGCGCCGGTGGGCCCCATCGGCCTGCTGTGCATCCAGCGCACGCTCGCGCACGGCCGAACCATCGGTTTTCTCAGCGGCCTCGGCGCTGCGTTGGCCGACGCCTGCTACGGCGCGATCGGTGCGTTCGGCGTGTCGGCCGTGGTGTCGACGATGGTCGCGGCGCGCGTGCCGCTGGCGCTCGGTGGTGCAGCCTTTCTCGCGTGGATGGGCGTGCAGTTGCTGCGCGCACCGGCGGCCACGCAGGCCCGCACCGCGGAAGACGCGGCCACGCCGGTGAAGGCGCTGCTGTCGGTGTTCGTGCTCACGCTGGCCAACCCGATGACGATCCTGTCGTTCGTCGCGGTGTTCGCGTCGCTCGGCAGCGGCCATGTGGGCAGCGGCAGCGGTGCGGCGCTCACGATGGTGCTGGGGGTGTTCCTCGGCTCGGCGCTGTGGTGGCTGGGGCTGTCGAGCATCGTGTCGATGGTGCGGCACAAGCTCGGCGCGCGCGTGCTGCAGGGCATCAACAAGCTGTCGGGCGCGCTGCTGCTGGGCTTTGCGGTGTTTCAGCTGTCGACGTTGCTGTCGCGCTGAGGAATCAACTACCCAGCTTGCGGCGCACGTGCTTGCGCGCACCCAGCGCGCTCGCCAGCGCCTTCGTCGCCCAGTCGCGCATGGCGTGTGGGTCTTCGAGCGCATCGACCGGCGCCTCGTAGTAGCTCGCGACCTTCACGGTCGAGGCGCTGGTCGCGTACGAGAACGGCACCGCGCCCAGGCGTTCGAATTCCGGCCGGGTGGCGTCGTCCACGCGCAGGTACAGCGTGCCCTTCATCACGAAGGCGAACTGCACGCCGGCCTGCACGAGGCCGAAGCCGCCGAAGAAGCGCTTGACCTCGATGGGGCCCATCGCACCGAGCGACTCGGCCAGCTCGAGCGCTCGCCCGTGCGAACGCTCGGCACCGCCGGCGGCGGCCGCACCTTTGGCGCGGCTCAAACGACCGCCTTGCGCCGCGCGTCAGTCACCGGCGCGCCGCCGTGCACTTCGAGCAAACGCAGCAGCGCCTCGGAGCTGTGGGCCTTGGCCCAGTCGCGTTCGGAATCGTTGATGCCGACGAGATGCAGGAAGTCGAAGCGGCCCGAATCGAGCTGCGCCGTCGCGGGGTAGTGCTTCGGCTCCATCAACACCACATGCCGCAAGGCCACGGTGCCCTTCTCGCGGATCGCTTCGCCGACGGGAATGCGGTCGCCGTAGTCGAAGGGCTGCTTGTCTTCGCCGAAGTGCGAGTGCGCGAGCAGCACGTTGTAGGCGAGCAGGCGGCGCAGGAGCTTGATGGCCCATTGGTCCTGCGGCTGCGAGGGCACCTCGATGACCAGCTCGGAGCCGATCCACGAATAGTCCTCGGGGTCGTAGTCGGCCGGCTCCGTTTCCCAGGGCGTGGAGCCGCCCGAGGTCACGTACAGCCAGGTGTTGCGCACCGGCGTGGGCGCGAACTCGAACACGCCCAGGTGCAGCCAGCGCGGATCGACGTCTTCGGCGCCCAGCGCCTTGAAGTCGTCGAAGTCCAGCACGTAGATGCCGGTGCGCTCGGGGCCGAACAGGCGCGGGTAGAGCGTCTCTTCACGGTAGGCCCACACGTCTTCCATGGAACTCATCGGCGCATCCTCCTCGTTGGAACGAGGGCATTCTCGTCGCTCAACGTGACCGTTGCATACGCCGCAGGGCGGGCCATTCGAGGTTGGTGAAGGCGCGCAGCACCCACTCCACCGGGCCGTACGCAAAGCGTGCCAGCCACCAGCGGCTGACCAGCATCTGCGCGCCGAAGATGCCGAAGGCGACCATGAGGCTCATGAACGGCCCGAGCTCGCCGATGAGCCGCAGCCCATATGCCAGGAAGAGCCACGCGCACACCGCCGACTGCAGCAGGTAGTTCGACAGCGCCATGCGCCCCGCCGGTGCGAGCGCCTGCGCCAGCCAACCGCCCCAGCGCGACTGGAACAGCAGCATCATCGCGCCCACGTACGTCGCCGTGAGCAGCGGCGAGGTGAAGACGCCGACCGCCAGGCCCAGCACGTCCCAGCGCGAGCCCGGCACGACCGACGCGGTCCACGCATACACGGCCGCGCCCGGCAGCCCCAGCACCAGCCCGGGCACCAGCAGGCGCTTGAACAGCGGCCGGTAGCGCTCGGCCCGCGCGAACAGATTGCGGCGGCCCTCGATGACGCCCGCGAAGAACATCGCCAGCGCCATCGGCGCCTGCACCAGCCCGAGCACGATCCACACCTGCGACAGCTCGCGCAGGTGCTGGCGGATGACCGTCGCCGCCGTGCCGCGGTAGGCCGCGAGCGCCGAGGCCGCGTCGGCCCTCGCGGTGCGAAGAACGTCTTCGGTCGCCGGGCCGCCCAGCATCGCGAGCATGCCGATGGCACCCCACACCATCGCGGTCGCCAGCACCAGCCGCAGCGCCCAGCGCGCGAGCACCGCGTCGCTCTGGTGGCGCAGGGCCAGCAGCACGGCGCCAAGCACCGCGTAGGTCGTGAGGATGTCGCCATGGAACAGCAGCACCGCATGCAGTGCGCCGATGCACCACAGCGCCACCAGCCGGCGCGCCAGGCGCGGCACGAAGGGCTTGCCGCTGCGCTGCGCCGACTGCATCTGCAGCGTGAAGCTGTAGCCGAACAGGAACGAGAACAGCAGGTAGAACTTGGTCTCGAACAGGAAGGCGACGGCAAAGGCCGCCACGCGGTCCAGCCCCGAACGCATCATCGGGTCGGGCAGCGGCTGGCCGTAGTACGGCGAGGCAAAGGCCGCGATGTTCACGACCAGGATGCCCAGCAGCGCAAAGCCGCGCAACGCATCGACGAGCGACTGGCGCTCGACTGCAACGGGGGTGGGGTTCATGCGCCCCGCCCCGGCTTCGCGAGAAAGCGGCTCACCACGCGCCGCAGCATCGGGGCCTCGCGCGCCGGGTCGAAGCCCGTGTCGAGCGCCAGGCGCGAGAACACACCGTCGATGAGCGCGGCGATCCAGTTGGCCGATTGCACGGGGTCGAGCTCGGGGTCGATCTGCCCGCGCGCCGCGGCCTTGCGCAGCAGGGCGGCAAGGCCGTCGCGCATTTCGGTGTCGCCCGCAGCCACGCTGGCGCAGACCACCGGGTTGCGCAGGGTCTCGGCGGCCACCTCCAGCGCCAGCCGCGAGTAGCTGCGGTCGGAGGCGAAGACCATCACCACGTCGAGGAAAGACAGCACCACCTCCAGCGGGTCGGGCGGGTCGTCGTCGATCGCGGCGAAGTACGCGGCCGTGTCGCGCCACTCCTCTTCGGCCAGGGCCTCGATGATCGCGTTCTTGCTGGGAAAGTAATGGAAGAGATTGCCGGGGCTCATGCCCGCGGCGGCGCAGATCTCGGCGGTGGTGGTGGCATGGAAGCCGCGCCGCGCAAAGCAGTCGCCCGCGGCCTCCAGGATCTGGCGGCGCTTGGCCTGCTGGCGTTCGGGGTCAACTTTGCGCACGGTGGTTCTCGCGGAATTCGGTCACGCCCAAATTATTAGACCGAGCGCTCGATCTATTCTGAAGGAAGCCTGAAGAAACCCTTCAGGCAGCGCGTGTGACCGCAATGCCCCGGATGGTGTCCAGCAGCAGCCGCGCGCCCTCGCCCGTCTCGCTGCCGCGCCGCACGGTCACGCCCACCGGGCCTTCGGTGCTTGCCGTGTCGATGGCCACGCGCTGGAGTTCGCCGCGCGCCACGAAGCCTTCCACCGCGCCCTGCGGCGCAAACCACACCGCGTCGGAGCGCTGCAACAGGCCCACGGCAAAGCTGGTGTCCGTCGCCTCCACCAGGCGGGCCGGCAGCGCCAGCCCCTGCGCAATGAGGAAGGCGTCGGCCGTGTGCCGGATCAGCGTGCCCGACACCGGCAGCACCAGCGGGTAGGCGGCCAGCGCGTCGAGCGTGGGCTTGCGCCGCGACGCCAGCGGGTGGCCGGGGCGCACCACCAGCAGCAGCACCTCGCTGTACAGCTGCTCGAAGGCCAGGTCGGCCATGGCCGAGGCCTGCGCCAGCCGGCCGAGCACGAGGTCGATTTCGCCCTGGCGCAGCTGCGTCATGAGCTGCGCGTTGGTGCCGCTCACCACGCGCACGCGCATCGCCGGGTGCGCCGCATGCAGCCGCGCGACCGCCTCGGGCAGCAGGTGCGCCGCCATGTTGGGCAAGGCGCCGACCGCCACGCGCAACTGGTCGGCCTCGGGCTGGTCCATCGCCAGGCCCAGGCCTTCGCGCAGGCCGCGCAGCGCCGACACCGCATGGCGCACCAGCACCTCGGCGGCCGGCGTGAGCTCCACGCCGCGGCGGCGGCGCAGCAGCAACTGGCGGCCGACGATCTCTTCGAGCTCGGCCACCGTCTTCGACACCGCCGGCTGCGTGAGCGACAGCGCCTCGGCCGCGCGCACCAGGTTGCGCTCTTGCGCCACCATGACGAGGCATTGCAGGTGGCGCATCTTCAGGCGCTCAAAGTTCATGGCTGACATGCGGTTCTCCTCGAAGCCTGTGGGGCGACGTGCTTTCAAATATAACCAGAGGGAATAGCTGGCGGAAGAGACTTCAGTTGTGCCGCGCCGCGCAGCCTTCTAGAGTGCCGTGGATACGGAGACAGACAAAGCAGCCCATGACCACGATTTTTTCCTCGAAGCCTTCCTCTTCCTTTGGCGCGCGCCGCCGCCTAACGCTCGCCGCCGCCTGCGCCGCACTGGCCCTCGGCCTCGCCGCACCGGCCGCGCAGGCCCAGGCGAGCTACCCCGCGAAGCCCGTGAAGTTCCTCGTCAACTTCCCGGCCGGCGGCCCCATCGACATCCTCGGGCGCGCGCTGGCCGACGCGCTGCAGAAAGACCTGAAGCAGCCCTTCGTGGTCGACAACCGCCCCGGCGCGGGCGGCAACATCGGCGCCGACGCCGTGGCCAAGAGCGCGGCCGACGGCTACACCGTGCTGCTGGGCATCGACAGCACCTTCACCGTCAACCCGCACCTGTACGCCTCGATGCCCTTCGCGGCGAAAGACCTCAAGCCGCTGATGATCTTCAGCTCGTCGGGCCTGAGCTTCACCACCGCCGCCTCGGTGAAGGCCAAGACGCTGCCCGACTTCATCGCGCAAGCCAAGGCCGAGCCCGCCACCTTCAGCTCGGCCGGCAACGGCAGCCCGGGCCACATCGCCGCCGAGATCTTTGCGAGCGCCACGGGCGCGAAGATCGTGCACGTGCCCTACAAGGGCAACGCCCCGGCCGTGATGGCCATGCTCGGCAACGAGGTGCAGGCCGGCATCGTCGCCACGCCGGGCGTGCTGCCGCAGATCCAGGGCGGCAAGCTGCGCGCCCTGGCCGTCACCGGCCGCCAGCGCGCGCCGCTGCTGCCCGAGGTGCCCACCGTCGGCGAGCTGGGCCTGAAAGACCTGGAGTTCGAAGTGCTCTACCTCGCCATGGTGCCGGCCGCCACGCCCGAGCCCGTGATGCAGACCCTGCGCCAGGCGCTGCACAAGGCGCTGGCCCTGCCCGAACTCAAGGCCCGCCTGGCCTCGCTCGACATGGTGCCGCTGGCCGAAACCGATGCCGCCGCCGCCACGCGCCTGGCCACGGCACAGGCGCGCTACGGCCGCATCGTCAAGGCGACCGGGATGAAGGTGGACTGACGGCCTTGCCGCTGCGCGCCGTGCTGTTCTTCTTGCCGTTGCCTGCAGCCGCAGCCGCCGCCCCATGGCGCCCCCGGTCGGCCTTGGGCAGCACTGCCTGCGCCACCATGGTTTCGGCATGCGCCTGCAGCCGGTGCAGCGCGTCGTCGAAGCGCGCGGCATCGTCTGCGTCGAGCGTGCCCATCAGCTCGGCGTTGATGCGCGTCACCAGCGGAAAGAGTTCGTCGTACAGCGCCTGCCCCGACGCCGTGAGGCCCAGCCGCACCTGCCGCCGGTCGCCCGCCAGCGCCGTGCGCGACACCAGCCGCTTGGCCACCAGCGAGCCCACCGCCTTCGAGGTGCGCGCCCGGTCCAGCTGGGCATGCTCGGCCAGCTGCGACGAGCCCAATTCGCCCCGGCTGGCCAGCACCGCGATCAGGCGCCACTCGCGCCGCGTGATGCCGAAGCGGCCCTCGCACAGCCGGATCACCATGCTGCCCGCCACCGCGAGCAGGCGCGACAGCCGGTACAGCAGCAGGTCGTCCAGCGGGCGGCGCGGCGGGGTGGCGGCGTCTTCGGCAGTCATGGGGCGGGGTCTCGAAAGGCCGGGTAAATCCGGGCGATGGTTGATTTGATCAATCGAATGTAGCGTCTCCAGAATCGTCCGCAGCCGCGGCCACCCGCCCCGGCCACGCACAGACCCTGCCGAACGCCGAACGAGACCCCGGAGAGATTGACGATGCCCCAGCTTCCCGACCCGACCCGCCGCCGCACCCTGACCACCCTTGGCGGGCTGGCCCTTGCCCCCCTTGCGTCCTTCGCACCGCTTGCGTTCGCGCAGCAGCAGCCCGCCGCCTTCACCCCCGGCCAGCCGATCAAGGTGCTCATCGGCGTGCCCGCCGGCGGCACGCAGGACGTGCTGACCCGCGCCATTGCCCACCAGGTGCGCGATTCGCTGGGCCCGCTCATCATCGACAACCGCTCGGGCGCGGCCGGCCGCATTGCCGTGGACGCCGTGAAGACCGCGCCGCCCGACGGCCACACCCTGCTGCTGGGCACCGCGAGCATGATGACCATGTTCCCCAGCGCCTACCGCAACCTGTCGTACGACCCGATCAAGGACTTCGTGCCGCTGGTGAACGCCGCGCGCTTCGAGCTGGCGCTCACCGTGCACAAGGACGTGCCCGCCAACACCCTGACCGAGTTCATCACCTGGGCCAAGGCACAGGGTGACAAGGTGAGCTTCGGCTCGTACGGCGCCGGCACGCCCTCGCACTTCCTGGGCGAAATGCTCAACCGCGCGGCCGGCCTGAAGATGGTGCACGTGCCCTACCGCGGTTCCACGCCCGCGCGCCAGGACGTGATGGGCGGCACCGTGCCCGTGTACTTCGACACCATCGGCGGCGCGCAGCAGATGCTGCCCACTGGCCGCGTGAAAGTGCTGGCCACCAGCGGCGACAAGCGCTCGCCGCTCATGCCGCAGCTGCCCAGCTTCGTGGAGAGCGGCTACAAGGACGTGGTGGCCACCGCGTGGTTCGCCTACTACGCGCCGCTGAAGACGCCGCCCGCCACCGCCGAGAAACTGCGCACCGAAATCATCCGCGCCGTGAACTCGCGCGACGTGCGCCAGCTGCTGCTGCAGAACGGCATGTACCCCGTGGCCGACGGCCCCGAAGCGCTCGTGAAGACCATGCGCGAAGACATTGCCCGCTGGGCCGGCATCATGAAGGCCGTGAACTTCCAGGCCAATGACTGACCGACCGATCGACACCAAGGACACACCCTTCATGACCCCGCGCGCCCTCCCCGCTTTCGCTTCTTCCTTCAACCCGGCCCGCCGTCGCCTCGCCACCGTGCTGGCCATGGCCGGCCTCGTGGCGGCCATCGCCGCCCCCACGCTCGCGCGCGCACAGGCCGCCCAAGCCGCACTCGACAGCCCGCTGCGCATCGTCGTCGGCTACGCGCCCGGCGGCGCCACCGACCGCGTGGCGCGCATCGTGGGCGACAAGCTCGCGGCCCAGCTCGGCGTGCCCGTGATCGTCGACAACAAGCCCGGCGCGGGCGGCCGCCTGGCCGCGCAGCAGGCCAAGGCCACGCCCGCCAACCAGAACGTGCTGATGCTCGCCAACCCCGCCGTGATGGTGGTGGCGCCGCTCGTCTTCAAGGACAACGGCTACGACGCCGAGCGCGACTTCGTGCCCGTGTCGCACGTCAACGCCTACGACTTTGCGCTGGCCGTGTCGCCCACCCTGCCCGTGCGCGAGCTGAACCACTTGCTCGCATGGATGCGCGCCAACCCGCAGCAGGCCAACGTGGGCGTGCCCGCCACCGGCAGCCTGCCGCACTTCTTCGGCCTCATGGTGGGCGAGAAGGCCAAGGTGCAGACCCAGGTGATCGGCTACCGCGGCTCCGCCCCGCTGCTGAATGACCTGATCGGCGGCCAGGTGCCCATTGCCGTCGACACCGAAGACGTCGTGCTGCCGCAGCACACCGCCGGCAAGCTGCGCATCCTGGCGCTGTCGGGCGAAAAGCGCTCGCCCTTCGCGCCCACCATTCCGACCTTCAAGGAAGCCGGCCTCGACCTCGCCGCCACCGGCTGGAACACCTTCTTCGCGCCGGCCAGCATGCCCAAGGAGAAAGTCGAACGCCTGGCCACCACCATCCACGCCGTGATGCAAGACCCCGACACCCAACGCAAGTTCAAGGACGCCGGCATGACGCCGGTGGTGAGCACCCAGGCACAGACCGCCGCGATGCTCAAAGCCTACAAGGCGCAATGGGCCCCGGTCGTGCAGAAATCCGGCTACCAGCCCTGATCGAAAAACCTTCCGACTTATGACGACACGCAGCACCCGCCCCAACATCATCTTCATCGTGGCCGACGACCTCGGCTATGCCGACCTCGGCTGCTACGGAGGCCGCGAGGCGCCTTTTGGCCGCGTGTCGCCCGTGCTCGACGGCCTGGCCGCCAACGGTTTGAAGCTCACGCAGGGCTACTCGAATTCGCCCGTGTGCTCGCCCACGCGCTTCGCGATGATCACCGCGCGCTACCAGTACCGCCTGCGCGGCGCGGCCGAAGAGCCCATCAACAGCCGCAGCCGCGGCAGCACCACCCTGGGCTTGCCCACCGAGCACCCCACCCTGCCGTCGCTGCTGAAAGACAGCGGCTACAAGACCGCGCTCATCGGCAAGTGGCACCTGGGCTACCCGCCCAGCTTCGGCCCGCTGCGCTCGGGGTATGAAGAGTTCTTCGGCCCCATGTCGGGCGGTGTCGACTACTTCACCCACTGCGACTCGGCCGGCCGCCACGACCTCTGGTACGGCGAAGAAGAGCACAAGGACGACGAGGGCTACCTGACCGACGTGCTCTCCAAGCGCGCCGTCGACTACGTCGAGCGCATGGCCACGCAAGAGGCGCCCTTCTTCCTGAGCCTGCACTACACCGCCCCCCACTGGCCGTGGGAAACCCGCGACGACGCCGACAAGGCGCCGCTCGTGAAGGACAACCTGTTCGACCTGTCGGGCGGCAACATCCACGTGTACCGCCGCATGATCCATCACATGGACGAAGGCATCGGCTGGATCATGGCCGCGCTCGAAAAGCACGGCATGGCCGACAACACCCTCGTCGTGTTCACCAGCGACAACGGCGGCGAGCGCTTCTCGGACAACTGGCCGCTCGTCGGCGGCAAGATGGACCTGACCGAAGGCGGCATCCGCGTGCCATGGATTGCCCACTGGCCGAAGGTGATCGCCAAGGGCGGCGAGAGCACCCAGCTGTGCATGACCATGGACTGGTCGGCCACCATGCTCGACGCCGCCGGCGTGAAGGCCGACGCGGCGTACCCGCTCGATGGCGTGTCGCTGATGCCCGTGCTGAAAGACGCCACCCACACCTTCCGCCGCCCCCTGCACTGGCGCATGAACCACCGCGGCCAGGAAGCCATGCGCGACGGCGACTGGAAGTACCTGAAGGTCGACGGCAACGAGTACCTGTTCAACATTCCGGCCGATGAGCGCGAGCGCGCGAACCTGGGGAAGAAGGAGCCGCAGCGGCTGGAGGCGATGCGGGCGCAGTGGCAGGAGTGGAATGCGACGATGCCGGGGATTCCGGAGGATGCGACTGTGAGCCTTGGGTATTCGGTGAAGGATATGCCGCAGCGCTGAGCTTCTCAGCGGCCATCCGCTTTGATTTGTTCGACTTGTCGTAGTCAGACTACGACAAGTCGAACAAAACGAAATAACTCAGAGCGGAGAACGCATGCCGTTGCACCTGCCACGGCAGTGCGCGCCTGCCACGTCGTCTGCGAACCTCCGTCAGGGCTCTTCTATCCGGGCGGCTGGGAGATCAAGTTATCCGAGCAGCAGCCACGCTTTAACAGAAACAAGCCGCAACCCTCGCTCGTCCAAGTCCGCCGCAAGTGGGTCGCAATGCTCCGCGAGCGCAGTTGTCTTCGTATCTCTCCCTAGCTGTACAGGGAAGGGGCCCACCGTATCCTATAGTTGCGACACATTTTGCAACACTAGGCCACTTCGGAAGAAGTGAGCGCAAGGCCTTGAGGATCCCCATGGACAAGAACCAAGCAGACATTCGATGGCTGGGCGAAGAGGATGCCCACCTCGGTCCAGCGGCAAGAGCCGCGCTCGGCATCCTTCTGGAGGGCGATGAGTGGGCCTGGTGGGATGATCCTTCGAAAGCGGGGATGTCGCTTGAGCGCACTGTTCCGAAAAGCGGCCTTGCAAAATGGGGCGGTGACTCCAGCGTAGTGGATGCTGCTCAATGGGTTGACCCACTCCGGGCTACTGCCATTGGTCGAGCCTTTGAAGCACTGGACAGGCGAGGTCCGCCTCGGATCAAGGTCGTCAGATCAGTCTGGGATTGGAAAGGTGGTCCTAGCATCATCGACGCAGTCACCTCTGAGCTGTCGCAATTGATTGGACCCGGGCAGGTGTTTCCGGAGTGGGAAGGACGTGCCAAGCCGCGACGCCCCCTCTCGACAATGTCGGAGCGCGGATTGTGCGTAGTGACAAGTCCGAGCCTTTCTCCCGAGACGTTTCGCGACGAAGTTCGACAGTTCTTTGAGTGGGTTCCGGACTCCAGGATTGCCGATCTTGTTGTAGCGGAATCCGTCGAAGCACTTCGCACAACAGAGTCCGCGCAAGTAGTGGTTCTCTATGGCGAGCAGAGGAGTGGCGCGTTCGCTAGAGTCGGTAGGCTGCGCCGTCAGCTACGCACACAGTGCGCGATCCATGTCGAAGCCGATGCAAGCCAGGTAGAAGGCTGGCTGCAACTGCTGATTTCCTCATGGACAAGATCGAAGCAAACTTTCGCCAAGGCCATTGAAGTTGCGACTGCTGAATCGGGCATCCGCGTGCGAATTCTCTCGTCCACGCAGTCTGTTGGATTCCGCCAATCTCTGACCCTAGATTTCCGTCGAATACTGACCCACCCGCTTTGTGAGCCTGAAGGCTTC